>NYXK01000068.1 GCA_002685535.1 Deltaproteobacteria bacterium
AAAGTGACCATTCTACCATCTTCCTAATAGGGCATTCAACACTAATCAGGGGGGTTCAACCAACACCATTTCTCCTATGCAAAGGAACCATAACACTGAGAGTAGTGCTGCTGATCAAAATTTTCAGAGTGGACATTATGATTCTCCTCCCGAATTGGGATTGAAAGCATTTGCGCGTGTTTATGCGGGATGGGCATTTTCACAAAGCTTTTACCGCGAAGGCCTTTTCCGAAATTTGGGTTTTGAAACTCCCGAAGATTTGCTAAAGGACTGGGAAGAGGATCATTTGAATTGGGATGCGAATAATCTGCTGGCAAAATTAAGAACCTGGCAAACCGCGGACATAAGTGCAAATCCGCTTTATGGAGGAGATTTTCAGCTTGCTCTGAGTGCGATTCAGGCCAAAACAATTGTGATTGCCTCCAGTTCAGACTTATATTTTCCTCCGGAAGATAACAAACTTGAGGTGAGACAGATGCAAAACGCAGAGTTGCGAATTTACGATTCGCCGTGGGGACACTGCGTAGCTTCACCGGGCAACGATCCGGAATTCACCAGTTTCCTTGATTCTGCTATTTCAGAGTTGGTGGAAACGGATATTTGCTGATGTTAATAAAAACATCAGCTCACTTTCTTAAACACTAAAAGGAGCAGACATGCCTAAACCTACTGTTTTTAAACGAGCCGATATTCAACATCGCAAAGATGGACTGGAAGACGGCGGAACCTTCATCAAGCCATTTGTAACAATACGCAATAGCGAAAGCATGGCGGGAGGAGTGAACTTCCTTAAAAAAGTTTCCATCCCCTGGGATTTAACATGTGACGAAATTATCTATTGTCACGAAGGAAACTTTCGTTTGATGTGTGATGGGGAAGCCTACAATCTTGGTCCCGGTGATATGATGTTCGTTCCAAAAGATAATCATATTGCCTACGAAACTGATGATGAGTGCAGCATCTTCTATGCGGCATATCCGGTTAACTGGAAGCAACTTGCCGGACTAACGGAGGTTCCAGGAATTGATCCAGACGATATGTAAAATTATGGAGTTTTTCTAAAGTCGAGCATGCTGAAAATCCAGAAAAGCTTGCAGCCCTCATACGGAATCAGGCAAAAATTCAGGCAGGGATCAAATCTGGGCGTTCTTTCAAAAATTTATCCAGTCCGGAAAGATCCTCACTGGCTGCTTTTAATCTCCGGACACCTTCTTCCAGCACTGCTTGATCCGCGGCTATTGAAAGGCGCAGAAAGTATTTTCCGTCTGCGCCGATTTGTCCGAAAGATTTGCGGTCCAGTACTGCGACTTGATGCTCATAAAGCGCGAACATCTGGAAAATGTAGTCCGGGGAACTTTGCTGCTCTTTGCTGAGACGCTGGTGCTTTTCGATGAGACCTAGATTTTCACAAACTCCGGAAATATTTGGAAATAAGTAAAACGCGCCTCCGGGTTTTTGGCAGGTGATTCCGGGGATTTCATTGATTTTCAGCCAAATCAAATTACGGCGGGCCTCAAAAGTTTCCACCATCTTTTTTACAGCAGCTTTGGAAAGCGGATTTTCAAGTGCTTCCTTCGCTGCTTCCTGATTGTAAGGCGGAACGCAGGAAAAATAATTGATGTTCAGAGTTTTAAAAACGTCTGCCTCTTTTACAGTCGGAAAAACCGCGTAACCGATTCTACCGCCTGTCCAGGCATAAGTTTTTGAAAAACCACCGGCAATAATTGTGCGTTCCTCCATTTCCGGAACAGAGGAAATTGAGCGGTACTGTTGTGCGTCAAAAATTATGTTTTCATAGATTTCATCGGAATAAACGCGTACGTTTGGATGACAGCGTTCCAAAATAACTTTAGCAGTTGCTTCAAGCAGTGCCTTTCCGGCAACCCCTCCAGTAGGATTGGATGGAAAGTTGAGGTAAATCAGCTTGGTTCTGGGCGTAATTAAATTTTCCAGTTGTTCCGGAGAAAACGTAAAATTTGCGGATTCCTCAAGATGTAGCGGTACCGGAATAGCACGGACATAACGAATGAAAGATTCATAAATTGGAAATCCGGGACTCGGATATATTACCTCGTCTCCCGGTTCACAGTAAACTTGCTGAGCCAAACCAATAGATGGTTTCCCTCCCGGAAAAACAACCACCTGTTCCGGATTAGTTTTTAAACCACGGGTTTCATTGATTTGGTAGCAGATTGCCTGACGCAGGGAAAGCAGGCCTTTGGGATCACAATAATGTGTGTTGTCCAGATCCAGTTGCCGTTTGATTTCCGCCTTAATATGTTGCGGTACCGAAAAGTCGGGCTCACCCAAATTTAATTTTATTACAGCACATTTTTGTTGTTCTACGCGAACAATGTGCGGTCCGACCTTGAATGCGTTTTCGGTTTCAATCCTGGAATTTCGTTCTGCGAATAAATTCATATTATTCTTGGTTCTTGAGTTGGTCTAAGCATTTTAATTTCTTCAGTAGTTCTTATTTTATTTTCCGTCCAAAACAAAAAACAGTTCCGCTTACAAAAATGAAGTGCAGACAAAAACCGATAAAAACCTGGTCGACCAGCAACAGCGGTTCTATGCGTTGAAAATTAGCAAAGGCGGGTGAAAAAACCGCCACTATAAATGAAAGTGAACCAAAGACTACAATCAGCTCTACCTTTTCCCGCAGAAAGACAAGAAATAAAGGCAGCAGAATAAGTGCATTGAGGAGGCCTTGCGCCCACAGCAGGAGTATTTTTTCCTGCGCAGAAATAGGCGGTAAACTTAATAATTCCTCCAGGCGTCCCATCCAGAACGGTGCAGCAAAACTTTCATCAAAGATGCTTTGAAAAATCAGGAATAACAATGCGTAAAGCAAACCGCAACTGAACAATTTCAGCAATCCGGAAAGGTTTAATTCTTTTTTATATCTTCTCCAAAGCAAACCCGGACTGATGGTTTGCTGCTGTGCAGGAAGCAGGATGGTTGCCAAAATACTGACAACAAATGCCACGATAATTTCAGCAAACAGGAGCAGCCAAAAAGTGTCATCAAACGGGATGCCCCAAATTCTCTGTCGTAATATTTGTCCAACCGGTCCGAGGATCAGCAAAAACATTGAGAAAAACAGAATAGAGGTTGTTCTTTTCCAATATATCTGGTTTGTAACAGGCCGCAGCGCGAAGCCCAGAAGAATTCCGGCTAGAAACTGATAAGTGAAATCCTGAGCAATTGCCAACTCTGGATCCAGCATACGCAGTGAGAGCATTTTGGTGATTGCGTATCCTGCTCCGAGCGATGTCGGTGCTATATATTTCCCAAGTCCGGAAGACAACATCAGTATATCTTCAGTTTTTGAGTTGAGTATTTTGGTAAACTGGTTTTGTAATGGAGGAGCATTTTTTCTTTATTATATAATAATCCTTAAAAAGACCGATGTTTTCCGCACCGTTTGAACTACCCTCACGCACACTTCATTCCAGAGGGAAATCATTAAAACTTGATAGTCCACGCTTGATGGGGATTCTGAATACTACCCCGGATTCTTTTTCTGACGGCTCACTTTATTTCAAATTTGATGCCGCTATTACGCAGGCCCGGAAAATGATTGCAGACGGTGCAGACTGGCTCGACATAGGCGGTGAATCATCCGGTCCCGGAAGTACTGACGTATCGCTTGATGAAGAACTGCAGCGGGTGATTACTCTCATTCAAAAAATTCGCGCAGAAAGCGAAATTTGGATTTCAGTAGACACCTGGAAAGCAGAAGTTGCCCGTCAATCACTTGAAGCCGGAGCCGATGCCGTCAACGATGTAACTGCCATGCGCGGTGATACAGAAATGGCAAAAGTGATCGCGGAATATCAAGTGCCTGTGATTTTGATGTTTTCCAAAGATAGTTCAGCACGTACAAGCAGACAGGATTCAGATTACGTGGATGTGTTGGACACCCTCAAGGGATTTTTCCGTGAACGTCTGCAGTTTGCTGAATCAAACGGAATTGCTAAATCACAAATTGTGCTGGATCCAGGGATGGGTTTTTTCATCAGTGGAAAAGAAAAATACAGCTTTGAGGTCATCCGGAGAATTTCAGAACTGCATGAATTCGCCTTACCTTTGCTGCTCGGACCTTCNAGNAAATCTTTTCTGGCCGGAGTTTCTCAGGGACGCATCTTAAATATTACGGAACGTGACATCCCTGGCGCAGTAGTTTCCAGCATTGCTCTNTGGCAAGGTGTCTCGCTGCTCCGTTTTCATGAAGTTGAACAGGGACGTTTATTGATCGACACAATAGAGGCTATCAAAAGCGGTGCGAAAAATTAATTTATTTAAAAAGTAATATTATAAAGGAGAATTATGACCACAGTTGGTGACAGTGCTTTTAGGCGTGANAATTTATACGGACGCTCTAACGACATGGGATTTTCAGGTGCGATCAGTTTTTTACGTAGAAAATACACACGTGACTTGGCTGGAGTTGATGTAGCAGTGACCGGGATNCCTTTCGACAGTGCCACTAGCAATCGTCCNGGAGCCCGTTTTGGACCTCGCGGNATTCGTGCNGCTTCAACNGANGTTGCATCACTTGACGGCTTTCCATTTAATTTCAATCCTTTTGATCATCTGGCTGTTGTGGATTATGGCGACGTTTGGTTGGATTACGGCTTTCCGCAAAATATTGTCGAGAAGGTCGAAAAACATGCTGANACAATACTAAAGCAGGGAACTTCTTTACTCAGTTTTGGCGGAGATCATTTTGTCACTTACCCTTTGTTGCGTTCACACCATAAAATACATGGACCTATTTCACTGATTCATTTCGATGCGCATTCTGACACCTGGGACGATGATGGAGAGCGGATTGATCACGGTTCCATGTTTTTACGGGCGGCGCGTGAAGGAATCATTGTTCCGGAAAAATCGGTGCAAATCGGAATTCGTACCCAAAATAATTGTACTCACGGATTCAACATTCTGCATGCGCCCTGGGTTCATACCCATGGTGTGCAGGAAGTAAATAAGTATATACACGAAATTGTTAATTCCAGTGATCCTGTTTACATCACTTTTGACATAGATTGCCTTGATCCCGCTTTCGCACCGGGAACAGGAACACCGGTTGTGGGTGGATTAAGTACCGTTCAAGCATTGGCTATTCTGCATTCGCTGGGAGATCTAAATTTAATTGGAATGGATATTGTGGAAGTTGCACCTGCTTACGACCATGCAGAAATTACTGCACTGGCGGCGGCAACCATCGGGCATGATTACCTTTGTTTGCTCGCACAAAAGAAAGGTGCGCAGGCACGTACGATCGGAACCATGCTTGATGAAAAACCTAGTGGGAACGCCAAAGTTTAATTAGAACCCGGCTTTTCGTATTGGAATTCTCCTAACAAACTAGAAAATCCGTTGATAAGAGATATTACCNCCGTCCCAGAAGTCATTGAAAAAATCATCTATGTTCCAACTGGTGGTTAACATCAAAGCAGACTGCCTGCTCAAATCCTGGAATTCCCAACTGACACGTAGCTTAAGCTCAGTTTTTCTGNGTGTTTTATCCTGTTGTTCTTTACTGANGTAGTCCGTAACTTTGTCCGTATCTCCAGCATAAAATCCATATTCCCAAAATCTGTCTGTCTCGGTTTGGTGCCTTAAAATTCCGTAAAGCTGCGCGGTCCATAAATGGAAATCGTAATCGTCCAGGGCGAGATTGAGTTGNCGAAAAATATTTTGAAAACGGTCTTCGCGCAGTCCCAGCGTGCCGTGAATTTTTTCACTTACAGGATGCAGCCAATATAAATCNATCGAACTATAAAGCAGTTGCTGGTCACGATTATCCGGTGATGCAGCCTCAGTCGTAATTGTTGTTTCACGACGTTTACGAATGTCAAAGCTGCGCCAGCTAAGCCCGGCCATACTCTGCTTNCCGTAGTGGTAATNCAGCACCGCACTGCTGTCCTGACCTTTGTAGGTGACAGTCAGNTCCTCTTTTGGAAAAACTTGTTTATACGGTTTATCCAGCAAATGACTGAAGCGTGTGCGCCATTTATTTANGCGAAACGCGCCTTCCAGATAATTTTCAATTGGATGAGGTGAATAGTAGGAATTGTCGNAAAAATTTTTTTCGTTGTAATACAGATCCTGAAACAATTTTTGGAAACGCAGGTAATTCCACGGACGTTTGCCCAGAGTGACACTAGCGCCCTGATCTGCTTTGCGTTTGTCATATTCAGGCATGCCAAGTAGTGAAAATGCCGCCAAATTATAAGGACGCCATTCTACTTCCACCTGATAACGGAANGGTTTTATTTCGTAAAATTCCTGTTGTTTTGCAAGAAAAATAACTGTAGTTTCTTCAGAAATAGAGTGAGGTAAACGCACTTCAAGCTGCGAATAAAGCAGGTCCAAGCCCAGACTTCCTCCGGTAAGACGCCATCCTCCGCTACTTTCATACCACTCTTCTTCACGTAATTTGTTAAATTGATAGGACTTTATATCAAGAAAATTTTCCTGATTCAGGTAGGTGTGATTTATTTCTGCAGCATCGTCAAAGGCCAAAACCTTTAAAGGCAGTGTTCCAAAGATGAAACTGAAAAAAACTATGCAGGAAAGAGNGAATTTTGAAAGTTGATGCAATGTTGGATTGACCATCTTTTCATGTCCTTCAGTTCTGTCCGGATTGCTCCTGTTCCAGTTTGGCCCATGTGTCACGCAGGGTTACTGTCCGGTTNAAGACCAATGCATCCGGACGTGAATTTGTTGCATCAACACAAAAATAACCGACACGTTCAAATTGAAAAACATCTTCCGGGACTGTAGCACTTAATTCAGGCTCAGCTTTACAGTCATTAATAACCTCAACCGATTCCGGATTTAAGTCATTGAGAAAATTTCCTTCCGGATCATTACGTCCGGGATGAGGGGCTGCGAACAGCCGATCATACAAACGAATTTCCGTAGTTACTGCATGCTGTGCGGAAACCCAGTGGATAATACCTTTTACTTTGCGNCCTTCTGCTTTTGCACCGGAACGTGTCGCCTGATCGTANGTGCAGNGGAGTTCCACCACTNTAGAGTTTTCATAAATAACCTCATCGCAGCGGATGACGTATGCATAACGGAGTCTTACTTCTTTTCCCGGAGANAGCCGAAAATATTTCGGTGGCGGATCTTCCCGAAAATCATCNTGGTCGATGTAAATTTCTCTTGAAAAAGGTACTTTGCGTGATCCCATTTCCGGATTTTTTGGATGCCGTGCCGGTTCAAATTCTTCGGTTTGATTTTCNGGATAATTTGTAATGACAACTTTTAAGGGTTTTAAAACAGCCATTGCGCGGGGTGCGGTTTTGTCGAGCTCTTCACGCGCGCAATCTTCGAGGACATTCATTTCAATGTTGTTATCGCTTTTGGAAATTCCTATACGTTCACAAAATAAACGTACTGCAGATGCAGGATAACCTCGTCGCCTCAATCCGGAAAGTGTTAACATGCGTGGATCATCCCAACCCTCAACGTGTCCTTCTTCAACAAGTTGAATCAGTCTTCGTTTACTCAAGACGCTGTAACGCAGGTTAAGCCGCGAAAATTCGATTTGCCTTGGTAGGCACGGTGCGCTCACTTCAGCCAGGATCCAGTTGTATAAAGGACGGTGATCCTCAAATTCGAGCGTGCAGAGTGAATGAGTTACGCCTTCCAGTGCGTCCGATAAACCGTGAGTAAAATCATAGAGCGGATAAATGCACCATTTGTCTCCGGTACGCTGGTGTGAAACTTTACGGATTCGGTAAAGCACTGGATCACGCAGATTAATATTCGGTGAAGACATGTCAATTTTGGCTCGTAAAACGAGGGAACCGTCTTCATATTCACCTTCACGCATTTTCCGGAAGAGAGCCAAATTTTCTTCAACACTGCGTTCACGGTATGGGCTGTCCTTTCCGGGTTCTGTCAATGTTCCACGTAAGTCTCGGATTTCTTTTGCATTAAGACTTTCAACATACGCGTTCCCTTTTTGGATCAGCTCTTCCGCAAACTCATACAACTGCTCAAAATAATCTGATGCGTAAGTCAGATTCTCTCCCCAGTCATACCCCAGCCAGCGTACGTCTTTCAGGATACCTTCTACATACTGCTCATCTTCTTTGACTGGATTTGTATCATCAAAACGCATGAAACATTTACCGGCAAATTCGTTGGCAACTCCGAAATTGAGGTGAATTGATTTTGCGTGTCCGATGTGTAAATGACCATTTGGCTCAGGCGGGAAACGGGTTACGATTTGTTGATGTTTNCCGGAGGNTAAATCTTCACGAATAATGTTACGGATAAAATCGGTTGCCGGAACCGGTGTAGTGTTATTGTCGGACATGTTTTGTTAATAAAGTTATTTTATGTTTTGAAGTGTTGGTAGAATTATTATCAAACTGAGTACCCCACAGCCTTCCCCGCAAGACTATCATGCAGGCCAAGCATTTTATTACGCCATTCACAGATTGGATCTTCTNTCTGAAGCAGTGAAACTCCACGGCTGGCAATCTACAGCCAAATCCTTATGTGCCAGCGACATACGTATCCTCCAGCAATAAGGGCTGAATCGTCTGTTTTCATCTGTACCTGCTAAATCATACAATTTTATCAAAATGCCTCCTGAATTAATTCTGTAAAATATATATGATNGTCAGCTAAAAACTCATAAACCAAAAAATTGTCATTTCTGCCGAATAGGGAAATCTTTCTGGTATTAGATTGATAACATAAAATAGATCTCTCGCTTTGCTAGAAATGACACGACTAAGNGGCTTTCTGCTGGTTCATCATTTGTGGATATTTTNTAATTATCTTTCTCAGNAAGTGAAGCAATCAATGATGAAAAAGCCTTATTCCGGAAAAGAGCATCACCATTCCATATTCGTCTGTTGCAGCGATTACTTCTTCGTCACGATTGCTTCCTCCGGGTTGAACAACATANTGCACACCGCGNTTGGAGGCTTGGTCTATGTTGTCACGGAAAGGNAAAAATGCGTCTGAAGACAAACNNACACCCGCAAGTTTCGTCAGCCATTCTTCTTTTTCTATCACGGAAAGTGCTTCGGCGGGACCTTTGAAAAGACTTTNCCACGCACGCAGTTCAGGTGCAGTCATGCCGCCTTCTATNCAGAGGATACGTGCATTTGTGCGTTCAACACTGCCAACTTNTTCATGAAAAGGTAAATTCCGGNCTTTAGGATGCTGCCTTAAAAACCAGGCATCAGCCTTGCGTCCCGCCAGTTTGGTACAGTCAACACGGCTTTGTTGTCCTGCTCCGATGCCGATCATTTGTCCATCAAGCGCGTAGGCCACAGAATTAGACTGAGTATATTTTAAGGTAATTGAGGCGAGCACTAAATCACGACTTGCGGCTTCCGGCAAAGTTGTGTTTTTGGTGACAACTTCAGTCAATAAGGATTTTTCATTGATTTTGATGGTGTTACGCAGTTGTGAAAAAACTACTCCACCAACTTCTCTGAACTCAAGTTCCGGAGATTCAAATTCCGGATCTGCTGATAAAATTATGTATTTACCACCTTTTTTCTCTTTTAACAGTTTGAGCGCATCTTCATCATAATCAGGTGCTATAATTCCATCTGAGACCATTTTCCTGATAATCTCTGCAGTCTGCACATCGACTTTCCTGCTGAGTGCGATAAAATCTCCAAATGAAGACAAAGGATCCGCACCGCGTGCTCTAATATATGCTGTTGCCAGCGGAGTAAGTTCCTGGTTTTTACATCCATAAACTTCACGCAGAGTTTCATCAAGAGGCACATTTACAGCAGCTCCCGCGGGGCTGACATGTTTAAAAGANGTTGCCGCCGGAAGCCCCAATGCTTCGTCGAGCTCTGCTACTAACTGCCAGGCGTTAATTGCATCCAGTAAATTAATGTAGCCAGGTTGCCCGTTCAGTACGGAAAAAGGGAAGGTTTCTTTGTCCAGGGAGTAAATCGCGGCAGGTTTTTGATGAGGATTGCTACCGTATTTCAGTTCAAATTGATGCAGGTAGTTTTTCTGAACTGAAGCCATTGTTTCCGCTGTTCTTAAAGTTTGAAGGGGTGTGAGTGCTAAGGCTTTAATGGTAGCTCTTCAAATTCAAAGATTCAAGGAATCAATTGCAGGTACAGCATCAAGATCATACAGAGCTGGTCCTTTGCAAGTCGCGGGTTGAGCGGTGCCTAAACAGATAAATCAGCTGAAAGTTCCCTTCTACTCTGCACAGGGAACGTTTTTTCCTAACTGAATTAAGGTGACGATGTCATTGGGAAGCAGAGACAAGAAACAGGCACTAAATTGCTGCAGTGTATTTTTGGAAGATTTCTGTGATGTGCTTTAAACTGAGTTAGTAAAGCAAGTGGCCATTCAAATGGTCACTCCCAGCCAGGAATAGTTAATTTGCCGGAACTCGATTGTTTTTTGAGCGTGGTATTATTATTTGTCAGGGAAGAGCTTTTTTTTAATTTTTTTGGTTTAGCTTCTGCTGCGTTAATTTTGGCGTCACGTTCTTGTTCTTTGCGCACTTCTACTAAACGTTCCTGGGCTTTTCTCAAGCTGAGCATATCCTGGTAACGATTGAAGTAAATGTCCGCCAAACGGCTGTTTGACATTTTATAGTGCGCCAGCGCGAGATTGTAATATGTGTCTGTTTGGCTCGGAACCATTGATTCTACACGTTTGAATGAATCAATTGACTCGCTGTAGTTACCTATTTCGTAGTAAGTTAAACCAAGATTATAATGAAAATTTGGGGATTCACTGTCTAAACTGATAGCTTTCTGGTAGTTCCAAATTGCGACCTGATAGTCCCGATGTTTCAAAGCCGCGTTACCTTCATCAAAATAACGTAGAGCCGATTTGTGAATTTGCACATCGTCTGTACAGGCAGCAAAAAACAGCGGTAACAGGAGCAGCAGGAAAAATCGAGATTGAAGATTTACTGATTTAAGATACACTGAAAATACAATAGAAATGGGGACATGCTGTAAATTTAGCTAAAAAGCAAAAACCTGAACTGCCGACTCAGCAAATGAGCTGGCTGACCAGGATCAATTTTGCTCAAGGATTGCATGATAATTTAACAGGGTTTTGCGTTTCCTTTGTTTCGCAAAGCAATAATGCATAATTCATACTCAAAAACACAGTGATGCAACGAATATTGTTTCTGTTTTTAATTCCGGCAATTTTTTTCTTCTGGGAGGCTGCGGACTTTTCTGTTCAACAAGTCCTGGCACAGAATTACGCGGAAGAAGATGAAAAAGCGCTCATTGCAGAAAAAGAGAGGCAAAAGTTTATTGCAGAAATGCAGACGCTGTTGGACGCAGCCTCTAAGTCCGGTTTTTCTGAAAAAGAAATTCGCGAGATAACTGTTACACGCAAAGGCAAGGTAGTTCATGTCTGGGATTTTCTGGAACAGGCAAAGCTACAGCAGAAAAAAGACGCGCTTGCTAAGAAAAGATCGAAACCATTAGATAGATATTTGACTGTAATGGATATTGCGGAAGAAATACAAAGTGGGGAAACTAGAGATTTAGACGCATTAAAAGATAAAAGTATCTTTGTCGGAGCAGAAGAAAAATGAAAATTTTTGCGGTAGCTGGCGGCTCCGGCTGCGGGAAAACGCTTTTTACCGCATTAATGGTTGAGCGTTTGCCAAAAACTGTGGTGTTGCCTTTGGACAGTTACTACTATGACCGGCCGGATCACATTCCTTCTGATCATTACGATTACGATGTATCACAAGCTTTCGATTTTGAACTTTACCAACAGCATTTAACTCAGTTGTCTGCCGGAGAATCAGTACTGAAACCTGATTTTGTTTATGAGACAGGAAAACGTGCGACTGAATTTACTGAAATTGTACCGGACAAATATCTGATTATTGAAGGTTTACATGTGTTGCTTCGTCCAAATATCCGCCAGTTGCTTTCATTTTCCTTTTATCTGGAATCACCTTTAGATGTTGCTGTCAGCCGCAGGTGTCTGAGAGATATCAAGGATTACGAAATAAGTGCTGAGTACAGTCTTAATCAATATCTGAAGTTTGTACGGCCAGTTTTTTTTGAGCAGATTCAACCCACAAAACAGTACGCGGATATAGTCGTTGAAAATAGTTACGAGACGCGCCTTGATTTGTTTATCGATAATTATTTAGCAGACAACGAACTATAATTCTGTTCATCCAAAGTGCTGTGAATTAACAAATTTGGAAAATCCTCTTCGACACTCTAAGTTAAATTTTTCCTATGGAACTTCTTAAACGTTACTCCATCTCTTTCACAATTGCAGGTTTGCTGCTTTATTTTTTTACAATCTGGGTTGAGGAAAAACATGAAGGCAGTATGCCGCATAATTTGTCCACGAAAAAAGAGGAGATTGTGTCAATCACTTTGAAGCCGAAACGTTATCTTGAAAAGTGTATTGATCTTAGTCCTGTTCAACAACTGGAGTATGGGTTTAACGCGAACGGTGCTTTGTCGTTTAATCTCCATTTTCATGAGGAAGGTGAACAGCACTATCCTGTCAAAGAAGATTCTGTTAGTGAACTGGAAAAAACATTTAAAGCAGAAAAGAGGGGTTATTATTGTTTGATGTGGGCTAATCCAGGAATTGAAGATGTTAAGCTGGACTATCATTTCAAAACCCTGAATGCCGCCGCAGTCAGTGAATAAATGATGCTAAATTATCGACATTGACGACTGAAAGTGTTAGCATAAAAGGATTGCGAGAGTGGTGGAATTGGTAGACACGCCAGATTTAGGATCTGGTGCCGAAAGGTGTGGGGGTTCGAGTCCCCCTTCTCGCACCAAATATCAGTGACTTAGCCCCGAAATCGATGCAGACAAATGCAGACAAATCACTTGAATGCAGACAAAAATACAGACAAATTGGGGGAGTCGCTCCCAAGGTGTTCCAATTGCTGGGTTTGCGCTATTTAAAGTATCGATCAATCTTTAAATTATTTTGTTTATTTTTTTGCATATCCTTGGGAATTATCCTTGCAGCTTGTAGCAGTTCCGAAAGCACTACAAAATATAATTATCCTACCGTGCAACAGCAAAGAGTTCTTGAACTCTGTGCCCTGGTTTTTACGGATCCGTATTATCAGTATATTTCACCTTCACGCCGAGTTAAACTCAAAAGATTTCGGACAACTTCCTGGGGATTCTGGGCAACCTTTGCAGATGGCCGTACCTACAAAGTTCCAATTCCTTCCGGACTTGCTGAGGGAGAAAATTATTATTGCAATTACCGTCCAGTTCCAACTGTCTGTGCCTCACGCAATGATTGGGATGAACGATGTGAATTTGATCAGTCAGCTCATCCAAGTCGCTTTCAATAGCTAATCTGTAGAGTTTGTTTCAAAATCGGAAACGTCCAGATCAGTAGCAATTACTGCAATCGTATCCCAGATTTTGACTTGAGCACGTCCGGCTCTGGTGACAAGTACACCATCAATTTGCGCACGAACTTCCACTGCCGGATCTTCTATCTGGGTTAGACTGTGAATGCGTCCGATGACCTGCCCTTTTGTGACGGATTCTCCCAACTCAATCAAAGTTTCATATAGACCTTCTTGCGGAGCCATCAAATATCCACCGAAATCAGGGGTTTGCATGAATCGAGTTTGCGGAACAAGTAATTCGTCTGGTGGTAGGATTTCGAGATGACGAAGCAGGTTACGGATTCCGTTTTCCGCAATTGTGAGTGTCCGCGGACTTACAAAACCGCCACCTCCAAGTTCTGTGGATATGAAAATTTTCCCGGCGTTTTCAACAGCCGTATCTAGCATGCCTTTGTTGTCCAGTTCCTGTAGCACAAGACTTAATGGCGCACCAAAACTTTTTGCTGCAAGCACCGTTTTTTTCATTTGTTCGGAGTCTTCCAGTTTATGCAAAACAGTGCAAGGCTCAAAAATCATTGAGTTTCCACCGGAGTGAAAATCGAACACCACGTCACTTCGCGAAACCAGTTCACGGTAAACAAAATCCGCAATTTTCTGAGTCATAGAACCATCCGGATCTCCTGGAAAGGAGCGGTTCATGTTTAGACCATCTACCGGAGAAAGACGCGTTCCTTTCAAAATTGCGGGAAAATTGAGAAAAGGTACAATGATAACTTGTCCCTGAATGTCTTCCGCTTTCAGTTCATTCCCCAATTTTCTTAACGCAATCGGACCTTCGTATTCATCACCATGATTGCCTCCGGTAAAAAGTACGGTTGGTCCATCACCATTCCGGATAATAATCACCGGTAGCAACAGTGAGCCCCAACCGGAAGTATTAGTCGAATGGGGAATTTTAAGCGCAGAAATGAATTTTCCGTCTTGATTGAAAGTCTGATTTTCTGTGAGAGTTAAGGACATATTACCTGTAAAAGTAAATTTAGAGAGTCGCAATTTCTTCCAGACGAGAAACATATTCCAGACTCAGGAGATGTTCACCTTCCAGCAGATAGTTCAGATATTCAACGGTGGGTCGTGATTCAGGTCCGGTATTGAGGGCAACATAGGCAACTGCCGGCATCGGTCTTCCGGAGAGGTCAATGACTTCAATATCAAGACGCTTGTATTGTTGCTCAGAAACGCCTTCATAAGTGTCCATCGTCAAAAGGTCACCTTCTTTGACAAAATATAAAATGCCTTCAACCTCATCACCGGACGAAACTTGAATATTGGCCTTTCCACCATCGGCAGATTGTTTATTAAAAGCAAGGAGGTAATCCTGCAGAGTCACAGCGATACGTGGCGGCGACCAACCGAGTCGGTGACGGATACGCCGGGCACTCATGTTTGATCCGTATGCAAAATAATGCAACATTGTTATTTCATTTTTGAGTTAATTATGAACGCACAGCATCTGTAATAAATGAAATTTTCGCAAGTTTTTTGCTTTCCTTCAAATTTTGTTCTCATTTTCATGTTAGGCTAATAGTATTTTTATTAATATTGTGAAACGTTGATATTCAAGCAGAATAAATGAACGATTATACAAAAGGTTGGATTAGGTCCTCAAAGTGGGACGCATTTTGGCAGCATTCAGGAATATGGTTGACGTTTCTGCTGCTCATTTTAAATCCTTCTCAACTGCAGGAAATGTTTTATGCAGTCGCAGTGTTTCTTTTCTGGATTGCGCATCGATTCAGTTCATTTTATTTAGCCTGGGGAACACGGGCCTACAAACCTCTACGCAGAGATCAGCAGAAGCGGTTCATAATTCTTCCGCTGTTGATTGTCTTAAGTGTTTTAGCTGTGCTTTACATACCGGGATCTTTCTCAGCTTTTACAGTAAGTGAAAGAATTCTCGGGTTACTGCTGCTTGATTTCGCCTGGGGAGTACATCATTTTGCGGCTCAGCACTATGGAATTCTCAGGCTTTATCATCACCGCTGGAATCCAGAATCCGCGGCTTCTGCTAATAAACAGGACCGTATTTTTTGTTGGGGAGTAGGGGGAGTACTGGTTATAATTGCGGAGCTTTTGCATGGAACATCCTTTTTACAGGAGAAACATATTTTGCCAAATCTCATTACGGATTGGGGGCTAGAGGGAGTTCCAATGTTACTGCGCTTAGGAACCTGTCTTGTTGTCGGAAGTACAATTTTTATGGTTCGTAATGCTTGGCTTCAGGATTCCGGTCTTCCCAGAATTTTGTATTTATTAGGTATAGGCATGATGGCAGTAGTCGCATTTCAGCTGGATCCGTTTCAGTTTTTGCTGCTTTGGACTCTGCAACATTGGCTGGCGGCGATTGGCCTGGCGGCGCACATGGGAGGAAATGATGTCAAACCGGGTGAAAAGCAGAAAAGCGTTTCACTGAAAAAATCCTCAGAAAAAACATTTTGGAAGCCCTGGTTGGTTTTGATTTCCCTCTGCGTGTTTTCTGTTATTATGACACCATTTTTTGAAATCGAGGCGGTTTCAGCCGGCGGCCGATACAGCGAACAAGTTTGGCCTGCTTTAATGGAATGGCTGCAGCACTCTGAGTGGTATACTTTCTTAGTAGGAATCAGCCTCGCAAGTGGGTTTTTGCACTATTGGATGGACAGAGCGGTTTTTCGATTTTCTGATGCGCAAACTCGTAAGAGTGCTCAGCAATTACTTTTTTCATCATAAATATTAGCGATAAAATGAACAAGATTGAAGAAGAAATCAAAGAAAACTGGCCCAGTGCTGTTGAAGGTGATTTGGAGCATCCCGAGTTGGGATTGATTCATTACTGGACGGGCGAGCAGCGCGGCAGGATTGTGCTGCGTTTTAGCTTCGAAAGGCAAGCTGAGGGTGAGTCAGCAAAAATGTTTTTCATAAACCTGAAACAGGATTCGTGGGTACTAAGTCATATTTCTACTTTTCAAAGCTCTGATTCAAAATTAAAATTAGTAAAAAATCAGTCATTTAAAGAACAGGATGAGCTTGAAGATAAATATCGAAGTATTATAGAATTGTTTCTGGAATCCCGTAAAAAAAGGAACCCTTTCTAATGTACTTTTTGCTGCAGTTTTTTCTCTGCCGTTGACTTACAGTTGATGAGTTTCCTTTTTAATCGCAACTTCTGTTAAATTATTTCCTAAATTTTATCTGCTGTTATCTTTTGCTTGACTTATTTCTTTAAAAATAGTTAAATTATTAGCACTACCCCTTACTGAGTGCTAATACCGATAAAATGATGCAGGAGTCTTTCTTTTGATAAAAAAAGTTTTAGATAATGGTAAAAAAGGAGTCCGTTATAACTTAGTTTTGAATGAACGGGCACAGTTAGTTCTTCACAGTATCATAGAAAACTACATACAATCCTCAGAACCAATTGGTTCACGCACACTTTCCAAGACGATAGGAATCACGCTTTCTCCTGCAACGATCAGAAACATTATGTCTGATTTGGCAGAACTGGGCTATTTGATTCAGAACCACACCTCAGCAGGACGTGTTCCTACCGACAAAGCTTACAGGTTTTACGTTAACTCCTTAGAGTCGCCTCCGAGCATATCGCAGCAGATTAAAGAAAAAATTTCTCAAGTTTCTAATGAACAGGGTTCTCAGGTAGAGGCAATCCTGGCAGAGGCAGTGCGTATGCTGGCGGAACTCACTAAATTTGCCTGTGTGGTGAGCACGCCCAAGGCTTCTGTCAGTCGACTTCAACGCATTGAGTTAATAAAAATCAGTGAGGACCGAATCCTAGTCATTTTAGTCACAAAAGCAGGTGTTGTACGTGACAAAATTATCTTTACCAAGGATAGCCAATCCCAGGAATTTCTTAACTCTGTTGCAGAATTTCTGAACGACAAGTTCAAAGATCACTCAATGCAGGAAATTCGTGAAGAAATTCACCAGAGTATGGTTGATGACCGTAACCGTTATCATGATCTCTTAGCTCATGCTATACGTTTAGGCAAAAAAGCTTTTGAATTAAATCAGCCGGGTGAAATGCTGATAGACGGTCAGATGAATCTCCTGTTAGATTCTCATTTTCATGAACAGTCTTCTCTACGTTCGTTAATTGATGCTTTTGACCAGAAAAGCGCAATTATGAAAATTCTGGACGATTCCATGAAGCACAAAGGCGTACATATATTTATTGGTATTGAAAACGATTTAATACAATTACAGGACTGTTCACTTATCACCGCCAGTTATCGCAACAATCAAAATGTGTTAGGTTCAATTGGAGTTGTCGGTCCCACAAGTATGGATTATAAACGCATAATATCCATGGTCGACTATACCGCTAAAATATTGTCAAAAACAATTACCGAACAATCTTACGACTGAAGTTATAAATTAAGATCCTTATGAGTGCTAAAAAAAAGAAGGAAGCAGTGGGAAAAAAGCTGAAAACGGATGAACCGAAAATAGCTGAAGAGTTTGTAAATCTGCAGGAAGAGATAGAGTCTGAAATCGCAGCGGGTTCACCTGAGCAACCTGAAGTTGAAGCGGAGTCAACTGAAGAAGATCTGTTGGAAAAGGAACGCGCTAGAGCGAAGAATATGGAAGACCGCTATCTTAGAGTCAATGCAGAGTTTGAAAACTATAAAAAACGCATGATTCGTGAAAGCTCTGACCGCTTCAAATTTTTTAATCTTGATTTAATCAAAGAACTGCTGCCTTCTCTTGACAATATTGAACGAGCCATCTCTCACGCTAAGAGTGACCATACAGACGTGGAAAGTATGATAGCCGGGTTGGAGATGGTCAATAAAATGACACATGAAGTTTTTGAGAAATTTGGTGTTACCAGAATTAATACAGTTGGTGAAGAGTTTGATCCGAACATTCACCAGGCTGTAGGAGTTGTTGATTCGGATGCTGTTCCTGACAACCAGGTTGTTGAGGAATGTCTGGGTGGTTATTCACTGCATGGCCGTATTATTCGTCCGGCAATGGTCCGCGTCTCAGGAAAAAATTGAGCTTATAATATAAGCTGAAAAAATTATAAAAAATTAATTTAAATCCCCCCGGAAACAATCAGCTGTGTCAAGGGGGAAATTCATAAAAGAACAAGGAGAATAATTATGGGAAAAGTTATTGGTATAGATTTAGGAACCACGAATTCATGTGTAAGTATCATGGAGGGTGGTGAACCGAAGGTCATTCAAAATGCGGAAGGAACACGTACGACACCTTCGATGGTTGCTTTTAATGACGAAGGGGAACGTTTGATAGGACAGGTTGCAAAAAGACAAGCAGTAACTAATCCTCAACGTACAATCTATTCCATCAAACGTTTGATGGGACAGAACATTAAATCCGCGGAAGTAAAGCATACGAAAAAAATGGTGTCTTATGAAATTGTTAAAGGCAATCAGGATTTAGCGTATGTGAAAGTTGATGATAAAAACTATTCGCCTCAGGAAATATCCGCGTCCATTCTACAGAAAATGAAACAGACTGCAGAGGAATATCTGGGAGAGACGGTTACAGAAACAGTAATTACTGTTCCTGCTTATTTCAGTGACGCACAACGTCAGTCTACTAAAGATTCCGGTAAAATCGCTGGGCTTGATGTCCTGCGAATCATTAACGAACCGACTGCCGCAGCAATGGCATATGGACTGGATAAAAAACATGATGAGAAAATTGCAGTTTTTGATTTAGGTGGCGGTACTTTTGATATTTCTATTTTGGAAATTGGTGAAGGTGTATTTGATGTAAAATCAACTAATGGCAATACTTTTCTAGGTGGAGATGACTTTGACAATCGGCTGATCACTTTTTTTGCAGATGAGTTTAAAAAAGAAAACGGGATTGATCTGCGTGAAGACAAGATGGCACTGCAGCGACTACGTGAAGCAGCAGAAAAAGCCAAACATGAATTGTCGGCGAGTTCCGAAACAGATGTGAATTTACCCTTTATTACAGCAGATGCGTCAGGTCCAAAACACTTAAATCTTAAAATTACTCGTGCCAAATTTGAATCATTGGTTGACGATCTTGTTCAGGGTTGTCTTCAGCCCTGCCGCAAGGCACTGAAAGACGCAGGCTGCACCTCAAAGGATATCAATGAGGTCATTCTGGTGGGCGGCATGACACGTATGCCAAAAGTTCAGGAAATGGTCAAAGAATTTTTTGGCAAAGAACCTCACAAAGGTGTGAACCCGGATGAAGTTGTAGCTATCGGCGCGGCAATCCAGGGTGGTGTTCTTACAGGAGACGTTAAAGACGTCCTGCTTCTTGATGTGACTCCACTCTCACTTGGTATTGAAACTCTGGGCAGTGTGATGACGAAATTAATTGAGCGTAACACGACCATACCTACTCGAAAAAGCCAGACTTTCTCAACAGCAGCTGACAATCAGCCAGCGGTCAGCATTCATGTTCTACAGGGTGAACGTGAGATGTCTACAGATAACAAAACACTTGGTCGTTTTGAGCTGGTAGGCATTCCACCTGCACCACGTGGAGTACCGCAAATTGAGGTGACATTTGATATTGATGCAAACGGGATTGTCCATGTCAGCGCCAAAGATTTAGGTACCGGAAAAGAGCAAGCCATAAAAATTGAGTCTTCAGGTGGACTTTCAGATGAAGAAGTCGAAAAAATGGTTAATGATGCAGAACAGTTTGCTGAAGAAGATAAAGAAAAACGTGAAGGTGTTGAAGTTAAAAACCAGGCCGAAACGCTTATTTACAGTACCGAAAAATCTGTAAGTGAACTTGGCGAAAAGCTGCCGGAAGAAGATAAAACAAAAATTGAAGCCTGCAGCGAACAACTCAAAAAGAGCTTGGAAACAGAAGACCTTGACGCAATCAAGAGTGATCTTGAAGCATTGACACAGGCTTCTCACAAAATGGCTGAATTGTTATACAGTCAACAGGCAGAGCAGCAGACCGCTACAGCTGAACAGGGAAATGAAGACTCTCAGGACGGTGATGAAAAATCAGACAAAGATGATGAAGATATTGTCGATGCAGATTTTGAAGAAGTAAAAAAGTAAAACAGGCTCAGGCTGAAAGGAAAAGACACTAATATAAAAACCTTCAATTTGAACCTGTAACCCCTTGACGGAATTTCATGGCAAAACGCGATTATTATGAAGTGTTGGGTGTGCCCCGCAATGCTTCAAAAGAGGATCTCAAAAAAGCGTACCGCAAGGTCGCGATGAAATATCATCCGGACCGTAATCAGGGAGATAAGCAGGCAGAAGATAAATTCAAAGAAGCATCTGAGGCTTTTGAGGTACTCGGTGACCAGGAAAAACGTTCACGCTATGACCAGTTCGGACATGCCGCTGAAGGCATGGGTAGTGGAATGGGTGGTTTCGGAGGAACCGGTGGAAGTGGGTTCGGAGATGTTTTCGGAGATATTTTCAGTGAGTTCTTCAGCGGTTCCGGAGGTAGTTCAACCGGACGTGGTGAACGCGGATCAGATTTGCAGTATAATATGGAAATTTCCTTTGATGAGGCAGTTTTTGGCTCATCGAAAGAAATTGATGTCCCACGCATGGAAACCTGTGATTCCTGCAGCGGTCTTGGGGCAGAGTCAGAAAAAGACATAAAAATATGCGGCTCCTGTGGAGGAACTGGACAGCAGCGGGTTCAACAGGGATTTTTTAGTGTTGCCACAACCTGCAGCAGTTGCGGAGGACGTGGAAAGACAATTTCAAATCCATGTAAAACCTGTCATGGACGCACCCGCGTTTCTAAAACAAAACGTATTCGAGTTAACATTCCTGCCGGAGTTGCTACAGGTTCAAGGATCAAACTCACCGGAGAAGGTGAGCATGGAGCAAATGGCGGATCGAGTGGTGATCTTTACATTGTTTTACGTGTCAAGGATCACTCTCTTTTTGAACGTGACGGTGCAGACATCTTTTGCGAAGTCCCGATCAGTTTTTCTCAGGCGACTCTTGGAACCGATCTTGAAGTGCCAACTTTAGAAGGGCAAGCCAGATTAAAAATTCCTGCCGGCACTCAAACTCACAAAATATTTAGATTGAAAAACCAGGGTATAGCGCACCTTCGTGGTGGCGGACGAGGAGATTTACATGTGAGAGTTGTGGTGGAGACTCCAAGCAAACTGACAGCAAAGCAAAAAGAATTATTGAAAGAATTCGATGATTGCTGTGAGGAAGAAAGCAATCCGATACGTGAAAAATTTGTTGAAACAATCAAGAATCTCTTTTCCTGACCTCATACCTCTTGACAGTGTTCCGTATTATCTGTCACTCCTGTATTAGCAGGAATCCCAAAATATCTCGTCTTCCGGTTTTTACGAGAAGTCTTTACTCAAAGNGAAAAAAATGTCTATTTCACAATCAATACGTGAATCCATGGAAAAAGGCTCATGGATTCGTCAAATGTTTGAAGCAGGTGCTCGACTCAAGGCAGAGCATGGAGCAGAAAATGTGTTTGATTTTTCACTTGGCAATCCGATCCTGGAACCACCTCAACAAGTGCATGAGCAACTGCGTCTGTTACTGGAAAATCCTGAACCGGGAATGCACCGTTATATGCCGAATGCAGGATTTGAAGAAACACGAGAGTTCATTGCCAGTGTGATGCGTGATGAAACAGGTCATCCTTTTGGCTGTGAGGATGTAGTGATGTGTGTTGGAGCCGGAGGTGGTTTGAA
This sequence comes from Deltaproteobacteria bacterium, assembly GCA_002685535.1. Lineage (GTDB taxonomy): Bacteria > SAR324 > SAR324 > SAR324 > NAC60-12 > Arctic96AD-7. The sequence goes on from NYXK01000068.1 coordinate 22,074, forward strand.
TGTGGTGTTCAAAGCTNTGCTNGAAGCAGGNGATGAAGTATTGGCTTTGACTCCNTATTTTGTAGAATACGGAGCATATGTACAAAATCACGGTGGACGACTGACACTGGCTGAAACTACTGCNGAATTTCAACCTGACCTCGATTCNATCGANGCAAGTTTGAGTGAACAGACAAAAATTCTGATCATNAATAGTCCAAATAACCCAACCGGNGCTGTTTATTCACAGCAGACATTAGACGAATTAGCTCAGTTACTGCTGCGTAAAGAGAAAGAATACGGTCATCCTATCTACCTCGTTTCAGATGATATTTACCGTTATCTGGTTTTTGATGGATTAACCAACAGCAATGTTTTTCTCAGTTATCCAAATTCAATTTTAGTCAATTCCCACTCCAAGGACTTAGGCCTTGCCGGCGAAAGAATAGGTTACATCGCGGTTCATCCGGATGCAGTTGAAGGAGGGGAACTGCGTCAGGCTCTCGTCCTGTGTAACCGGATACTCGGATTTGTGAATGCTCCGGCAATGATGCAGAAAATTTTGCCTCTACTTGGAAACGCGAGAGTTGACATTTCGGTTTATGAAAAATCACGTGACAAAATTTTCTCCATGATCAGTGAGTTGGGATTTGAAGCAATCAAACCGCAGGGCGCTTTTTACATTTTTCCCAAATCACCTGATCCGGATGATGTNGCATTTGTTAAACGTGCACAGCACGAGAAAATACTACTCGTTCCGGGAGTTGGCTTTGGCGGTCCGGGGCATTTTAGGATTTCACTCTGCTGTTCTGCTGAAACCATCGAAAATTCTCGTCCCGGATTTAAGCGTTTGGCTGAATATTATGGTTTGTAATTTCATTAGCAAATAATAAAAATGGCACAGAAAAANGGAAANNCAGCTCTNGTTGGAGTCATCATGGGCAGCACGTCTGATTGGGAAACGATGAAAGAAAGCTGTGATGTGCTGGACGAGTTGAGCATTAGTTATGAAAAACGTGTTGTCTCTGCGCACCGTACCCCGGAATGGATGGCTGCTTATGCGACACAGGCTGAAGAGCGGGGACTGCAGATTATCATCGCNGGTGCAGGNGGTGCAGCGCATCTTCCGGGAATGGTGGCCGCACAGACACAGCTTCCGGTAATNGGTGTTCCAGTAAAAACATCTGCTCTGGGCGGTCAGGATTCTTTGTTGTCAATTGTGCAGATGCCCCGCGGAGTTCCGGTTGCTACCCTGGCCATTGGAGGAGCGGGCGCGCACAATGCAGGATTACTTGCCGCACAAATCCTGGCAAATCATGATCCGGAATTGCGCAGACGTTTGATTCGGCGGCGTGAAAAAATCCGTAAAAATGTACTGGAAGCAGAATTGCCATGACTTCAGTTCCGGAACCTTTNCTCCCAGGATCGATGNTTGGTCTTCTCGGAGGAGGTCAGTTGGCACAAATGNTGGTGCTTGCAGGTCATGCGATGGGTTTCCGTTTTATTGTTCTTGATCCTGCTCCAAACTGTCCCGCAGCACTTGCAGGTGCTAAGCAGATAACATCCGCCTACGATGACTTTGAGGCACTGGCGGAATTAGCTGATGCCTGTGATGTTGTTAGCTACGANTTCGAAAATGTGAATGCGGACGCAGTTGCATGGCTTGAGGAAAGAGTGGACCTGCCTCAAGGCAGTCAACTGCTCCGGATTTCTCAAAATCGCATACGCGAAAAAACCTTCCTGGAAGAACTCGCTGTTCCGGTTGCTCCTTTCCAAAAAATAATTACTGAAAAAGATGTTTCTGCGGCCTTTGANATGCTTGGCGGGTTAATGCTCAAAACCGTTACCGGCGGATACGACGGCAGGGGTCAGGCCAGGATATCCAGCACGGCACAAATTCCGGAAGCATTTTCTACACTGAGTCAGGCAAAAACAGAAATTGTCGCTGAGCAGTTTGTCCNCTTCGAAANGGAAATTTCAGTAATTGTCGCACGTAACCGCTTGGGTGAAATCCGCTGTTTTACACCTGCAGAAAATTTGCACAAAAAAAATATACTGACCATCAGCAGAATACCTGCTAGGTTAGTTCCTGAAGTGAGTGAGCAGGCGCAAAATGTTGCAAAAAAAATTGCTGAAGGGTTGGAACTTGTAGGTGTACTTGGTGTNGAAATGTTTGTCTTGCCGGATGGCAAATTACAGGTCAATGAGATTGCGCCGCGTCCGCACAATTCAGGACATTTTACTCAGAACGCTTGTGTAACCTCCCAGTTTGAACAGCATTTGAGAGCGATAACTAACTTAGCGCTNGGCTCAACTGAATTGCATAAACCTGCCCTGATGCTCAATATTCTGGGTGAGCATCTACCTCTTTTACTGGAAAAATTGAAAGACTTGCCCCCGGAAGCAAAACTGCATTTGTACGGAAAGCAGGACTGCCGTTCCGGACGTAAAATGGGGCATCTTAATTTGACGTCAGACTCACTGGAATCACTACTGGAACCTCTACAGAATTTAGGTGTATGGGATGCAGATTTGCTTAACAAAATGCTTTAGTTATTTGCGTTCCGGAATAGCGGGAAATAGTATTAATTTAGGTTCTATTTTAACTNTGTAGTTAACAAAAACCAAAAAAACATCATGTCCGAAACACTGCTCTACGAAGGCAAGGCTAAAAAAATATTTTCCACAGATGATGCGGATATTGTCAGGGTTGCTTACAAAAATGACACAACTGCTTTCAATGGAGAAAAATTTGAACAACTCGAAGGCAAGGGCCAGCTCAATAACGAAATCACCTCTTTCTTCTTCAACTATCTGGCTGAGCAAGGTATCGAGAGTCACTTTGTCAGAAAAATTTCTGATATAGAACAATTAGTGAAACGTGTTGAAATTGTCCCTTTGGAAGTGGTGACACGTAACATTGCTGCAGGTTCTTTAAGTAAACGTCTTGGTTGGGAAGAGGGGCGGAAGTTGCCGGAANCGATTGTGGAATTTTATTATAAAGATGATGATCTAGGCGATCCGCTCCTGGCCGATGTTCATATCCAGACTCTCGGCTTAGCAACTGATGAAGAATTAAATGAGCTGCGCCGGCGGGCATTGGCTGTCAATGACTCTCTCCTGAAATTGTTGACNCCCCGTGGTTTGCTGCTGGTTGATTTTAAACTCGAATTTGGACGTGACTCTTCCGGAAATTTGCTGCTGGCCGATGAAATCTCGCCGGATACCTGTAGATTNTGGGATGCAAAAACCCATGAAAAAATGGACAAAGACCGTTTCCGCCGTGATCTTGGCGGAGTGACAGAAGCTTATGCNGAAATTNTTAAACGTATAACAGCAAACTCATAAACTCAAACTCATTTCACTTACATGCTCAAAGGAATAGTAACTGTTTCACTGAAACAAGACGTGCTCGACCCTCAAGGTCAGGCTGTTCAGCACTCGCTGCAAACCCTCGGTTTTCCGGAGGCACAAAATGTGCGCATCGGAAAATCGATCGAAGTCTGGCTGGAAGAAAGCGATTCCGTAAAAGCCGAATCGAGGCTGAAGGAAATGTGTGATGCACTGCTCGTAAATGCAGTGATTGAGGATTACCGCTTTGAAATAGTGGAGGCATGATGCGTTGTGCGGTGCTTGTCTTTCCGGGATCAAACTGTGACTACGATCTTTACAAAGCCGCTAATTCTGTGGAAGGNATGGAAGCNGAGTATGTNTGGTATGCAGGCGATTCATTAAANGGTTTTGANGCTATNNTGGTNCCNGGAGGTTTTTCCTACGGTGACGCCTTAAGAGCAGGAGCTTTGGCGGCCCGTGCACCAATTCTCAAGGCTTTGCGTCAANCTGCGGATTCCGGTGTGCGTGTACTAGGCATTTGCAATGGTTTCCAGATACTGACAGAATGCGGACTTCTTCCCGGAGCATTGCACAGAAATTCCGGACTTCGTTTTATCTGCGATACTGTCAGCCTGCAAGTCTCAAACACGGCTACACCATTCACCAGCGGATATGCAGAGAGAGCAGACATTCCGGTACGCTTTCCGATTGCACACGGTGAGGGTAATTACACTTGTAATGCTGAAACTCTGCGTAAACTGGAAGACAACGGACAAATCGTTTTCCGTTATGCCGGCACAAATCCAAACGGATCTGTGGACAATATTGCGGGAATCAGTAATTTAAAAGGAAATGTGCTGGGCATGATGCCTCATCCGGAACGTGCCATGACAGACTGGATGGGAACTTCAGACGGCCGCATTCTCTTTGAATCTTTGCGGGGCAGGTGAAGCGTCCTGTTGATAAAGCCGGTTTAAAGTGTTTGCAGAATGTAATTGAAAGAGAATCGGTTAAAAATAGAAATGGCGGATTTCAGGCATTTTGCGGAACCTTCAGGAATCACTTGAAATAATACTAACAAAATAGTCTTAAAAGTTTCATGCAGTTGTGAAAAAAACGACGATGAATAATTGCCACATTGTGTTCAAAAAACAGCTTAAAGAATATTGAGATTTAATACTGCAGATGCATCCAATCGAACCTACCCCGGATCAAATTAAGAGTGAACAAGTTTATCGGCAAATGGGCCTCAACGATGCTGAATATGATCTCATGGTCGAATTGCTTGGACGGCGTCCGAACCTTACCGAAACCGGAATTTTCGGAGTTATGTGGTCAGAACACTGTTCATACAAAAACTCAAAACCGCTGCTTTCCCGTTTTCCGGTGGATGGTCCGGAAGTGCTGCAGGGACCAGGAGAAGGCGCTGGTGTTGTTGATATAGGTGAGGGCTATGCTGTTGTTTTCAAAGTCGAAAGCCACAATCATCCTTCCGCAATTGAACCTTATCAAGGCGCGGCGACCGGAGTTGGCGGAATTTTACGCGATATTTTTTCAATGGGTGCGCGTCCGGTGGCGGTGCTTAATTCTTTACGTTTCGGACCGCTTTCCGTGAACGGGACTAAGGGCAGTGCTAAGAGTGCAAGTGCCAGCCGTACACGTTATCTTTTCGGGAATGTGGTGGCTGGAATTGCAGGATACGGCAACTGCATCGGTGTTCCAACTGTAGGCGGAGAGGTTTGCTTTGATGAATGCTACAGCGGAAATCCTCTGGTCAATGCGATGGGTGTCGGCGTTTTACGTCATGATCAACTTCAGCACGGCAGAGCGGAAGGTATTGGTAAATCAGTGATTTACGTAGGAGCGGCGACCGGACGGGACGGAATTCACGGGGCGACTTTTGCTTCGGAAGAGCTGAATGAAGATTCGGACGCAAAACGACCGGCAGTGCAGGTTGGTGATCCGTTCATGGGTAAATTGCTGATTGAAGCCTGTCTGGAAGTTTACGAAAGCGGCGCAATTTACAGCGTTCAGGACATGGGCGCCGCGGGATTGACCTGCTCCAGCACGGAAATGTCAGACAAGGGCGGTGTTGGTATGGAGCTTAATTTGAATTTAGTACCGCAGCGTGCGGAAAATATGTCCGCGTATGAAATCATGCTTTCCGAATCACAGGAAAGGATGTTGTTTGTGGCCAACCCCGGACGTGAGGAAGAGGTATTTGAGATTTGCAAAAAATGGGATGTGCCCGCTGTGGCTGTCGGATATGTTATTGAAGAACCGGTTTTACGGCTTAAACATCATGGAGAATCGGTTGCGGAATTACCGTTGAATATAGTTTGCGGTGCAACGCCTATTTATCAGCGTGAAGCTAAAATGCCACAGGTAGTTATTGAACGGCAAAAGAAATCTGCATTAACATGGGATGTTCCGGAAGATATAAACAATGCTTTCGAACAGCTGATTCAAACTCCGGAACTGGCCTCAAAATCATGGGTTTACCAACAATACGATTTTATGGTACGTACCAGCACTTCGGTACGCCCCGGGTCAGATGCGGCTGTGGTACGAGTGGAAGGCACAGACAAAGCACTCGCTTTGAGCATTGACGGCAACTCGCGTTATGTTTTTCTTGATCCAAAAACCGGTGGTAAAATCGCTGTGGCGGAAGCGTCGCGAAATGTTATTTGTTCAGGCGGACGACCACTGGCGATAACGGACGGATTGAATTTCGGGAATCCGGAAAAACCGGGAATTTTCTGGCAGCTCGAACAAGCTGTTAGCGGAATGGCAGAAGCTTGTAATTTTCTTAAATTGCCTGTAACCGGAGGAAATGTCAGCCTCTACAATGAGACTGAAGGGGAGGCAATTTACCCAACACCAGTTGTTGGCGCGGTTGGTTTGATCGAAAAAAACGAGCACACGACCACTCAGTTTTTCCAGAATTCAGACGACGTTTTGCTGCTGTTGGGCGAAACAAAAAACGAGCTGGGCGGAAGCGCTTATCAGCAAATNCANNTGGGTGAAATATGCGGAATGCCTCCGGAACTTAATTTGGAAAAAGAGCAGACTTTGCAACAGGCGCTNCTGGAAAATATCCGCTGCGGGAATGTAATGTCGGCGCATGATCTTTCACATGGCGGGCTGGCTTTAGCATTGCTGACTGCCTGCACAGAAAAATTTGGAATATCAGTTGATTTGAAAAGTGATCTGCGTCCGGACATTGCCTTATTCAGCGAATCGCAATCCCGGATTTTGCTGAGTGTTTCTCCNGAAAAAGTAAAGCAGNTCGAAGCATCAATGCGGGAAAAAGGAGTACCGTGTTTACGGATCGGTCAGGTGCTTCCTGCTTCAAAGTCATCTGCAATTGATTTTGAGATTGTTTTTAATGGAGCTCCACTGATTCAGGCAGAATTACGGAACCTGCGTGATTTGTGGCAAAACGCGATTGGACGTGTAATGCAGCGTTAAGTAATTTTTTTTTGAACTGCATATTTAAAGCTTTTAATAAATGGATGAGGTGCTGATCATAACCGGTGCAAGNCGNGGAATTGGTGCTGCAACAGCACGGATTGCAGGCAGAAGCGGTTATGTTGTCTGTGTGAATTATTTAAAAAACAAAGCAGCGGCAAAGCAGATCGTCGAGGAAATTAACGCAGATGGCGGACGTGCACTTGCGGTTGGTGCAGACATTTCACGGGAGGAAGAAGTGGTGAAACTGTTTTGTACGGTTGATGACAAGCTCGGAAAAATCAGCGCTCTTGTCAACAATGCAGGTATTCTGGAAACGCAAATGCGAATTGAGGATATGAATGCGGCGCGCCTTAATCGTGTTTTCTTGACAAATATTACCGGTAGTTTTTTGTGCGCCAGGGAAGCGGTCAAACGAATGTCCACAAAAAATGGCGGAAAAGGTGGAGCGATTGTCAATGTGTCATCCGCTGCGGCTAGACTTGGGAGCGCTGGAGAATATGTAGATTATGCTGCATCAAAAGGGGCGGTTGATACTTTTACCAGAGGCCTTGCGCAGGAAGTGGCTGNGGAAGGAATCCGTGTAAATGCGGTACGTCCCGGCGTGATCGACACAGATATTCACGCCAGCGGAGGCGAACCCGGACGTGTGGAACGTGTTAAAGCCAGTATTCCAATGAAAAGAGGAGGAAGCGCAGAGGAAGTTGCGAAGGCAATTATGTGGCTGCTTTCAAGTGAGTCTTCATATACAACAGGTTCACTGCTTGAAGTCTCAGGCGGAAGATGAAATATTTTACAGGTCAACACACACCTATAACATCATAAGCAACACAGATATGTGCGGTATTTTTGGAGTATNTAATAATCCTCAAGCAGCGGAGCTGACTTATTTCGGTTTGCATTCGCTACAGCATCGAGGGCAGGAAAGCACGGGGATTTGTGTTTCAGACGGAAAACATTTTCACACACATCGTGGAACAGGACTGGTGACAGAAGCCTTTGGGGAAGAACAGTATTCTCAGCTTACAGGTCACATCGGAATTGGGCATGTACGTTATACCACTGCGGGAGACAGTGGACTGTTGAATGCGCAACCGCTTGTTTTTCGCTACACGGGTGGACGAGTCGCGGTCGCACACAACGGTAATTTAGTAAATGCTAAACGTTTNCGCACACAATTGGAAAGGCAGGGATCTATTTTCCAGACAAACAGCGATACGGAAATTGTACCGCATTTTATTGCTCGTTCAGGTCCACCAATTGAACAGGCGATTCAGGATGCATTGCGGATGATTGAAGGTGCNTACGCCCTGCTTTTTATGACTGAAACCCAGCTTGTGGCAGCGCAGGATCCACGCGCATTTCATCCACTTTCTCTNGGAAAACTGGATGATGGATGGGTCGTTGCTTCAGAAACCTGTGCGTTGGATGTTTGTGGAGCAGAATTTGTGAGGGAAATTGAACCTGGTGAAATGNTGGTGATTGACGCAGAAGGATTGCATTCACAAAATTTTATGGAGCCAAGCCCACGTTCGATTTGTTCTTTTGAATATATTTATTTCGCACGTCCGGACAGTGAAATTGACGGTATCAGCGTGCACAATGCACGCAAAGAAATGGGGCGGCAGATTTGCAGAGAAGTGCCCACGGAAGCAGATGTGGTGATTGGTGTTCCGGATTCAGGACTGGCCGCGGCGATTGGTTTTGCAGAGGAAGGCGGTTTGTCTTACGAAATGGGGATGATGAAAAACCGTTATGTGGGGCGTACTTTCATTCAGCCGGATCANGAATTACGGCGTAAAGGTGTCCGGATGAAACTAAGCGTCGTGCGAAAAGCGGTTGAAGGCAAACGCATAATTTTGGTTGATGATTCAATTGTACGGGGAACGACCAGTGGGAGAATTGTAGAAATTCTCAAAGATGCAGGTGCAACCGAAGTACATATGCGTGTTACTTCTCCACCGATCACGCATCCCTGCCTCTACGGGATTGANACCGCAAGGCGAATGGAGTTAATTTCCGCTACCCAGACACCGGNAGAAATATGCCAGAAAATAGGNGCGGATTCTNTACATTTNATTTCTGCTGAAGGTATGATTGCTGCTACAGGCCGTAAAGATGTCTCCTCAAATCGAGGACATTGCCTGGCCTGTTTTAATGGAAGTTATCCCACACCGACTTGTTAATTCAACTTGAACTGAAAANCATTAACTTAAAGAAAAATCTTGAANGCTTACCAGANAGCGGGTGTTGATTTAGCAGCCGCAGATGAAGCTGTTGAACGGCTCAAACCATTAGCTCAGAGAACCCTGCGTCCGGAAGTATTAAGCGGACTAGGTGGATTTGGTGGATTGTTTGAGCTGAACCGGAGCAAATACAAAAATCCTGTGCTGGTTTCCGGTACAGACGGCGTGGGTACAAAGTTGAAATTAGCTTTTGAATTGGACAGTCACGAGACAATCGGTATTGACCTGGTGGCAATGTGCGTCAANGATATTTTGGTTCAGGGTGCGGAGCCACTGTTTTTTTTGGATTATTTGGCTTGCGGGAAGTTGTTTCCGCAAAAGGTAGAAGCGGTGGTGAAAGGTATCAGCGAGGGTTGTCTGCAGTCAGGATGTGCCTTACTGGGCGGAGAAACCGCGGAAATGCCGGGAATGTACAAAACAGCTGAATACGATTTGGCAGGTTTTGCGGTCGGTGCTGTTGAACGTGAAAAATTGATTGACGGCAGCAGAATAGCAGCAGGAAATGTCTTGCTCGGACTTGCCTCCAGTGGCGTTCACAGCAATGGTTTTTCTCTGGTACACAGGATCCTTTCAGAAAGTTCGCAGAGTATAAATTCAATTCTGNCGGGAACAGCAGAAACTATTGGTGAAGCACTCCTGACTCCAACCAGGATTTATGTNAAATCAATTTTGAAGTTACTTGAAGTTGTAGATGTACTAGGAATGTCGCACATTACGGGTGGAGGATTGCCCGGAAATGTTCCACGTATGCTTCCGAAAAATACGGTCGCGGAAATTGAAAAAAGTGCGTGGCCGGATTTGCAGGTTTATGCATTTTTGAGAAAAGTTTGCGGACTCCCGGATGAAGAGCTGTTTCCGGTATTTAATATGGGAATCGGTTTTGTGATTTGCGTTCCGGAGTCAGAAGAAAAAACTGCGAAAAAAATTCTGGAACAAGCCGGTGAAACGGTTTACCGCATCGGTCAAATTGTTTCCGGAAATAAGGCTGAAGTGAGGTGGGTGCAAAAATGAGAATTGCTGTTTTTGCATCCGGACGGGGATCCAATCTGCAGGCAATTCACGATGCAGTTCTTGCCGATAAACTTCAGGGAGTTTCACTGGATTTACTCGTCTGTGACCATCCGGATGCACCAGTTGTGAAAGAAGTTAAAAAACGAGGGATTCCGGCTTTTGTTTTCCGCCCGCAGGATTATCCTGATAAAAATTCTTATGAAACGGTCATTTCTGAAAAGTTGAAAACAGCAAAAATTGAGCTTGTTGTTTTAGCGGGATATATGCGTTTGGTAGGCNGCGTTCTGCTCGAACAATGGGAAGGGAGAATGATCAATCTGCACCCTTCACTCCTGCCTTTATTTCCTGGNATNGACGCGNTAGGACAAGCCTGGCGGGCAGGTGTAAAAGAAACCGGCGTCACCGTACATTTTGTGGATGCGGGAATGGACACAGGTCGAATATACTTACAGCAGAAAATAAGCCTTGATCCGGAAGATACGGCAGAAAGTCTGAAAGCAAAAATTCATTTGCTGGAACACCAATTATTGCCCAAAGCAATTCAACAATTTCAGCAGGAAATGTAAATGAAAATATTGGTNATAGGNGGNGGCGGAAGGGAACACGCATTAGTCTGGAAGCTCAAAAACGGAAACGGTGCGCGCAAAATATTTTGTGCGCCCGGCAATCCGGGAATTGCTGAGATTGCNGAATGTGTNCCTTTGCAGGTAANGCAGNTTGAAGAATTGGCTGATTTTGCGGAAGCCAANAAAATTGACATAACCGTGGTTGGTCCGGAAGATCCATTAAATGANGGAATTGTGGATCTGTTTGAAAAACGGAACTTGCCTGTTTTTGGCCCAAATCAGCATTCAGCACGCTTAGAAGGAAGCAAGGCCTATGCGAAAAAAGTGATGGATCGCTTCAACGTACCCACTGCGGCCTACAGGGAGATTAATGATTTTGAAGAAGCCCTGGATTATGTGAAGAAGCAGGGTGTGCCGATTGTGATCAAGGCNGATGGCCTCGCAGCTGGTAAAGGAGTTACAGTCGCTGAAACTCTTGAAGAAGCTGAAGCTGCTTTGAAGTCCATAATGGTTCAGAAAGTTTTTGGAGAGTCCGGAACAAAGGTCGTAATCGAGGAATGTTTACGCGGAGAAGAAATGACCGTGCTGGCTTTTGTGGATGGAAAGACTGTGCTGCCGATGGTACCGTCACAGGATCACAAACCTGTTTTTGACGGTGACCGTGGACCTAATACAGGTGGTATGGGAGCGTATTCTCCGGTTCCGCATCTTGAAAAATGGCTTCCGGAAATAAACGAACGTGTANTGCGTCCGGTTGCCGAAGGTTTGGCTGAAGAAGGAACACCTTTCAGTGGTATACTTTACGCCGGATTGATGATCACTGAAAATGGACCAAAAGTAATTGAGTTTAATGTTCGTTTTGGTGATCCGGAAGCTCAGGTTATTTTGCCGCGCTTAGAAAATGATCTGGCGGAAATATTCTTGGCTGTAACTGAAAAACGTCTTCATGAAGTGAAACTGAGTTGGCAATCAGGTGCCTCTGTATGTGTGATTGCCGCGGCACCAGGATATCCTGGACCTCCAACCAAAGGCCTGCCAATCACACTTCCTGAAGTTCATCCTGCAGGAACGCAAATTTTTCACGCTGGAACTGCGATCCAAAATGAGCAGTTGGTGACAAACGGCGGCCGTGTTTTTGGAATCGGCGCTCAAGGTGCTGACATTGCGGAGGCNAGAGAACAGGCATATTCCCTGTTGGAAAAAGTGCAATTTCACGGCAAGCATTTCCGCCGGGATATTGCAGCCAAAGCTTTAAGCTGAAAACCTTCTTTAGCACACTACCCATTNGGGTAGTATNCCCCTACTTATAAGAAATTAAACCNCCACCTATAAGAGGGTTTTCAAATTATTTTTTATCTAGTATTATTGTGCTCAATTAAACAAATTATTCAAAACCCCGTACCTGAAAAGTTGATATGGACAGCGTGGATACCCACGATTTGATTTTTCCTTACCTGCTTCGTAAAGTTACCGAAAAAGCNGCACTTGCATCTTATGACTGGATTGGCCGAGGAGACAAGGAGGGGGGAGATAAAGCAGCAGTTGATGCTATGAGAGTTTCACTGAATGAATTAAAACTAAACGGTACAGTTGTTATTGGTGAGGGTGAAAAGGACGAAGCGCCTCAATTATACAACGGTGAAGTTTTCGGNGATAAAAATGCTGAAGACCACCTTGATATTGCTGTTGATCCTGTGGAAGGAACGACCTTTTTAGCAGGTGGACAAACAAATGCGATGGCAGTCATCGCGACTGCNCCAAAAGGAACCATGCTGGATCCGGGACCTGCATTNTATATGGAAAAATTTGCTGCTCCTGCTGAAACCAAAGGCAAGATAGATATGAACTGGTCCACTGAAAAGAAACTTAAAACAGTTGCCCGCTTAATTGAAAAAGATTTGAAAGATTTGACTGTCTTNGTTCTGGACAAGCCAAGGCACCGTGGACTTGTAGAGGAAATACATGAAGCCGGCGCCAGNGTTACTCTTTATCCTGCAGGAGATGTTGCCGGAGCAATCATGGCAGCAATCCCGGATACTGAAGTAGATGTTCTGATGGGAACCGGTGGAACTCCGGAAGGTATNATATCCGCTTGTGCGATTCGGGCTATGGGTGGAGAATTTCAGGGTAGAATCAATCCTCAACTTGCAACAGAGATTGTGAGTGTACGTGATGCAGGATTTGACACCGACCGCTGGTATGAACGTGATGAATTGATTGGCTCAGACGATGTTCATTTTTGCGCCACCGGAATTACATCCGGATTGTTATTCAGTGGNGTAAAACTCACTAAACACCATTTCATGACAGAAACTCTGATTGTGACCGGANCTTCCAGAGAACAAGTATCGCTGACTAACTGGCACAANAGATAATTAAGNTTTANGGACAGGATTAAAACAGANGTCTTNGCAAATAAAATTGGNTGCCTNTACCCCCTGAATAATTTAACACAATATTGATACATTCAACTTGAAAAAGGAGACACAATGCCATTGAATCGTTTAGACCGCCCGGTTATTCTCGGGATTGTAGGAGATTCAGCTGCAGGAAAAACGACTCTGGCCGCGGGAGTTGCCGAGATCCTGGGAAAAGATCAAGTTGTGACTATTTGTACCGACGATTATCACAAGTACGACCGTGCACAACGAGCCGAAAACGGCACATCCGCTCTTGATATAAAATGTAACTACCTCGATATTATTGAAAATGATCTAAATAGTTTNCGTAACGGTAAAGCCATCATCAAACCGATTTACAGTCATCATGATGGAACCTTTAAACCGGCCGAGTATGTCGAGCCTAAACCCTACATTGTGGTAGAGGGGTTGCTNGGCTACAGTACCAGGCCCATGCGCAACAATTATGATGTCAAAATATATCTTGATCCGGAAGAAGAACTGCGTGTTCGCTGGAAGGTTATTAGGGACACCACCAAGCGCGGTTATACTGAAGAGCAGGTGCTGGCTTCACTGGAAAAACGTAAAGGCGACAGTCCNGCCTACATTCAGCCGCAGCGGACTTTTGCAGATATGGCGATTCAGTTTTATCGTCCGGAAGGTAAGGAAAATGAAGTTGGTCCCGGACTTAACGTTCGCCATACACTGCGCCCAACTTTGCCTCATCCTGATCTGACATCTTTGNTGGATGTAGGAGCAAATAAAGGAATTACTCTTGATTTGGCACGTGACAAAGACGGAAAACCTGTCGATATTCTTGACATTCATGGTAGTATAGAAACTCATCGTGCAAGCAAACTTGAGGAATTGCTGTGGACCCTAATTCCTGAAGCACAACATTTACGGGAAAATAAACGTTCCATAGAAGAACTGGAAAAAATTAATATCATCAGTCACCCTTTAATGTTGACTCAATTGCTGACTGCTTATCACATGGTGAAGGCCGCTTTGGGCCATCACGCGATTTAGTGCTTTCCGGTTTTCTCAATTTCAGAGGCGGAAAGAGTCTCCATACATTTTCTTAAAAAACTAATAATTAATAAAAACTATGAGCGCTCCTCCACTCCATCAAGACATGGCAAACGCACTCCGCTTTTTAGCAGTGGATGCAGTTCAAAAAGCAAAATCAGGTCACCCCGGAATGCCGATGGGAATGGCTGATGTGGCAACAGTGTTGTTTACCCGTTTCTTAAATTTTAACGCAAGTGATCCTGCCTGGCCAGACCGTGACCGTTTTATCCTGTCCGCGGGACATGGTTCGATGCTGCTTTATGCTCTGCTTCATTTGACCGGTTATGAGGATTTCAGTCTGGAAGAACTAAAAAACTTCCGCCAACTTGGTTCCAGAACTGCCGGACACCCGGAATATGGACATGGTGCCGGAATTGAAACCACCACCGGTCCGCTTGGACAAGGCATCGCAAATGCAGTCGGAATGGCGCTTGCTGAANGAATGCTTGCGGATAGATTTGGTAGTGATCTTGTGGATCACAATACTTATGTGATTGCCGGTGATGGATGCCTGATGGAAGGAATCAGCCACGAAGCCGCCTCATTCGCTGGACGTTTAGGTCTCGGAAAATTGGTAGTTCTTTTTGATGACAATGGAATTTCGATTGACGGATCAACTGATCTTGCGGTTAACGACGATCAACTGATGCGNTTTGGAGCATGTGGATGGGATGTTTCTTTCTGCGACGGACATGATCCTGATGCAATTGCTCAGGCCATCNACGGTGCACACGAAACCCAAGACAAGCCTTCGCTGATTGCATGTAAAACAATGATCGGCTTCGGTTCTCCAAATAAAGCCGGAACCGCGGCTACACACGGAGCACCGCTGGGTGATGATGAAATTGCGGCGACACGTGAAGCCCTGAACTGGCCGCATTCGTCTTTCGAAATTCCGGAAGCAGTCAGCAGTGCATGGCGCAGAGTCGGTGCTATGAAAAGCGCAAAAATGGAAGCATGGCGTAAACGTCTTTATGATTCCGGAAGGAAAGCTGAATTTGAGCGTCTTATTTCCGGAACTCTGCCAAAAGATTGGCAGGCCTCTCTGCNGGATTTCAAGCGAAAACATTCTGCAGAAAAAACAAAATTTGCTACTCGTAAAGCGAGTCAGGAAACACTGGATGTGTTGGCNGAAGTAATACCGGAACTGGCCGGTGGTTCTGCAGACTTAACAGGCTCTAATTTGACAAAGGCCAAATCGCAAAAANCTNTNACGCCGGNNGACTTTTCCGGAAGCTATATCCATTACGGAGTTCGTGAGCACGGCATGGCNGCNGCCATGAATGGGATNGCGCTGCACGGNGGATTTGTNCCTTATGGAGGGACATTTTTGATTTTTACCGATTACTGNCGTCCCGCGATACGTNTATCNGCTTTGATGCAGCAGCGTGNNATTTATGTGATGACNCACGACTCNATNGGACTTGGTGAAGACGGTCCTACTCATCAGCCAGTAGAACACCTCGCCAGTTTGCGCGCGATTCCGAATTTAAATGTCTACAGACCATGTGATGTCGTTGAAACAGCCGAGTGCTGGTCTGCTTCACTGGAAACAAGTTCAACTCCTTCCGTACTTTCGCTTTCTCGACAGGGGTTGCCTTGTCTAAGAACGGAGCACACAGATGAAAATTTGAGTTCCAAAGGCGGATATGTTCTGGCAGAAGCCGAAGCAAAAAGGGATGTGACCTTAATTGCTTCCGGTTCGGAAGTCGAGATTGCCATGGAAGCCCGTGATCAATTGAAAGCAGAAGGTGTTTCCGCAGCAGTGGTGTCAATGCCGTGTCTCGATAAATTTGAAGAACAGAGTCAGGACTACCGTGACCAGGTAACACAACTGGAGACACCGGTTGTAGTTGTTGAAGCTGCGATAGAGCAGAGCTGGGGTAAGTATCTTGGCGGAAATGGAAAATTTGTAGGCATGAGTACTTTCGGGNCTTCNGCTCCGGCTAATGAGCTTTACNAACATTTTGGCATAACAACTCAAAATGTCGTCAATGCAGCAAAAAANATTNTTTAAAATTAACCGGCAAAATATCCGGAAGAATCAGTATCATTTTTACAGTTTTTAACTAACTCAGTTTTAAAACCAGAAACCAACAACCTTTAAACAGAGACCTGATTATGGCTTTAATATCTTTAAGACAACTACTTGATCATGCGGCTGAAAACAGCTACGGTGTTCCGGCTTTTAATGTAAACAACATGGAACAAATTCAGGCTATCATGCGCGCGGCAAAAGCCACTGATTCGCCTGTTATTTTACAGGCAAGCCGCGGCGCACGCTCTTATGCGGGAGATATTTTTCTGCGTCATTTGTTTGATGCCGCTGTGGAAATGTATCCGGACCTTCCAATGTGCATTCATCTGGACCATGGAAACAATTTTGATACATGTCTCTCAGCAATGGCTAACAAATTTACCAGTGTAATGATGGACGGTTCATTGGAGGAAGATGCTAAAACTCCTGCTTCTTATGAATACAATGTTGATATCAGTTCCAAAGTTGCGGAAGTTGCACATAAGATCGGTGTTTCAGTCGAAGGCGAGCTTGGCTGCCTCGGTTCACTGGAAACCGGTGAAGGTGAGAAAGAAGATGGGCACGGTTTTGAAGGCAAATTGTCACAGAATCAATTATTGACTGATCCTGATCAAGCGACTGATTTTGTAAAGAAAACACAAGTTGACGCGCTCGCAGTAGCGATTGGCACTTCACACGGTGCATACAAGTTCACCAGGAAGCCTGATGGAGAAATACTCGCGCTGAATGTTGTAAAGGCTATTAATAAAAGGCTTCCGGGACTGCACATGGTTATGCACGGTTCAAGCTCGGTTCCACAGGAACTGCAGGACATTATCAATGCCAACGGTGGAGAAATGCCGCAAACATGGGGCACGCCTGTGGATGAAATTGTAGAGGGTATCAAACATGGAGTACGCAAAGTAAATATTGATACCGATTGCCGCATGGCGATTTCCGGGCAGGTACGGAAGATTTTACTCGAAAAGAAAGCAGAATTTGATCCACGCAAGTACAACATTCCTGCGACCGCGGCTATGCAGGCAGTTTGTGAGGAACGTTATGAATCATTCGGTACGGCGGGCAATGCCTCAAAGATCAAGCCTCTTCCTTTGACAGCAATGGCACAACGCTATGATTCCGGAGAACTGGATCAAAAAATAAATTAATATTTATACTAAACTCTCACCTTTACAAATGAGGCAATATGTCTAAAAAAACTTATAGTGCTGGTGTCAAAGAATATCGTGATACCTATTGGATGCCGGAATACACACCAAAAGATACTGACATCCTGGCCTGTTTCAAAATCACTCCGCAACCAGGAGTTCCACGTGAAGAAGCTGCAGCTGCAGTGAGTGCCGAGTCATCAACAGGTACCTGGACCACGGTCTGGACGGATTTGCTCACAGACCTTGATTATTACAAAGGTCGGGCCTATGCCATTGAGGATGTCCCTGGAGATGATGAAGCTTTCTATGCGTTTGTTGCTTATCCGATTGATTTATTTGAAGAAGGTTCTGTAGTTAACGTGTTCACATCCTTAGTCGGAAATGTTTTTGGCTTCAAAGCCATACGTGCTTTACGTCTGGAGGATGTGCGTTTTCCAATTGCCTATGTGATGACATGTAACGGTCCGCCACAGGGAATTCAGGTAGAACGGGATATTATGAACAAATATGGTCGTCCTCTCCTGGGTTGTACGATTAAACCTAAGCTCGGACTATCGGCAAAGAACTATGGACGTGCAGTCTATGAATGTTTACGCGGTGGTCTTGATTTCACCAAAGATGATGAAAATGTCAACTCACAGCCATTTATGCGCTGGAGGAATCGATTTGATTTTGTGGTGGAAGCAACCCTCAAAGCTGAAAAAGAAACTGGTGAGCGTAAGGGACATTATCTCAATGTGACTGCTCCAACCCCGGAAGAGATGTACAAACGTGCGGAACATGCCAAAGACCTTGGCGCGCCGATTATCATGCATGACTACATTACCGGCGGTTTTTGTGCCAACACAGGACTGGCGCAATGGTGCGCAAATAATGGAATGTTGTTGCATATTCACCGTGCCATGCATGCTGTGATAGATCGTAATCCAAGTCACGGTATTCACTTCCGTGTACTCGCCAAAGCCCTGCGTTTATCAGGTGGAGATCATCTGCATACCGGTACAGTCGTCGGTAAACTTGAAGGAGACCGGGAAGCCACTTTGGGTTGGATTGATTTGTTACGAGACTCCTATATTAAAGAGGATCGTTCACGCGGAATCTTTTTTGATCAGGATTGGGGAGCCATGCCGGGAGTTTTTGCGGTAGCTTCAGGAGGGATACATGTCTGGCACATGCCGGCTTTGGTCTCCATTTTTGGAGATGATGCTGTTCTCCAGTTTGGCGGAGGAACATTAGGGCATCCGTGGGGTAATGCAGCAGGTGCCGCTGCAAACCGCGTGGCGCTGGAAGCCTGTGTTGAAGCACGTAACCAGGGACGTGATCTTGAGAAAGAGAGCAAGGATATTCTTACTAATGCCGCTAAGTCAAGTCCCGAACTTAAAACCGCAATGGAGACCTGGAAGGAAATTAAATTTGAATTCGACACAGTGGACAAACTGGATGTGTCTCATAAATAACAAAAGATTATTTCTAACAAAGGCGGACACCTGTCCTAAGACGGAGTCTGGTTAGAAATTGCATAAAAATCTCAATCAAGGTAAAACTCATGAGTGAAGTACAAGATTACCCATCACGTCTGTCAGATCCTGCCAGTCGGAAATATGAAACTTTTTCCTATCTGCCGGAAATGGCGGATGAAGGGATCCGCAAACAGGTGGAATATATCGTTTCCAAAGGTTGGAATCCCGCTATAGAACACACGGAACCGGAAAATGCCTTTGATCATTATTGGTACATGTGGAAGTTACCGATGTTCGGCGAGACTGATGTGGATCGTATTTTAGGCGAAGCAGAACAATGCCATAAGGCTAACCCCGGAAACCATGTGCGGCTCATAGGCTATGACAATTTTAAGCAGAGCCAGGGAGCCAACATGGTTATATACCGCGCTCACCANTNAAATTGATAAGAATACAACGTAATTGAATGNACAACTCAAAGCAATATCTGGTTTCTGAAGANCCTTATTATCGCCAAATTGCNGATGAAGTNGAATTGTTTGAAGCCGCTTCAAAAGCACAGATGCCCATGATGCTNAAAGGCCCTACCGGCTGCGGAAAATCTCGATTCGTGGAGTACATGGCTTGGAAGCAAGGCCGCCCTCTNGTCACGNTTGCCTGTAATGAAGATATGACTGCATCTGATTTGGTGGGACGTTTTCTCCTTGATAAGGACGGAACACGCTGGCAGGACGGCCCGCTGACAAAAGCGGCACGCATCGGTGCGCTCTGCTATCTTGATGAAGTGGTGGAGGCACGGCAGGACACCACTGTGATCATACATCCTCTAACCGACCACCGCCGTGAATTACCCCTTGATAAAAAAGGCGAACTGGTTAAAGCCCATCCTGACTTTCATCTGGTGATCTCNTATAATCCAGGATATCAAAGCCTGATGAAAGACCTCAAGCAATCCACAAAACAGCGTTTCGGTGCTCTTGATTTCGATTATCCGGAATCCGCAGTAGAAGCTGAAATCGTCACACGCGAATCAGGCGTTGCTGCGGAGATCTCAGAAAAACTGGTACAGGTCGCTTTGCGTTCACGCAACCTGAAAGGACACGGCCTGGACGAGGGTATGTCCACACGCTTACTGGTCTACGCAGGACAGTTGATTAGCAAGGGCATTGAGCCAATTGCCGCCTGTCGTTTGACTTTGGTACGTCCGCTGACGGATGATCCGGACATGCGTGACACCCTTGATGCTGCAGTTCATACTTTCTTTGACTAATNCCAAAAAACTGAGGGCAATGCATGAGCATCATCCTTGATGACTATCGGGAAAGTTTGGAACAGGCAGCTCCTGAGTTAAAAGGTACTCTGGATGCTACATTTCAGGAAGCAAGCCGTTGCATGTCTCCTATTGGGCTTCAGGACTACCTTGATGGTGCCCGNGGATTAAGTGAACTTGGTCGCGGCGCNGATTTAGTGGTCAGCTATATTGAAAATGTACCTGCAGTGGCCAAGGAGTGCGGTGAGGACATTATTCGGGAATGCGTCACTTCTGCGATGAAGTTGATTTCCATGACTTCCGGGGAGGTAATCGCCCTCTTATTTTCCAGCCTTCCTACTGCCGCAAGACGCCTGGGTGATCCGGAACTACTACGCGGTTACTTTAGTCTAATCCATCGTTTAGCGGCAAAAGCTCCACGCGGTTTACGACCGATGCTGGGCTGTACAGATGAACTGCTTTCCAAACTTACCTTATCCGGGCTTCGACGTTGGGCAGATTTTGGTGCAGATGCATACCGGCGTGACCTTCCCGGGCAGGTCGCATATTTTGGTTTNAAGACCGAAGACAGNCTTGCTGTGCTGAAAAAAGAACGCGGNGGAACCCTGTTTATTGACAGTCAGCGCAAACTTAATTTCTACCTGCGTGCATTGTGGGCACGGGACTTCTTTTTGCGTCCCGCAGATACGAGTCATATTGGTTTCCGTCCATATCTTGAGNCTCGGGTGCTTCACCTGCCTGATGCNGTTGATGGAATTTTGGTGAAAGGNACCGAGCTTTATCGGGCAATTGCAGCACATATGGCNGCTCATCTTGTCTATACAAGCGAACCGATTTCTGCTGAAAATTTATCTCAGGCACAAAGATTTTTCATTGGTTTTGTCGAGGATGCAAGGGTTGAGTATTGCGCGAAAAAAGTATTTCCGGGACTTGGGAATCTCTGGCGGTCATTGCATTGTCAACACGAAAAACACCCTGAACATGCCTCTATTACACTGCTGGAACGTTTGGCCTTAGCTCTTTTGGACAGATCATTCAGTGTGAACGATGTCAGTCTGGATGAGATTGCTGAAAAATTTCACAACCAGATTGAGTCCAGCAAAAACGATTCTCAATTCGCGTGGCATCTGGGTCTGGAAATTTTCAATGTGCTGGNGTCNCGCAAAGAGGTNCCCAGTTTGAGACTGTTGGAAAGCATCCGGATTCCATACCGTGACGATAACCGTTTTATCTGGGACTTTGACGAATTTGCCTGGCATGACGATGTGGAATATGTTCCCGCAAATCAGCGNCAAGTACGTAAAAGTGTCAGTCTGATGGATTTTGTCAACGAATTGGATGTTGAGAATGCCGGAGATGATGCGCAAGAAATCTGGACTTTGAACACGGAACTTTTTCCGTATGAGGACAAGGGGATCAGTTTTAACCAACTGGAAGGCAAGGAAGCTGTCAGTGAACCTTTTCATTATCCGGAATGGGATTATCAGGTACAGTTACACCGTCCGGACTGGGCCACCGTTTATGAACGCGGCTATCCAATGGGTGATCCGGAGGAAATTGAAGATATTTTGACTGAGCATAAGCCGATCACTTCGCGAATCAAACAGATTGTTGATCGCCTGCGTCCGGAAGGNATGATTCGTCAGCGTAAGTTGGANGATGGTGACGAGATTGACATCAATGCAGCAGTGGAAGCCATNATCGANATCCGTATGGNCNATCAACCTGATACAAGGATCACCTTGAAGAATGTGCTCAACCGCCGTGATCTAGCGATTCTGATTCTGCTTGATCTCTCAGAATCAACCAACGAAACGCTTGCTGGATTAGAGAAAACGGTACTGGAACTCACTCGGGAAGCGAGCGCTCTGGTTTCAACGGCCATCTCAGGTATCGGCGACACATTTGCAATTCACGGCTTTGCTTCAGACGGACGACACGACGTACGGTACTATCGTCTTAAACGTTTTGAGCAAGCATTTGACGATGAAGCAAAGGGACGGCTTGCCGGCATGCAGGGAGGTTTATCGACCCGTATGGGAGCGGCCATGCGTCATGCAGGGCATCATCTTTCACTTCGTGCTGAAAAAAGAAAAATGCTGCTGATAGTGACTGACGGATCACCTGCTGATATTGACGAACGTGATCCCCAACATTTACGTATGGATGCAAAAAAAGCGGCTGAGGAACTGCACACGCAGGGTATCATGTCTTATTGTCTTACACTTGATCCGAGCGCAGATCATTACGTGCAACGAATCTTCGGACAGAATCATTATACCGTCATTGACAATGTCCAGCGTCTGCCGGAAAAACTGCCGGCGCTTTTTGCTTCGTTGACCAGCTAATAATAAAAATGTATGATTGTTATCACCAGAGACACAGAAGCTATGTTTACTTTCTCTTTTGCTGGAGGATGCACATTTTCAGTGTTGCCCAACTAAAACATTTTATGAGATTTGTATTTTGAACCAAATTAAAATTTCTCCTTCCATTCTATCTGCCGATTTTGCACGACTGGGTGAGCAGGTCAGTGAGGCCGAAGCGGCCGGAGTTGATTACATACATGTGGATGTAATGGACGGACATTTTGTCCCTAATATTACCATCGGTCCATTAATTGTGAAGGCTCTGCGCCCGGTAACTAAACTGCCGCTGGACGTGCACTTGATGATTGAAAATCCGGAACGCTATCTTGAGGACTTTGCCAAAGCCGGAGCTGACATTATAACAGTCCACCAGGAGACATGTCCGCATCTTCACGGCACACTTCAGCAGATTCACAAATTAGGTGTCCGGTCTGGTGTGAGCATCAATCCCGCAACTCCGGTGAGTAGCCTAGAGGAAATTATCTCAGAGGTAGATCTTGTGCTTGTAATGTCAGTCAATCCGGGATTTGGCGGACAATCATATATTTCGTCCTGTACTGAAAAAATCCAAAAGTTGCGTTCAATGCTTGATATCTGCGGTTCTTCTGCTGATTTAGAAGTGGATGGCGGTGTTAATGTCAACACAGTTGATGAAATAATTGCTGCAGGAGCAAATGCCTTTGTGGCAGGGTCAGCAGTTTTTAATGACAAGCAAAGTGTTGCGGAAAATGTACGGCTTCTACGTGATAAGATAGCTTCTTGCTGAATCTCCATCGCTTTCATTTTTACCAGTTCTGAAAAAGCTGGAACCTTTCCGGAAAATCTGGGATATTCACCAGCATTGAATTCCTGCTTGAGCAATGAATCTGTTACTCTTTTTCTTCCTGGATTTTCCATGTCAACTAACTCCTGTCTCAACATAGTCTTCGCAGACAAGAACTCACTGCTTCTCAGGGGTTTGACAGAGATGTTCAAGCAGGATGAACGTTTTGATGTAAGAGCGACTGCGACTGACGGTGATCTGTTTTTAAAGTTGCTCGACCGTGTTTCAATTGATGTGGGAATAATAGGCTGGAAAATGCCTTTTGCTGATGGTCGTCAAGTTCTCACCAAGCTCCGAGAACGCGAAAGCAAGTTACGTGTAGTTGTTTATAGCGGCGCTGATGTGGCAAGGCAGGTTCGCTCATTGGGTGGAGCTGGTTTTTATTCAAAAGCAAAACCACCTGAAGGTTTAATTGATGTAATCACCCAGGTTGGGCAGGGAAACAGTATTTTCCCTTATGAGCAGCATGAAGCGAAAACGGATCTGCTTTCATCAAAATTAACATCAAGGGAACTGGAGATTTTAGAAATTTTATCTCAGGGACATTCCAACCGCGAAATTGCCAGCAAATTTGAAATTTCCACCAACACAGTCAAATTTCATCTTAAAAATCTTTATGAAAAAGTACACGTAGAAAACCGCACACAGGCAGTAGCATTTTTCAACAAATTTTTCAAAGAGGAAGGATGAATAAAATAATTATTATTGCTTTTAGTTTATTGACTGCCAGCGCAGTTTGCGCTGGAGAAGGTCTGCAGCCATATGTGTTGTTTGGGGACAGCGGAAAGATAATTGAGGTGACAAATCAATCACTTTCAGCTGCATTGACGGAAAGAGGTTTTGAAATACTGGGACAGTACGCACCGGCCGAATCTCCGGAACGCAGTGTTATTGTTTTTTCACATCCTGAACTGTTAACAACTTTATCGGGATTACGTACCAGTGTAAAGTTGCATTTGAAGAAAAACTGTCCCAAATTGAAAGCCCTTTGGATTTGCTGAATTTTGAAAACAAAGGATTTTTGTCCTCATGATGCGCCTTTCAAGGCAGTATAAAGATTGCATCAGCCAGGTATTCACGTCTGTTGTTAATAAAACATTTAATACCTCGAATCTCTGTAAAATCAAACTTTAGGCTGAATTATGAAAGTGCCGCTTATTTCTAACCTGGACTTCCATCAATTCTTGGAGCAGTGAGAATGGGGAAATAATCCCAGAGGAAAAAAAGAAAAGCAAGTATCCAAAGACTTCCGGAAAGCAAAATCCAAGTTCCGTAATCTGAAACAAAAAATATAGGTGCTGCAACACGAAGAAGCCCGGAGACGTTTAGTAAAGCAAAAGCTATAATTGTCATCCGTGGGGGTAGTAGCTGACGACCGGTATGTCCAAGCGATACGCGGGCCATCATGCCAAGAGTGACCATGCCGATTCCTCCGGCAGTGAAAGCATGTGTTGCCAGAACAGGAGGGATCATGCCATATTTTGACAGAGCGGTCAAAGCATATCCTACTACAATCCAACTATAACCAAGATGAAGAACCCAGAGTAGCGGAGTTTTCCAAACTCTGGTATCATGCCAGCCGACAAGCCGCAGCGTATGCAAAATTGTTGCTGAAACCGCCAAGAAACCCAGAATTTCCGGAGAAAACTGGATTACTTCTCCAACCATCAAAGCAATCGATAAACATACCGCTCCCCACTCCACGGGTATCCTGATTTTAGTTGCAGCTTTCGGAAGAGCGCTTCTGGTGAAAAAAGGAATCACACGACCTCCCATCAAGACAATCATGAGGATGATAAGATTCATCATGAAAGTTATGCCGAAAGCTAAATCTGTGATGGAAAATCCCAATTGTCTCAAATGCACTTCTGCGTTGGCGAGAGTCATTACTCCCAGCACTACCAGAAATCCGTAGTTACGAACGTTTTTGAAACGTACAATTGGGATTCCGATTACTGCAAGTATAACAGGTAGAAATATCCAGTCTGAAAAAGCAATCAGCCAATCAGGAATGTATTGAGGAAAAAAAGGAAGGATTCTTCCGGAAAGCCACAAAACAACGAGTCCCGCCAGGGTTTTATTCTTTGGCATTGGATGGTTTGTCCAATTGCCTACTGCAGTCAGCAGGAAACCTGCTATTACAGCGACTCCATAGCCAAAAAGCATTTCGTGGCTATGCCAGTTAGATGGATCATAATAATTAGGAAAGGCTTCTCCCCAGCGGAAACTTATAATCCGCAAAAACATCATGAGGGAAGCAGAAAATCCGGCGAGCAAAAAAAATGGGCGGAAACCAAGTCCAAAAAGAACCATTCTATTCTCTACGCTCTCCAATTTTTTCTTCAGGGCGGGTCACCTCACTGATCCGTACACCGTAGCGCTCATTGACCACGACTATTTCTCCACGTGCCATTAAGCGGTCACCCACGACAATACACATTGGTTCACCGACAATTTTTTCAAAGACCACTAAGTTTCCTTTTTTTAAATTCAGTATCTCCTGTACCTCCATCTCAGTTCGTCCAATTTCGACGATCATAATCATCGGCACATCTTCAATAAATTTTACCGAATGTAAAGCGTCTTCATCTTCATTGGATTCTAAACCTAACATCAGCCGTTTCCAGGAAATTGGTGTTTATTCAATGGTGCTTTGCAAGCAAATTTTAACACATCTATCTTCGGGTGCAAGAACTGCGGACTCAGTGACTGTTGTGCGTGCAGATTATGTGCCTCCTGCTTTAGCAGGAATGGGAATTCAGACAAGATTTTCCATAATGTATCTGCGGCGATCAGCAGTATTATTTCCCATGTAGAAATTCAGCAATTCCGGGATTTCGTGAGTGTGCTCAACACCTACCGGAACTGCCTGCATGTTTTCTCCAATAAACTGTCCGAACTCTTTTGGTGAAATTTCACCAAGCCCTTTAAAGCGCGTAACTTCCAGATGAGTACCTTTTCGCAGACTTTCAAATGCAGCATCTCTTTCAGACTCATTGTAACAATAACGTGTAATTTTTTGGTTGCGTACACGAAAGAGCGGTGTTTCAAGGATGTAAATGTGTCCATGCAAAACCAGCGGTTCATAAAACTGCAAAAAGAAGGTCAACAGTAAATTCCGGATATGCAGTCCGTCTACATCTGCATCAGTCGCAATTACGACCTTATTGTATCGTAAATCATCGATAGAGTCCTCAATCCCGAGGGCTTTCATGACGTTATAGAGTTCAAGATTTTTGTAGATGGCTTCTTTGCCTTGTCCGTGACAATTGAGCGGTTTTCCCTTGAGACAGAAAACAGCCTGGGTATAAACATCGCGGGCGCTGATCATACTTCCACCGGCGGAGATACCCTCGGTGATAAAGATTGTGCTGTCTTCTCCACGTCCGCTTTTGTCACCAAGGTGAAATTTACAGTCTTTGAGGTTGGGTATTGTCAGTGCTGATTTTTTGGCATTGTCCCTTGCCGCCTTTTTTACATTGCTCAATTCCTTGCGGATGCGTTCGTTGGACTGAATTTTTACTTTGAGCGGTTCAGCAACTTCCGGATGTTTATAAAGAAAATCAACAAAAGAATCACGCACCAGTGGCATCATCCAGGAACGCAGATCGGAATTCCCCAGTTTATTTTTAGTTTGTGACTCAAAAACCGGTTCCTTTACTTTTACCGCAACCGCACCGACTATGCCGTCTCTGATGTCCGAACCGTCAAAACTGGAATTAAAAAATTGGTTAACTCCTTTGAGAATGCCTTCACGAAATGCGGAAAGATGCGTTCCGCCATCGTTTGTGTGATGACCGTTTACATAGCTGAAATACTCCTCACCGTAACGTTCAGTATGTGTAAAGGCCATCTCCAGTTGACCCTTCTGGCAGTGCACAATATCATAAAGATTCGAGTCACTCACTTCTTCCTGCATTAGATCCAGCAGGCCGTTTTCGGATTTAAATTTTTCACCGTTCAGTGTGATAGTGAGTTTGCGATTCAGGTAGGCGTAGTTCCAGAGTTGTTTCCGGATAGTTCCGAGGTCGTAGGCATAATTTGGAAAAAGCTTTGAATCCGGAGTAAAACTGATTCGTGTACCGTTGCTTTCGTTTGTCTCATCTGCTGCCGGTTTATCTTTTAATTCTCCTGATTTAAACTCGGCGGAAAGTAGCTTTTTATCCCGAAAAGAAGTTACTAAAAAATTTTCGGAAAGAGCATTCACCGCTTTTGTACCAACACCATTTAGGCCGACACTGAATTGAAAAACTTCATCGTTGTATTTTGCACCGGTGTTGATAATCGAAACACATTCCACCACTTTTCCCAAAGGTATGCCGCGTCCGAAGTCACGGATATTCACGACACCATTGTCAATACGGATGTCAATGCGTTTGCCGAAACCCATGATAAATTCATCAATTGAGTTATCAACAATCTCTTTAAGCAAAACGTAGATGCCGTCGCTGGGATGGGAACCGTTGCCCAGACGACCAATGTACATGCCGGGGCGTAAACGGATATGTTCGAGGGATGAAAGCGTTAGTATTTTGCTTTCATCATAAACGATCTCTTTTACAGGGGTCATTGTCTTTCCATGACTGATTAGCATTCCATGCTTTACCTCCGTCTTTTACAAGAGAGGGTGCTTACCAAGTATGAATAAAATATTCTCGGCAAAGTTAGGCTTATCAATATATGCAATCTTCATGAAATTGTCAAAAACACATTAATTTCTTTATATCTTTTTGGGTGAAGATGTTGAATTCCATATAACATTTGTTATGGGAATGTAAAATTACAAATAAAAAATATTTTGTCAAAAAACTTGAAATTTAGTATTAATTGAATTTAAGGTATTAACACATGCATTAAAAACTGCTGATAGCAAAGAAATTGATCTGTTTTATTTTGAATGTGGAATTTTAATAATTAACAAAATAATTTTTGAGAAAATTCTTTTGAATATCTACTAAAGCCATTAATTTTATCTGAGCGGGAATTATGAATATAGCATTACGAGACCAAAGGAAATTTGCTGCCAGAGCATCATGGTATTATTACAAGACCGGAATGACACAGGGAGAAATTGCTAAGCGACTCGGTATTAATCGTGCCCGTGTAATTAATATTCTCAATGAAGCTCGAAAAGATGGTACCGTAACTTTTCATGTCAGTGGTGAAGACGTAGAGATGATGGCCCTGGAAGTTCAACTCAAAGAAAAGTGGGGTCTGCGTGATGTCTTTTTGACGCCTGGTGTCTCTGGTGAAGGACTTAAGAATGATCTCAGCATGGCAGGAGCGCAGTACTTAGAAATGAACCTGCCTTCAAAGGAATCTTTGATTGCGCTTGGATGGGGTGAGACTATTTCCGGAATTACCCGCAATTTGGGCAGAGTCATTCCGGAAAAAACATCCTTTGTCACACTTTGCGGTGGTGTGATGCACTATCTCAGTGAGCATACTCCGACCAATGTCGGTACACCTCTTTCCGGATTTCTTTATCCATTCCATGTTATACCAACCCCTTTGATGGTTGGAACAACTGAACTAAGGGACCAGTTGCTCAAAGAGGCTGAAGTTCAGCATGTGATGAAAATGGCTCAAATTGCTGATATTGCAATGGTAGGTATTGGTTCCCTGATGCCCAGTAGCGAATTTGAAGACTTTGGTTATAATTCTCAAAAAGAACTCGATCGACTGAAAAAACACGGGGCTGTAGGCGAGATGCATGGAGAATATTTTAATGCAGTTGGTGAGCCGTTAGAATTGGAACACCACCATCGACTGATCTCAATTCGCCTGGAAACATTGCGCAATATGAAACATGTGGTTGGCGTCGCCGGAGGACCAGATAAAGTTGAAGCTCTAAAAGCTGCTTTAAAAGGTGGATTTATTCACTCCCTTATTACAGATGAAAAGACCGCGCTGTCTTTGCTCACCTCTTAATAAAAAATAGTCCATTTAAATTAAGCGATAATTAATTGAAAATACACAATAAATTCTAA
>NYXK01000069.1 GCA_002685535.1 Deltaproteobacteria bacterium
ACGAAGAGGGGTAGCTGAGCTGTTTCCTACCTCCCTACTTTCTTGCCTCACTTCGAGCTGGGGCTTGTGGCAGAGCAGAGTACCCCACTGTGTCGGAACGAGAGACCACACGACCTGACAATGACGAGGAGTAGCGGAACTGGTTCCAGCCTTCCTCCTTTTAGATCCAGAACTATGGCTGTCTCACATAAGAGGTTGAGATAAGAAGATCTACTTTGCCTGAGTGGCGGACAGCAATGACGCCGTCCCTTTCTGTTCACTTGGAGTCATCGTATTAACAATCCCCTGACAGTAGTCAGAAGTGCTTTACATGATACCAATCGATTTAGCACCGCTTGCTTCAATATTACAAGTTCATGGTGTAAAATATCGCAGCTGCTTCCCTCGGTAGGATGAAGATGGCAATATGAGACCATTGCTTTTCATAGCCGCCACTCCCACGTATCAGTCCCACAGTTGATACATTAGTCAAAATGAATGGTCGGAAGAGTGCCCGAATCCCCACAGCCCCAATTACCTGGATACGCAATGAGGCAGGTCTCGGAGGATACACTGCGCTATCTGGGGAGCACATCAGTTCCGAAGTTGAGCCAAAGGTCTATATGGAGTTATAAGAAGATTACGAGAACCCACGTACTGAGGTCCATCCTTTTACATCTTTTATTGCTTTATCACCTCGACCAGAAGTCCTTGTTCAAGATGGCTTCAATGAGTAGGATAGCAAATGTCGCCGACACCCAGCCGACCTATTGACCACCACGGTAGAGCTGTCAAGCTTTGATTTTCCAGAAGTCGATTGGTATTTGCACCTGTTCGGTGAACCCTCAGCAAAGACAGACTACCTCCCGAATCACCCTTCACCCAACCTTACCAGGCCCGACCTTCCGATGACTGACCAGTCTGCCTTGGCCATGGACCAGTCTTTGAACCCCCCGGACGAACGTCTTCCGAAAGAAACACCTGCCGCAACCAGTGTGGCCTCTGGCGAGATGACCCACCCCAGAGGTTCCTCGCCTGACCAGAATCGCTCCAGGCCCTTCTGGTCGATGAGACCGTTCCATGCGGGGATCACTCCCCGGAGCCGTACGCGATGAATACCTGAGGGGTACTATAGCGGTGGCTGGCGATAGTGCATGNGACCCNGAATCCGCCATTGAGATCNNGGTATGAGCAGACAAATTCAGTTTAGGATGGCGTCAGAATACTAACAAGCGGAAGAATATTTTCAAAACATTGAGGCGAAAGTTGCAGAACGGACTCTTGACCGAAGGGCAAGACCTGAAAAGCCAGGACCTGAAAACGATGTCTCTGTACCTTGGGCAGCTTGAGAATGTCAAAAACTCGTCGGGGGCAGTGATCCGTGCCGCGAGAATTCCCAAGTTGCTGAGGGAAATCAGAGGAGTCAAGAACCTCTCTACTGATGGCAACTTTTGCATCACGGAACGAGCTGCGCGCCTGCGCTGTTAAAAACCATATGGGCTGGGAAGATATGTGGATGAAGGAATTATTGAAAAGAGTCAAAGTAGTCAGGATATAATATTATGATATCAGTGATTTATGGACAGGAGTACGGCGATCGAACCCCCCAAGCAAGTTGACAATGCTCTCCACAAGTCCTGTGACTTGCATCAGTAGAAGCACTAAGGCAAGTTCTACGTACTTTGAGACGAGCTGAGCATTTATGAGTCTAGCTACTACCCAGTAACTTAGCATTGCAAAGTCCTAGGCGAGCAACGGGCTTGACTGTATCAAACACGGCTTTTCGTTCCTTTCAGCTACCATGAAACACTTGGAAGTCCGTGACAGGCACAAGCATTTTCACCAATCCAGGATACTACCTTGTGTACTGTATGCAACGCGTTCGACATGTGGGAACTCGTTCTTCAAGCGCGGACACGCCTGGAGTGCTGGGCACTGTACCCAGACGGCTGTCACCAGACCAGACCCAATATCAAAATACAACTAGTACCGTCACTTTCCACGGTCTTTGAAAGTCGCTACCATGGGCTGATGACGACACGTTATTTTAGAGCCGAAATGTTTATGCAGTGGTCAAGAGTGTCGAACGACATAACAGTAGTACATTTAATAGTCAATTCACTCATGGTCTCAGCTGCCGTAAACAAGTTCACTACAAAGGACGTATGCTAAGTAGCTGTGATAATACAATGAGCTGAAGATCCTACATGAGAGGCTGCTATCCCTCGCAGAGATATCACCATAGCTGCATGATCGCTTTGCAATCAAAGTATGGCTTGGTGATTCCTGAAAAAGCTAGAAAACAAATGAATTCCAAATTGAACGTGGAATTGGTTGTCTGTTCAGATCCTGAGGACAGCTCCATCGAATGCTCCTGCTCCTGGAATGGATTGTGAGCTGTTTTCCCCTTCATCACCGGATGAGTCCAACAAATCCTCCATCTCGATCGAGCCAAGATCGCTTCGACACCCACTGGTTGCTTCTTCAGTATCCGATTCATACTCAGGATTATAAGGTATCCAAACGGTTTGGGGCTCCGGCTCTCGAGCCCTGATCGCTCTCACGGTTGAATTAGTAGGCGGTGAACGAGATGCGAGACGTGGAGGATCAGAATTTTGTCCCAAAACCAGGTTGAATGGAGAGATGCTTCGAGAGGGCCTGCCAATCACCGAGGTTGTGTCAATTGACAGAGCCATTTTGGCCATTCTTGTTTTGTTGCAGGCACTTGTTGACAAGTGCATAGGGGCTTCTGGACACGCTCTAGACATCGAGGCCTCCTCGGGCGTATCTATCCGGTGCTTTGGCACAGGTGGTACGTCTTCATCTAGCGTAGGAACCACTCCCTCAAGACCCTGCTCGGCAGTCTTGTCCTTCGAACCTGTTTAGCGTGTGTTGGTGATGACATCTGAAGACTCACCACAGATCTTGTGTCAGGCTTGCCCCAGACTTTACGCACGCGGTTGGTTTCGAATAAATTCCGGCATTTTGGAAGTATCTCGTCGCACTTGGCTCGATGCTGCCTGAAATACGATTAGGTGGAGCGGTACAGCCGTGAGATTTTCTACTTTACCTGCAAGTTGAGCAGGTCCCTTTGAGTTTCTTTTCCGCTTTCGTCATTATGATGAGTGGGACTTGGTTAAGAGATAGTGCAACGCGGGTAAGCGATTGCGATGTCTTATGTTCATCGCCTTCGGTCCAGTGTGCCGTTGAATCATCTGGATCATCTGGATCATCTGCCGCCCCACATTTTGTGGGACTGGCCTCTTTCTCCAGATTTATGCTAGTTTGTCGCAACGGGACAAGTCTGGTCTGGGTTCTTCACTTACTTGATCCTAGGTAGGCACAAAGCCGAGATCTGGTTCAGCGGGTGTTTATTGACTAGCCGAATTGCTAAAAATTGACCTTGCACCCTGTGCCCTCTTATTAAAACAGTGAACTTAAACTCGCAGGAGCAATCTGGTACGTTATCTCAGCAGTGGAAATTAACTCGTATTGACTAACCTAAGCGAACTATTGAAAATATCTGCCTTCATATCTGGGGTTCCCGTACACCCGTGTTTGGTCTCTTGGTGGCAAGCTGGCCACAAAACTCGCGAGGAGTTGCACTTGTTCCGGGAATTTCAATTGATTTCCAGAAACATCTACCACAGGTACAACGCTTCTTTCGGATGCTATTTGTTGTTACAATGTCTACCATGATAGTACAGTATACCACTCTCGACAAGGCAACTCATTAAAACTCCCAGACGACTAACGGGCTACCCGTAAATGGATATGGTATATAAACACTGTGTGGTAATCTGGGCAGAACGCAGAACTTGTCTGGAGTTTAACTAACAATCTTTGACCTAAAATCTATATAAAGCAAATTCATTCTATCAAATTCTTCAAGGAAATGTGCTTTGTTGAAAACGGGGCCAGATAAAACAGATTTAGAAACTAAGGAGAAAAGGAAATCTGTACTTTCTCAACCTCGTAACACTCTAGACATTTTTGTATAAGTTCCAAGCGACTTTCATGTCTTCTTTCTCCTCCAATGATATACTTGCGGCNTCTATCATGTTATCATCGCACCACTTTGCCTTCCAATCACTCATTGATAACTTATCGGGAGGTGGTGTGGGCAATGGGCCTCCTGGCGGACTTTGCTGGGAATGGACTTGCTTTTCAGCAGTTCCATTCGGAAAAAAAAGGTGTGGCTGACAGATCTCTACCAGCTCGCGTACCTGATTTCCATTGCTCGAATTTCATTTCTTGGTAGACGGCAGCCTTGTAAATGAGCTCATCTGCCTCGACCCCCCACACGCGACGTAGGGTTTGTCTTGATTCCCAGCTTCTATGGAAAGCTCCGTCGATGAGCCATCTGAACTTGATCACACTATCAACCACTTTCATTCTAATGACCGCCTTGCCCTCGGGCCTGGCAATGATCGGGAGTAAATTCTTTGGCTTGACCAAGTCCACTTCCTTCGGGAAGTCTTGTGGGAATTTTGTCATCGCCTCGTCATCGACAAACCAAGCAACTCCAAGGATAGCGTCCGCATGTTGATTTCCGTACAAGAATTTGCCTTCCGCTTTCAAGTCTCCGAGTCGTTCTTGCATAAGATTATCAGCACCTTTGTCACTGAACCCCAACATTTTCCGGCAAATCCGATACGATGTTGAGTTTTTGGGCCCATCTGCCATCACAAGTTTCCGTGATTTCCAACGCTGAATCGTACCTTCCACACGAAGGTCCCAAAGGCCAAGTCCAGCCTCTTTTCGAGCCATTCTGGGGCTCCATTTAACTTCCTCATCGTCTTCATCATCGTGGTCTTCGCCATCTTGGTCACTTATCCCCTCCTCTGCCGCGTCGTCTGGCTTTTCGGTTGTAGACGCAGGAATATCTTGAGGATCCTGTAGAGCGTTAGTTGGCGCTCACTATCTGATACTATAACGAACTGTGGTTCCTGATGAAGACTCATCTGTTTTAGACTGGGCAAAGTTCTCATCGATAGTTGGGCGAAATGGAGGGACATAAGTTAAAAGAGGAGGAACATAAGCTGGAAAAGGAGGGACCAGAGCGGGGGGATCTGGAGCAGCTGGAAGAACTGTAGATGGAGGAGCTGGGGATGGTGGAGCTGGAGCATCTAGAGCTGGGGGAGTCGGAGCCAAGGCGGTCGGATCTGAGATTGATTCTAAGATCCTCATCATTTCCTTGTCATTTGATTTAACTTCTCGGTCTTTCTTATCGGTGAGCATGGCATCCCCGTCATCGTTATCCTCGCCTTCCTCCTTTTTGAATAAACTCTTAACGTTCTTCTTTGGTTCTGCCGGTTTCTTCGTAACACCAGACTTCTTTTTAACTGCAGGATTCATAGCGACCGTTGGCTGTGTATGGCTAGAACACAGGTTGAGTAGAGGATTGTCAGTTCTTTATACTTTTTCTAATTATCAAAGAGTCATCCCAAACTCAGCTCTAGCTATGAACTGATGGCATCAACTCCAGCATCATCATGCGGTCATCTAGCCTTATGATCTTTGGATCTAGCAGAATAGTATTGAGGGTGTTATCCCAAATTGATCTCATCCTATTACTGATGGCCTAAATTTCCCACAAGATGCATGAGGGCCGCTGAACGTATTCCCAACAACAATGCGACTTCTTGGGAAGTCTTCAAGACGACGGATACGACAAAATGAAGCATCCAGTTGCCATAGCCATGGGGTTTCTCCTGCTTCTGTGCTCACTGAGACATCTAGATGTATCATGTCCACGTCNATGTAGGTGATTCCCAGCCTATCGCACTCTTCACCTTTGACTNGTCAGCCCGCCCNAGACAGACTCGCAAGACATCTCGCGATCGTTCTTGCACACCACCACAGAGAAGACACTCGGCAAGGCTCTCGCGACAGAGGAATGGGGGCCCACAGTGACTGTTGAAATTCCACCAGTGCTTCCTTCGAGTCTGTTGGCAGATCTTAGTCTAGATTCTGGGAGCATCATGTGTGCATCACGTACAAGCTCCAGCTACGTGATTCATACTTATGTGCCAGGTTTTCATCTCGTCGGTATCCCAGCAGCTGTACTGGTGATAGCTTAGATATGGTGAAGTATAAGGACTCCAATTGTTTTACTTAGTATCCAGTCGTGCTATCCATCTTATCAACTTTTTAACCATTGCAAATTATGACTAGACTAGGTGACTGTCGAAACTATTTGACAAGCTTCTTGTACTCTCCATGCTTCTTGGAAGGCCCTGCCTGTAGCCATGGTTTGAGCTGCGGAGTGACAGGAGCTTTTATTCCGAGTGCAGATAGCGCACTCTGCTTACCCGGGCTCACCATAAGAGCCTTAACTCGCGATGTGGCCTCGAAGTCGGCAGCAGTCTTGGCTATATCTGTGCTACCGTCCTGAAGATGTCAGAAATCCGAAATCACGGTAATTAATGCCACCTACTGTCTGACGACATGTACAGAACGGGTGGCTCATGTTGGTAAATGTCCAAGATTTGTCTTTCTTCTTGACAAACATGAACACCTCAGCATCCCACTTGAGGCCATTCTCGTATCCACGTTTGAAGAAGTTCTTCCGGCCCTTTCTGAAAAGCTCCATCTTGTTTCTCTTGTCCATGATCTGCTCTGTGCAACCTCTTCGTAAGCTGCACATGCTGCTTGTAATATGATGGCANNTTTGAAGTGCCCCTCATGGATGATCTTGCCGACAGCGTGCNACTGNTGGATGATCTACTTGGTCNGGGCGGTGGNAGATGATCCCCCAGCTAGCGCGAGATGTCACCTTTAACTCACAGCGACACAAAATCGGCTACAAGCTGCCCTTCCACAATCGATTTCACCAATTTTCAACCATTCCCCCAACAACTCCATCATGTTCTCGCTATCATCGATATTGAACTGGCTGCGCTCCACATTGAGCAACCTCAGCATTCTGTCGTGGTACTCATTCTCCATGGGCTGTATTCTTGTCTTATGCATGCTTAGCCATCTCATCTATTGTTTATTCTCCAGGTGGCATTCCACAACGCGCTGGGTACTGAGGTACCTNATATATCCGCACNTAATCCCCCGACTTCCCNTCATAGGCGCTGCCACCCGATTCGAAGCCCTACTGGTATTCCTCTACCTACTTGCAAATNTCCTCTTTGTAGCTGTGGGTGTCNAAGCAGAGATAGACTCNCGGGCCGCNATGATGGCAATTATGAATCTTATCCCCCTCCTCTGCGGTTCGCGACTTAGTCTAGTGACAAAATTGCTCGGAATATCTCTCCGCTCGAGCATCAGCTCTCATCAATGGCTGGGAAGGACTGCATTTGCCCAGATCTTGGTACACATGGTGGTCAGACTTGGACGAGTTGACACCTTCACGTGGACGACAAAGAACCTCACAGGTGTTGTGGCACGTTTTCAGCCTACCTGGGTAGCATCCCGCTGACATGACTAAAGGCAGGCGCGGCGTCAGGTCTCATGTTTTTCTTCTCCATACAGCTAATCAGGCGTGCATGGTACGAATGGTTCCTCAACTCACACTTAATCCTGTCAGCGCTGGTCCTCATAGCTCTCTGGCCGCACAGCTCTTCGCAGAAATCTGCAGGGGTGT
This sequence comes from Deltaproteobacteria bacterium, assembly GCA_002685535.1. Classification (GTDB taxonomy): domain Bacteria; phylum SAR324; class SAR324; order SAR324; family NAC60-12; genus Arctic96AD-7. Next base: position 7,577 of record NYXK01000069.1, read on the forward strand.
TCTTGTTGATTGGGGTGGGCGTGTGGACCGTATCGACGGTTATCCACTGGATCTCCTTCGCATACCGGAATTTTGTTCTAGGCAGGCCATTTGCCACAGCTACAGTAGTGAATGAGCGGCTGGGAGATTTTCTCGAGGTCCATGTTGTTGTCCCGAGACCATGGCGTGTCAAGCCCGGTCAATTTATCTTCCTCTCGATTCCGAAACTTGGGGTTTTTACTGGTCTCCGCGGACACCCGTTCATGATCTCCTGGTGGGAATATGATCAGCGAGGCTTGATGTTATCGCTCCTGGTGAGATCGCGGGCGGGCTTTACCGCGGAGCTTAACAGGCATGTGGACAAGCCCCTCCAGGCATTCATCGATGGCCCATATGGTCTACAACATGACTTTGGGGAACACGAGACGGTGATCATGTTTGCGACTGGTATTGGTATCGCGGGCTGCATACCATATATCAAAGATCTGCTGCTGGGGTATAATAGCTGTGAGATAAGGACACGGCGCATTCGTGTAGCCTGGGAGCTCAAAGAACAATGTAGGTGAATCGATGTCATGTGACAAATGCTTTCCTTGACTTTCCCCAGGCCACAAGGACAAAGTCAAAGCGTGGATGGATAAGCTTCTTGACATGGATACCGGTTATGTGAGTGGTCATGTCCCACGTCCCCGCGACATTGCTGATTGTTCGCCGATCCTCGAAATAAAAGTCCATGTTCCGGCTTGGGAGGAAGCTCAGGTACATGGGACACACCAGAGGATTGAGGAGGTGCCTGGCCCGATTAATGTAGAAGGAGTGCTTGACCTGGAAGCAACATCCCTGAACCAGAGGGAGCAGATCATGGTTTGCCGTAAGTGCTGCTATCATATACGGCTCGTGACAAATTCTAATCGATCTTGCCAGTCTGCGCAGATAAGGGTATCACCGACAGGGTCCGGGCGCATGTAGGCCAGATAGATAAACGAGTGCGCATGCTTGAGTTGGACTTTGAACCGTCCCGGAAAGGCAGGCGGTCTCTAGCAGAGCCCCGCCAATCTCCAGCTGGATCATCCTCAGATATGGAGTTCAAGTGTAGAGGATGAAATTGAAGCACGCAATATTTAGCTATGTCTCGGAACAGACGTTCCATTGATCCATGCNGCGNCAGCGGTGGGTCTCGGGTTAATGTCGCAACCACCGGTACAAGTGCCTACTTCGGATTGTCCATGCGCTTAGCAGGGTGCTCGCTGTCATGTGACTGCATCTAGATGCGATAACTGCACCTGTGCCGCATGGGGGACGTCAATTGAACCCCTTGGGGTCAAGCCCCGGAATCACGGCCATAATTGGGGCATGATGGAGATATTGTGTCATTTTAACTTTCAATAAACCGCATCACCCACTCAGATCAATTCTCCTTTTGTCTCATTCTCATCGTGTTCAATCCCCCAGAAATCCATCCAAGCCTTCTCTGCCTGAGCCTCACGCCGTACGGAATCCTCCAGGGCTTGATGGAGTTGAAGTATGAGCTCGTGGAGCCGTTCAAAGTTCTGGTCGAGATAATTGGCCAGGATGAGCTGCTGGTATGCATCGTAACATGTTTGACGAAGTCTCTGTAGATTCTGAAAAGCTTCCCGGTAGAACTGGATCTCCTGGCGCAGATTGCCCGTCTCTCTAGTGAGCTCTTCCACCCTGATCGAGAGATCCGATCCCACATTTTGCTTGGAAAGCTGAATCCGGTGATGTGAGAGTTCAAGTACTGATGTCGATCCATTTGAGAGACGGATACGGTGATCTAGTCTGTTTAGGCCAACCGGCTTTGCGCGTGGTGGAAGCGGAACAGACATTTGGACTTTGACTTTTTAAAAAAAGGAGATGATGAAGTGTCTTGCGGCAGTATATATGCTGGGCGGGGAACGATCTTATAGGTGAAGGATTGGTCGACAGTCAAAAGGTTGATGGGACCGTCACAGATGAGTCACTGAGGAAAGCCAAAGATTTTGTCATTGGATTAACTCGAATTGTGCTCTATGTCTACCGTCTCGCCTCTTTGATCTTGCTACCATGTCCCTCATCCGTGGTACCTGGCTTTGGGCTGCCTGGACGGGCAGGAACTGCTATCTGAACGGGATCATCGCAAGGCTCAAACCTCGGGAAGCTTCAATCGCGTGTGAATGNGAGCTTCTGGGGGAACATCACTGAAAGCAGCTTGNGCATTNTCTGCCGGAGCCATCATCTGACGCGCTGGCTGAGCGATGCTCCAGCTCGAAGAGCGCAGCTCGGCCAGTCTACGAGCAAGGTCATCTGCGATCTCACCACTCCTGAGTGCCTCTTTAAATACCCGCCCAAGAAGCTCAGTCGTCTCATTGTGTCTCTGGTGCTCAAGATTGAGAGCTTCTTGGCATGTCCGGAGGTCAAGACGAACCTCGTTGAGTGATTCTAAGGTGCTCAATAGAGATGCATCGCACTGACTTAGAGCATCCTGATATCGATATGCAAGATTGATCGCGTCGCGAAGCTGAGAAATCAATCTTTGCGTGTACTCGCTGTCCAGTGCCACCGGTGAATAGAGAGTAATCGGGGATTCGGAGGCGGGCCTTTCGGGGCAACTTGCGTACTTCATGGCTGATTAGCGAATGTCGCGTGAGAGAAGTGGATCTTACTTGAGTCTCTAGGTCAGACATCAGGACGATNGNGGAGGGCGTCATCTAGTNTTNCTCGNCCACNGAGGTGCCACTACTTATGGGACAGNTTTGAACAAAGNTTCTTTGCAGATGATCTGTGATATCCTTTTCGAATCATGCTACGGCATTAGAGATGATCCCTAGTGGGTCTACATCGATGTATACAGTAGGTGGCTCATATAAGCCCCCAGAATCCTTTTATCAGAGTCCGAGCAGCTGAGCTGGAGAATCGCGGCAGGTCCAAGTATCGATGCCCATCTACCANCAAGTCCAACNCTTNTTGCGTCCTCAAACCCCGCAACTTCGCCAAAATGNTNCCACGCTTGNATGATTAGAGGATGAGCTGGTGTGAGACGCTGCACTNCTGGAAGGCTGCTGTANNGGGGCTTGGNTAATTAGCGGTGCTGGCTTGCCAGGCTGAAGGCTTGCCTACAGAAGAATGAGAAGTGTAAGGTAAAGGCGGTGACATATTCGTGTCATCGATAACTATTCAATCAGTCCTGTGAAGTTATGTCTAGAATTGGGACGACGTACCTCTGTTGGATGACCTCCGAAGAATCCTCGCTTTAAACTTCACTGAATTTGAGGTCCGTTTCTGAAAATTAAGGCGGGAAAACTCCTTCCATAATTGATTGAGACTTGCATGCGGCATCTTAGCTATTAACTGAGCTAGTAATAAATACTCGCAACTTTCCCATTTGGATCGGTTGGCAGACATGTTATAAGACGATCGTGAGCAGAATGTCCTGGAATTAAAGGAGAAGTATCCGTTCTAATGGGGAATGAGTGAGAGCGGCGCTTGGACTTCAGTCGCCTATGAGTGCGGAGACTTGATTTTGGCGTAGTCCCTTTTCAGAAACCCTAAGTGATCTGTAGTACCCGCCTTCACATTGCGGAAACGCAAGGATTGCTGACAATTATATAAGTAGCTTCTCTGCCGCCATGTTTCTGACGCATTCCTTCACTGCATTGGAAATGGATATTCTGTCAGACTTTGATCTCGAAACTCTCTTGGCTTGCCAAGATCCGCATCCTCTCGACCCGCTTATCCTCCAACAAGAATCCCCAGGACCTGATAATGTCCCTACTGACACGGATACGGAACCACTTGATACGAATCCGACTGCCTCTTCTTCCAACATTCAGGCAGAATTGCAGCACATGCCCATCACTCGCCAGGAATTCGATCGAGAGCTAGCGAGCGTAAGAGAGCAGATGTATAAGGCGTAAGTCATGGGTGCTACGTGAGCCGACGACAGCTAACTCGAAGCAGGATAGAAATGCTTATGCAGTAGAGAAACCATTCCACTTCCAAAATTTGGTCTAACACCCCATATAGGCAAGCAGAAGCCGTCACAGAAAACCACAACAAACTTAGTGCATGGACGCTTGACATTGACGCAGCATTAGAGACACTTGCACATATGGTACACTCTCAGGTACAACCTGCAGCAGCTATGGGGAACTGGGTGGAAGAATAAATGATGAGCTGAACAGGGGTTAATTAGCAGAGCTGAATGGAATCGTTTTGAAGCGTTCGAGTCTTTTGCTCCTTGTGAACATCCTGTGTCCTGCTTACGTGCAAATGTGAGACTGGTGCGGATACAGACATGAGAAACGCCCTTTGCCTTGAATTTGGCGACGCTGGATTTTCTGTCTCCAGCTCTGTTTGACGTCTTCCAAAGAGGGCAGGCCAATGTTGCTGTTCGCTGTCCCGAGGACTTGGGCCCTAAAATAGCGTGCGTCACCACCCCCAGGTGAAAAAATTTTCTTGAGCCGAGATCAGCCGTGATTAGATGAATCAGATACGGGATGATGATCTACCGACCACTGGAGATATCTGCGTGTCATTGATTTGCCCTTTGGTTTGTGTCAAGCTCACCTCCGACGTGAGGACGATGGAGGTTACTTTAACGCGCCTAGATCGCTCGCTAATGCGCGGTTAAGTTTTTAGACAAAATAGCCGCATGGTGACAGCGTCTGTGATGTGCACGAGCCATGTGAAGTTACCGCTTGCGGTAGCCGGCGCAGAGGGGCAATTCCCTGAAAGACGGTGAAGAGCGGGTGGCTTCCGCTCGGCAAGACTAAAGCACGGTCACACGTGGAGATGAGCAAGGGTTTTCATGGATGATCTAGGATGATCGGAATAATCAGAGATCATCAGAACATAATCGCCTGTTACTCACGGGGCTACCAAGAACTATCCTACCANAAGAATTCAGATCTTATCCGGCCGAGTCCTNTTTTAATCAGTTCCAACGGCCCAGATGTTTAGGAAATCCACAACCGAAGTCACTTCAACAAGATGTTTTGGTTAAGTGTCAAAATTTTATTTGTAGCGGGATGCCAGCTTGTGATCTGCCGCGACAACTTNCTGGGCAATACTCGTGATACNAGNNGGAGCACAAGCTACGTANCAGCCGCCTACTATGTCAACTGGTANTNTACTCGCCTGCGGTTTTGAATCATCGGCTGAAGAATCTAGGGCCACTTATGGGAGGAAGTTCGATCCTCAAGATCTCCCTGCGAACAAGTTGACGCATGTGATCTATGCTTTTGCCAATGTATCCTTCAGCACGGGCGAGGTGTACGACTCAGCACGACAAGAGTGAGGACNCTGCTAATCATGAATACAGGGCTTTATCGGATGATTGGGCCGATACAGAACAGTGCTTCCCAGGAGATGCCTGTGATGGGCCNGGGNATAACCTTCACGGTGCTTTTCGGCAGCTTTACCATCTCAAGAAGGTCAACCGTCATCTCAAGGTGCTTCTCTCGGTAGGTGGCTGGACCTATTCAGCCAATTTTTCTGGCCCGGCATCANTGACTGATGTTGGCCGTGCNAAATTTGCCTCGACTGCCATATCACTTGTCAANAATCTGGGACTCGACGGTCTTGACATTGATTGGGAGTTTCCTCACAACGAAACGGAAGCCGCTAACATGGTCCTTCTCTTGAAATCTGTACGGGATGGTCTTGATACTTACGGAAATTCACTCAGCCCACCATACCATTTCCAGCTGACAGTGGCCTGTCCAGCGGGCCGGTCAGACTACCAGACTCTGCATCTGGCTGAGATGGATCCATATGTAGATCTCTGGTTTCTCATGGCTTACAATTATGTTCTGGATGGGAGTAGCGTGGCTGGTGATCAAGCAAATCTTTTTCCATCCACTACAGATCCCGCCAGCACGCCTGTCAACACAAGGGACGTTGTCAGCGATTACATCGCCAGTGGGGTGACNCAATCCAAGATCATTCTTGGNATGCCTCTCTTTGGCCAGTCCTTTGCGTCNACCGANGGCTTAGGGAAGCCTTATTCAGGGGTGGGCACGGGGAACTGGGAGGCCGGGATCTACGACTTCAANGCCTTGCCTCTTGCTGGGGCCCAGGAGANCACCGACATCGATACCGGATCGAGTCATTGCTATGACGCTACAACAAGAGAGTTTGTGAGCTATGATAATGTACCAGTAGCTAAGCTAAAGGCAGGTTTTATCCAGCAGATGAAACTAGGCGGAGCCGTATGGTGGGAGAGTAGTGCGGACAAGTTGGGCAGCGAAAGTTTGATTCAGACCGTGGCTGAGATACTGGGCGGAAGCGACGGGTCGGGACTGGAGTGTTCCAAAAACCAGTTGGCCTATCCTGACAGTACCTACNAGAATCTTCGAGCAGGGATGCCGGAAGANGANTGCNTCTCTGTGACCACAGGATCTTCCGCCGTCGTGGATGAANCGACATCGNTCTCTACCGCGGACAGTACCTCGGTACTCTCCTCTCAGACCCTCGAGAGNCAAGACGTGGTTTCAGCTNTNNGTACCACCTCAGAATCTCGAACGATCGCCTCTGTGACCACCGTNAANACAGATCTAGGCACTGTACCAACTGAATCTGCTGTGNCCGATACTCAAAGTGGTGTAGTAACTGGCGAGTCCTCAAATGTACTTACAGCTGGCGAAATTGACAGGCCTAGTTGTGTGTTGGCTAATGCTCGCGGTCTGTGTTAGTCACTCACGAATTCGTCTCCTCAAATACCTGCGACCTACACAACGGTAACAATACCTAGATTCGTATCAACGGTAACAATAATGACAACCATCACCCTTCCAACGAGNACTGTGGTCTAGGTTATGAGAGTACCCACCTGAGTGAACATGGTTTGAAGTTGGATGACGCCTTTGTTGAAACTCGCAATTATTGCCAGCAGATATTAGGAGTAGCACGATAGGCGCCAATATATACTCTGCGGCCCAGGAATGCATTTTTCGCGTGATGCCATGTGATCTAGGGCTAGTGTCTCATCGTGATATCTCGTAGGCGACACTATATATATCTGAGGCCCCCGAGATTTGAAAGCTTCTTTCATTTTACTTTCATGAAAACAAAAGATGAACGATCCAGTACCCCCCCGGAACCTGAAGCGGAAGGCTTCGCAGGATCTCTTGGGTGATTCTAAACGATCTCACGCTGCTATTGATGGTCACTCTGTCCGGGCCGCCATCGATCGTACAATCCGCAGTGTTTCCACTGTCCAAGTTATCGACCTTACAGTTGACTTGGAACATTGTGNTGTCTGCCCGAATGTTCTTGGAGAAGGTCCAGATNGCGTNTCCAGTACGTTTGTCTTTACGGGATGTGGTTGTGTATGGAATTCTACCTNNAAAGGAATNTCGAAGCTTATCTCTCTATGTTAGGTCCGNTGTGGTGAATGCATTTCCGAGNGTACCTCAGTAGAGAGAACAGATCATANTACTGGCTTCAAAGGGGTTTACTGCTCAAAAGATGACCANTATGATATAGGGGAACAGGAGGCGTGGCNAATCTTTGGGCTGACTTGCGTTATCTGCACCGCCACATCAACNGAGGGAAGTGATTTGTTGCGGACNGAATGTGGTAAGCCAANCTCACATCACNAACGTNCTGATATCATCTTAATNTTNNTAGGCCACCCCTTCTGCTATGCNTGTATNACACAGTGGGTCACGGAAAATATGAAAACTACCTGCCCCANATGTAGAGCAGATCTGTTCCCGAACGATAGCAAGTTCAGTGAACTGTGCAGTTTCAGGACTTTTCAGCGAGGAATAGTCTGCTGAGTATAACATGATGTTCTCTACAACGTTCTAATTCGGAGGTTCAAACCCTGATTTATCTCGTTCTAGGCTAGGGAGGAGGCAATAACAAGATCGTGTTATAATAGGGCAGCTTCGAGGTCTCTTGCAATATCTCTTCTGCACCGCGCCAGAAGGTGTCAAAAGACAAGACTCTTGTTTCCAATGCTATTCATTAGGCGCCGCTCATCATCTCCTTTCACACGCATTCAAGCCACGTTGGTCGGATTCATCGCAGCAGCTGACCCTTCACTGCCCATAAAAGTGACATTCTCCCCCGTCGTGCCCTCGTAGCAGACAATTATGACCAAATATCTTGCAGCTACACATGACATGTGAAGGAATCCCAAGTTTCGAGCCAGAAATCGAGCTAAAGACAAGCACCTCATGCCACCTTCCCATAGCCATACCTCGGGTCACGTGTTACTTCTGTTCTCGCTTACTAAAGTCAACAAAACGTCAAGCGAAATGTCCCATATAACACATGCGCTAATTTTCAGAGCGTTCTGAAGGCAGACGAACTGTAATGTGCACATAACTTAGACACTCCGTAGAGGCTTTTGCCAACATGGAAATGCCCTTCCAGAAACAGATCTGACACCTTACTGTGCCTGTCAGCCAAACACTGCCATGAGGATTAGACTAGTTGAGGACTGACGAATCCACTGTCAAAAGTCTCTTGAGTGTATATCCTACCGTACATTACTTTATGCTGAAATCTTGAATTATGCTCGATGATCACCCTTATCAATCTGTAAATCTAGCTACATGCGCTCTACAACCCTCATCGTGACCTCTCCAACTGCGCTGTCGCGTCTTTGTCNACGACATCCCAAGCCTCTAGNTGCCGCAATATCCCTAACAATCTGCCANTCTCCTCCAAGGCGACTTTCCTTGCCCGTGNATTAGCNTCAAGAAAAGCCAATGTTCGTTGTGATGAACACTTCTCGTCGAAGGCAGAAAACGTTTCTCTTGATGCATCTGCATGTTGGATCTCTGCATCAAAGTAGGCTATACCTTTGTTGACGAGTTCTACCAAAGGTTTCATGAATTCTCTATGAAGGTCAGTGTGATTTTGCGCAGACACCTTGGAGTCTCTGTGAAGTCTGCGACGTTTCCCTATACAAGCTGTTAGCATGAAACTTGTGATTGGTAGTCTCATACTCACTGTCCCGTACAGCTACCAATGTTGAGCGCTTGCGCTTCTGCCTCGTGTCGACTTGCGTACGATGAGTAGGANTGGATGGTAATTTGCGACGCTGAGNAGTGGATGTAGCCAATTGCCCCTTGGCTGCTGCCATGAGTTAGCGCCNGTTCCGNAACGTACTTTCAAAACTTACACNTGAGTCCNATAGGNGTTTCAAGCTCATCATCTCCCGTCAGATCGATGAGAATTCGNGAACATCCTCCCTGATCGTGNACTCCCCGGAAAGGAGATGCTAGCCTTNNCTGGCGAGCTGTGTCANTGTCGCCATCGCTCACCACAAGGCTATTCATCGGAGAACCTGGNGCCTGAGACATTGATGAGGCTTGTGGTCGTGGGTGAGCGCTTGCAGACACCTCCGAAAGATCGGCGCTCGGAAAGAGGCAAGCCTCGGTCACATGTGGCTGGGCCGCCACGGTGATGCCAAGGGCAGCCCCCAATCTAGAGGTAGCTCCCAAGACTCTCGTAATCCCAGAACTTTCGCATGGCCGCCCGTGGAAAAGCTTTTCATCTTCTATCGGAATGATCTCATCGCTTGAGACCTTCCTTGTCGCTCCGATGTTGGACTGATGATCGTTTGCAAGACACTCGATGTCCCCCAAGTCTTCGGTCAGGTTTGCGGGCATAACTCGTGTGCGAGTCCCGTCTGGCGCGCAGGGGGACATGCCGTGCAGCCCGTTGGTCTGATGTTGTGCCTAATTTTCAGAGCGTCAACAACGTCATGTCACAGAGCCAATTCTGAAACATACCTTGATCTCCATTTCTGCTTCAGTGTTTGATGCTTCTAACGGTGTCTGCTTCACCAGTTGGACTGGAAGGTCCACAGACTTTGTCACGACAGAATCGGCCGGAAGTTGGACCACGGTGTTGTCAATACCTCCAACAGGACCTTGAATATGCCAGGTTTCATCTAGATATGGCTGGAAGATGCTGTGTTCAAAGTTTCCAATTCCCAATAATTGGCTGGACTCGTCGTCTGCAGCCCATTGGCAATAATGGTAGTCACCAATGTCATTCTCACCAAAAGGTCGGATGGAATTGAGTTCCCAAAGTGTAGCCATCTTCGGATGGAGATCTGTTATTGGAAGAAAGAAGATGAGTGAAGGATGGAAAATCTGTGGACAACCTCAAGGGGGTTGCCGTCTTATATGGCGTTTTTGGAACGCGCCTCGCTTCCGAATCACCTCATCTGGACTCAGGGGTTGCACCAGGGCTATGCCCTTATTGGTATCTTCGGCCGACCATATTGCGCATGGTAGGTGGCAAGAGGAGAATTCGCAATCCGTTTCTGCGCCGCTGCTCGGAGGAAAAATGGCGCCAGCATCCTAAGCAGGGGGTCTCAAGGCGCAACACCTCGACCATCTCCACCAACGGCCGTCTTATCTGACCGGAACTCCTGCTTTGGGTGGATTGTAATATCTTACGGACCACATGAGACCGACCGTTATCTCGAGGAACAGCTTGCTTCAGAAACTGATGGCCTGGGTCGCCTTAGAACGTACCTGGTCCATCTCCGGAAGAGGCTGGCAAGGGAGTCCGCAGACTAGCATGTCACTCGTGCCAGGGCTCTCTCGTGCATATACGAGCTGAGAGTATTCGTCCTCTTCGGACTGAGACCGCAGCACAGAGGAGTTTCATGTGATCGTGCTACTTTCGGACGTCCTCCGATAAACCTTGAGGAATCGTGTCTTTCGACAGAACCAAGGAATTTGACCCCCCAGTATCCAACTCACAGTCAAGTCTCGCTCCTGTCGGGGTGGTACTGACGGAAAAAAAAGTCTCTGGCTTGCAATATGTTAACAATACACTGCAGCGCAACAATCTTGAAGACTTTCTTGCCCGGAGAGAATGGATAATCTCGACAATCCTTGGAACAGTGACGCCAGCTCGATCTCTTTCCTGGACATCATGCCCAACTTGCGGAGTCATCATCAGAGCCCTGGCCAGTTTTCTAATCTCTTTAGGTTGTGAGCCACTGCCGGATATTCCATTCCAGGCAAGTTTCTAATGCGGCCAAGATCCTCATTTCGTCGGCGATGAGAAGATGCGAAACGACGAATGGAAGTGGGAAAGCAAGATAAAGGTACGTCAGTACACTTTTTGGTCGGTCTGGGCATGGATTCGAGAAGTTGAGAAACGAATGTCTTCAATTGGGGTATGCTCCTCCTGAAAATCTACACGGTCAGGCCAGGCACTAGAAGGTAGGACTCTTACATTTGAGTATAACGCTTGATACCTGCAACAGAGTGTTGATATCGGCCATCGCTCTCCAGAGAGTATAGTGAAGAAATTGTACAGTGCTCTCTTGATGCAGTTATGACTGCGACAGAAGAAGAAGAAGAAGAATTGTGGAAAATTCAGTTCGCTCCCTCATTGTCAATAGCCGAGAACCCCCTGGCTTTCTTCGCTTAAGTGAAGACGAAAGACCAGGCACCAAAAAGTCTTTGGACAAATACATTATTCTCAAACGAGGCTATCTCGTCATGGTAACTCCATCAGGAAGGTAAGTGAGTCCCATTACAAGGGCTTTGAACACAGAAGTGGATCCCTGACCGGGAGGGTCGATCTCAAAAGCAAAGTACATCGCTTCGTGAGTGGGACGCGTAGTATGTACTCACTAGGTCCATCATCGGTGTGGCCGATATTCTCCTCTCCTCTAAATCCTCAGATAAACCCAGTACTATCCATACAGATATTCAGCCCTCATTCACCCCAGTTACCAATAGGGGGCGGTGACGCACCAATTAATGTCCAGAACAGCCTTGAGGCTAGAGCTGGNGATATTAGCCAATGTTGTTGGCTAGGCAGACTTTTGCACCGCCTTCTCCTGGAGCCCGGTGGCTTGAGACGCGTTCCTCGAATCTGATTTTAAGCAAGACCCCGCAGCAAAGAGGAGCTACTGGATAGCGCCGGTAACCTCGGTCAAAGATGTTGAGCATCCGCTGGAGGAAGGCGGAAGTCATCAAACAAAGGGCATGTGATAGTGGGTTGAGTAGCAACTCTCTTGGTGGCCAGACTCGCTGACCTGAGTGTCAGAAACGCTTGGACGCCTGGCCTTGGATATAAATATGAGAGCGTTCCCGTCTTTATCTGCTTCATCTGCTTCACCTACTTCACCTGCTTCACCTACTTCACCTGCATCACCTGCTTCACCTGCTTCACCTGCTTCGCCCATATTCAACCTACAACTATGTTTCTCGATATGATCAGTCAATAACACCCACCTTTACTCCTGAGACAAAGCTAATATCCCATAGCTGCAATCTATCACATGTTTTTCAAACACTACGAGCTGTGCGGCGGATGCCGAAAACCAATCCTGGGACTTCATTTTGTATACTTGGTCTGGAAAAATGATCTATTTATGGTCCCACGAAATGTTGCACCCCCTTCCGAACTTTGGTTCACAATTGGTGTGGACAGTCAAGCCACTGTTCTTGACGGTGATGNCGATATCTATGGAACCTCATTTTGCTGCCTCTCAGAAGATGAACAAGCGAGTGTACTAATCGAAGTGATAACAAAACTAGCAAAGACTGCTCAATTTTCGAGCGCTTATATCTGGCTACTGCCTCATTCTTTTCATCGAGACATCACAAACAATCAGGTTATTGAGACATCCGACGGCGTTCTCGTGTCTCACATGTATGTGCAGCAAAGTGCTGATCGTCGGGTTAGAACTATCACTTGTTCACAGCATGAGTAGGTGAACCGGCGGTTTCTAGTCATTGGCCCCTTTGCTAACTTTAATTCAGGGAAATCATCTTATCTCTAGATTTAGAGGAGTTCTTGTCACAGATACTTCTGGACAGTGGTAGGCTACCTGCCTAGCGATATGAAGGGGACGTCTGACGACTCCTGGTCGCATGCTGTAGTTCCTGGAACAAATGCACTGACTGTTCCTCTTCTTCGAGCGACGCGATAAAATAAGGGGTTTGGTTGGTTTGCTCCTGATTGATTAGAATAAGTAATCACTGTGGCTGCCCTTGAACATCATTGGCGCAAACATCCATATTATAGTTGAAGCCAGTGAGTCTACTGTGAGATGTGTGTCATGTTATACTCGTCATGCTCTCAGTAGCTGCCTAGAATTAAACCTGGCCTTGGAGAGAATTTCCACGTAGCTGTGGGTCAGCCTGTCCGGTCCAAGGATTCGTACAGGTATCACAGCATCATCGTGACGCGTGCATATAGGGACATCACTAACCAAGCAAAAGACTAAGCATACCCGGCGTACTAGACTGAAAGGACAGAACCCCAACAGAACGACTCAATCGGAGGAGAGAGCCAGCGCTCAAAGAACCACCCCGGAAGCCCCAACCACTGAGCATGACTTCGTGGCATCGTGCCTGTGCTCAGTAGGAGCCGATCTGAATCAACGTCCAGCTGATCTTTGGTGTTCTCTTCGTGTTCTTTAGCAGGAGACTACATATTAAAATGGACAAAGACAGCTGAATTACTTGGTGTCAGGTTCCGTTCAATCGAGGCGGGAGAGAGCTCAGGACAAATACAGGGTGCCAATTTAGCAGAGCTCAGTCCAATTAATCAACTTGTGATCCTTCAAGTCTAGCTTCTCCATCGCCTTTAGTCCTTATTAGTAAAGCCCTATACGAATGTGCCTATTAGTTTTTTAGCCGAGTTATATAAATATAGATAGGCTTTGAAGTTCGAAATCTTTCAAATTTTAATTAACTCGCTATTACAGTATTCTCCGCTCAGCCTTCAGCTTGTTTCGGTTGCCAGTATTCTGGGCGATACATAACTCAAATCGGTTATACATTGGACTTATCCTCTCAGTATATGAAAGTAAGATTAAGAAGCCTAACTTATAGTATTGCTGATAGGCTCTGTTGGCGAGGTTCATTTTTGCTGGAGGAGGCGTAGTTGCCATAATACAAAGGTTGAAGACCTGGGACTTCTAGATCTAGTCTTTTCAAAGATGTTCGTAAGTGTCTGAGAATATAAGTCAGGTATGCCTCAGAAAATGGGTAGACTTGATGATTTGTATAGTTACTTTAGCATTGGGATGATATTTGTTACTTAGTATGAAGCGAGGTCGTTACTGTGGCAACTGAAGCGAGGTCGTTACTGAAGTGAGGCAACAACACGAGTTGGCCATCTGAAACGTACGGGTTGATGATCATTTATCAAATGCTAAAATGTCCGGGGTAATGAAAGTGAGATATGAATACGGCATATCCGATCCAAATCTGAGGTGCGTATTATATTTCCTTATTTTGCGGTTGAATATCCAAAAATCTGCCATACCATCAAACTATCGACACTATAGTTGGAGAATCAATTGATACGTCTCGTTCGTTCAGCTATTAAGTATTAGTTTGGCGTTAAAGGCGGAGATCACCGTATCCGCCTTGTCGATATTGTCATAGATCTCTCAGCTGGTGTTCAAATACATTACTTTCGGAATAAGACGGTATATAATGAAGGCCTTTGGAAAGATTTTGTTGATTATAAGGTCAATAGAAAGCTCGAGATGAATATAAGACTACGAAAGCTCTTCTAGGTTGTCGATAAGGAAGTTATTGAGGGGAATATTATTGTGAAGCTTATAAACACTCCGGGTCATTTTATTGATTGGGACGATCCGAGAGGATGGCCTCATTACTCACCTGGAGATAGATTCAATCATGACTTTAATTACTACGTTCCCTCGGGAAGCTACGAGGGGGATTCTAGCGTAAGAATTTGTGTTTGTATTTGTAGTAGTAGAAGTACGTTTTGACGCGATGACGGAGGTGACTCTTAAAGATGTCTGGGGAAATAATACGAACAACAAAGGCAGTAACCCAGAACACAGGGAGTTTAGGCAGTTTCTTAGCAACTGAAATGACCAAAAAATTCTATGATCCTGAATAGTCTCTGTGCAATCACTGACACTTCGGCTCCTCGCCTCCTCTTGACATATTGAATTATGTAACTCGAACTCGCTAGACTCTAGCTCTTGGATCAACAGCCCAAAACTTATGAGTAGAGCTAAGATACCAAAGTTATTTGGGAAGTCTTGTCAAAGAAAATATCGCCAATGGCCGAAAACCAGTTTTAGGCTTGTGTTTCTGACATGGATTACAGTATTTACAGTCGTCAACCAAGGCAGCAGGATTTCGCTATTACGCATTGAGACATTGCTTTCCATTCTCGGTGGCAACTTTAATAATTTGATAATGTACCTTTCGGTCAGTGTGTGCAGTACAGTGATCTTTCAGCTGGAGAGTAAGGGTGCCAACTCAGAACTAGGCAGACATCTTGGTAAGAACGAGAGCGAGATGCTAGACCAAGCGGAACTCGTACATAATCTACTAGTTCATTCATGCATGGACATCGTACTCAAGCTCTTTTTCGCAAATAAGCCTCCGGTCAATGTGTACAAAGGGCTTTTCGGCTGCTAAAATGCCAAAGGACCATCGGAAATGTGAAATGACCCATACTTCTCTTGGTAGCTAGACTGAACCCATTCTTATCAGATTTTGGACTCGTGGCTTTGGATATAAAAGAAAGGCTTCGGGACGCCGATTCGCCCATTTTGTCCAGTTCACTAGCTACACCTACTACAGCAACTTCTCCAACTTCAACATCTTTACTACAGCACTGTTTGAGTAATGTACTAAAGCCGAAATACCCTGAGAGCTTCTTATTCAGCGGCTTCCCGCTCTCGGCTTCTTTCTCGGAACGGAAATTGAAGTCGCCCAGCCAGCAGCATTCAGCCATAATCTCTCCGAGTTCTATATAACGGATCGTTGTTGCCTACGAGAAAGACTTCAGAATAAGCCAAAACTTGACTACAGGGTAGAAATTCCGACGACCCAGTGGTAACAACCTTCACGTAGTCTTCGTGGATCTGTCGACTTCTTTGCATTTGTTCACGAGACAATCTAGACATATCTTTCATACTCCAAATCCATTTCTGCGTCCTCTTACATTAGCTGCAATGATGCCCTCTCAACGACAGTCTCACCTACAGACAGGCTACCAATACCAATCATCGCCTGCCCAAAGCCCTTGCTCGCACTTGTCAGATCAAAATTCCCTCACAACCAATCGAAGTCTCTATGAAGGAGGACCTGCAACAGACCATTCTCTCACCAGAATTTGTGATCACGACAATAACTTAATCCATGCCCTCTCAAGCTACAAGGAGCAGATACAGGCACAGTCTGAAGTATACGCAGGGCTGGAAAAAGCCTATAAAAAAACTCGGATTGATCTCGATGACATGAGCCGAGCTTACGACTCCCTCAGAGCTCAGTTCAACACGGCTAGTCAGTGTTACGATCGGAGCGTTCAAGAGTATGAGAGGGACCTTCAGGTCAGACAACAACTGGAGTCAAGAGAACACCAGAACGCCCAAGCCCAAGCTAGTCGCCAGCTTCATACCGCCCAGCAAGATCTGAGTAAGTTACGCAAGGAGAAGGAAGATTTGATTCGGGAGTTGGGCGCGGCTGAGGATCGTGTAGCAACCGCCCTGAAGAGGACCATGGAGCTTGAGAAGCGGCAAGCGTATGAACAGCTGAGCTTGGAGGAATTGGCCAAAGATTCGGAGAGGAGGTTGGAATCTGTTCGAGAGCACCGAGCTGCATTGGATGCGGCAGAGAAACAAATTGCTGAACTCAAGGAGGAGAAAGTACGATGGGGCCAGGAGCAACGAGACAAGTCAATTGCGGCTGAAGATCAAGCAATGGTTGTCACAGAGATGGCTGCTCAGCCTGACAATGAAAATGTAAGGGTCATACGGGGGGCTTCAATCACGGCTTCTAATCAATTTATCTAGGGACTCGAAAGTATGCGACTGACAGCTGAGGGTGGAGCACCGGCTATAGAGTCTGGGGTAGCCTCTGCGAAGACTAACGCTTCGCCAAGTACTCAGAAAAGAGCGAGGGAGAGCGAGAAAGCTAACAAGCAGCAGCAGCATCGCAAGGTCAAGACAAGGAAAGCTGCAGAGACCACAGAGGGAGATACAATCACTGTCGACGTCATGGGTAGATTGAGCCGCGGCTGTTAATGTTTGAAGGAGATAGAGATGGCAATTTAACACGGGCCCGGCTCCTTATTGACCAGCTTCAAGAAGTTGAAGTTGGTTGTTATTCAAAAATGGCAACTGCTAGTGATTTTGATTTCCTTTATCTTCAGACTGGATGTTTTCCAGATTAGCCTGCTTAAGACTGGCCATCCTGAGTAAGGCTCTAAACGACAGAAGTTTCCGCCTCTCGTGCACCAGCGTGCTCCCATCGGCGAAAGACAATATTGGCTCCGAAGAGTGTAGCCGGAACGACTGGATGCATGAAAGATCATTATGGACATGCTTACAGATGATCAATGCTACTTCGATACCATCAAATTGACTCGTTCCAAGGCATCACCAAAGAATCCATCCAACCATATATGTCTAGTACCTCTGCGCAGCTCACGGCCAACTTCGACGTTTTGAAATTTCCGATGAACCAAGGATAACAGAGAATAAAAGCGTGAGTGTGACAAGTCACGAATTTGACGTATATTCTACAACTCCATTACAAACGGTGAAGGGCTTCACAAATGGCGGTGAAAATATAAAAGATCGTACTCAAAGTTCCGAATAACAATATCGGAATGATAGATAGTGTCAAGTGTCCTACAAGTTACTTATAAGTACCATCCGTGATGCATTATTTCCGCTTAAAAAGATAGGCTTACCGAAAAACCCACGCCTCCGAATAACTGTCGCCCAGATCTCAGTTTCCATGACCTGTTTAGCTCCCTCCCATTTCCATGGCCCGACGAGCCTAAATTTTGGGTTGACATTCGCGCTTAATGCCCAACAGAGAGTCAGTTTCCAGCCTCGCGAAGCGACGTCTGTGAACGATGGGGCTGATCCCATATCAAGAGCAAGTTGGTAGGCGTAGGATTCGTGATCAACTCCATATTGAATACGGCTGGATGATGAGGTGTGAAGACAATAGTGATTTTCAAAATCGAGAGGGATAGGTAAACGATTAAGAAGATTCAGAATCCAGACCTGGCTCTGAAGTTCAGCTAAGGGAGGGATTGCACCTGTGAATGATTAGTATACAATTGAGATGGTATTATGAAAGGATAGAGGTGTACCAAAACTAGGTCTGACAAAGCCAATGAATGCAACACTCGGATCACTCGGGTTCCACACGCTTCTTATTGTGGCATCCTTTGGCTTAGGATAGCTTTCATCTAAGAACTTGAAGGTTTGCGTGTAACCGGTTGCTAAAATCAGAATATCTGGTTTGCAAATAATCTTTTTCATAATCGCTGATTCTGGTCTCCCATTTTCAACAAAACGGAGAACGCCCTCATCGCTGACTTTTTGAGGCCAAGGCGCGAGGTTAATCACACGGCCGTGAGTGTTGATGATAGGGACTTGGGCAATTCTTGACCTGATTGAATTTACCAGACTAGTCGTGCGATACTGGGCACTAATATATGGCATTGCCTTGGATGACTTGTTGAAAAAGACTACTATTTGTGAGCGGCCTGACAGCGCTTAATGCTTTTTGCAACTTACTCCCAGAAGCGTGAAAGCGACCTGGAGAGATTTCTCCGATCCATTGGTCGAGACCAGCTTTTGTTCCAGAGACGAGCCAAGTGGTATACTTAGCAAATCTGTCGTAATACCACCATGGTAGGAAAGAGTCGCGGAGGAGGGGGTGCAGATATGCAGTATCAAAAATACTGGCTGCTCCAACATCATATGGCACGTTGCCTTGAGAAGCGGTTGTTGGTTTCATGCCAAACCATGAAGGCTCTGGGGCTCTCTTATATCCATGTTAGATTAAAAGTACCTGAAAAGTAGTGAAAGGGAAGATATACCTTTGGTGCACACAAGAAACCATCACGGTGACAAAGTGTAACAGAGTTTGCATCGGAGTTGACGGCCATGTACGCTAAGTCCATGCCGGTCTCACCACTTCCCACGATCACCACGTTCTTTCCACTTCCAAAATGAGACTTGTCCCGAAATTGAGATGAATGCATAACTGTAGGAACAGCACTCAAGCCCTCGATATCTGGGATATTAGGAGTAATATGAAGCCCCGAGCAAACTGCTACAGCGTCGCACTGCCACTCACTAGCCTTCCCATCTTTAACGTAGCGGATAGTATGGCTGCCGTCTCTCCCTCGCTGGAGGCTGGTCACTAGTGTCTTAAGATAGATATGAGGCCAGAGAACAAATTCCTTGCAGTACCTTTCAAGATAGGCACAGTATGATTTAGCGGAGAGGAAGTCTGGAGAGTCTGATGTATATCGACAGTCTGAGAAGGTAGTGAGCTGACGGGAAGAGACTAGCTAAGGCATGTTAGTAGACTCGAGAACCTTTGGCTAACATTAAGGTTCTAAGAATTTAAGTTGTAATTACCTCGGCATCTTCATATGCGCGATACTTGAAGGTACCCCCAACGGAATCCTCTGCTTCGAACAATCTTGCCTCAATAGGAGCAATCCCAGGAAAGAATTCGTGAGCCGTGATGAGATACTTGAGAGTGACCAAACCAGAAGGCCCTCCACCGATAACGGCTACGCGCATAGTAACTCCTGGCGCAAAGTTTGTGGAACAAAATGACAATTTGAACCCAGGACAGGGTCGTACAGAGGCGAAACACTCCGGAGATTCCAGGAGCAGTGCATTGTATGAAAGAAAGAAAGTGTGTTGTTCTCAAGAATAAGCTGCCTTTTGTGCAAAACATGAGTCGCAGCTGTGGAGCTGCAATATTCAGTCTACTGTAGCACTTTCCAAGATGATCCCGAGATAATCCCAGTAGGGGGATGATCCCTGTAGGGGGATGATCCTTTGAGCGAGATGATCTGGTACTGAATATCACGAACCAGGGTTGCGCAAACCACTTGTGTTATGTGAATCAGTAGCAACTCGCAGAATAAGTGGATTACTAGAGTCGGTATGATTTAGAATGCTATTGAGATTGCATGAGACTTGGAGGTTCACTGGGTGCATGTCAAGGGCTTTGTATGTGAATTACCTGATCTGCGGTGAGCCAAATTCTACTAGGCGACAACTTTTACGAGCACGCAGTATGCTGTGCATCTACTTGAGGGTCGGCAATACCTTCCATATATACTGACTAGTCAAAATGAACTATTACAAAATCGAAGCACTCGGAAAAAGATCTTTAGTATTTCTAGGCCAGGAACTAAGGGTCTGTAATTGAAGCCATAATATCTACTACACTCTCAAACTCTTCAAGAGTGGCCCTTCCCAGCCCGCACTCTGAAGAGATCCCAAAGCTTTCCAAAAAAAGGCTTGCTGTCTCGATCCTTTTCTGGGTTCCTTCGAAGTCCATTGCATGAACAAGTCCTAGACATACCTCCGTCTCAGGGTTTAACTTCAAACTTTTCAGCGGAGCATAAAATTCTTTATCAGCCCTACTCTTTGGTACGGGCATATGAAACCAATTGATTTCCTTATTCGAAGCACTCGCCAGCTTGTTGGCGACATCAACCATGTTAGACATGTCTTCAGGTTGAATAAAGTGCTTATGCCCTAGGTCTCCATAGCATAGGTGGTATCCCATCTGTACACCTGCTCTGATTGAACCCGTGAGACGGATCAGGCGATCGAGAATTCCAGCCTTGACTGGAGTAAACCAGGGCTTCAGAATCCACCCGTATTCAGGATATGGTAGATCTCCTTTTGCAGACATTTCGAGAAAGGCGAATTCGAGAGCAACATCCCATTGTATAGCCAGATCTTCTGGCGGATTGCATCTTGGATACGGCCTAGAGCACGCAGTAAGGCTGCCTCGTACTTAGGTTCAACTTCGACTTGGTACTTCGAGTGTACGCCACACGCTACGACGTTGAGAGGCGTGGGGAGAGACACCTGGAACCGAACCCCTTTAGGGATAATGCCATCCTCTCGGAGCCGACAAAATTCCTGGTACGAGGAGATAGCGTGATCTTCATATCCTGTCCGGAGATCTTCCAATGGTCCAGGAGAAGGTGGTGCTTCATGCGTAGCTTCTCCCTCCCCTTGCTGGATTTGATAGTCCTTCAGCAATTCAAGCTGCCATAGAACATATTGGCCCCGTGTTCCTGTTTCTCCATCCGGAATTCGAAGAATTGATTCCGAAAGCGAAGTGGCGAGCCGGTGGAAGACTTCCCTTGGGCACGATAGAGGAATGCTGCCAACCATATGACTATGGCGGAGACTTGGGGCCGGAATGGTGGATGTTCTGACAGCCGATACCGACATCATGATTATTTGCAAGGCGATGACTGTGCCAGCAACATATATGTGTTCCTGAGCAAGCTGATCCTATAAGCAAGAAGATCATTATGGTTCCTTGGCGAGATGATCCCTTCGCATACGACTCCCTGACGAGATGATCCCTCTAGCCAGATAATATCTTACTTGACTAGGTGATTCGTCTGTTGATGATGACTCACACGGTGCCAAAGCCCAATCGTAAGCAACTCTCTTTGTTATAAGAACATCCACTACAGTCGAGATACGACTTCGCAGCATCGCCAATATGTACTCCAAAATAATTTCGTGAGTCGGGTTGCAGACGAATCTTCTAATCCACTTCTGATATCTATCTAGAGCTGGTCTTGTAGTATCCATGCTAAGCAACAGTTCTCAAGCGGTTGCTCTCATCGGACGGCCTCTTTCTATCGTGAAGCGCTCAAACGACTTATCCTGTGGCCAGATCTACATACTTGGGTTTCCAGCTCCCAATTGTGACTCGAAGGAATATGTATTAGCGGCGATCGGATCCACGAACAACCATGTCACTCCCTTGCCATGGACTTTTCTGGATACAATACCTTTGCCATTGGCCATACCGGATGTCAAAAGTATTAGATACCTGGGAGTTGCGAACGTGACTGGCTGTCACATCTCACCACCACTATATCCAACCCAGTACTTCTTTTATAACCGAGATAGCCAATATCGAGGCGCAGCTTTCTTGACGGCGGGTCAAAGCGGCAGAGGATGTGTTGATTTCAATGGCGGATCGGTGGTGACCTACGATGGAGCGGACTTGCTCGAGCCATTACCAGACGGTCTTACAGGTGTTGGGCAGTAACTTAGGGATCAGCGAGGAAATTATTCTTTCATCCACTGCAACTTCCATTCATCTTACGTATTGTGAGGGAAAGTCATCACTATTATTTGCCATTGTTTAGTGTCCCTGGAGGAGTAAAGATAGACATANAATTACAGCAATACCATGTCNTAAGTTANCCCTCAGATAACGCGTGAACTTCGATCCATTAGGCGTTGAGATATTGTTCAATCAAAANATTTGNAGCACAGGANTAAAAATGCNGAGCGGAGCGGAATAGTTTTATTGGACAGGGTCTTGNATGGNNAAGAGACNTCTCCNATCAATTANCCCCATTTTCAGATACCTCTTGAGAAGCTGGTGACAAGATCAGTCCACGTCTTNAATCAGGCNAGAAGCGAAATGCACTTNAATGAAATNTATCTTACAGTACGCCCCAACATATACTGAGTAGTAGGTAAGGGATTGGTCATGGGGCTATATACCAGATATGCAAAATCATGGGAATGTTCAAATGGTTTGCATTTCGCCTACTACGCCAACGTCTATTTCTGCCATACAGAGTCTCACTGTGCAAACTGTCTAGATGGTGATAGTAGCAGAGAGTGGCAAGTCTCTGCTGGAGCTGCCAACGTAAATCTGATACTCACCGCGATGCAAGATCCATTCTTGCATGGTCGTATCCCAGACGCTCAAGTCTCGCCTAGTCAGACTAAAGCGAACAATTTTAGTTCTACCAAAAGGAACATCGACCTTCTCAAACCCACGTAGCTGTCGGGCTGGTGTACCGATAGCGGGGATCCCAACATACAACTGTACCACCTCAGCTCCATCTCGTCCCCCGATGTTCGTAAGTTTAACCTCTACAGCCATGATGATATCCCACAGATCCACTCTCCCACCAGGCATGATCACCCCGTTGGGAACAGCTTGAGCTTTGCAATTGGTTATTTTAGACACAAGTATATCCGAAAGATTGAAAGTAGTGTACGTCAGTCCGAACCCGAATTCATATCGTGGGGTTATGTTGCGAACATTGAAGTGGCGGTAGTCGATATACAAACCCTCCTCGAAGTCGTCTTGTGGAAAATTGACAAACTTGTCCACTGGCAAGAGTGGAGAGTCCAATGGCCCGTAGTCCGATTCATTTTTGGGAACTGTGTACGGAAGCTTGCCAGAAAAGGATGCGTTGCCGTAGAGTAAAGAGACAATCGCGCGACCAGAATCTTGTCCAGGGAGGTGGGCAAAGATGATCGCNGTGACGTTAGGATGGTNGGCNAACTGATCNACNAGGCGCACACCAGCNTTGTGGATNACAACAATNGTATTGTTACAGGATGTAGCGACATGNTTGATCAGAGAATCCGATTCGTCGTCGTGCAGCCCCGGTCGGTCAGTGCCTTCGGTCGCAAAGGCGTTGATGAAGACGAGGCAGGCGTCGGAAGATGAGGCGATGGTGGGGGTGAGACTGAATGCGTCCCAGAAGATATGACTGCCATCTGCATATGCTTGATCTCGTAAGGCATCGAGAGGAGCATTAATATACGCTGGGCTGTTGCTCCCGCTTCCGCCACCCACAATCAGAGTCCCAGCAGAGCCAATCTGGGATACTGGGGAAACATAATCAACATCTATTCCAAATGCTCCCAAGGCAGCTCCAATGCTATCTGGCGATGCACAAAATCCGAAGGAGAACAGATCTCCGGGGACATGAGAATCTGGTGCAGTTGCATCGTAGCCGAATACGGAAAGAATTTTTGGTGACTTAAGAGGCAAGGCGCCTCGGTTGTTCTTCACGAGAACATGTCCCTGTATAGCGCCGTCCAAGATTGTCGATTTTGAGGCAGGATCCTTTGCATTGATAGACTTGTGTGGCAATCTCAAGTCTTTTGGGAGACCGACACCAGGTACATTGGAGTCCTGATCTTGTTCGGTAAAGTACCAAGCTGAAATGATTCTGTTNACGTTAGCNCAAATGGAGGATAAGATGGTACCAAGGACANTCGAACCTCTGCGACATATCATCTAGCCTGCTCAACGGAAAGCTTCCGTTTCTCACAGATGCAAGTAGGTTTTGTCCAAAATAGGCACCCACAGGCATTTCCATATCAAGNCCGGCTAGTGCGGCTGCACCGCCAGCATGTGTTGCNAACCAATCAGANACAACGAATCCTTCAAAGCCCANCTCGGCTTTCAGAAGGCCATTGAGAGCCTTACTGTTCTGGCAGCTGTAACTGTTATTGACTCTCTGGTATGAGCACATTATCGCGCCAGTGCCCGCCCGGATGGCATCAACAAATGGCCACAGGTATAGCTCATGCATGGTTCTATCATCAATGTTGGAAGATATGGCTGCAACCTTTGCCGGCCTGGGCTCGAACGCTGCTGATCCGTTTGCCATAAGAGGGTAGCGATTAGTCTCCTGCTCGTTCCCAATGAAATGCTGCAGAGTTCTGTCAGCCACATTTGTTTGTGCTTGAAGTATTTGCGCACCTTAGTGCATGCGACCACGCTGCTACTCTGGAGTCCATGGATAGTCTCCGCAACGAGTGCACCGGCAAGATACGGGTCGTTGGAGAACCCTTCCCAGTTTCGACCACCAGATGCTATTTTCCCCAACGGCCCAACTACAGGACCTAAAACCACGTTAACTCCTTTGGCACGGAATTCTTTACCCATGTGGTGAGCTCTCCGCTGGGCGAGTGATTTGTTCCAACTATCTTCATTAACTTGCTAGATTCAATTCATTGGTACTGGGAAGTCCTACCTCGCCCCGACGTGGATTCCACTCGGGTAGCTGTTTACAAGTTCAGCAGCGTGGACCCCACTGGAGCTGTCCTGGAGACATAATCCGGGAAAGCCCAATCGATCAATGCTTGCAATGAAACCGCCACAGCCATTTTGTTGAGTTATGACTCCCGAGACCAGCTGAGATTTCTCTTCAAGCGTCATTTGCGAAACAAAGGTCTTTGACTTTCGATGTGACTGCGCCCAAGTTCCAGCACCNATGGCATTTGGTGAAGGGTATACTGGAGGCGACTGGCCGTAGAAGGACGTGTCGCTCGTTATCTGGCCATTGGTGAGCCTTGTCAGGAGCACGGCGACAGAAAATGTAATAGCAGGTGCTTGGATAGGAACCATGATGAAAGTGAAGAACCGAGTAGAGAGTGATATGATTGGTGCCGGACAGGAACTGCAGCTTTCTTATATGTACTGTTTACCTCGTATTGAATCTCTCGAATTGTGTTTTTTCTATCTAAGCGAATGTTGTCTGGTAATCTCGCTAAGGGTTTTAAAACTGGGGCGAATTGGTGATGGTGTGGTGAAGGGATTATCTACAGATCATCCGTCATTTTTTTCGGGGACGCTTGTAACTAGCGTGCATCTCTCATCACCTGTGCCATGTTTACAGGTCGCAAAGATCGCATGCATGTCATGTATATTTGGAATTGAATAACCCAGAATTTGATTATGATCACGCGTATTTCTACTGAACAAGGCACCAAGTGTTTACCTGCACGTTCTTGCAGAATAGATACTGACATATAAATAAGTCAGCATCCATTTAGTCGCCATGTAACTCAGTACGACTGTTTCGATGACCTGATACTTACGAGGCAACTCATGCAAGTCCATCACGACCATCTCACAAGCCGGCATAAATGACAACTAACTTAGCTTGCATGGCTTTGTACAGCTAAAATACAGCAATCCACTATCTGGCACCAACCTCAATGGCGACAAATCTATCGCAAGCATCCTCGATGACGGCGTTGTGTCGCCTGGTATCATCTAACCACGGCGGTGATCACAGCTTCTTACATCATCCAAGTCGTGGGAGACACAATATCCGTTACTTTCCGCACAATCCTATCGAATGGCAATTCGCTTTCGGAGCACGAGGCACTACTAATCTTCCAGCCAAGTACACTCTCGTCTTCATTGTGAAAGGATCTTACACCTCATGTTTTTATTGTCCGCTTTTGCTTCAAGTACTGAATGGACTGGCTGGCTTGGGTGACCACATTGACCTGTACTCNCTGGACGTGACAGACCTTGCANANAAGTGGCCTTCTNCNAGCGCGAACGAGCAGATTTAGGTTATGCATTCGCTAGTTCTGATACAATATGAGCTTTCAACTGCCTCCACTCTACTTCCATATAGATTTAACCACCATCCACCAATCAAAGTACCTGACTGATGACTACACGAAGCGCCTATCATACTTCTGCAATACTTCGTCCAGCTTCTTGTCGACAGCCTGCTCCTCCAGCCAGATATCTCCCCGGTATGGTCGTCCAGGTCCTCCATCTTCTTCCGATCGAATGATACCAGATATTTCATCCGTGATCTGAAGGCATCGGTTCTCTTCTNTNTCGGGATCGTCCCAATGAAGCTCGAAACGCGCCAACGCCTGCCCCAGAGGCATGGAGCAGTCATGCTGAAGCTCCGACATTCGACCGCCGCCTTGAATAAGAAGTGCATACATCCGCTCACGGGNTGGCTCTGTCTGAACGGCGAGGAATGCATCATAAAGCTTAAGAAGCATTGATTCGCACTCTGGGACCACCCAATGCGATATCGACGTAAAAAACGACCGGGCCATCTCGCGAGCGGAAGATGACTGCTTCCAATAGAGCAACGGATGTTCATGGAGTGCCGCAGCTGTGACTTCGGATAGCATCTCTGGATTTGCTGCCAAGAAATCCGACGCTGGCAACAGTCTCAAATCCACAAGAGATCTTTCGTTCCATGCCGAAAGATCAGAAGTCACGATGGCTGTAACTTCTGGCCCCAAATGTTGACTAAGGTGGTAGATAGTCTCGCTTACCGGTAGGAGACTAACAATGTTGAAGGAGCATACGGGCTCGAGTCGGTCTGGTTCGAAGTAAAAGCGGAACGAGATCGATATATCCCGAGGGAGGTTGAATGCATGAGCAAAGGCATTATTTAGCACGCATGTCGCCAACTGCGCCTTGTCGATGGAAGTGAAGCGCCATGTCACAGATGCTGGTTCAGCAATTAGGCGCAGCCGTACTTCAGTGACAACTCCCGATCCAGCTGCCGCGCTGCCGCGCATCGCATGCAGCAAATCGGGATGACTCGTCTCATCCACATCGATGATAGTGCCGTCCCATAAGGCCANACGGCCCCCGATGACTGACTGACACCCGAGACCGTACCGTCGAGCTAGGATGAGATCCCAGCCAGCAGTCAAGAAGTGCCCTCCTGCGCCGACGCCAAAGCAATCCCCATGAGGCAGAGCTTTGCCGTGTTTCCTTAAGACGTCGATGATCTGTCCAAGGACGCAACCCGACTGGACGAATAACGTGTTGCCTTCGACTCGTATTTCGGTCATGTTGGCCAGGTCAATCATGACGCCCAAGCATGATGCGCCGTTGAAATATCCATGACCGCCGCTCTTTACCGAGACGGAAAGTTGTTTATATAGGTCGAAGCTTTTAAGCGTCTTCAGAGTCTGNGCGACNCCCCATTCGCTTCGCGGCGTGATCACGAACGCTGGAACGGGTGCTGCTCGGTCATGCATAACAGCTTCGGAAGGGGGGTTCTGGCCATCGGTCTCTTGGACACGAATGCCTCGCTGCCGGAGGTCTCTGAGCAGTGATGCCACAACATTCTGGTTGGGATCCCAGGTCTGTTTCGCAGGTGGACACGCTTCGTCGAGGGACACGTGTTTCATGTGGCTAGGGACATTAGCTGTGGTGGGAAGATGAAGCGAAACCATACTGATGGTGTTTGGCGGAGAGACGACAGAATTAATTTTTGCCAGACACCGAGAAAGATGGTGCCAGGCCTAATCTTTATGCAACATTTTAGCGTTCCATCTACGGTTAACATCTCACAGTGCGCAGCTCAAGAGATCATCTATCGAGATCATACCGATTATCTGTGGTCAAAGCTTCAGCCATTCGCTGTAAGGTTAGGCGAGGCCGCTCCGGATGATGACCATACCCATGATCATGGAGTACTGAAGTGTACAAGAGCTATAATTATAGTTCGCACTTATCAGAACACTTTCTTTTCTTGCTTCGAAAGCACAGGAACAGTGACATCACCTTGTTTCTGGTAGAAGTAGGTTGGAATTTATAGCATTTCGCAATGTTGCACACCCTTAGATGACCATCGGAATCAGAAGGAGGCCAGAGAATTATAGTTCGATTTCTATATCTATGGTGTGAAAACTTCTCCGACTGATCTATCCTTTGAGCAATTCTCCAAGTGCCTTCCTTCTCATTTGGAGCGGCAATTTTCAATATCTTCAGGTCCGAAATTTTTGGGAATTGGATAGGAATCTTGCTAGAAACATATCAATGCTGTTATCCAAGCAAATCAGTACCTAACTTACTATTGCTGTCCACGATGGCTCCCTTGCAACAAATCCTTTAGTTTTAAACGTAGTATAGTGACCATACTTGCAAATGAGTAAAGCTACCTCGATGCCATCGAGTTGCCCTAATTCGAAGCCTTTATTGAGCAATGTTTTCGTTCTCCTATTTATCCTCTCATTCTCCCTCTTTCTAATCCGCCGCTCATCGCTCATGTCGTTTGTTCTACCCATGATGCCTTATTTCGATGGCNGCGATATCGACTTGGNAANGTGCCGCTATCCCTAGTCGTCTATTGAGTTCTNAATGTTGGCAATTCCGCCATNGTNGTACAGCACATAGGGCTCTTATTANTACTTTTAACCGCAAACGGTGANAGCGACCTGAAAACCCTAGTCCATATAGCCCTCACCATCTCGATGGTTGTTCANATAAGAGAAGGATGATCNACCAGGCCAACTGTGATCATCCTCGTCAGGTAGCCTCAGATNCTTACCNTCTACCATNTTGTAGATACTGTANCTGCTTTTAGCTTCTAGCTGATCTTTTGAGGATCTAATTANTANCACCTTTAGCGACCTNCTTGATCAGGGANACTCCGAGCATTAANNTNATTTGAGGACANCCTATATGTGACGTTGAGCATGCAAGAAACTGTCACCTTGCTGACTTGGTGAGGCCAAGTGGACAGTCACAAGGGTGAGAGATTTCCTTGTCCCAATAATCAGCAATGCCATCATCTTGTATGTAATTAGCTTGTCTGCAATTCCAGCGCCTCTGACGTTTATCACCAGCAGCGTCCTGATCATGATCCCTGTATAGCTCTATGCGTATTTATGGTGGCTGTAGTGGAGTGCGATTGAGTCCTGATTTGGTCCTGCTAGGAAGTCTCTCAAGTATA
The DNA here is from genome assembly GCA_002685535.1 of Deltaproteobacteria bacterium. Classification (GTDB taxonomy): domain Bacteria; phylum SAR324; class SAR324; order SAR324; family NAC60-12; genus Arctic96AD-7. Next base: position 36,854 of record NYXK01000069.1, read on the forward strand.
GGGGTCGATATGATCACTCACGGCGGTACAGTTGACATGTCTAGCGATACAGACGAAGTATCGTTCAGAGTGTTTTCTAGAATTATGAGGAACGAACTAATCATTCTACCAAACGAAGTGAAACACGGTGCCTAAAAGCCCTTTTACCAACATAACCAAGTCCTGCAGCCAGTATTTCCGTCCTTCAGCACTCCTGATATTCTTCAGCCTCCCATCCTGGAACGCTTACGACAACACAAAACTCCTTTTGTCCGGGAAAGAATTTGTTTGTTCGTTCTGCTGCAGCTAACAGCTCCTTCTGTAGGTCATCGAAATGAGATTGGTTAGACCGTTCAATTATCCTCCAAACCGGGACAGGCATCACGTTCATGAAAGTAAATTTCAGATACAGCGGCCCTTCTTCAGCTCCAAAGCTCGTCTCGCTAGTAAACCAGCTGAAGAATCTGGCGACGGTGTATTTGTGTCCAAGCACAAACTTATCATAAGGATGACTGAGTCTCCCAGTATCATCTGTCTGAAGTCGAACAACGACCGGAGCATTGTGTTCGTATAGTGAACTGAAATCTCGAACACCACTGTTGGAGGCTACCACGCTTGCACCAGTCAAGCTGTATCGGAATATCTCTCTAGGCAAAGGGTTCGTCATCACCTGAACCTTGAAATCACCTGGATTCGATTTTGATGACACCCAAAAGAAGTCCCAAACGTATTGTTTCAAGGCCTGGAACGACTGCTCATCTCCTTTGGTGATGTAAAATTCCTTTTCGAAGTCTGAGTGCGCGTTGAAGATTGCAAATCGGAGAACTGAGACTTCGATCCCTTCCTCTACCATATACCAGCTGAAAAAGTCCGCCGACCGTTTCCATACGATGACATCCAAATGATAACGCTTCAATGGTCCTAGAAGAACGTAGAATTTATTGATGATCCGTTGCATCAATGCATTCGCTTCCTTCGGAGCCAATTCGGTTTGGATGCGGTTGGTGGGCAGGAATGTCATATGGGGGGCTCGGAAAGTTTGAGAGCCAGCAATCGTCGGCGCTTTGTTATGCGTGATACCATTCGTCACGTCCTCGGTAGGATCGTGGCACTGTTCTTCTGGTTCGAAGGCAATGTACGAAAGCTCGGTTTGTTGATCCCCATCTGGGCTCATGCGGATGGGAGACAATCGGACCGTGGAGTACGGTCGGCTTTGTCCGGACACCTCCTCTACTTGTGGCAGATTAGTTCTGGCGGGTATTCGCATTGAGTCCCCATCTGCAGATGTGGAAGGAGCCACGTTGTCTCCTATGTAATTCTAGTGAAGAATCAGCATTGCTAACGCAGAAGTCTCATTCTTCTCACAGTAGCGCGATAGACCTCGTCGGTCGGCTCGTCGTCTTCAATGATGGGCTCCAAGAGTGGTTTGAGATCTGATCCTACTCCAGATGTACTGGGCATGGGAGATGGACCCTTGGAACCCTCGCTCCACCATTTGCAAATGCGTTCAGACTTCACACAGTTCTGGCAGCTGGGTAAATTCTTGTCACATCGCTTGCGTCGTTGTCTTGAATAGCATTAGCGATAGAATCATCTGAGTGCTTGCCACTTTTCATACCTGCAGGTTAAGCAGCCTTGCTTAAGCTTTCTGGATACTTTCGCCATTTGGTAATTACAAGCGACACGGCCTCGTTTCGGGGTTGGATGTTTTGAAGAGATAGTAAATGGAAGCACCTATGTTCTTTTGTGATCTTGTGAGCTCGGAGCCAGTCCACAAATCCGGCTATCTGGAGATTATCTGAGATCATCCAGCTGACGAAAAGATCATCTGTATCCACTTTTCATCGCATGCTCGATATAAACGGAATCTTGGCAGCACTCCTCCCAGTAATATGAGTCATTCACTTACGAGATACCTTGGAACCCAGGACTTACATTCCCATTACTCCACGTGAGTCTGTCCTCAGTCGCGGCCCATCCGATTCATCGGAATGTAGGACTTTTCGAGCCGGACTCGGATGCAAATACCGTGGTCAAGCAATATCATTACATACCTCGTATTAACATATTTCATATCAGTCTCACCAGCGACGCCTGGTGCGACAGGTTGCTTTAGGTTGAGTACCTGTTTCGTCAAAAAGACGTACGTGACAATAGCTCGACTGGTTGTAACATACCGTAAGGACACGTTGCATAGCTCTCGCGTCGTGGTTGTCACGAGAGAGGAAGGGGAAAGGCATGTTTGGCGCAATAATTTTGTGATTGATGCCTAAATACGGGTTGTTTGGATGTTTCAGTTTTGAGGTCTTGTCAAAACGCTACAAAACAGACTGTAGCAGTAAGGATTGTTGGCTCTTGCTCTCGATACTTACATTATTTGCACATCAGCTATACTATTTTTATGCAGCTTCTGGTTCGAAACGGATGTGAAGTATCTAAGAAAAGAGATGGATGGGATTTGAAAATCAGAAGCAGTGCCATCATATTTTGTGCTCAATCCTTATATTCCAACCTTTCTACATGTCTGAATCATACTTGCATGATCTTCACCTTGAGCAGTGGAAGGTCGTCTGAAATAACAGCTTTTGACTTTCTCGTAATGCTTCGGCCAGCAGTATCATTCTGTAAACTGATATGGCCTCTTGGTTCTCTCCGGAACAAGGGAGGAATCGCTGGAAGACATGCGCAGATGAAGCTGGTGTGAACTTCTATAGTGCTCCAATATCCCACAGGTACATAATCCCCTAGTTCTATGGTCAGCAGCCTGGTTGCAATACCTCCGCGAGACATACATGTAATGTTTTGGGTGGTCGCAAATTTGACAAGAGACGTAAGCCGAAGGCTACTAACAATAACGATGCTGTGTATCCGTGTTAGTATGCACTATCGACCGGAGCTCAGGCTACGCACAAAATTCCTAAGCAGAACACAACCAGAAGATGAGCCTTTCTTTGCCAGGACATCATTAGGTTAGCCAGGAGTGGCAGCGGCAGAACGAGCACAGTAACGTCCAGAAAAATCTGGATCACGCCACTAGCCCATCCCATACCATTGACATCAACACATACTGCTTGAATCGTGCCATCCCATCTTTCCCATGCGGCATGAATGGGAATACACTGCAATATCGAGACAATGATGAAAGCAGTGCTGTATAGAATGTTCACTGCTATAACAACATGTACAATCTTCCTGAATGTTTCTTGGGGAAATATTCGTAGATAAAAGCATAATACAGATAGTCTTATCATCATCAAGCTTCCAAGGTAGAGAAGCTCATCGAAATAGTAAATCTGCACGAGGTCAGAATGAATTACCGATCATTCCTGTAGATTACTTACTTGGAGTATCTGAGTTATACGATCGAATGGTATCGTCCAGATATCTTTCCCAAGTCCGGCATTGGCGACTAGATTTCGATCAACAGTCATTAGCATGAGAAGGGNNTTATACATACGGATGACAGATAACACGGAAAGCGGAATCACNAGCACCTNGGTATTNTCAGCNCAATGNTGCGAAACNGAATTCTGGTCGTACCAGNGCAGCCATAATAATCCAGTCATCCAATCCATGACTTCCAACCATCTTTCTTGCACAGAGTCGTANTACAAGGCTGAAAAAAGCCAGAGNNCCTCCTANAACCCCTGTGATGGATACACTTTTGGTTCGATCTCGAATCGGCTCCCCTGCCGCAGTGTTCGTGAGATTCTTTATTCCTGCAACTATCAATGATCAGACAAGAAGACCGCTACCGCTATGACTTACTGAGCAGCTCCTTGATTGTACAATCACCATTTGTACATATTCCTGCCATTTTCGACCCGTAACATGATTTCTGAAGGTCATCAGCAACATGCGAACGAAAACTGCTATTTCTTGTCTTACCGCACAAGTAGGGAGGGCTGCAGTTGTGCTCATAGAGAGAGGTTGAGCGGAAATGATACCAACCGACAAGTAGATCGCTATTATCCAAAGTTTTTGCATTTTGAAAGGAGACTTGGACGGATGGAAATGAATAGTTGCACCTGCTGTACGACAAATTTTAATATTCTTGAAGGGCATCGAGACGCCAGATGAGCATCGGATCATACTTACGGTGGAGACTGGATCATCCTGAGCATGCGCTATCCACGTCGGTTCGGCCCCACAGCAGAGACGAGATCACCCAGGGATGATCCCCAGATCACCTTCAAATTGTAGGAAACTGTGTTTGATTCAGTGGGAAAAGACTGTAAACCCTGTATACTATATCGTCTGCCTTGTCCGTCCCATCATAGCTACGAGTTGAGCTTCGCCTGAAGATTTTCACTAGCCACGATCAGTAGTTTATACTTCTCTTTCCCCAAATCATCCACTATCCTCTGCTATAGAGAGCCCCAAAGAATCCAGATTCGTCATCTGAGTGGGTACGTCCAAGGTAGTTGAGCTGCAACCGTGTTAATAATAACCGGTTAACAATTGGAAAACCAGGTCAGCCCGCGAATATGACCCATCCTGACGACTGGCTCGATAAGAGAATGGATTTCGAAATTGGGAATGATAATCCCATCAAAGACACGTTGCTCTCTCGAAAATGGACCGTGGGAACCAACACTACGACTGATCCAGGGGGAAGCCCGGGTGACTTAACAGCCCTGGAAGACCAAGGTCGTCCAGTTGACGTATTGGGGACAACGATTACAGTGAGTATTATGCCTCCGAACTCCCGAACTTTGCATCATGCTGGAAAGATTAGTCTGATGAGTTAGTGTGAAGCGCTACTAACATTCGAGCAGAGTCGTAACAATGAACCAATGTCTCCCCATTCTGTATGTGACACTAAGCGAGCTCGAACAAGCGAAGAAGCTATGGATACCCCGAACGAGAAGGACCAATGTCTGATCTTAGCTTCAGCCACAGCATCCAGTATCCAGCTACCTTGTGGCTCAGAAAGTCGTGTCCTACCGGTCAACGATTACTCCAATCTTAGCCCAATCAAAGCGGAAGATCTTAGGAGAGTAGTTGAAGTCCCAACTGTACTTTTCAATTCCGATGGAGGCATTGAAAGCGTCTGGTCTGCAACCGTAGTCGAGTCAATGTTCCAATACTTCTCAAGACATTCCTTTGTCAACCTGCACGCAAAACAATACAAGGTGGATCCGGTTATGAGATATTCGTTGCCTGACTTCAACCGCTGGTACCTGGCAGAAACGGCGACGCCTGCTTCCACAATCAGATTCTCGATCTACCGGGAGGGCAAACTTGAGAGAGGATATCCGGGCTGTAAGGTTGATATGTACTTCTACCTGTTGAGGCAATGCATATGGGATTATTTTTGGGAAACATCAGAAGTAGAGCCGATATCACCATCCTTCTATATAGTGGTGGCTCCTTGTAAAGATCTTGATCTGACGCTCTAGTCAAACTTGATGTCCAAGAGGACATTATTTTTGTTATATCGTCGCTGCGAGGAGAAGCTACATTCTTTCCTGGTAGCAAGCAGGCAAGATTTCAAATATAGGCTGGGCTTCAAGTACGGATAGGTTCTATGGACTTCCTACGGTCAAATCGTGGTAGTATGAATGGCGTAGTTGAAATGGAGCTCCAAAAACGGACGGGATTTACACATTGTTATTGAATGTAGTCCTAGCCAGATGACAGCGTGGCTGTCTATTCTATCCAAGTAATGAATATAATTGAAGCAGTTCTAAAACTATAGACACCTTAGAGTCTGCTCAGATGTTCTGAGAGTCCGGTGGCGGACCCCAAACTTTGATCTTTCCGTGTTCATCGAGAGCTGTACTTTTGCAGCTGAGATTCGATTCATAAGGACCCTTTGCTTGATCGATCTCATCGACAGCGAGTCCAAGNTCATCCTTCGGAATCCAAACAATAGGACGACAAGNTCGTAGAACCTCGTCTTGCAACTGGTCCGCTCTAGGGTCGCTCCACCCGACCCGAGANCCCTCAGATNTCTCCTTTCCCAGTNTCATCTCAGGCAGAAATGTATGCACATTTGACCGAAGANNGCCGGGAANCGGTACCCAAGAAAANNGGCCGTACAGATAAATGTGGAACANTGCAGTTANCAGTGTAGCCNCTGCCATGATGACTCCTTGCGTAATACAAACTGCTTTATTGTCCGGGTCACGGACAAGGAAGAAAAGTCCCGCCAAGCACAACTCCATGAAGTAAATGCCGGTAAATAGCTGGCGCATTGCTGTGGGAAAAAACAAGCCACCAGTGCCAATGTCCGACCCTGTCAGTCGCGGGGGAAATGCTGCATACAATAGCCAGATTGCGGTAAAGTAGAGACTACTAAAGATCAGAATCAAAGGAGCGATCACAGAAAAAATAAGGCCTGGGAAATTTTCCGTATTAGCCTTGTTGTGATGTGAAGGAGTAAACTTACTTATGCATGCAATATTTGTAATGACAGGTATCAGTGCCCCCCACCTTCGTATACCCACTGTTTCCAGCCTGAACCATTTCTGTCTCGCGGTCGTGTCGAGCAGAGGAGAGAGAACCGCTAGATGTAAAAGTTGAGGGAGATCGATGAGAGTCGAGACCAATGACGTGACAGTGGCCATCGTTAAATAGGAGAAGAAATAATTACTCGCCTTAGGAAGATTCTGTCCAAGGACTATAGGAAGAGCTTGGATCGTAGTTGTCAATTCACCAACTGTGGTTGTAATACCAGCCGACAAGGATATAATTAGGAATCCTTGTATGAAGAGGAAGGCGAAGTAGTATATCTGTACGTGATTCTCAGTAGCCTGGCGTGAATGAAGCCCTTGTATGTTTGTGACCAGGCGTATGAGTGCTGGAACTAGCGCCGCCATAACAGCGAGCAGTGTTGGAGGCAGCACACCTTGAATGGCCGCAATGAGCCAATCCGGAAGATTTTCTATCCATTTTAACCGATCGGCCGCGTCAGCAAGGTATCTCATCTGCGACAGAGATCCCACGAATGTAGCTGGCACGGCGAAGCCGAGGATGAGCCCTGTGACGAGGGAGTATACAACGGTAGTTCGAACACATTGCTCCCACCAGCTAATCGAAACGTGAGACCAAATTGTGTCACTGGGAACTGTGGCATGCTTCAGTGTCCAAGATGGAGGGGTTTGTGCTTTGAGTGCGAGAGTCGCCAGTGGCATCGAGACCGGTTGTTTGAAGTGAACGATCGATGTATTGGTTTGAGGGAAGCTTTCGGGGTGCTTTTGTTCATGTTCAATCTCTTTATTGAACTGAGCGATCCCCAAACGCAAATGCTGAACTGCGTCGACACGGGCTCCGATAAATGGCAGCCAGGGAAGCTTGCGAAGGAGGAAGGACGGCCGGTCTTTTTGATTCAGGTACTTCATCCAGAGACGTTCAGGTCGATTGTACATTTGATTTGTCGTTCCCTTTTGGAAGTTCGCTTTCAGGATGAAAGTAGTCACTGCGAGCTCTAACTTTCGGAGCAGTACATTTCGACGACGTATCTTCGCCCGTAAACTACTGTAGTTGCGATTTGATGTTATAGAGCTCACACCACCTGCGGTCTTGTGCAAGTACTGCCGAATTTCAGCAGGAGATAGTTGTCGCAATGGACTAGAAACGAGGAGGGATCGACCGACGTCGAAGGTTGACAGATGCCAAATTCTAGTATACTCTTGCAATTCGCGTTGAATGACATAGCAAAAGAGAACGGTCACAAGCAGGGCAAGTACAAGATGTGCCCAGTACTTGCTGGTGTGCGACATGCTCACGTTCGAAAAGCTCAAACGATCTAGCCCTTTGACATCTCCGCTCTCATCCTTGCCATCGATGATATTCAGAGGGATGAGTATTGGGGGGATGATGAGTCCAAGCAGGAGGAAAAGTCGTGTAAGAGTATGTAGATACCGATGGAAGAAGTAGTCGTCGAGTCCAGCTGCATGTTCCGCATGAAAATCTGGAGGTGGAAAGATCAGCCGTCTTAGTGATGGACGAACTGGCTGCCATCTCACTGTAGAGACCAGTCGCGCTCGTTGGGAGCTGTGAATCAGTGTATGCTTTCGATACAGAGCTTTTAGGCTTACTAGTACTTTGGAAACCTGAGCTTGATGAAAATATATCCGATCAATCCCAGGCCAAGGATTGCTCCTGATACTGTAACAGAAGCTAAAAAGGTCCTCAGTGATTGTCCATGCGTTCTCTGAGCTTTTCCCATGGTACTATCGACCATATTGACCATCTTGGTATTCATTGTGTTAAGTGAGATGAGAAAGACCGATCTCTCTTCCGGTGTTGATTTTATAGCCACGTGATAGGCTGCACCCCGATTTCTCTCGCATGGATGATCCCAATATCCACCGGATGATCCCAATCCGCAATTCGGATAATCCATAAGACAGTGACTCGCCTTTCATATATAGTAGTGCATATTTTCCGCCGGACTCTAGGAGAAGCCACATCTTGTGCGACACAATCATGTGGAAGCGTCCGTGGTATTTGATCTCAATCTCGATTGTGCTGACCCTGCTCAAATGTAATGTCCCCTGTTCACCGTTAGGTGATATAACTAAGGCTGTTAGACGCTGTCCTAGATTCCACGGATCGGGCAGTTGATTTATCGCCCATGCACCACCACGATGGGAATAGCAGTGGTACAATCTTCATGAAATCAAAAACGAGTCAGTCGATTGTCCCTGTTCAATTTGCCGTTTCAGGAAATTGCTCAGAAGCAGCTGCCGACTTCGTTGATCTTGTGGTCAACCTTTCCCATCATATCATCCAATCACATAACCACGAGTCAAAAAAGTGGCCTCCTCTTGAACAAGTCCAGGAAACCATCATAGTGTGGATTGGCAGCAGGGAGTTCAGACTAAGTCTAGACTTACTAGTCGAAGCGAAAATTAGCCAAGCGGAGTATCGAGAGCTCGTAGAGCTGCTTGAGGGAACGTTTTTGCATCTTTCTAGAGCTCGGGGCTTCGAAGTATTTGAAGCAGTATGGCTCCGAGGTCAAAAGCGAGGAATAACATTCCAAGCCTGGTGGACGCTCTACAATGTCTTGGATGGAACAGTCGGGAAATGTGGAAAGAGAGCGGGGATTTCAGTTATTGAGAAAGAATTATAGATTAGACTTGGGACTTCAAACAGCTTCATCTGCAGTCCATAGATCCTTCAGAATGATCAGATCTGTGAATCTAGTCGGCATATTTGTGGCTTTAAAGTGATCAAAGTTTATTTTCTGCTGTAGGTTTACTGCACCAGAGTGTGTGACGAGATGGGCTGTGACCCGTTTGCTGCATGGCTCTGCAGATGAGATATCTCTTCAAGAAAGCATCTCAATTCCCAAGAATATTATTGGTAAGCTACGATGACTTGGTACACAGCCCTGCTCCTCTGTTGGTCCATATGATCCTGCCCAGAAATATTGGGGTTGGCCGGTGCAGCCGAGTAGCCTTTACGTGTACTCGCATTACTATGAAGAGGAGCCACACTGATCCTTATCATCCCATCTGATACATGATGATTGGTTTCTTGCAAACGAGGAAGGGCGAACAGGAACAAGTGGGCTTCCTCATGTTGTCATTGGGCTCTCTGAGCGAGAAAAATGTGGTGCGATTTAGCGTCAATCCCCGGTTCAGTAGAAGCCCCCTTTTCTGTGATACTGGGAGAATGCAGGATCCAGAGAGAGATAAGTATCTTCCTCAACTCCTCACCTTATATTAGATATAGATGGTTACGCCGCGCTTGCTTGACCTGTCAGACATCCTTGAAGGCGGCCTGACCTTGCAAATTGATAAATACTGTAACTCATCCGACTAACCTTCCAATCACATTGTGTCGTGATATAGTCAAACTTCGTATCCTGTTATTACTGCAGGTGGTTCCATGTTCATTCTCGGAGCAGACCAGCGCGGTCTTCATCGAATGTTACAGACAGGAGGTGACTTGTTTTTGTGGTAACTAAGGTCAAAGGATGGGCCTGACCTAAAGCCTTAGAGCCTGTTGCATATACGAGCTGCGTCTAAGCCAATCCATTTCAGTATCGAAGCAGTAAATCCCGCACTTGTTGCTCCGCAAAATCTGACAAGTTTGGGCTAAAAGTCGCCCAGCCTGGTCTGACACCATTGTCCAGGGCGATCGATTACTTTTGAAAGTGGATGCAGGCTGCAGCTGAGCTAGACTATAGATCTTTCAAACTTTTCGAATGGCATTTGATGTATGCCGCCATTCATCCTAGGCCCGAGTTGAAGTCGTCTGGCCTCGCTTAGCAATAGGGGCTCGCTTAGGCACTTCAACAACATCCGGCCGGAAGGCTACATAGAATTCACCATATCAATCCCATCTTAATGAACATAGAAATCCGGCAAGTTCTATTACCAGTCCTTCTAGGAGATGCCTGGTGGTGCAGTGACACTGCGAGGGCCCTTGAATATCGTTTGGCTCGAAAGTCTAGACCGGCATTGCTATCCCCAAAGGCCGCGGGATGCGATCTACATGGAGGGCTGTGCGTCATGTATTCACAGTCCATGCTTCAAGTGTCATTATAGGTCCATTCTAGAAGAGGCAGTTCATCTGGGTTGAAGCCCTGCATTACTACATGAACCTAGTAATACTTCCAAGGCGTCCCTGCAAAGCCTTACATGCCAAGCTGTTTCTAATCTCATCCAGCGACGCCACCAACCTACCTCAACCCCCTCAAATTTCTGACGGCTTCCTTATTGCTTTAATCTCTCCCAATTTTGACCATACTAGCTTCCTGGTTGCCTCAACATTCTCGACCCCTTGTTATCGACCTCCGAATCAAGATACCCAAGGCTGTGAACGAGTCATGTATCTTCTGTGCAGCTGGTTCGTCGATACATTCCGAGCAGACCACGAACTCAAATTCCATACAAATGTAAAGACGAATCACCGGGAAACGATTGTTATGCGCAAAAATGGCGCATGCCATGTGGACTGACACCCGGCAAATAGGGCATTGAAGCCTTTTGTTCATATTCTTCGCCTTCTCGTGCTTCCAAGTCCGACATTCGGTATTGTAGATGCAGATTCGACAGCTCTCGGATGGTTGGCTCTCCTGTCCAGCTTCGAGCAGCTCGTCAAG
>NYXK01000070.1 GCA_002685535.1 Deltaproteobacteria bacterium
CCATCTTAGTAAGGGCACCGAGTTTGACTGTAATCTGCAGGGTAAATGCTCCCCAAGCCACCAGCATTACGATTGTCATTAACCATGGATTCATTTATCCTCTATTCCGTGTAATATAAATTTTAAAAAATAAGCTCAAAGTCCTCACGCTAAAAATAGAACTTATTTGATTTTTTGGCAAGGCAATTAAGAGTGTGGTTATACTTTCTTATCTAGCAAATACTGATACAAATTGAAACACCCTGTAACTGCTCAGAAAAGTATTTAATAATGTTTTCGTTTAGTATTGTTTCAAAAGTAATTCACTATTTTCAGTCCCTTTTTAGACAGAGAGCTGTATTCTATTTTTGTTTATCGGATGCTATGATAATTCTAAACTTTATTAACAATAATCAACCATTTTAAAAAATGAAAAAATTAATTCTTTCCACAGTTTTACTATTTTTACTTGCCGGCTGTAGCACAACAAAACTTGTTTATGACTATGGTGATAAATATGTGTCATGGCAGTTGGACTCCTATTTTGAGCTGAATGATGAACAGGAAGACTGGGTGGAGGAACGTATGAAAATACACCTTGAATGGCACCGTGCGCAAGAACTGCCGCGTTACAAAAGTTTTTTAACTGATATACAAAACAGCTCGAAAGACGGGCTTACAATGAGCGAACTGGACGAAGGTTATTCCAGATATGAAGCAAAACAGCGGCGTACATTTGAAAGACTGATTCCGGATGCGGCTTTGTTCATGACAAAAATAAGCCGGGAGCAGATCAATAATCTGGAACGCAAAATGACGGAAGAAAATGAGGAAATGCTCACTAAAGTTGAAAACAGGCAGGAGCGGATTCAGAAACGCCGGGATGATTTTTTAGAGCAAATGGAAGACTGGTTTGGAGAATTCAGTCCGGTGCAGCTGGCACAAATTAATCAATGGCAAACGGAATGGTTTCCAGAATCTGATGATCCAATTGAGAGAAGGATGAAGTACCGTCTGAAATCACAGACTCAATTATTATCTTTGTTGCGCTCTACTCCGGATAATTTGGCGCTTGAAAAATGGTTGTTCCGCTGGATTTCACGCTGGGACAGTAATGAGAATTTTGAGAGAAAAGCCCGAATTCTGCGGAATAAAAAAAGAATTTTGCAGGTTGATAAATTTATTACCTCTGAACAACGTCTGCAAGCAATTCGGGAATTGGATGATTGGGTAGAAATACTGGAACAGGTGATTGTAAATCACTAAAGTTGTATACGTCGAATTGTCTAGACTTTTCTTGATATTTCGCCAATACTGAGTTTTAATGTAATTTAGGAATATTAACTTAATTCAAGAAAAAAGATATGAGCGAAATGTTATTTACCTCCGAAAGTGTAACCGAAGGTCATCCGGACAAAATTTCTGACCAGATTTCTGACGCAATACTTGACGCAATGCTTGCGCAGGACGCAAGCAGCAGAGTTGCCTGTGAAACCATGGTAACAACAGGTATGGTTGTCGTTGCAGGTGAAGTGACAACGAAGGCCTGGGTTGACATGCAGAAAGTTGTACGGGATACAGTCGAAGCAATTGGCTATACAGACTCGAATATGGGTTTTGATTTTAATACTTGTGCGGTGCTGATAAGTTTGGATAAACAGTCTCCGGATATAGCTCAGGGTGTTAACGAAGGCGAAGGCGCGCATACTGAACAGGGTGCCGGTGACCAGGGACTTATGTTTGGTTACGCTTGTGATGAAACTCCGGAACTGATGCCTCTTCCGATTCAGTTAGCACACCGCTTGACCGAGCGGCTTTCCCATGTGCGTAAAGACGGGACAATGAATTACCTGCGTCCTGACGGAAAATCCCAGGTAACTGTGCGTTATGTTGACGGTAAACCTGTATCTGTAGAAGCGGTAGTAATCAGTACACAGCATGCAGAGGATGTGACTCAGGAACAACTGCATGAAGATATCTTGAAACATGTTATTAAATATGTGATTCCTGAAAAATATTTAGGTGATTCCACACAGTATCATATCAATCCAACTGGTGTTTTTGTGATTGGCGGGCCACAGGGAGACTGCGGTTTGACAGGAAGAAAAATTATTGTAGATACATACGGCGGAATGGGACGTCACGGTGGTGGTGCCTTTTCCGGAAAAGATCCTTCAAAGGTTGACCGTTCAGCTGCCTACGCCGCGCGTCACGTTGCAAAAAATGTAGTCGCCGCAGGTTTAGCCGCACGTTGCGAAGTTCAATTGGCATATGCGATTGGAGTGGCCGAACCGGTTTCTGTTTCTGTCCAAACTTTTGGTACAAATAAAATAGAAGAGTCAAAAATCATCGAATTGATTCGCAAAAATTTTGAATTGAAACCAGCAGGGCTGATTCGTGAACTAAACCTGCTGCGGCCAATTTACCAGAAAACCGCGGCTTATGGACATTTTGGACGTGAAATTCCGGAATTCACCTGGGAAGCAACCGACAAAGCAAATGATCTGAGAATTCAGGCAGGATTGTAAAATATGGTTAGTCAGGATATTTTGATCATCAACCGTCTTGGGCTGCACGCACGTGCTGCGGCTCAATTGGTGCGTATGGCCAATGGATATCCTTGTGAAATCCTTATCGATAAAGCAGGACAGGTCTCCGACGCAAAATCCGTCATGCAGGTCCTGATGCTTGGTGCAACAAATGGTACTGCGCTTAAAGTAAGTGCTGACGGTGAGCGGGAGGAAGAAGCCTTAAAAGCTGTTGTTGACTTGTTTGCTGCACGTTTCAATGAGCTGGAATGACGGAAATTATAAGCGGAACAACTAGGATTTACGGCATAATCGGTTATCCTGTGGAACATTCATTTTCTCCACGGATGCATAATGCGGCATTCTCCGCATTGAAAATGGATGTCCGTTACCTGGCCTTTCCGGTAAAACCGGAGCAGGTTCAGCAGGCTCTTGAAGGAATCCGGGCGTTGAATATTTCTGGAGTCAACGTAACAGTTCCACACAAAAGTGCTGTAATTCCTTACCTTGACGAAATTGCACCACTTGCACAAAAGCTTGGCGCAGTGAACACGATCCTGAATGTGGAGGGTCGTCTCAGCGGAACCAACACAGATATTTCCGGATTTGTCCGCTCTCTGGGTGATTTAAATTTTTCTCCAAAAAACAAAACTGTGGCCGTGCTTGGCGCAGGTGGTTCAGCACGTGCTGTGCTGGCGGGACTTGCAGATGCAGGTGCATCACGGATCCTGATTCATAACCGGACTGTCGCACGTGCGGAAAGTTTAGTGACAGAATTTTCTCAAAATTTTCCAGAAACTCAGTTGTCTGCTGTTTCACTGCAAACTGTTCAGAATTCAAATTTGGATCTGCTGGTCAATACAACTACAGTCGGCATGCAGTCAGATGCAAGTCCGCTAGATTTGAGTCGGTGTGTAGAAATAAAGCATGTACTGGATCTGATTTACAGTCCTGCAAAAACAAGACTTCTCAGGCAGGCGCAAGAACTTGGCATCCCAGCGCTCAATGGTTCCGGCATGCTGCTGTATCAGGGTTGTGATGCATTCACCTTCTGGACTGCTATACCTGCTCCGGAAACTGTGATGCGTGAACAACTGCTTAACCTGCTTGAATGAATATTGCGGATACATATCATGCAGATTCCTTTTGAAGTCGATACCCCTGAAAAAGCCGGCAACAGCACCGCTAAATCAGAAACTCAAAACCCGCAAAATCCACAAAGTCCACAGGAACTTGCATCAAAACAGCCGCCAAAACCGCTCACAGTTACCCAGCTGACACGTCAGATTACCCTTCTGCTCGAAGGTAAATTCCGCTCATTATCAGTTGAGGCGGAGCTGTCAAACGTCAAAAAATCTGCATCCGGACACTGGTATTTTAGTCTCAAGGATGAGCAGTCGCAAATCCGCGGGGTGATGTTCCGTAACGCTGCTGCCGGATTACGTTTTGAACCGGAAAACGGCCTTGAAGTTTTGGTGCGCGGAAACCTCACTGTTTATCAACTACGCGGTGAATATCAGCTCATGGTTTCTTCAATGGAACCTAAAGGTCTGGGGGCACTTCAACTGGCTTTTGAACAACTGAAGACTAAACTTGAAGTCGAAGGTTTGTTTGACCCGGAACATAAACGCCCCATCCCTTTTTTGCCGCGAAAAATTGGAATTGTTACTTCATCAACAGGGGCTGTAATACACGACATGCTGACCGTATTGGAACGTCGATTTCCTGGAATTCCAGTATTGTTTTTTCCGGCTGCGGTGCAGGGTGAGACAGCAGTACCTACACTTGTTGAAGGAATAAACCACATGAACACTCTGCGCAAATCAGCACAGCTTGATGTTTTGATTGTCGGCAGAGGTGGTGGCTCAATGGAAGATTTATGGGCCTTCAATGATGAAAAACTGGCTAGAGCGATTTTTGCCTCTGAGATACCCGTCATTTCTGCAGTCGGACACGAAACTGATTTCACAATTGCTGATTTTGTCAGTGACCTGCGGGCGCCGACGCCTTCTGTGGCGTTGGAACTCGCGGTGCCGAACAAAGAGGATTTAATTTTCTCTGTCAGTCAAAAACAGGAGCGTCTGCAGCGATCTTTGCTGCAAATGCTTGACCGACTGCGGGAAAACTTTGGAGCGGTGCTGCGGAGATTAGCTTCACCTTCAGCTGCGCTCCAGCAATATGCTCAGCGTGTGGATGATCTCGATTCACTACTGCATGAAAGAACAAAGCGTCAACTGGAAAATCTGCGTAACAGAAAGTCCGGAATTGCAGAAAAACTTTTTCTGCTAAGTCCTGAACGTGAATTAGCTCCACACGGGCATAGCCTGAAAATTCTGCAGGAACGTTTAATTCGCGCTATCGGACTTTTACATAAAAAGCAGAGTGATTCAGTCCGGCAGCAGATGGATTTGCTGGACAGTCTCAGCCCGCTTTCTGTGATGCATCGCGGATACAGTGTTGCGCTGGATAAAAAAGGAAAATCACTTCGCTCCGTAAAAAAGATTCATACAGGAGAAGAATTGCAGGTGCGCCTGGAAGATGGTACCCTGCAGACAAAAGTGATGTCTGTTAAAACTGAACAAAAAACTTGAGGCAAGTTGATGAAAATTATAACTATTCCCTGTCTGCAGGATAATTTCGCGTATCTGCTGATTTGCACAAAAACCCAGCAGGCAGCCGTAGTGGATCCCTCAGAAGCTACTCCTGTAATCAGTGAAATTGAAAGACAAGGGGTGAAATTAACAACGATTCTTAACACTCATCATCATTGGGATCACGTGGATGGAAATCAGGAACTAAATGCAAAATATGCAGATTTATTTATTTACGGTCATGAATCTGATAGAGGTAGAATTCCGGGGCAGACAGAGTTCCTGAAAAGCGGTGATGAGGTACGCTTCGGCGAAGAGAACGGAACTTTTCTACACAATCCCGGACACACCACCGGAGCCGTTACATATGTGTTCGGCAAAACAGCTTTTACTGGAGACACCTTGTTTGCGGCAGGCTGCGGACGTCTTTTTGAAGGTACGCCGGCACAGATGCATGATTCACTTAATGTGCAAATCAGCGGACTTGCCGATGATACGGAACTGTATTTCGGACATGAATATACAGAAGCCAACCTGCGTTTTGCTTTGAGTGTGGAATCCGGAAACGCAGAGATTCAGCATAAACTGGAAGCAGTCAGTGCTCTCCGCTCCTCCGGNAAATTTTCCACGCCTACTACTTTGNCCGAGGAACGCCTTACAAATCCGTTTATGCGATGCACNTCCGCTGAAATNCTAGCCTGCGTCAAGTCCAAAGAACCGGCGCACAATCTTGACGAAGAAGAAGTTTTCAGAACTTTACGGGAACTNAAAAATAATTATTAAGCAATGAACGCACGGGATCTCTCCGAAAAACATGCCTTAAAAGTCACTTGGCTGGGTTTAGCCGCCAATCTCATTTTAGCGTTGGCTAAAGGTTTCATCGGTATTATTGCTAATTCATCTGCTTTAATCGCAGACGCGGGACATTCTGTTTCAGATTTGCTGTCCGATGGAATCACGCTCTGGGCGGTGCGTATGTCCGGTATTCCAAAAGATAAAAATCATCCGTATGGTCATGGTAAATTTGAAACCGTCGGTACTTTTATTATCGCGCTTTTACTGCTATTTACCGGAATTGGTGTAGCCGGTCATGTTTTTAATAGAATGGATGCGCCTGTGGTGCCTGGAACAATCGCATTGTGGATGGCGGGAATTGCTATCATTGTTAAAGAAGCGCTTTTCCATGTAACACGGATGGTAGGACGTCGGACAGGCAGCCGTGTTTTAATGGCAAACGCGTGGCATCACCGCTCGGATGCAATATCCTCGGTAGCGGCACTCTTGGGAATTGCAGGTGCGCAGTTAGGAATCCCATTAATGGATCCTATCGCAGGCATGCTCGTGGCAGGGCTTATTATAAAAACTGGAATTGACATCGGTTATGAAAGTATCCGCGAACTGACGGATGAGACTGTCGAAGAAGATGTCATCAGTGAATTGGGTAAGATTATGTCCGGAATTGAAGGTGTTGATCATTATCACGAAATGCGGGCACGGAGAATGGGACCGCATCTGTTGGTTGATTTGCACATTCAAGTAGACAGTATGATGAGCATTTCAGCTGCTCATCAGGTGGCGGAAAGAGTGCGTCTAGAAATTCTAGAGAAACTGCCTGCTGTAAATGAAGTCCTCGTGCATGTGGATGCAGAAGATGATCACGTTGGTGATGAAGGTTCGGAACTTCTGCAGGACATCGTGCTGATGCGGCCGCAGGGTGAAATTGAAAATGATGTCAAAAAAGTGCTTGCTGAAATTCCTGAAATTCAGGGCATAACTCATATTTACTGTCATTATCTAAACCAAAAATTGACGGTGCAGGTTAATATTCTCCTCGATGCAGAGATGCGTATCCGTGATGCACAGAAAATTGCTTCTGCCGCAAGACGTAAAATTGAACAAATTAAAGATATCGACTCTGCCGATCTGCATCTTGAACTCGATGATGCTTTGTAATTTTTGTTTAAGAATGTTGCGAGGATTTTATTAAGATGCAGTTTAAAGAATGAATTCATAAACCTGCAGGTTACGGATCATTCTGGTTTTCCTGCGGGTTTCAACCTCACCTAAATAACGCATCGGCATTTCGAAGCGTTCATAAAAATCCACAACCCCTCCTTGACATTCCTGCAGTTCACAGACAAAAATGCCTCCACCTGTTTTCACGTCAGTAATCGGACTCCAGAGGTTGCGTTCCGGTTTTTCAATACTGTGCGGCCACGGCTGGTACGGTAGATAAAACGATAAAGCAGCGCTGAGTTGATACTCACGTGAAACAATGTACGTGATTTGTGGAATCTCTTTTTGCTCCAGAAGTTGCTGGAGTTGCTCTCCCGTTTTGTCCCAGTCAAGCACACGCGTCAACCTGTCCGCAGCAACATCCATGGCGGTTTTCTGGATTAATTCCGCATATTGCTCAACCTCACGCTCTGTCAGAATTTTGCTCAAATGNGCGTTGTATTGANCTGCGCTGAGGTGCCGTTCACTTTTATCCCGTAGAGTTTTCAGGGTAGATTCCGGTAGTCCCTTGGACTGCAGATAATCATAATTTTTAAGCTCATAGGGCATCCAGTCAAACAATGGATTCAGTGCGTGAGTGACGACTGTTCCGGTCAGCCCGACATTGATTAGAATGCCTAGAGCCAGTAAGCCGTAAAGGGTTTTCTTTTGGAAACGCCAGAGCAGTTCATTACCCAGAAAAACAGCGATTCCNAGATAAGCCAGGTTTGCCCAGTGAGGATCCGCGATTGTACCCTTCAGGCTCATTAGTGTAAAAAAGAGCAGCGGAAAAATGGAAATCACGGTAATTACGGATTCCGGACGGTTTGCATGAGCAAGGTGATCTCTCACCCACCAGATTCCCAGAGCTCCCATCAGGGCCCATAAAGGAGAAAACAAGAGCAGATGTCCAAGCGTAAATGCTAAAGTATTTTCACCAAAATCCGCGCCGGAAGTTCCTTTACCTAACTGCCAGCGGAATGAAATCCAATCGTGTTGAGCATTCCATAAAAGCACTGGCACAAAAATAGTGAGTGAAATAATTCCTGCCGCGTAAAGCCACGGATTCAAAATTTCTTTGCGNGTTTTACGGTAAAGTAATAGGTGCAGAAAAAGTCCTATGTAAAAAAGCAGCATGATGTACTTTGAAAGTGCGCCAAAACCTGCTGCAATCCCAATCCAGAGTAACCATTTATTTTNGGGCAGCTGATGAAAGCGTATCAGCAGAAAAAGCGCCGCTACCCAAAATATCAGAAAAGGCTGTGTAATATGCAGAAAGATACTACCGAGGGTGAAATAAGGCATACTGCATAAAATCAGCAGCGTTACCAACGCAGCCTTTACTCCGTACAAGCGAAGTGTGCCGGCGTATGTCAAAGCTATGATGCTGATTGTCATCAGTTGCGAGCCGACTTCCAAAGCGGTTTCAGTATTTCCTCCAATCAGGGTGATGCCGCGGATAAGCCAGGCAANCATCGGAGGATGCTCAAAATAAGAAAGGCTCAGATAGCGTGACCATACCCAGTGGTCGAGCATATCGGGATGAGGATTCAAGAATTGATTAACTATAGCGAAAATCAAAAAATGAATAACAAGGATAATGATTGCCGGGGCGTGTTTCAATTTAAAAAATTCAGCGTGAAAAAATGGCCTCAGGTACTACGGCACTGAGNCACTAAANAAAGAACAATTAAGATAAGTTTCAACGGAGNGGCACNGCGCGCCGTGCCCCTACAAAAAATAATCACCTGCCGCTGGTCAGGAAAAAGTTTCAGGNAAAAACAATGGACTGCAGATCGAGGTGCCTGCCCGACCATTGTGCCAGCTGTTGGCAGAGCCAAAGTCGGTTTCCGCATTTTACGGGATCTTCGTCCATGACCATCACATCTTCGAAAAAACGTGTTACGACAGGTTCAATTTTACGCAGCTGCTGCAGATAATTATCAGGACTCCAGAGAGCTTGAGAATCACTGTTAAGAATGGGTTGCAGGGCGGCCAGAAAGGCCTTCTCTTCCTTAAGTTCCAAAGCCGATTCGTTCAGTTCTTCAGCAATTCTGTCCGCATATTTACTGCTGATATTTGCGGCACGTACGATTGCTTCGACNGATCTTTTGAACATATCTGTCTCAAGATGTTCGCCCAGANACTCNGCAAAACTNAGCTGTTCAATTGCTAAAACAGNTCTTGCTGTTTTTCCCTGCGNGNNCTGAANTCCTGCCGAAGTTTTGAGAACTGCGTCTATCAGGTCGTAGCGTATTCCACGTTCCTGCAGGAACCAGCGTTGCCGTTGAAGCAGAAAATCNAGCAAANCATTTTGCAGTTTTGTGCGATCCAGTGCTAGATCCTGTTGATCATCAAGCAGACGAACCGCAGCGGAAATCAGTTCATGCAGGTCCAGCGGGAGTCGTAATCCAAGGATAAGCTGAGTGATTCCCTGCGCAGTTCTGCGTAAAGCATATGGATCAGNTGCACCGGAAGGGATCATGTTCAGCGAAAAAGCAGTGGTCAGCAGATCAAGTTTATCTGCAAGTGCTGCCGGAACGGATTCCACGTCTTCCGGTAAAAAGTCTTTTGCGTTGCGAGGATAATAATGCTGCCGAATTCCACGGCAGACAACAGCATCCTCATTTTTCANCATTGCATAATTTTCACCCATCAAACCCTGTAATTCCGGAAACTCCTGAACGAGCTGTGTTTCCAGATCGAACTTACTCAGTTCAGCAATCCTGAGTACATGTTTTTGCTGAATTTCATTAAGCTCCTGTCTGCATGCGATAAAAACGCTAAGGTCCGAAATTCGNTGAACACGTTGNCCCTGNGTACCACGCTGTTGAAAAAAGACTACATTTTCTGCTTTTTGGCGGAACTCTTCCAGTGATTTTTTCTGATCATCGAGGTAGAAAAACCGGGCGTCACTGAGTCGCGCACGCAGTACTTTAGCATTGCCACGTCTNACTGTGTCGAGGNCTTTGCTGTTACCATTGCGTACAGTAACAAAATGTGGAAGTAATTTTTTTTCGGCTGAGTCTTGATTTATATTTTTACTGAAAACAGGAAAATATCGCTGATGCACAGCCATGCTGGTGACCAAAACTTCACTCGGCAGTTCCAGGAATTCTTCTTCAAAATCTCCGAGGAGCACAGTAGGCCACTCTAGCAAATTCGTGACTTCCGTCAGCAGCTTTTCATCCAGTTCCACCACGAACCCAAATTCCTGTTCCAGTTTGCTGATTTGAGAAACTATGGATTCACGTCGCTTTTCATAATCAGGCATCACATTCATTTTTTCCAACTGTTCTTGATAATCAGCTGCATCTTTGAGCAGGCTTTTTCCGGAACTCAGGAAGCGGTGTCCACGTGTTTCGTTTCCGGCTTCAACCATTTCAAGTTTCAGCGGTACAACTGTCTTGTTCCAGAGCGAAACTATCCAGCGTATCGGTCTAATAAAGCGCATTTTGTATGAAGCCCAGCGCATATTTTTAGGAAAATTCAGCTGCGAAATCCACTGCTCCAGCTGTGCCTGCAGCAGTTCCGGAACGGGCTGTCCTAATTCGATACGCTGCACAAAAAGATAGTCNTTGCCTTCATATTCCCGAANNTGCAGNTNAGCNGGTTCAACCCCGTTTTTCGCGGCAAATCCCAGCGCTGCTTTAGTCCAGTGGTTATCCTTGTCTTTTGCAATAGCGGCAGGAGGTCCTTTCAGCTCAATGCTGCGGTCTTCCTGTTTTTCCGGTAGTCCCTGAATTTGAACAGCCAGTCTTCTGGGGGTAGAAAAGGTACGCAGTTCATTAAAACTCAACTGGTGGTTTTCGCAGGTTTTCTGCACCAGTGATTTCAATTGTTCAACTGCAGGCAGAATCATCTGCGCAGGCATTTCTTCAAGTCCAATTTCCAGTAAATAAGTATTCACAAAGCAGTAATCACATTAATTGTCAGGAGTAAGTTCTTCCACCCATTTCCGGGCAGCATCGCGGTCATTCATCAAAGGAAAACCGAGTTTGCAGCGTTCTTCAAGGAAGAGTTTTACGATATTTTGAGCAAGGTTACGTACTCTTCCGATGTATGCCGCACGTGCAGAAACACTGATTGCACCGGCTGCATCAAGCTGATTAAAAGTGTGGGAGCATTTGAGCACATAATCGTAGGCGGGAAAAACCAGCTTTTCCGNAAACGCACGTCCTGCCTCCTGCTCATAATCATTGAACCAGCGGAACATCAGTTCTGTGTCCGCAACNTCAAAAGTGTATTTTGAATGTTCAAATTCCGGCTGCCGAAAAATTGAAGCGTAATTGACTCCTTTTGAGTATTCAAGATCAAATACGTCTTCAACATCCTGTAAGTAGGAGGCAATTCTTTCGATACCATAAGTCAACTCCGCGGAAACAGGTTGACAGGAAATTCCGCCGACTTGTTGAAAATATGTAAATTGTGTGACTTCCATACCGTCGAGCCAGATCTCCCAGCCGAGACCCCATGCGCCAAGAGTCGGTGCTTCCCAATTATCTTCTACAAAACGAATATCGTGCTGCAGCGGATCGATGCCTAAAGCCTCCAGCGATGCAAGGTAAAGTTCTTCCACATTATCCGGTGAAGGTTTCAGAATTACCTGATATTGATGATGTTGATAAAGGCGGTTTGGATTCTCACCGTAACGTCCATCAGCCGGCCTTCTCGAAGGTTCGACGTAAGCTACATTCCATTCCTCCGGACCAACCACACGCAGAGTGGTCATCGGATTCATGGTTCCGGCACCGGTTTCAACATCGTACGGATTCATCAGCATACAACCCTGACTGTGCCAGTATTGGTTGAGCTGCATGATGATATCNTGAATTGTAGGTGAACTATTCATGCTGNTTTTTCCGGAAGTGTTTGAAACAAGTTACGGTCACGATATAAAAGTTGTTTAAGAGAAACATACAGCCAGCTCAGGGCGAGATTTTTTTTATTTTTCATGAGCAGAGCAGCATCTGTTATTCCGTGTTCAATTATTTTATTTTGCTCATTAATAACAGTTTCCGCCTTTTCTCCCTGCTCAATTGCCTGTNGGCAAAGATTTTCCAGGTGTGCACGTGCGGTGGCAGTAACAATAAGGTTTTCCGNTTTCAAATAAGAGAGAATCATTTTTGTGTTAAATTGAGTTAAATCTTCCGGCTGCTGAAACTTGAAAGGGTTGATCCAGAGTTTTCGTTGAACTTTGCTTAACTTAAGATTCAGCTCTGCAGCAAGGGTTTCTTCTTCACAGAGCAAAAGCGCTCTTGACGTTTTTACCTCCGCGGCATTTTCTGCAGCCGCTTCCCATGTGATGCTTTTGGAAAGTGCTTCAATCAACATTTTAGAAAAAGTATTAATTTTTTGGAGGACATCCCGTTCCTGTNTGTAAAGCATTTGACTGCTCTCAGCCTGATGAATTGTNGTTNCGAGCGATTTTTCCTCAGCCAATAAATTATTACGCTTTTTTTCAAACTCCGCTTTCTGTATGGGCAGTGGTGCTGAATTATTAGTCATTTGGAGATCATTCAGCTCAACAAAATTATCCAGCGGTGCAAGAATGTGATGCAAGTCAGCACACCAGTCAATCAGACACAACTTAATACTTTTCTCAGGTGATTCGTCCAGTTTCAACCAGTAGACGGCATCTTTCCGTGGTAGTTGCACGGGATCAGTATTAGTCTGCAGTTTAACATTTGTCCGNCCGATTTCTCTGAATANTTTTTCGAGTAAAGCATTTACTATCAGGTATTTNCCTGAGCCATGAATTGCGACCGATTTTGTTTTTTTATTTTGCTGATTAGCNTTCTGCCACCTTTTGTGCTCACCGTTCATGTCATCAATGAAACGTTTGAAAGGAGGATTTTTTAAAGTGCATTCGTCAAGGCGGATTAAATGTTCAACCTTAATATTGTCGAAATTCAGCCTTTGGATTGAATTAAAAGGAATTCCCGGAAAAAGATAACAACCTTTTGCTTCACGTAAAATCCCTACTACACGTTCCGGAAGAGCAGTTTTATCTCTCTTCTGTAAAAAATTCTGCAGCCATATTTCCGGNGCAAGTTCTCCATTTTCAGTTTCAAATTTCTGAATGCTGTTCAGGGGAATCAGCGTATTCAGNGGTACTTCCNTTGCGGATTGACGTACCAGGATTCCGGAATGATTTGTGTAGTCCATTGTCTGAAAGTCATTGTCCAAACGAATCCTGGGAAAACTGCGGATGTGATGAGTCAGCAGCATCTCCGGAGCAGAAAGTCTAAACTGCATATTGTTGACTAGTTCAAGAACTGGCTGCAGTTTTAATAACGCCGATAAATCATGACTCAGATCGTCAAGCACCAACACGTAACTGACATTTTTCTCAGAAACAATTTTTAGCTCCTCCAGTAATTTGAGACAGACTTGCGGATTTTCAAATGCACCCGGAGAAAATAAAACCCAATCCGCTTTTAGTTTNTTCAACTCTGCTGACGCATACTCAAGTTCTTTTGNNCTAATTTCAGGTTCAGCAACTGAAACTGAATCAACGAACAACTTCCCGTTCAATTGATGAGAAACCTGTTTCTGTAACTGCTTAACTAAAGTATCCCAGTTTGAACTGGCAAAACCAATGCCGACAAGTTGCATCTAACAGATTANTTCAGACGGTTTGAGAGGCGAAAAATGAAANGCCAATAGTACCATGTTTTCATGAAGATGTAAATTTTCTTGACTTATCAAAGCCCAAAAATAGAGAATGNATTGTAAAGGAAAATAAAGTTTAAATTAAGAAAGTAGTTTGTGAGTGATCAAATCAAAGGGCTGTGCTTCGCATTGCTCGCTATGTTTGGAGGAGGGCTTTACGCAATTCCATACCGTTTAAGTTTAGATACAGTCGCACCTCTGCCTGTAATCTGGGGTGTTTTCCTTTGGGCATTTTTGTTTTCCCTGCCTGGCGCCTGGTTTGCACGTCACCAAAATAAATTTTCCTGGAAAATTGCAGGAATCACNCTTGCCACTTCCCTGGCAGGTCTGTTGGGTAATTATGCGATTTGCCAGGCTTTGAGCCAGTCTTCACCAACCTTGTTGGTTTTAGTAAGCAGAATTGAGATTATTATTGCGATGCTGCTCAGTTGGATGTTTTTGAAAGAGTTCATCAGCATCAGAGTCTGGATGTCAGTGGTGGTAATTGTATTAGGTATTATCGTAATGAAAATGGACTCCCTGACTTTTGATTTAAAAAATTGGTCCTCATTCCTCTGGGCTGTAACATCAGCCTTCAGTTTTGCATCGATGCAGGTTTTGGCCAAAAGAATTATAGATGAAATAAATCCGCAGGTTTTGAATGTTTCACGTTTAGCAGTGGGGCTTGTCATACTCTGGAGTCTGGCGGAAGTACGAAGCGGCGTTACGAATTTACAAAGTGGTGAATGGAAATGGATTGCGCTGGCAGCTTTTTGTGG
>NYXK01000071.1 GCA_002685535.1 Deltaproteobacteria bacterium
TTTGAGTTGAAGTTATAAATCTGAAGAAGATTGCGAAAATGCTAATTATAGCTAAAAAAGGAAAGTTTATAATTATCTTATTAAAGTTATAAGCGCATGTTATTTTTTAGCGCGCACTTTCCTACCAAAAAAAAGGTTAAGCAAGTATTTGTAAATTGCAATATAAAACATTAATTAGGATTTACATTAAAGTAAATAAAAACCAATTTGCAATTGAAAAGCTATTAAGTATTTAAATAAAGGGTTAAGTAATAAAAAAGAGAGTAAGATGGTAAAGAAAAAGAAAGAGGG
This sequence comes from Deltaproteobacteria bacterium, assembly GCA_002685535.1. GTDB lineage: Bacteria > SAR324 > SAR324 > SAR324 > NAC60-12 > Arctic96AD-7. The sequence continues at coordinate 292 of NYXK01000071.1, forward strand.
CTGGAGGTTTAAAGGGAAAAGGAGGCTTAATCTATTTTGACGGCTTAGCAAAAAGAAGTCAAAAAGGAAAGAATTTTAAATATCAAAAAAGTAAAATATTTATTAATAAAACAATAAAAAAAAGCTTAAAAGATTAAATATAAATTAATTATTTTATTAGAAATAAATTATCTAAAGGATCGCAAAATTATTTATTTTAAAAAAAAAGAATATAAATTATAAATATGGGATTTTGTTAAAGAAAAGGGAAAGGCTTAAAAAAGAACTTTAAATTGGATGCAACTAATAAAAGATGGAATTAGCTAGAAAAAGTCGCTTGATAAGTGGAAACTTTATGCTAACAATTTGTATGGCGAGCCCAAGGAAATCCAATGGGAATAGGAACAGAAATATATCGTACGTAATAACGTGATAAGTACAAGTTATTGACTTACGCACTCATGTAAAAACAAGGCCTTCTCACTTTGAAATCATTGGCAATATTGTAAGCTTCTCACTTTAGATAATTATCCCCAACCTATTTTCAATCTTAGTTACGACGATACCTGAATCCCCTTATTATCTCTCCAATTGTTAGCCTGGTAAGATTTATCTCGTCTGTATAATCTCCAAGGGCTAGCAGTGCATCATCTCGTAATTCTGACGCGGGAGGATGCTTCAAGAAATCGGTGATCGCCTTCTGACCCTTATCATCCCGGATCGGCATCAACCGTTCGATCTTCTCAAGGAGCTCTCGCCACTGTTCTGCAGCTCTTTTGACGCTCTTTATCGCTATTTGTGTCCTCTGTAGTAATAACTCGCGATCGCGAAACAATTGGAATAGCCCAAGAATCTTTTGGCCATCAGTCTTTGTCTCAGAATTACGGCACGTCTCCGAGATCGCAGGTGCGAGATCATTCCAGATGGATAACACAGAATCCACAGGCTGATCTTGCTGGAGAATTTTAGTGATGACTTTCGTCGCAGCGTCGGTGTTGCAAAATTTCGCATACTTCGTGAGCCGATCAGAAAGTATGTGACATAACTTGCGCACCGAAGCAAATTCTTCAAAGCTCTTGATGATCCTAAGTCCTAGGCTGGCAACCTCCTCTTGTATAGTGTAGTCGTGTGGTGCTATCGCACAAATGTAGAAGTTTTGAAAAGCCTCGGTTTCTGTCTCCATGTCCGTACATTCCGCGGAGGGCGTCCATTTTGTGATGATGATGCGCAGAACATCAAGAATAGATTCGTCATTCATCTCTCGGATGTCAGGTTTAACTTCCCCGTGCTCATAATGTAATGCAAGGACCACTGCCAGTCGGACCATTGCCGCCCTTTCCGCAGGGCAAAGGGCCAGCGATTTATTTTCCCGCGATCTTAGTAACATCCTCTGAAGTAGCATGGCTGCAGAATAGTGGGCTTGCTCCTGAATTAAATCTTTCGGTGAGGCTTCTTTCCAAAGTGACGTGTTCCTTCGCACCTGAATATCTTTCCCTCGACTTGAATGTCTATCATCAGCTAAGGAGACATGACCCAAGTGGCAAGAATGGGAAAGTTCCCATGAGATTGGCACCAGGAATTCTTGTTCGCAAGAAATGTCTGTCACAGTTCTGCAATATGCAAACATTTGACATGACGAAGGTTGCTGAGAGTGATATGCCCCAAAAGAGATCAGATCACGTACAACTCTCGACTCGATGGTTGGAGCCAACGTCTTAGAATGCTCGTAGATAGTATGAATATGCGGGACAATCATAGGAATCATTGCATCTCGAAGAGGCTCGATAAGGGGCAATTGATAGCGAACAGGAATATTCCCTGTTAAGAACTCTGCCGTCAGGTTCATCCACTGACGTTGCTCCCATGGTTCCATACGTGCAGATGCCCAAAAGTGGACTAACTATGCAAACATCAGCAGTCGACCTTGGAAGTATGGCATGAATCAAACGTACTGGATGAATAGAAATGCGTCTTCTGCTTGCAGTACGCTTGACAAGTGAGAAGGCTAAAAGTTTGCCAACGATCTCGTGGAACTTGGGTTTTGAGTTCATGCCTTGTATAAGAGCTCGAGCAACGCCATTCTCCCAGTCATTGAATGTGCTGATGGCGCCAGTAGTAGTCCATACGTCCCATCTTCTTTTGGTATCATATATAACTCTGAAGATGTCCTCTGATATGTCATTGTTGTTCATGAACGCAAGAAGATGGAGAAGTAAAGCCGCAGCTGGAGAATTATGTTGAACAAATCGAAAGGATATCTCCCAGGTCGTAAGTGCAGTATTGTATTTTCCATCTAAGTCAGATGATCTGGTTCTTTGGTACCTATTGTGCGAGGACCTGCCCAAGAGATCGGCCTTCTGTTGCTGGAATATTTCGATGTACTCATCAATGGTCAGGTGGTTCTCGTTGATGTAAGCTACCGCCTGGTCAATGGCAAGCGCGAGGTACCCTAGGAGTTCGCAGAGGCTATTTACAGACTCTTGGTGGGAGTGAGCTTTGGTTTGGTCCTCCAGTTGAAGACTGCGAAAGAGAAATTCTGAAGCTTCGGCCGATGTCAGCTCGCCCACGTCGACAGCTGTACCAAGCCCTGCTGCGCCAGAGTTCCTGCTCGTGATGATCACGCATCCTCGATCGAGCTGCACTAGAATGTCCTCAATGGTTTCCACCATATCCGGGTCATCCAAATTATCAATAATCATCAGCCAGTGGTATCGGTGATGTGTTGAATTCAGCCAATGGATTGTCTTTGACAACGATTCTCCACTTGCCAGCATTTGGCTCGTAATCATAGACTCATAGTCTGCAACGAGATTAACGGAAGAATTTCTGGTCCGCGACCTCGACGTTGATTCGGAAGACCCACTACGTGACGATTGGTGGCCTGGTATGGTCATTTGACGTGACAACCCGTTACGTAACCCGGAAAATGATGATGCAAGAGAGCCACGACTTGTCCCATCAATCCATAATACTGCTAAATACTCGTTCCGATGCAGATGAGCGTATCGAGCAGCGATCTCGGTCTTACCGCCGCCTCCTAGACCAACAAGAACAGCACAACGCAAGTGGGAAGTGACCGACTTCGACAGTGGGTAAAGAATCTCATCTAGTCTGGACAAATGACGCTGACGCCCAGTAAAATATGGATTGTCCCTCAGAGGAATATTGAAGAATTGATTGATGTTCCTGCCATATGTTGGCATTATTCCTTTCGGATTTCGAGAGATTGATCTTTCCAGGTAGTCTTGGATTTCACTTCTACTTAAAGGTCGGCTGATCAGGAAGGCATGGCCAATGTCTTCGTAATCCTCATTTACTGAATCTAATGCCCGAGAGCTGACAAGATCCTTGTCGAGTTCTGTCCACCCATTGCGAATCAGGAATCCGAAATTCCCTTTTGGGGAAATCGATCTACTTAACGAGCTCGCGCCATTGGATTCGTGCCGCAGTTCAATGGGCTTCCGGGGCCACTTTCTTCGGCTCGGCGTTGACATCTCTCCTATGTCGGGCGCAGTCCTTGTTCTGAAGGGAACCCGTACTTCATTATACTGAATTTCTGGTTCTAGTGTCTCTAATAACTATATCAGCAAAATGACCCCGAAATATCGCTCCCCGAGAGAATGAAGTATACTGAAGCAGAGCTTTTCTCCGATGCAAGATCCAAAGCTATACAACTATTTGCAGGAACCGACTCATGTTTTCCGCAGCAAAATGGAATAGACGCACCGATGCAGTATGTGTCTTGAAGGGACGCACTTTCTCCTTCCCTAATGTGGGCATCTTTGTAGTCCTGCTCAATCTGACCTCTGCTGTCCTTCCCAAAGATATCCTCCAGTGGACTTGTCTTAGCTATGTCCGCAGGCGGTATGATTGACAAAACCTCTTTTGCACAGGCTGCCGATACACCTGCCGCGTAGGCCTGCCACCTTTTGTTCTTATGGGAATCGGAATAGTCACAAATACCTCGAATGATGAGGCAGGGGAAGCTGTTCATCAAGCCAGCCGCCTCCATCTCAAAGCAGAGTACGCCACCAAACTCCGCGCTTACCGTGTCTCTTTCGGTCGCATGCCTCATAACTTGGTTACCAGAAGCGATTATACCATAGTGGACAATTGTTTCCTCGGCTCTCCGACGCGGTCGATCCACCCTCTTATCTGTCCTGCATGAGCTGCAAGTCGATCCTCCCTCATGCTCGTACGTTGCTTCGTACAAAATATCTGGTCCAGCCGCTTCGCGATTGAACTCCTGGAGATGGCTCAGTTTTGAGGCGTATTCCGCAAGTTTGCTGCGTTGCCGAAGGTGGCTCGCTCGCATCTTTGCAATCGCACTAAGTAGCATCAGGGGCGGGCAGTTGATGAATCCTGTTCGTTGAAAGCCACTAGGAACAGTCTTCACAAAGTCGTACTGAATGACACCTCCATAGCCCTTCTGCGGCTGGCTGATTACAACATCCCCAAGCCGAATATCTGAATCTGTACTCGGAACGCCACCGCCAATCCCAACCATCAGGCCAAACCGTACTGACTTGAATGTCGCTTTCATCTGCGTTGCCACCGCTGCCGCAGGGTTATTGCCTATCAAACCTGCTGGTAAACAGACGATGACAATGTTCTGATCGGCCATGCGTCCGAGGGAGTATAGGTTGTGATCATTCTCATCGTGCTCGACGTCTTCATGCTCCTCATCTAGCAACTCTTGTGCAGCGGCTAGCTCAATTGGCAGCGCACAAATCCATCCTACGGTATAATCATCGCGTCGCAGACGACGTTGAGCCATCGTGTCTTCGTCTTACGTGATAGGACAGAGGGTTCGTGGAAGTGCGGCTCGTTGGGGTCGTAATTCTGTTCTGGAGGCTCTTACAGAGGCTTTAGACATCCTGTTACCGGCCTCGTGTTGCCGCGGCTCATGCTGTTGGTTGGCGCTTAAGTGTTATAAATAGAGATGGTGGCTTCTGTCTCGTGCCGCCCGCGTCTCGCTCCGTAATGTGCACCCTGCCAAGAGAAGAACTCAATTGAAATCAGTCATCGAAAGGCGCTAATTTGTATAATCATTGTAAGTGACCGAAAGGCCTTTCCCACTTCTCGACGCCCAAACGATTATCGATTGGATAGTACCGGAACCAAGTCCGCGGTAACATACAAGGGTGGATCATAGTTCAGAGGCTGAAGCCACGCATCAAGCACAATCACTTTCCATCCACTCTTGCATCAGCAACTCTCTCCCTCTCTTGTGAAGCATATCCCTGTCGTGAAGCATGTCCCTCTCGCTCGAGCTTCTTGTCTCCCAGGCTGACACCAATCTGTCGTACAACCAACCATCCAGGCAACAAAGCCAAGCCCCAAAGGCCGAAATTGAGGTAAACTCCTCCTACCTCTGCGAAGATCTTGATACTGTTCAATCCGTACTGAGGAAAGTTAGCCGTGTTCTCGGAGGAGTGAATGAAAACTTACGCTGACTGCCTGCACCGCGGATTCTGTTCCTCTCAAGAGACCAGCAATTCGAATGACTTCTGCACCAGTTCCCGCCAGTTCACCAACAACGAAATACCTGAACTCGTCAGTATGCCGGGCTCCAAAGTTGGATATGATGGACTTACAAGTACATGTAGTTGACCTGGAATCCAATGACCCAGAACAAAAACAGTGCAAAGCCTTTACCGAAACCCTTGTCAGCCCAATCGAAAGTCGGCTTGGTCTTATGGAAATCCGTGACCAAGATCGTCGCCCAGATCCACCATACACCTTGGAGTCCAAGAATGGCAATGTATGCCACCCTCGCTCTGGTCTTGAGACTAAACTTCTTGGAGTCCAGAAACGCACCAAGGACGTTACCACCAATCATGGCCACGATACCTGAAAGAAAAGAGCCCAAAGCCCGCGCTCGCACACTAAACCACAATGATTGGAAGGTGAAGAATACTGCTTCGGCGTAAACTGCCTGTGCGATCACCGGAACCAGGAGAAGGAAGTTCTTGCTGAAAAATAGCTTGGTATTTGCTCTCAGTTCGTACATGGCATTGTTGGTGATAGCCAGTTTGACTTTTACTCCATCAGTTCTCTGAACCTTTTCTGGCTTGTTCAAAAGAAGTCCTGCAAAAGGACCAAGTGCCTGCAAAGCGATGAACGCCAAGTAGACATTGTACGAGACCTTCCCGGCTTTGGAATTGTTGGCGTTGATGCCCAGATTGATGGCTCCACCGAGGACTTGGCCACCAATTCGAAAGCTGAGCCAAAACCCAAGGAATCGTCCTTGATTATGGGGTTCGGGATACGCCAGGGCAATTGCTGCTTCGGCCATCCAGAACGCACCTGCGGAGATGCCACATAGAGCTGCACCGAGGAGCACGAACCATTCATTGCCAAAACGGTTGTTGGTGTACAACCCCGCAGCGTAGGGAGCATAACCCATGGTTCCGAAGATCAAGGTATACTTGATGCCGATAGCCTTGACGAGGATGGGTGAGAAGAAGCAGGAGACAACCATGAGGCAGAAAGTCAACGCGTTGGCGGCATTGACGAGGTATGGTTTCTGCTGTCCGCCTGCACCGAGAGAGTTCATCGCTCCCCAGATACCTGGAGCGAGAAAGTTGCAGATGCCTAGAATGAGAGCATTGTAAAACGTGCTGCGATACCATTTTGCTTTAGAGATGTCAGCGGGTGCAGTAAACCCGGAGAGGTAACTTACGTTTGATGTACTCGCGAGTCACAGGTTGAGCTTCATTGTCAGAAGAAGACAGTTCAGTGTCCACCTGAGATTCTCCTTTTGACTGAGGCTCTGACATGATGACGGGCTGGTCTGAAGAGAAGTTGACTTTGGCATATGCATTCGGAAGTCGATGTTCCTAAAGCCATGGGATTGGCCAGACTTATATCATATTCGAACATCATCTCAACCGTATCTGGCTATGGATAAACTTTTCCTGGTGCGAACTATGATAAGACTTTGATTGCATGGCGTGCGATGGCGAAAGACATGCCTGGTAAGCACGTTTCCTGAGACCCACTCCGGGTTCTCCAAGATCAGCATAGCTTCATCCAGTCCGGCACTTGTCAACTCGAATCATGTAGGGCTCAACTCGAGCTAGAAAGTCTAGCCACATGTCAGAAGATCAAGTCACTACTGAGCGCAGAAAACCCCAGGTAGAAATTGTCTTTCGCATTCATGCGACGCGCTGTCGCTTGGCGGGACTATCTATTGCTTCCTTGACACCATTCGCTTTCTTCACACCATTTGCCGCCTCTTTGAATACGCAGGTAATTCCTCCCCCGCTTTCCAAAAGAATTTGGCACCTGGATGCGTCTCAGACAATCTGCAGTGCCCTGCAAGACCAAGATAATTCTCTCTCAACGTTCCACCAGGAACGGCATAATCATCCCAGAAAATACCTCGTCTCCTCAATTCTGGCAAGAGATGCTCAATGATATCATCAAATGTCTCAGGTACAGCTGCATAGCTGAGATTGAAGCCATCGACATCAGCAACCTCAGCCCACCTCTGTAGTTCATCTGCAACGGTTTTGGGGCTACCAATAACCTTCGCTCCATTCCCTCCAATGATGAGGTGCTCCGCGATAGTTTTCTTGTTCCACTTGGTACCTTCAGGCGACGACTTCGCCCAGTGATTGACCATACTCCTAACCGCCGGCGGAGCTGTATCAAGGAATCTGAAGTCCTCATCATCTCCATATTTCCCCAGATCATATCCGGACCAGCCTCCAAACAATGCCAATGCGCCTTCCCTGTCTCCATAGCTGGCCAGCTCCCTGAACCTCTCATGTGCCTTCTCATCCGTCTCTGCAACAATCACCAACAGTCCAGCAACAATCTTTATACTGTTGGGATCCCGGCCAAACTCGTTCGCCTGCGTGCGTATCGAGTCAACGGAGGGCCTGACCAACTCCGCAGTATGTCCATTGAGGAAAATCGCCTCAGCGTGGGTAGCGGCAAACTTTCTTCCAGCACTTGAAGTTCCTGCCTGAAAGAGAAAAGGCGTTCTTTGCTTCGAAGGCTCGCAGACGTGTGGCCCAGGGATGTCGAAGTGCTTTCCCTTGTGATTTATTTGTCGAACAGCTTTCGGGTCCGCATACGATCCCTTTGGCGCAGCACTCACAGCATTGTCCCTCCACGACCCTTCCCAAAGTTTGTATGTAACCTCCATGTATTCGTTCGCGATTCGATATCGTTCATCATGCTCGACTTGGGTATTCAGACCGAAGTTCCTCGCCGCAGAGTCGAGGTAGGATGTGACAATATTCCACGCGACCCTTCCTTCGCTGAGATGGTCCACGGTCGAGAACTTCCTCGCTAACATGTATGGGTTCTCGTACGTGGTTGAGGCCGTAACACCAAAGCCAATACTCTCTGTCGCTGCAGCCATCGCAGGAATGCTGTACAGGGGATCGTTGATTGGGAATTGAGCAGCTGCAGGAATCGTAGCATCCAAGTTTGCGGGACCATTGTAAACATCATAGCCACCTAAAACATCCGCGAAGAAGATGGCGTGGAATTTGGCCTTCTCGAGCTTCTGTGCGAGCGAAATCCAGTGCTTGATATTGGCATACTTGGTGCTGGTATCGGCTGGGTACTTCCAGAGACCTGGATTCAAATGCCCCGGCGCTTGCATTGCAAAGGCATTGAGAATTAACTGTTTCTTTGGGGGAGACATGACTGCAATTGAGCCTTGGATGTACAGATAGTGGATGAGAAGTCTCGGAGTAAATTGAAGCAGACGCGTCTGAAATCGCGTTGGAGATAATGAAGCTCTGGAAGCTCTCCAGCGCTACAGAAAAGGTACTTCCACTCACCTACTAGCTCAACAAGGGTCCCATAGCTGACTTTTCATCGGCGCAAGACGGTGTTGAGGGCGATGATAAGAACCCGTGATTTTCGCGGTTGTTGATTGACTGTTGATGACGTTTTTATCCTTGTCGGATTCGTAAACACTGTTTTCTCCACATTGACACTCTAGCGTACCGCTAGTCATGAGCTTAATTTGACGTTTGCAAATACATTTGCCTGCAACTTGCTTAGGACTCCTCAAAAATAGGGGTCGGAATACCTTGAACAGTTAGTGCTGTTGTGATCCTGCATGAGATAGCTCTTGGTCCCGAGATTCGTCATTCCCATCTTCAATCTCATCATATTGTGAAATCGACACTGGAAGCAATTATCTGAAGCGGGGTTCTTCGAGATAAGGTCCTCAAGTGAGGGGTAGTAGTGTCTCTTGTGCGTGTGCGCTTCGTTTTGTTCCTGGAGCTTGGACTTGACAGTAAGAAGCGTGATCCTTATCTCCCGCCAGATGCTGTTATCATCTGCGATGCGGATAGCGTGATGGTTTGTCTTGCACGAGTGAATTGATAGTGGGATGTTTTGCGAGCCTTGTGTAAGGTGATTTTTATCTATTCTTCGTATGTTCACTTTCGCATTCTTCTTTTTGTATAGCTCCTGTATTCTGCTTCCAAAAAATGGCACCTTCACTCGAAACAGTGCCTTCACACGAAGTGCATTTGCCCGTGTTGATCAAAGACAAGTCTTCGGCGACTGTCCAGTCTTTGCCGGTCTCCAAGGCCCACGACGATGAAGTGAAGGATATCAAGAACGGAACCCATATACCAGAACTCACACAAACTGCTGTGCAGAGGCCCCTCAAAACTTTTGAACTAGAAGACCATCCAATTGATGCGCCATCAAAGATCCGGGTGCGTTTCCTATAAACCAACACAAAAATTACTGACTTACAGCAGAACAGGTCGCAGTCATTGGAGCTGGTCTCGCAGGAATCACAGCTGGAGTACTGCTCCCAGTCAAAGTTCCAGGTATCGAATTGCAAATCTTCGATAAGAACGCTGATGTTGGAGGGACATGGTACGAGAATATCTACCCTGGAGTGCGCTGCGACATCCCCGCCAATGTCTACCAATCCACCTTCGAGCCCAAGACAAATTGGACAGAAGAATATGCTCAAGGAGCAGAGATTCTGGAGTACTGGCAGAGCGTCGCACATAAATACAATGTCCATCAGTATCTCAAGCTGCGACACAAAATTGCTGGTGCAAAGTGGGATGAAGAAACTGGTCGATGGACGTTGCGAGTGGAGAATCTCTCGACAGGAGAAATTTATGCCCCAGAGTTTGATGTGGTGATTACGGCCATTGGTCGATTCAATGCCTGGAAGTTGCCAGATTACCCAGGTATCAAAGAGTACCAAGGACACCTCCGACACTCGTCTGCTTGGGACCCAAAGTTTGATCCCACAGGAAAAAATGTTGCGGTGATTGGGAATGGAGCGAGCGGTATTCAAGTTGTCCCCAACATTCAGCCTCTTGTCAAACACCTCGACCACTACGCTCGTAGTCCAACTTGGATCGCAGGATCATTTGGTGGTGAAGGACCAGGGCGCCGGTTGGAGCCAAACTATTATGCGAAAGAATTGCTGGACTCATTCGATGATCCCGAGACGTATCACAAGTTCCGGAAAGATCTGGAATCAACATTCTACAGGCGTTTTGGGACGCTGTTCAAAGGTAGCGAGACGAACAAGGCTCTACGAGAAGACTTCATAAAGCTGATGGCGGAGCGGCTAAAGAAGAAGCCAGAACTTTTCGAACATATCGTACCAGACTTCTCACCAAATTGTCGACGTCTGACTCCTGGTCCAGGATATTTGGAAGCACTAACCGAAGAGAACGTCAGCTTCATCCGCACACCGATCAGTCACTTCACCGAGGAGGGAATCGTCACTACTGATGGCATTGAGAGGAAGGTCGATGCAGTCATATGCTCGACAGGAGCGAATGTTGACATGAGACCACCATTTCCGATCATTGCAAACGGGAAGGACCTCCGAGATGTCTGGTCCCCAGATCCTCTCACCTACCTCGGTTTCTCAACACCTTCATTTCCAAATCTTGTTCACGTCCAAGGACCAAATGCAGCAGGTCACAGTGGGACAGTCCCCAATCAGGTCGAAACGCAATTGACGTATATAGCCAAGCTTCTTCGGAAAGTGAACACCCAAGGCATCAAATCTTTCACTCCGTCGCAAGCTGCCACGGATGATTTCATAGCCTACTCAGACTCTTTCTTCCTCAAGACAGTATTCTCGGAGAATTGTAGTTCCTGGGCAAACGGTGGTCGACCTGGTGGGAGGATTCACGGGCACTGGCCAGGAAGTGCGTCGCATGTGAACTTTCTAAGACGAGATCCAAGATGGGAGGATTGGGAATGGAAGTACAAGACCAAGACTAATAATCGGTTCGCGTGGTTGGGCAATGGTTGGACAACGAAGGAGCAGAGAGGAGAAGGAGACTTGACGCCGTATTTGAAGAAGCCGGCGGATATAGATTTGAGGAGTTATCATGAGAGCTGGTTCGAGGGTCTAGATGGGTAAAGGCTGTTTGAAACCTCCAGGCCCGTAATTCAGCAGATACAACCGTTGAGAGGAACAGAACCGTACATGGTTTGAGGAAGTGGAAGTATTCGAAGATGAATCCGTCCATCGTGACCTCCTTGCCTGATATCAAAGCACTTATATTGTCTTCGACTTTGCTGAAACCGCTGGAACCTCCCCAAGTATGTTGCCAGTGGCGCTTTTATATGGTTCCTTCTCCCAAAATGTGTGCAACTTCAAGAGATGATCTGGTACAATTCCGCTCCTCAGTCATGTCACGATAATGATGCGCTTCTTCTGTAAAGCCATTATGATTCTTTTAAGATCATGGTCTCAGCATCTCAACTCGTCAAGAGTAGCTTGCATTTCATGTATCCTTGCAGTCACGACTGCGTCCCTACGACCCATTCCTTTATCTATCCTTGTGGACTTCCGTTCCATCTTCAAACTTTTCATCTTTGATTCTGCCCCTCATCCTTCTTCCTCTTCGCCGGCCCCGGCACAATATGAACTCTCGGTCTACAACTCTCAACATTAGCACAATCATATGACACCATCCCACCTTATCCCCACAACACTCCACTTGACGAAGAAAGATCGGAACAACTTACATGCTATCAACCACCTCCCCTACCACATCCTTAAAACTCATCTTCTTATCCTTCGGCCTCGTATACCACGGATGCGGTCTGTTCTTGCCCCGATCTTTCCGCGAGAGACCTTCTCCTCTTGGACCGAAAATCTGCCAAACGCGTTGGTGATCGAGGATTTGCCGGCGGTTGATGATTATGGGGTCACTGTAGATGGATCATCAGCAGAAAGGTCTTGTTACTCTGGTTGATGACGCTGGTGGGGAAGAATGATAGACCTGGGGCAAGGGGGCAGGAGAGGATGAAGTGGGAAATGCACCTCTCTCCATTCGCAAAAACCATCGGCAAGAATCTATAAAAGAAATCCAGCACCGTGTCGTATAATCCGTCGTCCACCAGACCTCTACGATCAGCTTCCACAGCTCTGTCATACATCTTGCCCAGTTGTGCAATTTTAACTCTTCTGACTAGATCGTCACAAATGCTGTCTGCGTCTCTTGTACTCAGGGTCTCTGCGGGTGGGTTATTTGAGGGCTGGCCTGGTGTGACGGAGATGGGTTTGTGGAATACAGTGAGGCGCTCTGATAGTGGTGGACTGCGCGAACCAGAGCGTAGTAGCGGCTGGACAGTTAGCGGAGGAGGGGGAGACGCTCGACGAGGGGAGTAGCGTCTGCTTCGCGCCAGGGACTGTTCAGTTTGGCCGAGAGCTCTGGACTGTTGCGCTGCTGTCTGGTCGTAATATGACCCTTGATCTTGTTCCTCCTCTTCTGCATAATATGAAGCTTCTTTCCTCCTTATACTCTCGGAAGTGGTTGTATGTTGCATGGAAGGTCGAACCATGTCTCCTGTTGGGCATCGAGACTGCTCGTGCCGAAACTTCCCTTGATCTTGACGGGTAGATGTACGACGATCCGCTGATCCAGCTACAGTGTTCAGTCGGTTAGATGGAGCAGGTTGTCTTCCTCTCTCTGTGCCTAGCTCACCTCTTTCGGTATTCATGGCAGGTGTTGCAGGTTCCATCACCGTGATGACAGGACGTGCAGTTTGGCCGTTCACTGTCCCCACTGGTACACCAGACCTCCCTTGTTGTGAGCGTCGCTGGCTTCCCTCTGGGGTCCAGGATTCAACAATCGTGGATAGCGGTTTTGCTTGAACGACGTTAGGCAGCCGAAGGTTGATACTGGGGGGTAGCTTTCACCAGAGGCAGAAGGTCTTGGGACGAGCTTAAATGATGTATTGGAGGCTCGTTCAGTATGAGCACTTGCAGTGGGTTGCTGCTGAGACATTGATTATTCGTGATACCAGTGGAAGAACACAAAGACTGTTTTGTATCAGACAAGAGCTGGGATCCAAATACAGCCAAGGGTAGGAACAATCACGGGCACATAGCTGAAGTATGATCTCATTTGATTCACTACCTACGTTCTGGTTTTAATTAATTACACTTCGTGCGAATTGAAGTCTGTAGCTGGTGTCATAGCTGCTAATATTGTGACCGATGTCTGAATCAATCAGACGGGTAGCTCATCGTAAGAAAAGAAAAGAAAAGAGGAAGCACAAATACAGATCGACAAACAAAAGCGCCATCGTGAAGGAAATGAACCTCAACGTCAAAGCAGAATAACGAGGGACCGCCAGACGGACAAAGCCCCCCTTTCTATTATACTCGATTCCTCGGCAAGAGGCATTAAGCTCACCGAGTGAATCAAATAGAAAGTAGCATGCAGGCAACCAATCCATACCGGCCTCACGTAAGCTGACAATGAATCACCATTTGATCTCTCTGTTGTCCCAGTAATGCTTTCGGGCTTCGTTCTTCTCTCTCTCGGCGGCACGATAATTTTCCGTCATCTTCGTCTTGGACAACTCGGCATCGGGGTTGATCTCATACCTAATGGTATCGTCAGCCATGCGGCCATTGGTCGTGGTAGTATCAGCGGTAATTGCGCGGACTACCGATTCGAAGTCATCGGTTTCGCGAACATTGCAGCGAACTCCCTGGGACTCAGAATGTTGGGTGAGAGCAGTCAAGGAGTCATATATGCGAAGGCACTTAAGGCATTGGTCCTTCTCATCGGAGTGAGCGGGCGACTTGAGGTGAGTAATGAAGGCATTTTGGGACTTGTAGGAACCGCTGACTTTGTTAGTAAAGTACACATCACCGAAAGGAATTGGTGACTTACTTGCAACCCGGGTGAGGACACTTCCATCTGCCAATGATTTCGACATAGAACTTGCTGGCTCTGAATGCAGGATCGGCAGGGTCGAACATTCTGTAGAGCTTAGTAGGCGGTTGGGCAGTATTGATGTTCAAGGACGACAAAAGGTCGACAGGAGGAGTGACTGCTGGTAGGGCATTTGGAAACAGGTTCTTGTTTCCCCACGGGTTCAGCACTGGACCACCATGAGAACTGGCAACCGAGGATGGTTTGATCTGCGTACTGGTAGTTTCAGAATTGTCCCAACCACTAGTGCTATTATTGCTGTGAGAAGGAGCTTGACGGGTGGACGGATTGGATCGAGTGTCACGACTAGAAAAGTTGACGTTGGCTTCCGTTGTAGGAGCAGCTGGAGTATTGGTCTTGCCCCATGTGTGAGGTCGTCCATGATTGTTGTTGAATTGGCCGCTCCCACCTGAGACGACTTTCTGACCATGGGCCTGACCGGTAGCTTGACCATTTGGATTGACATGTCCTTGAGCAGTAGAATTGGTGGCGCTGGTTATGGCTTTACCCCAAGTGTGAGGAGGTCCACGATGTGCGGATATCTGTCCGACAGCTCGAGCATCTGCGGTAGTATTTCCAGCAATATTTCCAGCGACATTTCCACCGTTGTTCCAGCTATGAGGGAGACCTTGATTGACGGGGGTTTGGGGAACACCCTGTGGCAAGCCTTGAACGACTCCTCGACTGTTCTGACCAACCGTAGGACGTACACTCTGACCGGATCCTTGGTGCACGGCATTACCACCCAGAGCTGGGAAGTCTTTGGCTCTGCTGTATCTTTGTGTGTTGCTCAAGACTTCGGAGGCGGATACTGACCATGGTGAGTTGAGGACCTCGGAGACTTCAAGGGAGATCAGGTCTTCATCTTCACGGATCGGAATATCTGGGCGGAAGTCGATGAGTGGTGTGTCTGTCTCTGAACAGAAGTCAGTATATCGGCTGGGGTATATTTGAGTTTGACATACCAAACCCTGTTGTGGTGGTCCAGTCTGATTGTTGAGGGGCTGTCTCCCATCCACTTTGCTGCACGGCATCCACATAAGCAGCGTTGTATCTGCCTCCTTGCTGAAATTCATTGCCTTGAAGTTGAGTGCCGCTGTATTGCGCACTAGCGGGCTGCCGTCCATTCCCAATGCTACCGTGATTATTATATTCGGGAGAACTGGATGCGTTCCGGAGGGGGGGCAAGGGTTCTTGGACTTGGCCGCTGAAATCACCGGCACGGCGAACATCCACAAAGTTGTGGGCCTTTCTCTTCGCAGTGTCGCGAGCCATGATGTCCTTAATCGCCTGCTTGAAGACTTCCTTGGAAACTTGCTTGCATTGGGATTCTTCGTAGTGGTTGATAAGGCTTCCGACACGGGGATAGTTGAGACTGCAGAACTTGCATGTTAGATCTTGCTCTTCGGCGTGGTGCTACATATACTAGTCAGCGTTGTTTCATGTGTAGCCATGTGATGGTACTAGGATGATAGAAGGTGAGCGGATCATGGAAGACAACCAGGAAACACCAAAGAGAGGGATAGTGAGCTCCATGGCAAGGTTATTTATCGAAGTTAAGGTCATGAAGAAAGCACTTACGGCAGCTCGGTGTCTCTTCTTTCCTTCTTCACTCTTGAAGTCGGCGCCGCAGACATCGCAGCAAATGTGGCGCTCACTGTTGACCTTGTGTAACTTGAAGGCACCGTCGGTCTTGAAAGGTAGCTTACAGATCTTGCACCAGAATTCGGGTGCTGTGGGAGCCACAGCATTGCTGGTGGAAGCCATTGCGGGCCGGATGGAGATGTACAGCCTATGAGAGAAGATTGAGCAGATGGAGATGTGAACGTCGACGATTGAATTTGGAAGAGGGCAGCGGAGCTCAAGTTCTTCGTTGCTTCGCAGGAGAAATTGATGTTGTGGTATTGAAGAAGATTGGTTGCGGTGGAGGTAAGACGAGGATTTTATGGACGGGGGTGGCCTGTGCCGAGAGACTCCCATCAAATTAGGCAGGCACGAGGTGGAAGTGATTGCAGAAACAGCTTTCGGAAACTGAAAGTACGACCGAATTGCTCCAACTGACGGAAGGATCCAGGGGCAATGAATTGGATTGGGTCAAGGGACAAAAGAGCAAGTATGTTGAAGGAGAAGGACCGTCCAAAGGTGAGGAAAGAACGAGAGCAGGAAGCCAAGGACAGTGAAGTGATCAACTCCAATCGTTCAAGATTCTAATTGAAAGACTCCAGGCGTTGTCAAGAATTTCAACGTGCCACAGAATGCGCCATTTGCAGTTCTTCAATGAGTGAAGAATGCAACTCAAAAGATCAGATTCCTTGCCTAGCATAGCCCAAAAATTTTCCACGACTACAAAGCTGAACGCCATATCAACGCGACGCAATGCATGGGGGTGGATCTTAAGTCAGAGTAGACATGATTATGGAATGGTGCATGTACATGTTTGTTGACATTGAGTTAGAGACGCTCGAATAGGAAATTTACTCAAGCGAGCCAGCGGCTGCAGGGGCGGAAGTCAAGGATTAGGTGAGACAGCAATGACACCGAGGTGAACATTCATTCAAAGACGTCAGGGCATCCTCATGCAAGCACTGCGTGATCTAAACAGGCATGCGTGATTGAGCAAATTGAACGCGACAGACGGACCCTTGGCTGTAGAATGAAGGGGGACATTTGCAACAAAGTGCTTGATACGAAGGACATCAAATGGTCTTCACAAAGGTCTTCGGGCCGGGAAGATTTCCTTGACCATGAGATCTCTATGCTACAGTAGCTCAGGTGTAGGCAAGGCCTGATGCGTCCCAGACAGTGAGTATTGAAGCCACAGGCCAAACATGCCCTGCAAGAGCCTGCCAAGTACAAATCAACAGTAATGGTAGAAAGAGCAATTCCATGCCATAGAATGGAACTGGGGATATGGATGCCACAGAACGTAGATAACGCAAAATGCAAGAACCCAACAGAGTACCAAGCACATATTGGGAAGCAAACGATAGGAAGATGGAAAGGATTGGACCAGAGTGGCGAAAGGCTTTCTCCGCATTGTTTTTATGCTCCAGAGTTTGCAAACTTTCCAGCTGGAAGCGTGCTGTGCTCTGCTGCTCCAGGTTGCGTTGTGGCACCTCAAAGCTGTCTATTCCCACACAGCTTATCCTTTTCATGGCCTGAAGTTCGGATGTCCTAGTGGTCGTCTGAGATTCGCATCTCAAGCGTCCAAGCTTGGCATCCGGGAGAACCTCGGTTGATATCTGTCGTGACACTTGACGGATCATCCAGCCATGCCTCCAGTCAGTATAGAATCCCAGATCAGGAGCATCGATTCTTTGCTGACCTTTTGTGAATCCCAATACTATCCAGATTCAAAAAGTTGTCCAAGCTCATACATGTTGAGCTTCCTATCTAGACGCGCGTGTCATCTCAAACGGCGCTAATCCTTATCAAGAGCTTATCGCTTCCATCATCATAGCTGTCCAGTTCGTCAGCCTTCCCACCAACCTCTCTTCTTCCTCATAATAACACCTCACCCATTCCACACTTTCCGAATAGCCTCAATTCCTCTATACATCTCTACCACCGCTGTACAATTATGGCGACACCCAAATTCAATTCCAAATCCCCCACCATAAAACGAATCCGTAAGCTTCCCGTCTCCCCCACCACATTACACTCTACCACATCCCTTACATGCCACCACATCACAGCTAACAAATCTCAGTCCGCGAAGCCCAAGAACTAGCCAATTCCCCCTCTCCCGACTTCCACGCCGCACCCGCCTCCGACGCCGACCTCTTCGACTGGCACTTCACACTGCGCGGTCCCCCATCCTCCGCCTTCTCCACCGGCATCTACCACGGGCGCATTGTATTACCACCGACCTACCCACTCCGCCCTCCCTCCTTCCGCTTCCTCACACCCAGCGGGCGCTTCGAAGTAAACCGCGAAATATGCCTGAGCATTAGTGGCCATCATGAAGAGACCTGGATGCCAGCGTGGGGAGTCCGCACGGCGTTGGTTGCGCTGAGGAGTTTCATGGAGACGGATGTGAAGGGTCAGCTTGGAGGTATGGAGTGTAGTGCTAGTGAGAGGGAGAAGATAGCGAAGAATACGCCGGGGTGGAAATGTAGTGTTTGTGCGAAGACGAATGGGGAGATTATGAAGGAGGCGGAGGAGGCTGCGAAGGAAGAAGGGGAGGTTGAGGAGGTGGAGGTGCCGAAGGAGTTGAGCATGGGGTATAAGGATGAGATGGGCGGCAAAGTTAAGACTGAGAAGGAAAAGCCCGAGGAGGAAATGCAGGAGGCAGAGACCGTTGCCCGCCGTTCGAGCATGACTGATTCTGAGGCGGCACTTGCGGAAGGTTTTGTTAATACTGGTTTGGATGGCGCGGAAGACCCAAATCATGCACCTGCTGCTTCGAGCTCTACGACCACATATCCTCCCGCCAGACCTTCACAGACAGCACCGAGACCTACAGGCGCATCAATTCCGAATGCCCCGAGAGCTGCCGTTGCGAATGCATATCCGGCACAAATGGCACAAAGGGTATCGAACGATGGCGTGCCAGTTTGGGTGGACAGAGCAATCGGAGCTATCACATTCTGTCTTGTGGCTTTGTTCTTGAAGGTCTTGCTTGGATTCTAAATTGCTCTGGCAATTACATGTGAGCGGAAACACTCGGGCTGAATAATTGCGGTAGTCTGGCGTCTGGGCATGGAGGCGTTTGATACCAATGAACATATTCTGGAATAAGGTGGTCTGAATTCTCCATGCGTATGATTGCAAAGAGTCCATTTGCCTCCCCATTCTTGAGGCTGAAGTATCGAGGCAGTGACGAAAAATCTTGTGACAAATCATATCGCGCGATGCGACAAGCACACTTCTCACACCTCGAAGGTCATAAGTCGCATCATACAAACCGAACAGACACTCAAATCATACTCTGCTTTCTATATCTCACTAGCTGCTTTTCTTTTTCTTCAGCAAAGCGCCATCTCTATCAACATCTCCTCTGATCTCCTCCCCTTTCAATTACCGGGCTGGTCCAAGATTCTCCACGAATCCTTCAATCTCTCACTGGTGCACATCGAGTATTTCCTCTCAGACATACGACCATGTCCTAAACGGGGACCTCAATGCCGAGAGATTTCAGATACCTGCTACTGCCGCGTACTCTGAAGGTCACAAGTTCCAAGTCGTCACAAGTTTTTGGAGATGCCGACAACGCTCTCATCCAATGCAGGATACATTGACCTGAGAATACTCGACTTCATTGGTGGGATGTAGCCAGTGAGTCTACCCACGAATGAAGGAATGAATCACGACCCGCAGCTGTATGCACCATCACGAGTCAGCTCAGCCTTATTCCCACTCTGGGAGGGAAAGGGGGATTAGAAAAGCTGTTCTTGACTTGAATTAATTAGATTGAGCGCATCAGACGACGGGTTCTGGATACCTGTGGCATATGAATGTGAAATAGCAGTGGCATGATCTACGAGCCAGAGTATTTACAAACAGAAACAAGATAGGCCAAGGATTTCGATTACATTTCATCATCGGGGGGTGTCAAATACAACGATTTAGGTTACTTGAACTCGCGTCATGACCAATTATGCTCAGTGTATTGGTCATGAATGGGAAAGCAATGAGCTATTCAGATTGGAAGGGCACTCGGTTTGGACTGGTCACTAAGTACTTCGACACATTGCTCTTGAAATACAGAAGGCAGAGGAAGAACCACAAGCCTGGTCCGGTAGGATCCGAGGAACCAGTATTTCTACGGGAAACGGCGCTTGAATCACTGGTAGCAAAATGCTAGTATCCACCAAGAATTCTCAAATTTCGTCGGAAGTCTTCCTCGCGTGCTTCAGCAAAGAACGAGTTTAGAATATTCACAACCCGATGGCACATCTTCTGAGATACATTCAGCATCTGAGAAATTCCTTCGACGTACAATCAAGCCTCGCAAAGTGTGCGCCGACGGGGTTCGGTTTTCAAGCAATACTTGGCGAATCATCAGCTCTACGCAAGATCTACGACTAGCTCACCAAGACAAGCTTAAAAGCTCCGCCAGCGTCTGAAGTATATTGATCAGACCCATGTCTCCGGCGCTACTTGCGGACGAACCATCTTATTGGAAGTTGTGCCACATGTTTGTTTACCCCCTGTCTTGGCCTCTCGCTTCTCCATGCCAAGCGAGATTGAAGCCCCCTGTTTGTGGATCCACGCGGAACAAGACTTGCGTGGCTTCTTGGCGGATTATCTTATCTCTTCTCCATCTTTTATCAGCATCGTGAAATTTGACCGAGGTGAGATGGAAGAAAAGCGGATTGGTGTGATTGTTTTTCTGGGAATTGTGGAATCGTCTTCCCACGTTCCTGATCCTGGAAAGAAATTGATTCTCCATCTGTATAGTGCTAATACCCGAAATCCAGGAAAGGGTTCAGTAGCAATTAATTCTTCCGCGTGGGCATCGCCGATGTGCTGCACTCACGATGATAAATACGACTGGTTCTGCTCCTGAATTGCTCTCCTCATCCTTCCCTTCAACACTTCGTTGACATACATTCCTTTACTTCATCATGAAGTCCTTCACCCTTTTCTCTACAGCTGTTGCTGCTTATGCTGGCTTTGCTCGTGCTCTTTTGGTCACTGGAGCTGCCGAAGGTTTTGCAAAGGGTGTCACTGGTGGCGGGGTAAGAATACCCCTCTACTTTGTAGGGTCGTGCTAAATCGGGACAGTCCGCCACACCCGTCTACCCAAGCACAATTGCCGAGTTGGTCAGCTACCTCGGATCTTCTTCACCTCAAGTGATCGTTCTCACCAAGACGTAAGCTTTCAACAATCAACCTTTGCTTAGTTCTAGCTAACAAGTCAAGCTTCGATTTTACTGGCTCCCAAGGCACAACCACTAGCTCAGGATGTTCCCCATGGGGTACTGCCTCTGCCTGCCAGCAAGCCATCAACAAAGACGATTGGTGCACAAACTATGAGCCGGATGCCCCCACTACCACCATGACCTAGTAAGAGCCACCCATCTGAGTTTTTGATCACATACTGACGATACTGCAGTGACAACGCTGGTGTTCTCGGTATCACTGTCGCATCGGACAAGACTCTTCTTGGTCAAGGTTCTCTCGGTGTCATCAAGGGCCGAGGTCTTCGTATGGTCTCTGGAGTCAGCAACATCATTATTCAGTATGTCCCTCTCCCTCTCACACATCACTATCCTTACTAACCTCAACAGAAACATCTTCATCACCGAAATCAACCCCAAGTATGTCTGGGGAGGTGACGCCATCACCATCGACAACGCCGACATGATCTGGATCGACCACGTTACCACTTCCCTGATCGCCCGTCAACACATCGTCCTCGGAACCAGCGCCTCTAACCGCGTGACTCTCTCCAACAACTACATCAACGGCGTCACTCCCTACTCCGCAACCTGCGATGGCTACCACTACTGGGGCATCTACCTCGATGGCTCCAACGACTTGGTCACCATGAAAGGAAACTACATCTACCACACCTCCGGCCGCTCACCAAAGGTTCAAGGAAACACCCTCCTCCATGCCGTCAACAACTACTGGTATGACAACAGCGGACACGCGTTTGAGATTGGCGAGGGCGCCTACGTCGTCGCTGAGGGCAATGTCTTCCAGAACATCCCTGTTGTCGCGGAGTCACCGATTGACGGAGAAGTCTTCTCTGCTCCAAGTACGTCTGCTAATGCTGCTTGCTCGACATATTTGGGACATGTGTGCCAGGTCAATGGTTTTGGAAGCTCGGGAACGTTCAGTGAGAGTGATACTGGCTTCTTCTCCGACTTTTCAGGGAAGAATGTTGCAAGTGCTGCTGCTTACACCACTGTTGTATCCAGCGTCACTGCCAATGCTGGTTACGGAAAGGTCACTTACTAGGAGGCTGCTTGGAGGGTTCTTGCTAGGGGTCGTTGAGGCTTGTTGAAGCTCGACTTTTGTATATATCTTTCTATTCTTTCTATATCATTCGATTCTACTTCTGTACATGCATTCATTCGATCTGTTATGATCGACTGTCTAATCGTTCTGTCATATTTCAAGTATTTCGCATATGATTATCCATGATTTGAAGCTTCTCCCCGATGTGCCGAGAGAGCCAGCCTACTCGACCCAACATCTGCGAAACACAAGTTTGCAATGTGTAGCTCATCTGAACGCTGGAAACAATACACATATAAGACTAGGTACAGCGGAGTTCTCGACCCAGGGCTTTGGTTGACAAGCAACGATGAATCTCAAGCTCCATGAGAACCAGACTAGCACCCAGGCATGCCCGATAACTTTTGTCCATGCTTGAAAGTCAGCTTTAGATCCTTGGATAGTACTGGTAACCTACCTGTCATTTGAATACCGTAACGCCTGGTGATTCCCATGACCCCGTCTTCGATCATAATTCCTATTGGCTGAATACAAAAATAAACGGCTTGCCATCGACCGTTGTCTTCTAGCATGCTTAACGACCGCACCAGCATGGTGTATCATAGCACTCACAGCAAATCCGATCCAGATCTGAGAGTACCTACTTGCAAAGCTTCCAGTCCGAAACCTGCGTAAGCTCTTGACAATCTTACCCGCCTCAGCACAAGGCCAGCGCATCAATTGATGCCAACAAGAACCCCACATTTTGCGAACACTCCATGCGTTGTTAAAGGAGCCGAATATTGGAGGCCAATCTACCGGCTGATAGGCTCCGACTAAAACGGCTAACCCACTCCCAATAGCATATAGTAGGGAGATGGTAAAGAAAAGTTTATATGCCGCTACCCAGGCAACGAGGGTTTGTTTCATAAGCGACATCGCAAAATACGGTTCTTTCTCTGCGGCATAAGATGTTCTCAGAATAACTTGAGCAAAGTCAAAGCCAAGGTATGCCCAGAAGGCGGAAAGGAGGCAGTCTTTCATGAACTGTGTGCGATGTGGCGTCTGAGCTGGCGGAAGACAATCCGGTTCAATGTTCCATCCGACTCCCCTATAAATATGTAACCGCTTGCCTTTCAGATAAGTAGATGCCGCACCTTTGACTATTCCAAAGAGAAAAGAACCACTTCAATCGCTACAAGGATGTCTTGGGCGAATCTTTTTTGTCACTTCCTTTTTCCCAGAAGTCTCTCTCCGGTACATGGATTCCTACCAGGTCAATCAATCGTAAGACTAAACCTGCGCAAGACACGCCTGCGAGATACGACTCTTTTGATGAGTCGTTGGTGTAGATGATGAGGTAAAGGAACAAGCTGAAGATAATTGTGCCGGAGCTCAGTCTGATGAGGCCACGGGGAAGGACAATCGACAGAATGCATACCACCTGACTTGTGAGCTTGACCTTGGAAAACGATTTGAGAATCTCACCGTTAGTATTGTTTGTATTGATCCAGGCGATAGATTTTGCGCGTCTTTGCTTTTGTGAGAAAATTCGGCCATCATTTGTTTGAGATGCTAGTAACTCTGATCGAACGACAGCAAAATTGTAGGAATACAAGTGTGAAGATGGAATGGCAAGTGGGTCGATATTTCAACGTTACGATCTGCGTAATATTGAGGAATGGGAGCTATTAGAATGGGCTTGAGATTCGATGATCTACATGACACTTTTACCTAGGAATGTGTTTCTTAGCTACCGCCAATCATCTGGCTTCAGAATATTATTGGCATTTAAGCTACCGCCTTGCCGGGAGTGTGATAATTTTCAGTCAGTATGGGAATTATTTGCAGGATGGAGGCTAGACAAGAGTCCAAATCAAAGTCGAGAATCCTTCACTACAATTGCCAAGGTAAGCAATGGAAGACGCGTGAAGAAAACGTTCTCTTCCCCTCCTGTCATTTCTCTGGTCCCCTATTCGTTTGTCTGTCCCCTCCTTTGTGCCCTTCGCCTCTGCCTTCTCATTATCTCTCCTCCAATTTTAAAGGTGTTTTTAATTTCCTCTCTCGATTCCATAAGATGCCGCCACCTTCGCTCAGCTTGCGACACTGCGTATGAAGGGCGTGCGTTGAGATCTCTCATTGATCGTACGAATCAATGTGTTCTCGCGGAAGCTACGCAGATGCTCTATCACTCCAATGTGATTTGTCTTCGGCTCACAACGCTCGATATGGAAAGATCACCTGCTAGAAGGCTGCATGGCGTGTGCTGGGCGGGGAAACGCCCAGGCTTGTTGATACCCGTTGCCGTACATATCTCCTTCTTTCTTCTTATACCACATCAATTTAATCTCTGGCCACAGCATCACTCGTTTCGTTATCAGAATATCCTGTGTTTTGTTCAGTCGTCAAATGTTCATCCCGTCACTGGCTTAGGAGCAAGTTGGTGAGAAAACCAAGATGATCTGCCTACGTTGCATCTTATTGCATATATCAGTACAAAAGGTCTGGCGTGGTTTAAATAGGCTCGACGAATGTTAGATCGGGATTCAAGGTTGTCTTTACACAATGAGTAAAATGGCATCAGGCTGAGCTGTGCATGATGGCAGCACGTGACGCTTACCAGTCGGGCACGTCTTGGGCAGGAACACGGCGCAGCTTCTCCGTAATCGTAAAACAAACCGATCTTTACTTCGACCGATTGAAGGCAAACATATCAGGAGGCAGGAGCCGATCTGTTTGCAATACACAGTCGACAAGCACCGGTTTGTTCACTCGATCTTTTCGAGTCCGGACCAACATCCGCTCATCTGACCAACGCTTCACAGCCTCATCTCAGCAATCCAAGGGTTCTTCAGGGAAAGGCACAGGCTGCCATCCTTCAACGCACTTTCTACCCAGCGCAGACAGAAACTTTGCTGCAATGTCAGTTCCCTCTCCAGCAATTACAACCGGATCTGCTCCCCCTCCTCGACCCAGGACCGACCTTGTCATCTCGTACGCGTCTGGAAGGTCTCATCGACCCTGGAACATGTCTATACAAACTGCCAGATCTAGCGCACTAAGCCAGACAACATCCCCACCTTCATTTCCATCAGTCGTCTCCAAAGCATATTGCCCTTCATCAACCCGGACTTTCACGCTCTTCCTTCTCCTCCCGCCTGAACTTCAACTCCACATCTGGACTCTTGTATTTTTGGAACGACGAGTGGTTCCCCTATATAGCGCACCATTCACCCATACATCCCGCTGCGCTCTTCTGCGGTTCTTGCGAGCAAGTGGACCAGGCTATGTCGAAGTGCCTACGGAAGCACCGCAGAGCTTGAAATCCGCGCCGTTTGCGTGTAGAGCATCATATGATATCTACAAACGCCTATATCACAGAATTATGGTGATGCGAAGCGACCGCAAGATGGTTCACGTGAAGTTCAATCCCAGACAGGACGTGGTGTTTTTCAAGATGGGGTTAAGCAGTAAGATCCATACAGCTTTATCACTGGAAGCTATCGTAGGACATCAGCCGGAGGTAGTGAAGTGTTCAACAAGGATTGCGGTTGAAACGATTGGGGATGTGACAGATTTTGCGCGCGTTTTGAAGGGATTTGATATGCTCGAGGAGCTGGTCATTGTCTTGCCTGCTGTGAGGAAGGTTGGTGATAACTGGAATTTCTCTGACGTGGCGGGAAATGAAGATTCATGGGATCAGCGTGCTTGGGAGTTGGGCTTGAAAATCGTCACGACGTTGGATACAGATGATTTGAAGAGCAAGGTCGAGAAGACGATTCTGGATGAGATGAAGAGGTTGAAGAATGAGAAGTGGAGTGGCTGGAAGTTTCCAAACGTGAGAGCTGTAGAGAATTGGGAGGATATGCTGGAAAGTTAAAATGTGTGCGGGGTTTCGATAGTTTGATATGTCTCGAATCAAGCACGTTTGGGATGTGTTTGAAATTACCAAAGTTGGTATTTTGTTCAAAGCTCTAGACACTGCCTATCCGCGATGTTGGCGAAGTAATCTGCTTGCCAGAGCCACCATATGATCCCAAAAAGCACTTCTCTGCTCCAAATTATTTTAAGAGGACTTTCCAAAAACACTGAGCACTGTATCTTGGTTGGGGACATGTTCTCAAATCTCGTCAGCATCCTCACCGTCATTGTCAGCGCCGTCCTTATCCCCTGCTCGTTTATTGCCCGCTGCGTTGTCATTTCGTGTATTCCGTCGAGTAGAGCGTCTTGGAGCCGCTGGTAGTTCCTGTCCGACAGCATCATCTTGATGAATAACTCTCCCACGCCCAGCACCTCTACCCCGTCCCGTACCTCTGCCTCGTGTATTATCCCTACCTCGTGCTGGTGGAGGCACACCTACTTGAGCAACTTGAGCCCCACCACGTCCCTGAGCAGCAGGTCCAGAGACATTCCCAAGGGCAGGGTTGACCTGTACAAGAGTAGCACTCAGATTATCCCAAGCTCTCTCCATAACCGCCACATGGCGCTTGTCTCTATCTTCTTCGTCCTTGGTTTGCTGTTTCGATCTACCAAGTGTCTCCTGAAGACGAACATTCTCGCGGTTCAGTTTCCTGATATAGTTGTAGACTCTGTGTGAATCGGTTTCGACTGCTGCTTGGAGGTCTGCTGGCGAGCCGAACATATAGCCGGGGGGTGGTGTTGGGTTTCGCGCGGAGATTGGCTGAGGAACTGCGGGTGGAGAAATTGTAGCCGAGCTGTTAGGGAATGGTGGATTTTGAGGCGCGTTGGTTTGTTGATTTACGTTGTAGTTGTCTGGCAAGAGCGTATCCCGACCTGAGTAGTCCACATCGCCGAACGAGCTCTGGGTATAGCCCTGATACGAGAAGGCTTGTGGTGGATACGTCAGAGCTGGAGAAGTAAGATATCCTGGCTGGCCATCCATAGCGGCATCATTTGGGTTCCAACGGGGCTGTTGGGAATACTGATCCGTAGGAGAGGAAAGATGATATGTTGGATCATACACGTTTCCGCTCATGTTGGGATGGAATGAGCTCGAAGAAATGCTCGCTTCAACATACTGCGAACCAGCGTAGCAAGGAGCCTGGGAGGAGTGTTCGGCTGAAAGAAGGCCGGGACTTTGACTGGCATAGCCAAGGGACGGGCGTCCATATTGCTGGGGCGGAGACAAGAAGCTAGCATCAGATACTGGAGCGCCCATGTATGCTGGAGGAGGTTCAGGACGAGTGGCTCCATAGCCAGACTGAGAGTCCATGCTTGTACTTCCATGGACTGTTGCTTGGGTTTGACCGGCTTCTTGTCTGTAATAAGTGTTGATTTGTTGTCCACTACCGTTGACCTGGAAGGTGTAGGAAGGAGGCTTCATTGGTGGCATTGGAGTCTTTGGCTTTCTGGAACTTCCTTGCTTACGAGTAGATGAGTAACGACTCTGTCGTCCCTGGTTGGGACTATCTGTGTCAGTAATAAAACGTGAAGAACAATACATGATGCTCACTCTTCATATTTTTTGCTGCCATGCATCTTGGCTCACCGTGGCTGGTGTCATAATATGGGCAAGATTGAAAGAGAGGAAGTCCAAGGTTCCGGTTGGTGCTGAAAGAAACAAGGCCTGGGGCGAACTATCCGCTTCTGTTGATTTCTGGTCTTCATCTGTGAATTTGTGGTCGATAAACAAGCTCGCTTGCTTTCACTGGCTCGAATTCATTTGTCACGGAAGCGCGCCAGGGACGCGCTCAACGACATGCGACAAAAAACGCGTTGCTTCACTTGAGCCAGCTTAGAAGCTCCTGGAAGGTGGTCTCGGCATCAACACAGATTCCTGATTGTGAATTGCTTGCCTTGAGAGGGTTGTTGTTTTGAGGATGGTTGCCTTCAACGCTCACTTTCAAATCAAACTGGCCCTTGCTGAACGCAGCATCACCGATTTTAGTATCTGCCGTCGTGATGCCCGAATATCCCGTATCAGTCAAAAATATATGAGTTGGTCGTCGAGAGGCGACCTTCTTGGCAGTTGCCAGTGATTCTCTCTGCTTCTCCCAGTCTGCAGTTTCACGGTAATGCTCTGCTATCCAGGACTCTGCTCTACCCATGAGACGTTCTGTGACAGTTTTACGTAGATCGACGACAGGAGCATCGTTCGGTGGTGGAGTGGGAGCCGGCGATGTTGTCCCAGACATATACCGTCTATATTCTATTGCCTCGGGTGCTCGCAGAGCATTCCTCAAGTCGTTGGCGCATAAGCTCAAAATCACTCGACCCCGGTCCGTTCGCGAATAGGCTGGAATAGGCCATACGGAACGTCGAGCCTTCATGGACAGTGAAGCAATAGAATGTTCAAGTTCTCGAGTGACCCTTGAGGTCGAGGTCACCGCAAAGCAAACATCTCTGATGTCTGCAGTTCTAGCCGAGTCTATGAAGGTATCCTCCAAAACTAAATGGTAGGCGATGTGATGCAGTAGGAGATTATTGCAGAGTTGCTCAGAAGTCATCAAATAATCGGCACGAACCGCGTCTCGGCAGCAGAGGAGTGTTAAGCCAAGGAGACCAAACACTGCATCACGCGGATCTTCGCACTCAGAGCCTTTGAACTTGAGTGTCAAATCTGCAAGTGGCAGAGCTAGCGGGAACCTTCGTTCGTCCTTGTCAATTGCGGCCTGGCTAAGTCGGAATGGCGCCGAGCAAGTGATAGAAAACCGATCTTCGGTGTTGTTCTGATTGATACACAGAGCATCTATCCATAGGACTCTCGGCTCATCATCCAGTTGGAGGTGGTGCAAGGCCCACCAGAGATTTTCCCGCACTGGGATCTCCACCCCATCCATGTTGATGAGAAGTTCTGGTAAGACAGGACCCCATTCGTAAGATAGCGCCTCATAGGAATTTCCGATTAGGTTTTGGGTCGTCAGCTTGCATTTGATCTTGTCTCCTTCTACTGCGCGAGGTTGGAGGTGGACGAGGCGTATCTCAAGCTCATCACATGGTTCGGGAATTGGCAGGCCTTTATACGTCTCTCTTGGTGGGCTCTTTTGCTCATGGGGAACGACGGATACAGAAGAAGCGTCCACATCTTGTTTTCTGGAAAGACGGATTCTGTTCAGCCAGCTGCTTCTCTTCCATTTCTCGCGGCCCTTGGCGGTTTGCTGTTCAGGTTCTACCATCATCGGAATCTCGCATGGAGATGAGATGAGAAATGTGTTATGTCAATCGAGAACGAAGTCCATTAATAACAGCTTATAAGATTAGCTTGAACTGACTGGAACACCAAGGATTGTCGAGACCAGAATGTGTGCGTGTTCTGCTAGATGTTCTACCAGTTGTCGTTCACATGCTGAGTAAGCAGCAGAAGCAGAACCTAGGCACAGGGATGTAGTCCCGTACATATTCCCAAGGTAAGACGAGTCAAGAAAGATTGCTCTCGTATATCCTACATTCCCATGGTCTTATATTGAGGGCAGAAGACCATTACATAGATCGTATAAAGAATGTATGCATTGGCATTATGTCCTGGCTTTTCATTGTTTGTGCTCCTCGCTTCTCCTCGCAAACTGTTGTTCGACCAGGCACGAGAAGCAAACAGTGGAGATTAGCCCGGGGTCTGGATTACGTCACAGCTGTATTGCTAGGATAGTCTTGTGTGCGGCAGACTGACTTATCGGGGGTGGACAAATTCAAGGATTAAGACAGACAACAGATAGAGCAAACATTTCTTGGGTATCAAATATAAATCGTTAATCATTTCTCCTCAATCTGCCTTGAGCACATGGCAATCCGATCTCCAAGGAGTTGCAAATCCATTTTCGACCCTCCAACATGAGCCAGGCTTTCCGGGCTTGGATTCAATATTTCCAAACCCTTCTCTTGAGCCAGTCGTAGAGGTCCCAGGTAGATCTCCTCCACAACACCGAGCATACCAGCCGGAACAAGATGGGAATACGTCTTCCCACCAATGAAATAGAGAAAGTTGACCACGGCCATATGGAATGGAAATGATTGCTCCATTTCTTGAAGCAGCTCATCGTCCGAGGCATCTGCAAGTGGGGAGGTATCTGGAAACAAATATGGCTGGGCAGCTGCGAGAGCAACTGTGGATGCAAAAGCGTTCTCGGATCCACGCGTATGAGCCGTAATAAGTTCTTCTTTCAGCCAAGAGACTGCGGACCCTTTCAAGGATTCATACGGGCAGTGCTCCAGAGTGTCTGAAATGAATGTCAGTCGCAGTCGATCCATTGGATGTGCATGTAAGATTGATGACGTAAGGACATGCGCAGCATATCGCAACGTCGGCGAAGGCGTATTGGCGGACAGTAGAGAGACGGACTGGAGATGTTGTAAAAAGTCCTCGTCCTCGAGGGGTCCAGCAACGAAATTGTTGTCATTCTCCAGCCAAAGCCCCAACGCCAAAACCGCATCGATGACACCAGTTTCTTCGCTCCCGATGCTACCAGGTCCACCGGTACCAATGAAAAGCTGAATGAGCTTCGCATGATCCGGGAAGATTGTGAGTTTCGGTAAGGCAACTTTTGACTCAAAAAGAACCGAGGAAAATATGGAGGAGGTTATGAGGAAGAGTGACCCTGCTTGAGAAAGTGGTATCTCGCTAGGGGAAGACGGATATTCTGTTTCGTACTCTGCTGTATGCGAATCCGTTTTGTATATAGAGTCGAAGAGGGTGGCGAAATCGGATAGACCAAGATCTCGAGATAAAGCCTAGTCATGTCAGACAATTCATCCAGCAGGCAGAGGGAGTACAGCGGGAGATATATGGTCTATAGAAGCGCCCGTTTACACAGAAGTCCTTGTATGCCATATATTCCCAAACACAGAACTTACGACTAGTTGACCAACAATTGCTGTTCTCGTAACAAGTGCCGGATCATCCTTATAAGTCTCTCCTAAACTCTTTCGCACGGGAACAACCATGCGCGGGTCAAAATGTTCTTGTAACCTGGCAGCCCATTCCAATGTATTCGTGTTAATATATTCCTCCAGAACATGGGTGACGAAAGATTGCAGCAGCTTCTGTTGAATGGCAGCTTCTGCCGGGTCTTCGTCTTGTGCTTCAGGATCGGGAGCCAAAGGGCCAGATGTACTGCTTGTGGCGACTGGTATGTTCAAACTCGACTTTCGGCCGGGTAGAGAAGGACGCTTCTTGCCTGAGATTGTGTGTACGAAGGAGATGACTGCGAGTGTGGCTTCGTTTGAGGGGCGATATGAAGAGAGAATTGCCATTAGAGACGTTGACAGGAACCGGGAGGGGTTCTTCGTCTTGATTCGCGGATGCAGTATAGCAAGGAGATTGACCAGAGTGCAGAACTTGTCTGTCGAAGAGGGTTCCGATCCAGCCTCTTTCTCCTTCTCCTCCTCGTCCTCCTCGTCGAGGTCCAGCAGCTGCATAGACTCTGTAACCTTCAGAACAACCTCTCTGGGATTCCCAAGTCGAGCTATTGTATCGAGACATCTCTGCGAGCCAGGCATAGGGAGTAGCAGATGAATCAAATCCCAGCCAATGCTTTGTGTCAGCTCGGCATCTTGAAGAATATCGTTCAGCGTTGGCAGAATCTCCGGGGACATGTGGGTTTCGAGGATCGTGAGGTACGTGATGGGGTCCGTCACGGGAGGTCGACTCTCCGTGATTGCTTTAATTGTGTAGTCCGCCATTGTGATGTAGCTGTAGTCTTGACGTTAGCAATGCTAAGGCTGAAGAAGTTGAGTGTTGTTTCAGCCCCGCGATTGCAAGCGCAAGGCTGAAGATCACGTGCGATACAAGTTTGTTTACATTCTCGTCAGGCTCTCCGCGCGTCGAGGCTGTCGGAATGAAAATGCTCTTGCGATTGCAGTAATAGCACATCTGTATCACATCGCATTGCTCAGGCCCTGAAAAGTAGCCCACCTTTGTCGTTTCCGCATCAAAATTGACGCTATTTTCTGACTTCCGTTGCCCCCCCTCTCCTGTCTTCTTCCACATGCCCAGTTTGTAAGAGCTGACACTCTCTCCTTGGTCCATTGTTCTCTCCATGCGCATCTCTCTATTCAGGGCCCGAGTCTCCGTCCCCGGCAGATCAGCAGACGCACAGCTTGTGCCATCTAAGGCAACCATTCCACTCAATAGCCGTGAGTTAGGCTATTTCTTAATCTCTGCCTTCTGACAATCCTCCAGGTCGCTGGCCCGCACAATTGACTTCGCTGCATCCTCCTCTGCCCCGTTACCCCTCAAGAGTCACGACAAACCCCTCCTCGAAGTCATTCCGCTGCATGACAAGAACAATGGCTACCACCGCTGAGCCCACCAAAGGTGAAGCAGTATCTCTGTTCGAGGCAGTGGAGAAGAAGTTCCCACATAAGACTGTTGGTGAAGACACTTGGTATTTGGTCGTTGTAGGTTGGCAGATATCTCCTCCGTAAATTGCGGCGACTGATATCTGCCAGCTTTCCGCCCTCGTTGGAGTTGAACCCGAACACGCCGCATACCTCTACACATACTTGATCAACAAACCCCAGTTCTCCACACCCGAGTCTCGCCAAACACTTGTACGTCGACTTCGAGAAGCTCTGGTAAAGAATGTCGCCCTACAAGGAGTCTGCAAGCCTCTGGAAGCTTTGTTCTCATTCGCAAAGCTCGAGCGGCCGGAGGACAAAGATTACACATTCTCGAGGTATGGCAAACGGTCCAAGTTATAGGCAGACACTGATGCTGTTTACTAGAGAGAAATGGCAGGCCGGACCAGAGACCATTGACAGAGGGAATGCGTGGCTCAATACCATCTACAAAGATAACTTATCAACATCCACAAGCCCATTTGCTGCGCACAAGGACTTCGAGTTCATCTCCCGCCAAATAACCTACGGCTTCTACCTCTCGGACCATACGATCCTGCAGCCCGTTGAGACGGAGCTAGTTACATTGGCAGGAATAATGATACAGAACCTCCCGTTGGAGACAGCTTGGCACCTGCGGGGTACCAGAAGGGTGGGCGTCAGTATGGAGGACGTTGAAACGATTCAGCAATGCGTAAGTTCTGGTCTTGTGTTCAAGTCTCCTGTCTGACAGTTCCAGATTGAGATGGTGGCTAAGTACGGCGGAGCGAAGATGCATAAAGTACCTCGAGTCGCAGACGTTGAGCACGAGGTTTAAGCAGCATCAAGAGTATCAGAGAAGCGTAGATTTCGATGCATAGATTTGCACATGGCCAGGATGATTGTTCTGGGTTCGTGCCAAGCTCATTGCGTAGTACTCAGAACTCCTCTTCCACGATGCCTGACAACACCTACTTTCATTGCAGTAGCCTCTTTATCGACTCAGCTTTTCGTCTCATTCTCTCTACTTGTCTACGCTGTTGCACCTACAAGGCCTTTCTGTCGGCTCGAGATTCTTTAAGCGCTCTACCAATCAACCCATGTCTTCATTATCGTCACCAGAGCCTGCTGAACCATCGTCTCATTCTCCAAAAGTATTCATTATCTCTTCTTCGTCACTCTCTTTCACATCACCTCCCACTCGTCTCTGCTTAAGCCAAAAGCAAACTCTTCAGAATGGCAGCTTTTCAATTTCGCATGACCCTTGAGTTTGCTGTGCAATCTCAGACCGAACCAACTCTCGCTGATGCAGCAAAGCTTCATGTTGCAATCGAGAAACAGCTCCAGGCAGAAGGTCTTCCGACCAAAGTACACAAGGAGGAAACCCCGCGCAAGGTGAACAACCCGGACGAAAATGACTCCAAGTCCGAGGGCGAGGACCGAGATGAGCTTTTGGATCTGCCAGCTTACGGTTTTGAGTACGTCGAACGTAAGTATGATATTTGGAAGGTTTCGAAGGCAGAAGGTCGAAACCTGATTTCTTCAATGGAAGAACTAAAGCCCAAGATGGTTGGATATGCTGTCTCGGTCTCCACGCCTTGGCTGAATCCACCAGAAGAGTCAATCAAGGTAATCCATCGTGTCTGCGACATGCTGAGATCGAAAAATATGACGTTCTTCTGTAACGGCGCCATCGTGCCCCAAGTCATAATATCTGAAGTTGGTGGATACAGCCACCAAGACGTCAAAAACTTCCTCGCGTTGGTGTGGACTTTTGAATCTCAATTTGATATCTTACATCCCCCGTCTGCTCCAGAATTTGACCACTGGGTTCGACGTCAAGGCTTACGAAGTACGACCACAATCTGCCGCCGTGGAGAGAACTGCTTCACAGCTGCTCGGACTGGAGACCCGAAGTATGCCAATCCACCTACTCCATTGGAACAGCTCGACAAGATCTTCAGTCGTAAGACATCGAACCAAGTGGTCAGACTGGTCATGTATCCGGATCCGTATGGCATTCAGATTTACGACCTCCGACAGCTGTACACTCCCATCAGGAGGCAGTATGGTTCCTCTCCAGGTATCATATTTGAACAAGACGAAGCTACATTAGACCATACCGCCATTCGGCACTGGGACAAACTCTGCCTGGGTATGGTACAGTTCACTCGTGAGGACAATCCTATCGATGTACCTGCCTATCTGCGATCTCATGCAGAAGATGCTCAGTACAGTGTCATCAGCATCATCAACGATATGGGCCTACCTGAGCAAGCGGAGTACTACAAGACAGTCGTTGAGCGGAGAATTGCTGACAAGATAAACAATGACTCAAGCGTAGATGTAGTGCAAGATGAGCTGAAGCATATGTCATTTGAACAACCGCCAAGTGATAATGAGAGCGAGAGTTGCTACTTCTCTGGAGATGATCATTACCACGATCATCAGGACTTCCTGTAAGTTGCACTTCTGCTTATGTTAGCTTCTGTTGTCCGCGCCATGAGCCCGAGCCTCTACCACTAGTGTCGAATAAATATCTCCCCCAGCAAACCGATCTTTATTTCCGGACCTCATCATCCCAAGTGATCTTTTCAATCTAATAATACGTCCAACATACGATTTTCCTTCATGTGGCTCGAGTTTCAAATGTTAACCTGCACATATTTCCCGGTGAAGTTAAACTTCGCTTCTTGGGTTCCCATGATCATGGTACGCGAATTCCCCTAATTGAGCTGAACGAGATGGTCAAAATGGCCAGTTTTTCGCGATGAGAGGTACCCGGACTAAATTCATTGTTTTCAAATTCATAAAATCATGAATCACGGCCGCCGTGGTGGCACTCAAGATTGCCGTACTGCTGTCGAGGCTTGCTGAGCTACCGCCTTATCGTCTGAAGGATTCATGAGTTACCGGCGGCATCAAGTGCAAGACTTCAAAAGGGGTCAGACGAACAGCAATCGGCCTTTTGACTTCCATTTGAGTTCTCATTGATTGTATCCAAAGAGTCAAACTCCATTCTTTGTCTCCCTTGCCGTGTGGCCATGAAAGATATTTCACTTGCGTCAAAGACAGTGGTCACTTCGTGTGACCAGAACACTAAGTTCCCCTCGGAACAGGGAATCAAAATAGAGCCACGGCCTGAAGAAAGCTTATATATACCAACGTCTTCCCCAATAAGTCCGTATGATAGCGCCAGTCTCTATTACATTTCAGTTTCAATCTCAAACTCACTTTTTCACGAGAACTAGCACATCTACTCTTCGCGGTGTCTCAACTCAAGTTTCGCATCACAGTGGACTTCCGCATCGCCTTCAAAGATACCTCTACGAAGCCTGTGACGAATGACGAGTATCGCGAAAGAGCGATGGCATTGTTTGCCAAGATTGAAGGCAATATCACTGAATTGGGGCTTTCTGCTTCGCCAACAAGGACCGGGGATGAACTCAAGTTGGATGCCAAATGCTGTACGTCTGTGATGGATCATTAACCGGGCCTCAGGAACAAAGTTGACCATTGGGTTGTACGCAAGCCGTCACCAAAAGGTATTTCCCCCCAGAACTGCAATAGCTTCTGCAAGGTCTGTCTCTGGACGCCGTGGCCTCCCAATTCGGCAGAATCCATGGACAGTCTTCGGAAATTATTTCCAATGCTGGAAAGAGAATACGAGGTGGTCTTATCCCTGGACTGGAGTTCGAACGATTGCGTGATGGATGTCCGCATCGCCCAAGTCGAGGGCTACTTTGACCGATAACAAGTCCAAAACACGATGGCCTTCCTTTGGCCATTTAAGGAGAAGCTCGATGGGCTGCATGAACATTCATCAGTCGATGATCGTCGTACTGATTGGACTCATCGTCAGCCAGTACATGACAATTGCAAGTTATCGTGGTCAGACTATCTTAAACCATTGACCGGAGAAGAGGAGACGGAAAAGATCTTCGCTTGCACGTCTACAAAAAAAGTCTATGACCTGACAATCCATCGAGATCCCTGGGGAAGCTTGGTCTACGGCATGGACCACTGGAGTACCGATGAGAATAGTTGCTTGATTCAAGCCTTCACGTTCGAGCAAGAGAGGACTACTCTGGATGCCGAAGGAGTAGAGAAGTGGCTTAAGGTTTGTGCCGGCATCATCAATTTTACAGCGAAGGGAAAATCCACGACGGACCTGCGACGCTTCATCATCTCTCGTATGGACGATGAAACGTACACACCTTTCATTCTCTTGACAGACATAGGTTTGCAGGAACAAGCCGAGTACTACAGAGAAGTAGCCATCAAGAGACACAACGAAAGGCGAATAACACTTGACGACTTGGCAGCAGAGGTCGATGCTGCATTGTCAATTGATGACTCTGAGTGATGGATTTGATGCCATAATCTCGGGCGTTGAACACCTGTACCTTGGTCAGAATAGATTCCTTCAATTGGCATATGTCCCATAAAATGAACCATGTGAATTTTGAAAGTGATATAAGTTGACTTCAAGCTGTCGTATTTTTGAGACTACTGAACTAACTCGCAGGCCTAAGCGAGCCATGAAGATCTCACTCCTCTACTGTACATCTAAAATCCTGGACAGCTTCCACGATCTCCGAGCCCAATCATCTCCGCTGAAAGAAGGAATTCCATAAATCCTGCGCTTGTCTCCAACATGTTCTGGTGATATTGCTCCGGAGTAGGATAGAAAGCACATGATGCTTCTCTGTTTCCAAATCCGAACTCCACCGTGAAACCATGGATTTTGCTCTTGCTTGGATCAGCGAAGTGACGCGAGTACGCGTAATCATCACTGGCACCAGAAGTAGGATACAGGTATGCTGCCTGCTCAACCTCGTAATGTCGTCCTGTGGTCGCATCCATCGCATTTCCCATTCTCATGGCCGCGTAGATCTTGTCCCTCCAGTCATTGCTGGGCACGTACTCGGAGTAAACGAGACCATCAGATGGTTGATCTGGCATTAGACCTCTTTCTTCGTTGTAAGTCGCGTTCATAAAATTCATCCCTGGCATGCTTGACTGGCTGTCGTCGGACCCCCAGTTGTAAAGGACGACACCAATGTAGGAATGGATGTCTAGGAACCAGCGAAGGGCATTGAACTTGTTCATGACCCACACGATGCTCTTCGTCTCGGCTTCTGATTCCGGGGCAATGCCGTGAAAGGTTTGTGCCGCTGGGTTATTGGATGCAACATTTGGCGCAACAGTTGCAGTGAAAACTTTGGGAAAATCCCACAAGAAGTCGAAGTTACGGTTGAGATCAATGCCGATCGAATTGGGGTTTCCAGGAATGGCTGACGCTGGGTTACGGTTCTTTCTCCAGCAAGAATTGGTAGCTTGATCCCAAGCAACTCCATCAGGATTGCTCAATGGCAAGAACACAATGCCTACGGAGTACGCCTTGCGAACGTCTTCGAATGAGAAAGTCCGGCCACCATAGACGAGACCCACTTTGTTCTTGTAGGCGTACAGCAGGTCTCCAAGGAAGTACAGCAGGTTGTCGGATGAGCCACGTTCTCTTGCATGAATGGCGGCGTTGAGAAAGACGCGAAATGAGTTGTCACATTTCCCTTGGAACTTCCCTCCGATCTTGCCTCCAAAGATCGTCGCGTTCTCGTAGGTCTTGAAGGGTGTCTCGAAAGTGTCTATGCCATACACATTGGCGAGACCTTTGAAAGCACTCTCAATCTCCTTGACGCTGAGTAGAGTCCCAAGGTCGGTTCCGGCAGGTTGAGTTCCGAGTCCTCTGGGAGCGATGGTACCGCCTTGGAAGCGATCACCTGTTCCGATGGCGATGCCGGTGTTGGTAGTTTGTCGACGAACAGGTGCAGCGCCATCGAACTCAGACTCTTCTGGGAGGAGACATGCCTGAGATAGAGGCAGAAGAGCCAAAAAGGCGGGCACGATCCTTGAAAACTTCATCGTCTCGAAAAGTAGACAGCCAGTGACTCAGGCGAAGTACGCCACTTCACCTCGGAGGTCATCATCGTTTATATACTGGAATCTCCATCAGCTGCCTGGTGCACCAGCCACTGATACTGCAGGTATGTTTGCCAAGTTGCCAATCTGCATATTCTCTGGGCATGCTATATTTCGGAATCTAGAAGTTGTTTAGCTGTGGCATTTTCTCGCTTGTGGAGCTCGCTGTGGAATGATTGGCTGTCACCAAGTGGGGAAAGCTGACCAACTTTCAATTCCCAACCTTCTGAGCGCTTTCTAGAACGCCCCTTGTGCGTGGAAATTACTTTTGATCCAGGAACGAGTTGCGATACGAATCGGATGTTCCTGGATTCTGGCTTATCTGCTCCTTGCCAAGTTGCCAAGGTCCCAAGTTCACGCTTGCCAATGCTTGCCATGTTTATTTAGGAAGCTGGATAATGTGCCCAGCCGTTATCGAACCAGATATCGATATCAAGTCAGATTTACATCGACATCTTGCATAGTGCGGGGTTGGTGTTACCGAGGATACGTAGTCAGAGTAAATAGTCTATCTCGACATAAATCAGATGAGGCAGGTAGTAACAGAGCTGACTGCTTGGCGCGCACTTACTTGAAAGCCACAAGACAAATAACTCACCATCCCACTTCTGTTTTCATGAAAATTTCCTCCTTCATCTCCTGTCTGGCTTATGTGGCACAGTTTTGTAAGAAGCGTTGCAGCATCAGCGAGTCATCTCTTTACCGGAGTGGCCGAGTGCCGATTTCTTGACTCTTGGCATTAACTGTGATGCTAAAGTCAACAGCTTTTCTCGTGCTCCTCTACGAATGCAAAGCTGGTGTAGATGTTTGTATAATTCCGAACACATCTCTGTCAGAATGTATAGGCTGGCGGGATCCGTCATCAGTCATGTTTTCTATCTAAAGTCCGTCGGGTTTAATGCAGTCGACAGCCTAAATCCGATTTTACAGGTCTACAATTCCTTCCTTTTCAATTCATTCCTTGTTCCGAATAGTAGTTTCTCTCAATTCTTTGATATTCAGGAATACATTAATGGCAGCTAAACAGCTCGAGGATTCCGCCGCCGCTAGGCACACAACAGCATTTGCCTTCATCGAAAGTTTCTCTACACTGTCAGCAATTGACATGATCTCGGTGCGAACACCTTCTTGCACGCATCTTTTCGCTCCTCGATCTTTGGGCGACATCGCTCATTCTCCAATGTCCAACGAGCAGTTCGCAGGTCACAGATCACACTTCGATGGCGTGCTTACGTCCTTCCCATTCCAAGTCAAGGAAATGATTGACAATCCAACTGCAAATCAAGTCTTGGTCTGGACTACTGCCTCCCCAGTCTGGGAGCCAGCAGTCACTTCAGATGTTGATAAAGAGATGGACTGGTCGTATACTGGGGAATATATGTTTCTGTTGACTTTTGAAGAAGGGGAAACAGGAACGAGTGATGGAGGGAAAGTCAAGCGAATCGAGAGGATCGTCGAATTTCTTGACAGCAAAGGAACAGATAGGCTTCGAGCGCTGATGCAAGCAGCAACTAAGAACCTTCAAGCATTGAAAGAGGCAAAGTGAGAGGCGGAACACCTCCAGGCGAGAGCTAAGCGAATAATAACAAGGGGGGCGAACTTCACATGCTCTGCTCCAAGTCCACTATCTATGCCACAACTATCTTTCCTGTTGCGCTGATTTCGAATTGAAGCGTAGAGGATATTGCAGTCCCTTCGGCAACGACGTACACATCGAAGTTCATTCATTTCACGTGACCTCATTCTGACGATATGCAAGGCAGGCTGCAGCTGTGCTTACTTCAGCCTGCATGAGCTGAACTTGCGTCTTATATTGGAGGCCCTAGTCTTTTCGCGATAATCCCTTTCGACCTCTTCTTCTTTTCCTTTCCAGAACCCCCGACGAGATCAAGCACCAAGCATGGTGGCTAGCTGGGTTCCATATCATCCCACCATGGCCAAGCTTAGGTTGACGGCTCTCACCGACAGAACGAAAGAGAGTGGCTCGAAATCTGGATTCGTGTCTAATCTGCTCAGAAGCACTACGAGGTTGAGGCGGTTTGGTAGCCGGTCAGTCACGGATTCGCCCGAGATCTGGATGAGTTCTCTGCTGATGAGATACCAGGTCTCGAGATATGGCAACACTCGAGCACCCTGGATGTGTGCAGCTAAATAGCGCTCTACTTTCTTTACCCAGAGAAGTGAGAGACATTATCTGGAGGAACTTAATGGGCTCCATGATCATTCATTTATGGATCGATGAGAGTAATGGCAAGAAGCTGAGAGGTTCATTCTGCCGGGCTGAAGATGAACATTGTAGACTGAGATGTCGAGCCTGGCTACAAAAGACAGAAAATGCCAAGTGGGCTACGCTCGGGGTTTACGGTTTCGTCTTGGCTTGTACGCAAACGTAAGCCTTGTCTCTTTGTTAGAAGTTCCGGGCTGACAGCACAGATATGCGGAGAGCATTAGATATCTGTATGAGTTGAACTATTTTGACACAAGATCACCAGAAGTGGTCTGCGGCCTTCCCAAATTTCTTCCGAGTCGAAGGCTGAACACCATTCGCTCATTCACATTTTGCTGGACTCTTCCGAAACCACCATCACTCTCAGTAGAAGCCCGTAATTGTTGCCAAGAGAAGAAGTTTGAGCAGGCCATGAGGCGTTGCAACCGATATCAGAGAGAGTGGATACAGACATGGAACTCGTTGACCACAATGGAAGGTCTAGTATTCCTTCGCATCGAAATGAACACTGTTGGGCGAGAGTCAGTCACAGGAGTGTGGGAAGGGTCGGATCTGGAAATCATGAAGGTTGTGCAAATTCCAGAGACTGTGCTTCTGGTCATGGAAGATGAAAGTGCGAGAAGGATGAGACGACTGATCAAAGCGCCAAATCTGACTATTGTTGGGATCCTGGAAGAGGAAGTTCAGATTAAGAAACACGCAACATAGCTAAAAGACTAGCGGCTACACAGACAGGAAATCAACACTTCAACGACGATCCAGCTACTGTCTGGACAGACTCGTGTCGATGTCAACAACCTTCCCGCCTTCTATCTCAGTCCCATTGATCGGAGCAGCCATTCACCCAGTGGTAGCAACATACAAAATATGCTTGACACTATCCGTCCGTCAAAATGTACAAGACGTCCCACCAACGACGGTCAACTCAACCGCCTCACCTGCAGCGACCGCCATTTCTCCTCCAGCTTTGCGAACGACAATCATGTTCAGCACATTCTGTGCCAGCCAGCATTGCCTTTGCCGTCAAACACGATATCATCCACCGATATATTCTTCTCAAGAACCTCCACATCGCCAACAGCCTGGAAGCTTTCGTCGATCTTAACCCTACGACAAGTAGGCTTCCCTATATTTGTCCAGTGCAAATAGCCGTTTCGAATCTTAATCCATTTATACCTCTTGGCATGCCAGGTGGTGCAGGCAGTTGCATCTCTTCGATTTGGACTGCAATCCCACACGTCCCATCTTTAATGTCAAGCTTCCAGACAGCGCCAATTCCCGAGTCAGAGATCAGAACTGTACCTTTGTGTCTCGAACAAACCTCCGCGTCGATTGACAAATGCAATAGTAGATAAGTCAGCGACGTTTTCGGTTTTTGTCGTGGCATCCGTGTTGCAAGACCTTATGTCAACCTCCCAGATCTTGTACGATCCAGCTTCATCAGCGGAATTGCGAGGCTGCCCGCCTGTGACGTAAAAGATACCAGGCTGGACTTCGATGATGCCGGTTAAGCCAAGGACCTCGGGGAACTTGGCGACGAGTATTGCGCTGCCGGGCTTCTCATTGTCAATGAGGCAGGCTTCAGGTGTTGTGAGTAGGTGATAAGTATGGTTCCATTAGAGCGGACTGCGAGGTTTTCGATCCATGTCGGGAGAGGGAATTGATGGATGGTCTTGGTTGGAAGAGGAGGGTCCAGGTAGACGAGCCCAGGTATGATGAAGCTGAATTTATCTATCCGAGAAGAAGCTCTTTCCAGGTGGGCTGATAGACATTTGACCTTTCCAGTCGAGGCAGGACTGTACATCGCAGAAGTCTTACTATCTCCGATGTGTTTCTGTGGCTTCGATATCTGTTCCCAATGCTCAGAATTGAGCCAATTAAATTGAGATCCCTTTAGCCTTGCTCAAGATAGCCTCTCTTGGTTGGCAGGATTCAGCATCCTTCGCCTAGCTTTGTACATCTACTAGTA
This sequence comes from Deltaproteobacteria bacterium, assembly GCA_002685535.1. Taxonomy (GTDB): domain Bacteria; phylum SAR324; class SAR324; order SAR324; family NAC60-12; genus Arctic96AD-7. Next base: position 42,815 of record NYXK01000071.1, read on the forward strand.
AGCTTATTCGAGCAAAGGCAGAATCGCCACCCGACTGGTTTTCACAGTTTGACCTGTAATACGAGGCTCGATGTTGGACTCTACCTGCTACTTTCTCGGCCGACTTCAGTAAAATTACCTCACAAATATACCTGCACGAACGTGCGAGCTGTATCGTATGGTTCTGGTTAGATCATCGTACTAAGTACCGTACTTACTGAACGTCACTTCTGATACACAACGCTCGGCATTGGGCAAACCGTAAATTTTGGGGGCGTAATATGTTACTTTATAAACTAGTCCTCATCGTTCTTGAGATACAAAACAATGTTCCAGCTTGCGGAAACTTGCCCTTAGAAAGATGATGATTTTCTGAAAACACGGCAGTTATCTAATCCTAACGTCATCGCTCCCAGCCCTTTTCCCTTGCTTGCCCAGTCGAAAAGAATAAACTGTCAGGTCTGCATTGCTTCCAAATCTGTCTCATCCAATCCAATCATGTTGTTCATTTCCAGGCGCAAACCGTCAGCTTCCTCCGATCTATTCCAGTCTCGAAGCCACCCCTCCAGTGTTGCCATGTGCCGAAGTCTCGACGGGTGCTCCATTCCCCATCCCTGGACTGCAAGCTCTATACCCCTTCGAATGTTCTTCTCCGCTGAAACAAAAGACCCCTGTTGAAATTGACAGTCCGCTAAGAATACCAGTGCCTGTTCCTGGATTCCTAGCGAGAGTTCTGATCTTTCGGCTTGCGACGCAACCATAATCTCTTCCCCCAAAATTTCGGCTTCCATATACTTGCCTTGATTGAAGAGGTTATTCCCAAGGTGAAGTGTAATTTTAAACACCAGCGAGCTATTTGTACCAAGTTGCTCCTCGAAATCAGAAAGGAGTTTTCGAAGAAGTCGTTCTTCCTCAACTGAGTTATCCATTCCGCAGACATTTCCAATGTAAGACAGTTCTGCTAAAAGATTTATGTTCGCGAAACGGCCAAACCCAGTCTGTAAAGCGTCATTATTGCACCTCCAAGCTCGGATTGCTGTTTCTTGGAGAAGTTCGGGCTCCACCGTTCCCAGCAATCGACATATCCGTCGCAATGGTACGTGATCTCCGATGACTTTTTCAGCCATTTGTGTAATGTATCGGCGCAGAGAGTGCGTTATCTCAATCATATCGTATCGTAGGAAGAGGAAGAACACGTCCAAAAAATAATCTAATGTTCGTGGATGTGGAGCTCGAAGTATATCAGGGACGAGTCCGAAGGCCTTTGACAACAGCCGTCGAAAATCGTTGAATGAACCCTTTCGGTTCAGCTCCCAAGCGTTGTAACAGTGGTCCGAGAAAGCCGCAATGGACTTAGGTAGAAGCATATCAGCATTATCCTCAGCGGGTAATCCATGCCTGTCGAAAGTTCGAACTCCGCTCTGAAATGTGTAAACGAGGTGTTCTTTGATGGTATGGAAGAGCTCCTCTGGAATTTTGAGACTTGTGAGCGGTGACATTGGCCGCGAGATGTTGGAACCGTGGATAGAAGAACGGCTATAATTGCGAAGCAGCTTCATCTGGGAATTTTCCTCGACAGTATGGTCATTGGAATTGCTGCCTGTGTCCTCGTTGAAATTGTCAGACCACAGCATCATATCTGGCAGCAACTGTGTCGCCGAGGACAAGCTGCCCGAAGAGGTTGAGATCATATCGGTAGAGAGACAGGCTTCCCATGCTGGAAGCATGTCACCGTCAACTGGCGCAAACGGTCCGATAAAGGCGCCTGCTCCTGATGGTGGAGTCTTGCACTGAACGTAGGATGGTATCGAGGCCCTAGATCCTGGTTTTCCGGATCCTGGTCCCTTGGTATGGCGAAGCAAGCGACCCATCCCAACAACCTGACCATGAAGCTCGATCGTTGTCCTTTTCCTCATGAGATCTCGCTCAGCCTTTCGTTGAATGAGAGCAACAGCCTCGTGTTTCTTGATGTTCTTGCAGAGACCCCATCTGGTTATACGATCTTTATACATTCTTTCACTATAGAACTCTTAGTCTTCAAGTGGATCGACGTAAGCGTTGTGAGTTCTAATGATGACTTACTTTGCGACAAAACCTGCTTGCTCCATGATACTCATGACATCCTTCAGCTTCAGCTTCTCGTCGCGATACAGGTGTGTGATTTGTGGTCGACGAGAATCCCATTCGGTCTTGGTAGGACCAGAGCGGCTCGTTACACCCAGAGCAGACGACTTCGTATCTTGAGTCCCGATTGGAAATGGGTGATCCATGTTGAGCAGGCGGTACTGGTAGTGACGAGACGGCCTCAGGAGGAACAAAACAAACAAGCGAGGCTAGCGTGTGAGCAAGGTCAAGAGAAGGCGAAGGCGTACAGAAAATCAGTCACTGAGTGCTTGAGAGTTTAAAACTGGGAGAAAGATGGAAGTAGATATAAGGCGATCATCACAGCCTTGCCAATAACGCCGTGACGCAAAAGTACGAGAGGCTTGGGCGGCTCGGGCCCATTGGCGAATTAGCCGAATCAAAAGTACGATGCATCATGCAGGCGACAAGCCACACCTACTGGAACAGCCTGTCACACAAGGCATGGCTCTATATAACTGGACAGCATTGCATATGCTCCCAGTGTCCTGGCCTGCTGGTTGTCGCTTCTGGTTGGGGGTGTCTTGCTGACCTTGCGCAGCGCCCAATGCCAAGCCAAAAGCCCCGTCTCTAGATTTAGTGTTGGGCCAAAGAATTGCCAGGCTAGAGTTGGATTGCTTTCGAACAACAAGAAGGAACAAGTCTGGATGAGATGCAGCGCCCACATTGATTAAATCAACCTTAGAGATGTGAGACGAAGAGCTACCACGCCAGGATATTCGCACATCCAAAACCCACAGATGACGACAGCACTGATTCTGAAAACGACGATGACTCACCTGTGAAATTGTTTGAGTGACATAATCATCAATAGGAATAAGAGAGTTAGAGCAAGCTGAGAGTGCATAGCGACAAAACCTTCAGACAGAACACATTTGAAGTCACGAGATCGGCAGTCGTGTGACACTCTTCCGCGACCATGAACAGTGCCAGCCGGTAGTGTAGACCCTTTAAAGAACCTATCCAAAGGAGAGGAAGTGTCTTTATATACCTCTGATCAATCAATCCGGTACCGCGCGAAACCCATTCAACGGGCGAGAAACAATGGGTGTTTTTCCAAAATCATGGTATCTAAGCTAACACACCAATCTGTCTCAATTCTTCCAATGTTTCCTTCCATTTTTCATATCATTATCTCATCATGCTGTTTGATAAAGTTCATTCCCCATCACGGAACGTCAGAGACGTCAAGCCTCCCAGCAATTATAAGTTGTATTCAAATGGGAAAAGTTGAGGCTCTCAAGTCGAAGCGCGACATACTCTCGTGGACCTCCACCTGTATTGCGGAAGTATTATAAGTTCTATACGTTCGCAATCTATTGCCTGCTTCATAATAAGGAAATTCAGTTCGGCTATGGTTTGTTTGGAACGTCTATTTGATTTTCCGTCTCTGCGTAAGAAAGGATTGGGTGATATTGACAGTGAAGTCATGTTTGACGGCGGGAAAGGAATGGCAACCACAAACCACGAGTCAGGTGAGCATATACAGAGAATCGCCCATCCTCAACTCCATGTAACCCTTGCGAGGTCCAAAAGCCGCACTTCTACCGATTTGAAGCTCATCCCCTCCATATCCAACACCAGTTCAGAAAACCTTTGAAGCTGCACACACTAGCTGCGTTCCTGTGATGATATTTGTTAGCAGCTGTTGTGCGTATGGATGAAAGATGGAAAGGAAGGGCTTTATATGCAAAGTCCTCGGCAGCTAAAGGGTAAAGCATGATGAGAGTACGGAAAATAACAGGAATTCGCGGCTCTTTGTACGACTGGATGATTTTTGGTCATGAATGTGTAAAGGGATGCGAAATCATAGAATGCTTGACAATTTGTTGAAGTGAATGTGAATGTGAAATTGGTATCTCAAAGAACGTACGAAACAGGCTCTACATCTAGATCTAAAATCTACGCCAATATACACATCTATCTCTCCAGCCCTCTAAGCCTCAAACTCCATTCCATGGTATAAACGCCTCCTTCCCTCCCTCCCCTCCCACTCCACCCAACCTCTACCCTCCCTGCAAACCTCACCACCTCCACCCCCTCGCCCCCCTCAAATCATCAACATTCAAAATATCCACCCCCTCCTTCACAAGGACCTCCCAAACATAATCCCTCAACCCCAGAGGCCAAGCCGGCAAATCCCAATACCTGGCCTTCAAGCCCCTCTTATGCGCACCTCTAACCTGACCGCGTATGATATCGAGTTGTTTGGGAGTGAGTCGACCGCGCCAGATGGTGCCGATGGATTTGTGCAGGGAGACGGATGCGTAGTAGGAATTTTGAGAGGTGAAGGAGGATGTGGGGGAGGTGCCGGACAGGCCTTGGCCGAGGTCGGCGGGGTCGCCTGTTGGTGGGTTGTTGTCGAATTCGGGAGGGAGGAGATTCTCGGGAGAGGAGAAAGGGTCGTCGATACCTGGAGGAGAGAGAGCAGAGGGAGGAGAGTTGCTTAGTGGCGAGGGAGATGAATGGGGAGGCTCCCACATGGTATCGAGTGGGGCGTCGAAAAATGCATCTCTATACGTCTCGTTTGCAGTCAGGATGTCGAAGCGTGTGTTCCCTGTCCCTACTACTGTCACAGCTCGTCTATGCACCACATCTCCTTCCACATAGGTTAACCATCCGCGTTCTCGCAAGGGTTCTAGCTGCTTCAATATCCAAGGCCAGGTTTCCTTTCCGCCTGTTTTCACGTCTATAAGCAGTGTAAGTGTCTGCTCCGGATCGACGTCGAATACGCCGTTGTTAGTCCCGTTGTAGAACTCCGTCTGCGGGTTTTGGTTCTCGAGAATCTTGACGAGAGGGTCGATATACAGTGCTGTGAAAGTGCGATTTCGACTAAGACTTGCTCGATTGTGACCGACGAGTAAGTCGTTGTTGTATAGCCAGACGTCGGCTTCGACACCTGTGCAGCCGTGACGGAGAGCAGAGAAGAGAGGGACCCGTCGCCAGTAGTCGTTGTGCGAGTGGCAGGGTATGGGTTGGATGTCCCGTGTAAAGTCTGTTGGGTACCATGCTAGGTCTGCGGTTCCGGTGTTGAGGCCGCCCCAGTGGGTGAAGATGTCGTCTGGATCTGAGGGTCGAGTGTAGAGGGCTAGGAGGGTGAGGAGGAGGTTTGTGGCTAGAAGGATTGCGCTAGGGACATTGTCAGTTGTATATTCGCGGATGAGAAGTCAAATAAAAGGCAACTGTAAGAGGAACGGAACAGAAGAAAGAGGAAGACAAACAGAATGCTCAACCCACTGATCCCCCCAAAAACACAATAATTCACCCAGCCTCTCCTCCTCTTCATCCACCTCGTACCGGTATACCTCCCATCCAACAACAAAGCCTTCCCTTCATCTCGATATACGCTTCCATTCCTAGAACTATCGAGACTTCCTTTCCTCCTGGCTCGCACGGTCATAGTCATGATATCTTTGACGCCCCACCAGCCATTTCCGTTCTCTTCGCAAGACCAGTCCTGGTCGGCCTTTGTGTCTGAGTTTATGCCCGGGAGATATCCATCTTCCAGGTCAAGTACTTCGTGGTCTAGCTCGTAGTCAAATTCGGTGTCTGTATTGGATGGAGCAAGGGGTTTCCGAGGCGAGGATGCAGATGACGAAGGAGATGTGGATGCGCCATCTTGATATTTATCTTGCTGTGGTGGCGGAATGAATGATGGTGGCAATGGCGTTGGCGCTGGTGTTGAAGTCGGCGTTGCTGGCGCCGCAGTGATTCCGGCATATTCGGAGACTACTTGATCTTGGTGGAGTTGTTGACGTTGATGATGTTGATGCTGATGCATCGGCGTCGGTGATAAATCTGATGGTGCCATTTTGGTGGGGGCGGGCAGGCGGGTCAGGATCAGAGCCAGGGATTTGGGACGTCTTGGCAGGGTCTGTCCTATCAAGAGGGTGCTGAAGAATAAATGGAGAAGTATGATAAAGGATTCCAAGATCTTTATCGAGACTTGGCCATGAGATCGCTTGATGATTGATGAATGAAGATCGAATGAAAACAGGAGTCAAGAGTGGAAATTTCGAACGACGGCAGCCTTCGATCTATATAAATAGAGAGGGAAGATGCTGCTGGTGAATCGAAGTGAGTCGTGAAGCAGTCTGGGTAATGTCCGTGTTTCCTCGTAATTTTCTGTATCGACTTGAGCCCTAATGGATTCTCATCGTCTCGTCACAATGCTCTCGATTGGATGTGGTGCTGATTTAAGTAAGTGAGTGAGGGATTTTGCCGCTTATTGTTTGTGACTGTACCCCGAGAGCTCAGTCCCGTCTTCCAACACTTCTTTCGAACACTCACTTAAATCCTCGTATCCAGACCCCGCTTCCTCTTTCCTAAATGTCGCTGCTCAAACGTCTCTGGACCTCCCCGCCTCGAATCGGCTCTTTTACCTCGATTCGATATGCTTGATGACCGTTTCGATACGATGCTCTAAGTTTCGTTTCAACTGGTCTCTGTGACCACTGACGCGTCGAATGTCACTGAAGTGCTAGTCCGGGATTTTGATGCCGAGAGTTTATTTCGCTGAAGGGTAGGGAGGAAAGGAATTCGTGATTGAGTAAGAGGAAATCTCGATGATGATGGTGCCTTGTAAGTGAGCGATTTCAAGAAGTCGGAGTGATGAGTGACAGCTTGGAGAAATATGAGAGGGTAGGACCAGGTTGATTGCGTAGACAAGATCCGACAAGAATGACCCGTCAACGACTTATTGGAAGGTTGGTTGATACATATGATGTCAGAGTCTAGAGCGAATGTCGCGACGGGAGATGTGAAGATATATGTCTCTTTTCTTTTTCGCACCTTACCAATAGAGTGGGAGGGTCTAGATACTTAAGCTTGTAAATAAACCTCCGAGGAGGGAAGCGAAAAGAGGGAATTCAGAGCACACCATCCCCACCATCGTCAAGCAAGAACGCATTTCCTTCCCAATGCGTGATCATGAACGATGCAAGTGTCTTGGGATTGGTAGCGAGTTCATCCACCGCCAATCCATTATCCAGCTCGTGGAAAGAAGCACAATCACAAGCATCACAAGCATCTCCCAAAGTGACACCTGCCAGATCTACGCAACGCCGCTGAATAAAATGCGCAATGAGAAGAACCAATTAGACCCCTCAGAAGGGTCATCGTGGGTTTCTGCACTCGCTTGTAGGGAATCTTCACAGACAGGCCAGATGAACCAGATGAAGAGGATGTGCACTTGGATTTTGATCACACTGTCGCAAAAGCGCCACAGAAGAGACAAATCCGCTACGTGCAAGCCACCACGGACGAAGATGCTGGATTCTGATTTGGTGAGAGGAGGTGTGCCCAGGAGGACCGTTGGGGGTTGGTGGAACATTTGATGCTGGGCTGAAGTGGGGGTGGTTGATGCTTGGAACTTGGAGCTTCCCCTCCTGTTGATAGATACACGTGGAGGGCTTGATTGATAGCTGCAGGGACGGTGAAGCTGTAACTGGCTTGAGTAGCTGTGGAAATGATGATACAACATAAGAAAGATGAAGCTTTTGATTTAATAGTCGCGATCCGAGCTTTGCATACTGCAAGCTCTGGTGCTTCGGCACTTGCATCAAGAATTGATGATTGGGAAAATAGAGAAGCCAAGGGAAGATACCCAGACCGTTCAAATCGGGAACACCTGCCTCAGATCACTTCGAAAACGAAGCAACCCAACTACCGAATAAACAAAACATCTGAAGTGTCTCTTAAAACAGCAACTCGAGACCACAATAGCACACACTCTCTCCTGTAACACGCATCGTCGAGAATGTTAGGCTTTTGTTTCCTCATCTCCTCAACCCTCCATCTCTCACCGTCCTTTGTGACACTCTCCAGCGACCACAGGACAAAGTTTAGCGATCTCCCTACCAAATCTCCAGCGTTCCAGACCCTAAACCCTGCCCTGTCAGAACCCTAACCTTCTTCCGCCAAGCCCCTAGGCTAGACCCTGAAGAAGAAACATCGGCACGGCTATCTGCTTCGGCTAGGGTGGCAGAATAGCTCACCGCTCAGACATTCAGTCGCAAAAAAGTTGAAACTTCCTGCGAGACGGAATATGCGTGAAGCTTGATTTCACTGGCTTCTGAATCGATCGACGCAACGAAGAGAGTAATACTGCAGTCGATTGGATTGAATTGGACTTGATTCCATTGGAGAAAGACAAGGACAATATGCCGCACAAACATACGAGGAAAGGGCAGGTTGACAAATCGACGTAAGTTCAAGTCTTCGCGGAGATGAAGCTATTCACAATTTCCCCACCACCACTTCTCTTTTCCCTCTCTTTTCCCTTCCACTTTACGACTTCCTCGCCATGCTAACCATCTCTTCCCTTCAGCGTCGACCTCCCACCCACAACCCTCGCCCTCCCCCTCTCAGTCTCGAAATCCGCCTCCTCAAACGGAATATTCACCTCCGAACTCTCTACCTCCAAGTCTAACACCACAAAGAACAACAACAACAAGAAGCGCAAACGCAAAGATACAGACGATGACACGCCGAAAGCTTTCCAACGTCTGATGGCATTCGCGCAGGGGAAGAGATTACCGAAGGGATTAGACGATGGAGTGAGGGAGACGAAGAAGGAAGGGAAGAGAAGGAAAGTAGCTGCTGAGGCAGCTGCTTCAAAATCTACAGCTGGCGAGGACGGCGAGGAAGCCGAAGTCGAAATCGTAGTATCCAAGAAAGAAAAAGACACTGTCCAAGAAGCCAACACACCCACCATCCGCCCCGGCGAGCGTATGTCCGACTTCTCCGCACGCGTCGACGCCGCCCTCCCCGTCGCAGGTCTAATTAACAAGAGCGTACGCAACGGCAAAGACCCGCTAGGATTGAAAGTCGGACGAACGAAGACGGAGAAGCGCATGCATAGGATGTACGACGAGTGGCGGGCTGAGGAGGCGCGGATACAGGAGAAGAGGATGGAGGCTAGGGAACTGGCGGAGGAGGAGGAGATGGATGAGGGGGAGGATGGGCAGGTTAAGTGGAAGGTTCCTGCTTCGACATCTGCATTGGGAGGAGGTGCGTCTGCTGGTGGAAAGAAGAAGAAGAAGGGGAAGGGGAAGAAGAAGGTGTTGGGGGAAATCGATGATGGTGAAGATGATCCGTGGGCGAATATTGGGAAGAATAGAGGGGAGGTTAAGGCGGGACTGAATGATGTTGTGCTTGCGCCGCCGACGTTCACGAAGGCGCCGAGGGAGAAGTTTAAGGTTAGTAGGGGGGCGAAGGTCGAGGTTGAGGATGTGCCGAGGAAGAGTGGGAGTTTGAGGAGGAGGGAGGAATTAGGTGGGGTGAGGAGGAAGGTTGTTAGGGGATATAGGGATATGATGAAGGGGAAGGGACAGGCTATTGAGGAAGAGGAAGAATGAAGGGAGACATTACTGCGTTGTTGGCGTTTGAGCTCGAGCTGAGGTGGTGAAGTTGCCATTTACAGGGTATCAATACAATGCAATTATGGCAAGACTACGTGCTCATTGACCGATTGACTTTGACACGAATACGATCAACTTGATACATCTTCGCAAGGGTGCTGCCCAAGAAAATGCAAGAAACGTTGTTTGCGAGTCCTTGGTATCCGCCTTAGCCGCTGTACTTGATAATGCTCCATCGTCACGTATAATTGTTGACACCCACGTTACTTTGACACAAATGATATACTAAGTGCCAGTCTGGAAGCATATGCGGAAAAGGTAGGCGAATGACGTTATTCGCCAATCAGACAGCCGGAATCATGTTCCACGCTCTTCGAACTGGAATGGTTTTTATAACCGACGACCTGTACGATATGAACATGTCTCACCGGAGAACGTTGCCTTGCCAATACCAAACTTCCCTGAACGCGGCGATCTGTATAGCATGAAAGTATCCTGGAGAATAATAGTGGATATAAGATATTGGCTGAGCGTCATCTGTTCGAAGAGTAACAGTAAGAGAGTCCTTAAGCTTCCTTTTGTGTGTCGATCTTTAAAGCTTGGAGTAGTTCAAATAGAACAACGAGGTTGAACGAACTGCTCGGGTCTGGGCATATCGTTTAGTTTTCAGATATTACTGGAATACGATATCGCCGAGGATCTATTGCAATGTGCTACTGGGCAGTACAGTGTAAGGATCATTTTGAACCACTCACTTCAACAGTCGCGGAACAGTAAACCCGAAGAGCTTCGTTGTGCTCTGTTGTTCCGTGAGAATTAGCTGTGCATCAAGAGAAGAAGTAAAAACAACTGTGTTACAGACCCTCTCTTAGATCCAACCCGAAGTATCACGAATGTAAGCACCAAAGCGTCATCCAAGCGACCTAGTCATAACTTAAAATTGAATCATAACTCATGCGTCTATAAGTACAGACATCCTTTCCTGATTTCTCCTTTTCAAGCCTCACAAAATCCAGCAAAAGCCCAACCTCACATTTTCCCCAAAATTCAAATCTCAACAACAAACCCTTTTAAACCCACCAAAAATCACCTCAAAATGTATCTGCCCTCCATTCTCAAGACTCTTTCCACTTTTCTCGCCCTCACCGTCAGCGTGACCGCAATCGGCAACTGCAAATGCCAAGACGAGTCCACCCAGAACGACGCAGCGACGGAGTATTGCTGCAGACGCCAACAATGGCCTGCGAGATACGAACCGAATGAGTACCATCAAGTACGTTTGCAACAAACCCCCGCACACATCCTAGGGTTCCTCACCTCTTTTACTACCTGCCGATTGGCTGACATGATCCTGTGCAGTGCTCGTCCTTATTCAGGAATTTGGATTCCAACTCCTTCAAGAATTGTTGTGTGGACTATGGCCGCGTCACGGATGCATATTGCTGGAATTGAAAGAGAGTGGGGAGAGTGGCAAGGATGAGCTGCAGAGTTTGACGTCGTTAGATTCAAGTGTATTTGTTGCGGTGTCGTGTTAAAGAGTTTATGTACGCCGGTGTGGTTCAGGTAGCGTTGACTCTTGAGAGAAATAAATGTATACTTAGAAGCCGGATTATAACATTACTTCTTTCAAATGATCTCATGTGTCTTCAAGATTCATTACCTAGAGGTTTTGTATGTCAGTCCCAACAATCATAAGACAGAACTCAGTTCTGAAAGACCTTGGCTGGGGGTGGCTAATCAAGACTGTGATCGAGAGGTAGGACATGGGATATAACTAGGTATCTCTGGTAGGATGTGGAGATCAAGGCGTTCTAGTATCCATCTCGGATGAAACTTACTATGAGAGGTCTCTCATCGTTCTTCTTTGAAACTGAGTATATGTATGGCGATGATGCATACTGCTGGGTTGAAAGTGACAACAGTGAGAAATCTTCCCGGATCGAACGTGAGCAACAAAGAATCACGAAAATGCGTACTTCACCTCGATACGTCCAATATCTCTGTTGACTTCGGAAAGTTGTAAGGTTGCAGTGTTGTTTCTCAAAGAGCCCGAGATCGGCGAAATCGAAAGGCAATCGGCTGTTTGTACATTGAATTGTTCCACAATCTCAGGGAGTGGTCATCGGTAACAATCCTCACGATACACAACTCTGAACGCAAAAGTACATAAGCTGCCCAGTAACCGGGCCAGTTCCTTGGTCTTAGAAAGCATCAATCAAATCACCAAGAACTTCTACTCCACATCAAAATTCTACTCTAAAAATAATCAACATGCAGCTCACCCGCCTCTTCAAAATCGTCACCCCTATCCTCGCGATCACAACAACCGTGACTGCCATCGGCAATTGCAAATGCCAAGACTCACAGGGTCAATATAACGACTTGACTGAAAGATGCTGTGCTGAACAATTCAGCGGGGTTTATCATCCCGATCAGCATCATCAAGTAGGAAGATCCCGAAGACTCATATCGAGTCCCGATGCAAAAATTGTGAGCTAACATGAGGTGCAATTAGTGTTCATCTTGGATGTCAGCCCTTGCGGAGCACGCGTTCGATCAGTGCTGCAAATCCTTTGGCTCTTGGGACTCATACTGCTGGTGAGAACTGTATGATTAAGCCCTGGCAGCAAGTGTGGTTTTAGGGCTGTTCAATCAGGACTTTCTTAATCGATTGGGGACTTAAGCCAAAGACATCATAGATTCAGTCCTAGCAAATGTTATTTTGTTGCAGTTCAGTGCTAGCGGCTTCGCTGTTCAAACAAAGGCTTCAATCTTCTGATCGTGATGTGTCATGCTCCATTGAAACGCAACAATGGTGTACGGCTTTCTTTCTCGCTCTGCCAATGCCCGTATAGGGCCTTACTTGTGGAGGGCACAAGTTCGATTCGATGAGTTTCACGGTTCAGATGATATGCGACTTGCCTTTTCACAATCCCACGGTAGTGTCTCAGCTGAATGTGAGGGACCAATGTGTCATAGCGTATGCGATTTTCATAGAAGTCGGCTGCAAGTTCCGGTCTAGATTGTCAAGGAAGCACTTTTCTCATATGCTTGTTTGTCTACTTGGCCTGTCTGATCCAAGTCCCGTCATCAAGAAGCGCAAGATCGGTCGATCGCTTCTTATTTTATCGTGATCTTCGTGGAAGGGGTCCGGGTCGAGCACTGTGTTACGTCCGAAACAGATTGGTTGAATCTAAGAGGATCTTCCTACCAATTATAATTATCTTGTAATTGTAGTACGAAATGGAATCTCGTCGTGCGACTTTAGTGTGGAACAAATAGTAGTACTCAGTCTCGCTTAACCGATTCGAAGTATTACAACAATAAAATGTAAGAACACAGAAGCGCTGATCACAGGAAGGTATTGAGAGTTTTCCTTAGGTACCAATTATCCATAAGACCAAGCAACTTCCCAACTTCTGGGAGTCTCCTCAGCACCAACAGCAAATTGAATTCCAAAATCAATCTTTACAAGCTCCTTAAGCTCACAATACAAACTCGAATTCGTACACACTGAAGTCAACATGCAATTCCCAACCATCCTCAAGACCCTCGCTCCTCTGCTTGCTCTCGCAGCCACCGTCACTGCCATCGGCAACTGCAAGTGCCAAGATAGTTATGGACAGAACGACGAGGCAACGGAAAAGTGCTGCCGCGCGCAAGAGTATCCCGCACAATATCATGGGGATCAACATCATCAGGTATGAAAATATCATTCCTCTTGAAAGCTAATACCTGGAATCTTGTACCATAGTTGAGGACAACATGCTGATTGGTGGTATTAGTGCTCGTCATGGTCGCGAAGTCTGGATTCGACTGCGTTCAGGTTCTGCTGCAAGTACAAGTGGCGAATGGGGGATGCGTATTGTTGGAACTGAACGGGCTCAGATAATGGTTATGAAGGTTCAATTCTAATATTGGTACTTACATTTGACTGAAAAGTGCGCACAAGTGCAATTCGTGCCGGGACATGGTGCGATCATTGGCCATTTGAAAATGTACTTTACCTCGACGAGAATGCCAGCTTATTTGCAGTCTAAGATTTTCCTTCTTGCTTTCATGAACTAGTAGTAAGTATGGATGCATTGGCGAAGTTGAGAAAAGGCCTTGTCTTCGGCGGGCAGACTCTCGATCCCCTCGTACCCAGGACACCGTCAAACCCAGCCGTATCTGCCGAAGAACAACCCGGGGGGACAATAGACCTTGCTATTTTGATGTTTCCCTTAATTAGTTTCCTGTGTCCACCTATCGTGCTCCCATGTCGATGGGAGTCTGACAGCACTGTGCTATTATTTTCGTGCTTTCTATGCTAATCTCAAGGCTCGATTGACCTCCATTTTACATACTTGAAAGTGGGATAGTCCTATTTAGTACCAATTGTCAAGCCTGGCTTGCCAGATCTAGGCCATGTTCTTCCAAACTCACTCATTAGCCATGTGTTCATCCTCAGCAAGCCTTATCTCCGTGTAGGCTGTACGGCCGTAGACGGTAATACCGGACCTGAACTTGAGCCAATGAATACTCCGAAGAATGTCATCGCATTCCAGTGCATTGCTACTGCGATAATGCTGAAGTAACACGCAAGCTTAGACATACATTGCTGGGCAATACAAATGCAGTAGTCAAGGAATGGCTCACGGACTTTACACATGCTGTATGACGTAGATGAACGGAAAGGCCCTTGACGTACAGTCTGTAAGTACTACCCTCTGATCTACTATACTCGGATACTTAGATTCCAGCCATACCGCAGGATGGTCGGAACTGCATGGGATTGCAGTCTTAACCATGATCCAGAGAAGGTCAGTTGAAATTAAAATATCATCGACGTGGCTTCAAGGGATCTTCCGCTCTGCATGGTGAGGACGACACAATACAGATGCATATAAAGCCGACCCAATTCCCTTCAGCTTCCATCAAATATACAGCAATCTGAACATCCCATCACTTTCGCAACCATACCCAACCGAGCCCCCACCAAGTCAACATGCAGTTCAATTCCATTCTCAAGATAGTCGCACCCGCTTTCGTGCTGGCTGCTCAAATCAACGCCCGCCTAGTCGGAAATTGCAAGTGCCAAGATTCGAATTGGTAATCCAACGAGCAGACCGAGAAGTGCTGCAACGAGTAAATCTCTGGTATCTACCATCCAGACCAATACCACAAGGTAAGTTAGCATTCTCATCGGAAAGTACTTTCTGCAGCATCGTCAACAATGGTATCTGATGGGTCGTATCAGTGCTCATCGTGGATGGAAGTCTTGAATGAGGTAAATTTCCTCTCCTGCTGCCAGTACTACGGCATGAATGGAGCATTTTGCTGGAACTAGAGAGTAGGAGTAGCACACAAGTATGGATCGAGATGGATTTGGGGCCGAGTCATTGGGTTTAATAGTCGGACATCCGCAGCAGTGAGGGAGTTGGCATGATCGAAGACTGTATCCGGAGGACAATAATGTTGTATGATGTAGTGACAATTCTGAATCGTGTCTAACATAGCATGGAGAATAATAACTTTGTTGTCATCGGATAATTCAGGCCGCTGCCATGATATCTGACAGCTTCTCCATGCGGTCGGAAGATGTGAGTTGGAACAGCATTCCGCAGACTCGGTATTGTTGGCTGAAGGAGAGGCGGGAAGCCCCCAGGCCAGTACGAGGTGTAAATTAGTGTTCATTTTATACTTTAGTGTCATATTGCCTATCGAAAAGCCTAAATTATCACTTGTAGGTTATGGACCCGTCGTGTTTGCAGGACTCAACTGACGTTGCCGTTTCTTTGTTGTTTACATTTAAGCGAGTGGATAGGCTTCGATGAATGCCAGGGCATAAGAGCTTAACGTGGATTCCAAGGCTTTTGCCGTCAGGCAACTTGAATGATTGAGAAAGATCTTGAATTCCAACAAGCAACCGAGCGAAACCGTCCCAGAACCGAATCCCTGTATCCGTTCATACCAAAGCAGGCTCATCAATTCCGGTCACGTGCAGAAAATATCTGGGCAGTTTATGCCTCTTGCTCGAGTTCATAATCTAGGCAGAACTGCAATCTCGATGGAATTTTTCACTGTAGCAGTATTTGAAAGTCAACACAGCTGGATTTATCGAGAGTGAGCCAAGCTTTGAGCTCCGACCATAACCAATATTTTCTGACCAATCATCGTTGGCAAATAAGCGCCAGCGGAAAGACGAAACCTGAGAAGAGTGATAGCTCCACAACACCATGGATTAACCTATCTCATATAATCTGGAGAAATGGACAACGCTCTTCATTATTCACCACTTAGTGAAGAACAAGATGAGATTCGCCTCATCCGCATACTCCCCTATGCCTCGAGAAGGTTTCCTGTCGAGTGCGCAATTGAAATCGTGTCCCTGAAGGCAACAACAGAGCTTTACAACTCCGTTCTGTCAACTGCTGACTGCACAGGAAGACAATTGGCCCTTTTATGGGAGAGTGTGAGCGCACCAGATCCCCGGAACGAGATCGTCCAGGATAAGCATAACCCTAACCATCCAAGCCACCGGTATGAATGGGGTGATTATGCGGCCCTTTCATACGTCTGGGGAAGAACTGATGACACGGAGACAATTATCTTGAACGGTAACAAGTTGAAGGTGCAACGGAATTTGGAACACGCACTGCGTGCATT
This sequence comes from Deltaproteobacteria bacterium, assembly GCA_002685535.1. Lineage (GTDB taxonomy): Bacteria > SAR324 > SAR324 > SAR324 > NAC60-12 > Arctic96AD-7. Next base: position 58,945 of record NYXK01000071.1, read on the forward strand.
GAGTTCGAGGGCGGAATTCAATGGACGGTACATGCTGTGGGTCGACGCAATTTGCATTAACCAGAAAGACTCAGAGGAGCGATCGCAGCAAATCAAGAGGATGAGAATCATTTATGGTAATGCAAGGTCGGTGATCGGATGGCTTGGGGAAACGGACGAGCAGAGTGGAAAGGCTTTTGACCTCATCGAATCGCTGAGTACGGCCTGGTCAAAAGGATTCGGCGAAGAATTGGAACATAGATTGAGGGAGGACCCAAAATACTTGGGATTTGGAAATTGGTCAGCTCTACATGAGATAATGAAGCGTCCATACTGGTCACGACTGTGGATTATCCAGGAGATCGTTTTAGGCTCATCATCGGCGGTATTGTACTGTGGTAATCGGTCCGTGAAGTGGGAATCCTTCTGCCAGGGCATTGGCTTCCTTTTCGAGTATCTTTGGACAACCAAAGATGGGATCACCGCTCAGGAAGTGAGGACTATGTATCCAGAACGGCGGGACTACCCTGCGTGGAGTACCACTAGCTTGCACCTCGTCTTTCGAGATCTGTGGGGCCTTAGCCGGATCGAATCTAGAGGAGGAGAAGACCGACCAAGCTTCGGACAGCTTCTAGATCTGGCTAAGTCCGGCGAAGCTCATGATCCGCGAGACAAGGTGTACGGACTCGTCGGTATGATGGACCCTTCAGTGGCACTAACCATTGTCCCTGACTACTCGCTCTCCCCAGCACAGGTGTATGCTGCCATTGCGAAGACGTTCATTACCGTTCAAGGAGATCTGGAAGTTCTTCGAGAAGCAAATCCTTGGGGACAGATGCGTTCTCCGTCATGGGCACCCGACTGGACATGGAACGGCAGAATACGACACGGGAGAATCATGGCTAGTCTTTCGGGACCTTTCTGGGGACCTAAAGGCGAACCACCAGGTAATAGCTTAGCAACTCCATATCGTGCAAGCGACGATCTTCCAATGGAGATCGAATTTTCCGGTGATGGCATGCACCTGGTTTGCCGAGGCTTCATTGTCGATGAGGTCGACGGGCTTGCGGCAAGAGAGCACGGGTATTTTTCTTGGGCGGAAAATTCGATTCAGCAACCTAGATCCACCGAAAATGCCTATCAAACTTCTGACGGTGTGATTGAAGCTTTGTGGAGGACAATTGTCGCTGATCGAGTGGCTGGGGGTAACAGGGCAAGCGACAGGAACGCTGCTGTTCTGAATATTCCAGCAGACTTGGAAGCAGCACAAAGACAATTCGATGATTTTGGGTGGAAGTGGTTGGCGAACCAGATCGGCTATTACTTCCGATGGAGCGGATGGCGTGCTGCGAACCGGAACTTCATGCTGTTTGGCAGGGAGTTGGACACTTACTTTACCGACACAATTCCGGAAACAGCAAGTGAGTATGACTATACGGAGTCATACTGCTGCAGCAACCGGACGGGTCAAGGACGGCGATTTATTACCACAGCGAATGGATATATGGGGTGGGGCCCTGACAACATGTTTGGTACGGCTGTCAGTCAACTGAAAGTGGGTGACAAGATTGCGATTTTGTTTGGTTGCAGTACACCAATTGCTGTTCGGCCGCAAGGAGGCTATCATCAAGTCCTTGGAGAAGCATATATCCATGGACTGATGGATGGTGAATCTGTCCAACATCTTCAAGAGGGGCGGTTCGTGATTCAGAATTTTGTATTTTGTTGACCTACTCGCACTCGGAATTATTTTTGCGATATCATCCGTCTGATAAAGCGACCATTTTCGTCAGAGACCAGCATTTTCTGCTGACGATGAGATCTCAAGAGTATGCGTCGACGCCGTGACCTCGTCGTCGTCGAATTACTAAAGAAATGCTAAGATGAAAGTGTTTTGGTCTCGGTCATACCCCGAAACTAATTCAATCATGCTCTGGAACTGGCATAGTCCTTCAAGTACTCATCAACCGTCTGCGCTAGAGGACCATCTTCAAAGAACCCCAACTTCTTCGCTAAGCTGGTGTCAAATTGAGCCGGCCACTTTGCCACAATACTTTCCACAGCAGGATCTTTTCGCTCTTCAATCAAAGCAAGCGCGTCTCGTCCACCCACATTTCCTAAAATTTGGAGCATTTGATCAACCGTCACTGTCGACCCAGGTAAATTCACAATCCGAGAGCCAGCTCCGAATCTCGCCATCGGGATATCCTTGGCATAAACCAAATTCTTAATGATGGTTCTGGTTGAGCACACCCATAGCTTTAGATCTCTTGACACTGGTAAAATCGATTTCTCTCCCTTCAGAGGCTCTCTGATGATGCCCGAACAGAATGATGACGCGGCACCAGACGGCGCTCCCGGGCGCACAATAATCGTAGGCAGTCGTAAGATCCGGCCATCGATGAGGCCACGGCGCGAGAAATCGTTCAAGAGAATTTCGCAGATCAATTTCTCGGCTCCATAGGATGAACCGGGTAACGGCATTGTTGTTTCTGTCACTAGCCTGCCTTCCGATGGCCCGAAAACTGCTAGACTTGATGGAAACACGACCGTGATACCTGGCTTAATTTTCCGAAGTACATCGAGAATGAACCGAGTAGAGTCAATGTTGACGCGGAGACCAAGATCTAAATTGGCTTCTGCAGCCCCGCTCATCAATCCACTTTGCGTGACACGTTAGCTTTTGTGTTTTCAAGACAGTCCAGTGGAACAGCCTCATTGTTTCTTGCATATGCAAATACTGACGGAGTACTCACTGGAGAAGATAGACAGTAGTGAGCTGTGATGTGAATAGCTTTTCACACGTAGTCTTGTCTGTAAGATCGGCCTTCACGGAGTGTATTTTAGCTGTTGTGTTGCCATGCTTGTCGGGGACCCGTGGCTCGACGATATCAGTAAGAGTGAGATTTGAGATTGAAGGATCCAGGAGAAGCGCAGCAGCAAGAGCCTGTCCGATGAAGCCTCCAGCTCCAGTGACCAAAACGTTCATTGTCGGAAGCAGCAAGGAATCTCTTTGCTGCTACAAGGTGCTTCGGAGTAAATAATTAGAACAATAGAACAATTGGCTTCTCGGCCTATATACAAGCAACACTCCTTCGTAACTGACATGTCAACGTAGACTTGTTATGGAGAACACATTACTATTGTCCGGCACCACTCCGTTCCGACACAGTAAATAATCCGAACCGAGTCAGGGGTCAATCGCTAATCCAGACCCACCAAATACCCCGCAGCCATCCTCCGGACTTATTCCCGAGTGTTCTTCTCCACTGCGCGCGAGAACGGGCTAGATACCGTATGTTGCCTGAAATTACTTCTTCGTGAGTCTATTGTTTTCCAGAGGATCTGGACTCATGTGGAGCATATTCCCTACAGGCCATATACCATCGCAACAAGAGTACTTTTCTTGAGTGCAAGCTATTTGATGTTTGTAGAAAATGGCAATACTTGATATCCCCATTCAAGAGCATGAAGGTGACAAAGACGAAAATGATGTCCCCAAGAAGGTTTACAAAATGCAATATCAAAGGTTCGGACTCTTGCCCTCATCTCAGCCATCACACAACCGTGCCACGCTAAGATTTTCGCAGACTGGGGAAGTCCGGCCTCAAAGTATCCCGTATAATTCTCGGATGTATGGCTTTCGGTTCGCCCTCCTGGGAAGGTTCCCCGTGGGTTCTTCCCGCATCAGAAGCACTCCCTCTCCTCAAAGCAGCATATGACCACGGGATCAACACGTGGGATACAGCAAACACTTACAGCAATGGCGCTTCAGAGACTATGATCGGTCAAGCTTTGCGAGAATACTCAATCCCACGGAGCCGAGTCGTGATTATGACGAAGGTTTTCTACCCAGTCCTCGAGGGCAGCGACCAGCGTCCTTCTCCTGCCATTAACGACGGGGACCTGGTGAATCAGATGGGGTTGAGTCGAAAGCACATTTTCGATGCTGTGGATGGAAGTCTGCGGCGTCTGGGCACCGATTACATTGATGTACTACAACTTCATCGTCTAGACAAGGAAACTCAGCCCGCAGAGATCATGCGTGCCTTGCATGATCTGGTATGTTCGGGGAAAGTACGATACATAGGTGCATCATCTATGCGAACGTGGGAATTCGCAAGGCTTCAATACACGGCCAGACTGCACGGGTGGACTGAATTCGTCAGTATGCAGGGCTTGTACAATCTCCTGTACCGCGAGGAAGAGAGAGAAATGAATTCATTTTGCAACGCCGAAGGAGTTGGGTTGATACCATGGAGTCCTTTGGCACGCGGAATGCTCGGAAGGCCAGTCTCCCAAGTTTCTGAGAGGAGCGAATCAGATGCCAAAACCAAGCTGTGGTTCAAGGGAAGCAAAGACACGAAAATCGTACGTAGAGTAGAGGAGATCGCCCGGAGGAAAGGCGTGAGTATGGCAAGTGTGGCGACTGCCTGGTGTTTGAGTAAAGGCTGTGCACCAATTGTTGGACTGTCGAGCTTGAAGAGGATCGAGCAGGTTGGAGAGGCATTTGAGGTCGTACTTTCAGACACAGATCTACGAGAGCTAGAAGAGCTCTATGAGCCGCTTCAAGTTGTTGCGATGTAATGAAAGAAATTCTGGTTTGCTGGTGAACAAATTTCTTGATATTCCTACACGACCATTCGGAAGACAGTTATTGCTTCGACCTTCGCAGTCTTTATTTGACAAAGCGGTGGGCAGGAAAAGTTTCAGATCAATGACCACTGGCACTGCCGTAAATAGCTCGCTTATTTCGCCTGGTTGAAGCCTGTAGGCTCGTTGGCTTTCCAAAAATCGTGCTTGGTCAACTTAACTTAGAAACAAAGAACGTCTGTACGTACCATAAGACAATGTAATAGCGCGCACAAATCGGCAATTTGATCTTTGGCCTGTGCCTCAGTGAGCTTTCGGTCTTCCCTCGGCTCTTCCTACATGATCTATATGACCGGCGTGATGTCTGGTGTGGCCCAAGCATCCGGTCTGCTTTCATAAAACCTACCGACTCCTCTGTGCTTACATGATTATCAACTACTATGTGATTCATACGCCAGGTCAGCGGCGATGTAGGAGTCAACCACTTGATCATTGCGACGAGGATGCTTGCAACACCAAGGTGCGGATGGATCGTTGGCTACTAATAACAGATGCTTTTCCTAGGAAAGCGAACCTTGAGCGGAGCGACTTCTTCAGAAACCCCAACATCCTTCGTACAGCTACATGAGATCGGAGCTCTGACATGCTCTCTTGTCAGGCGATGACTGCCTTCTAGATGTCTCTTGACTGTCCAAACATAGCAAGTTACAGTATGATACTTCCGCTCATCGCGTTGTTTCTCTCAAGACGGTAAAGAACACCAAAAATAAAACTTATGTAGTTGTACACTAACCTTAGAGCTATTTCTCCGCATGTCATGTGGGTCCTGTGTTGTAATTCATTTGGAATCCAGGGAAATCGAAACCTGAGAAGTCTTGATATATCGTATCAGATGACATGACGTACGGTTGCGAGGGAGGAATCATTCCGAAGGGTTCTGAGTTGGTGTCAAGACGGTTGGGTAAATTAGACTCCGTGCCAGCCATGTAGTCAGAGTTGGAGTTTGGAGCATCAACTGGACGCCCAATCACCGATGGAAAGGCATGAGAAGTCCCCATCTGATTAGCTGTCTGGCTGCCTGTTCTGACTCCATTGCCCTCTATGTTAATGTTGCCATCGACTTGAGAATTGCCCCATTGTCGATCTATGACAGGACCTTTAGAGGACTGGAACATTCCGGGGTGAGAATCAGCTTCGGCAGCCCCGTTCAAACTCTCATGCCCTTGTTCCATCCCCAACATAGCCCTACATTCATGGAACCTTCTTTCGAGCGCTGCAGTCATCCTTTGGAGCGGGTGAGCTGCGACGCAAACGATTGACTTGAACATCGAGATTGACCTATGCATGAGCTCTATGTCATCTTTGGCCTCCACGCAGAGCTGTTCGCTTTGTGGAGCACAAGAGAGCATGAACTGACCAGCGAAGCTAATCATCACATGAAAGTAAAAAGGAACGCCGACCAGGGACTCTTTGAGAATGGAGTCTTCAAGCAGAAGTTCGAAGATTGAGCGAGAAGCGCTATGCGCCATGAGCGCTGTGGCGAGGAAGAAGGATGGGATCTGACCATTGGTCATGACTAGACCACGAAATACGTGGTGTCCTAGATACACCTTTGCGAAATGGTAATGAAGAGTAAGCCCTTTGTGCGGAAAGTCTCCGATCTGGAGGTTTGATTCTGTTGATCAATCTCGTCAGCAAACTGACTTTCAGCAACTTGGTGTTTCAAGAAAATTCAGAAAGACAACAAAATGAGAAGAGAGGTTACATACTAAAAATTGGACTGAATCGAAAATACCACCGGTCTATTTGCCTCTTGTAATCGTTCAGGGACGTCGTAAGTGCCTTGGGCACAGGCTCTCCAGTCTCTGACGACCCACAGGTTGTCCGGACTTGAGACATGATTTGAAGTAATGCTACCTGTGAGCAAATCCTGACATCAGAGTCACCTGTATTGCTGGATTCAAGGAATGTTTCCCATCCCAGCACCAAATCTTGATTGCCATGTACGATCGGGTCGCGATTGTATAATATGGACAGGTGCTGGTCGCAAATGTAAAGAAGATACCACAGCCTTACCCGATCAACCTTTGCTGGCATGGGCAGGTCACCCACAGTCTGCTCGTTGAGGGCCGTGGCTGCTGTAACCTGGTAGAAGTATCTCGGAAGTCTGACATCAGCAGCACGCCTTAATGCATCACTGTTGAGTATTCTGCTGGCATCCGACAGCCAGTATGAGCCAATACAAAGAGCGCGTAAGTACTCCAGTCCCCTTGTGTAAAATAGAGATTTCGACACAAGACGCTGAAACTCTTCGTTGCATGCTTCGTACACCTTCTGTTTGTCTTCGTCATGAAGCGCAGATATTGTGCAAACAGCGGCCAGCAAAATTGGAGAGGTTCGAAGAGTCTTCAAATCGGTATACACGCTTCCAATCCCGTATAGGTAATGGTCCAACCTGTCGAGATATCGCCGGACAAGCAGATCCCCTGTTTCAGCTGAGATTATTCCAGAGCTGATCAAATCCGGCTCGGATGGTCCTTTCCTCGAGTGTGTTGAGTACGGCGAACCTCCCAACACGTGAGCAGGAGCAGGCTCTGTACTCTCCGATACTTCCAAGAAACCATTTATAGGTGCTTCCATATCAGAAGGTGACATGGGACGGGACGCCACACATGATTCATTCTCTTCGTCATAGCTACCGTCCTGCAAATCTCCAATACGAGTCTTCGGCTTACTGTTCGTTTGTCGGATTTGCAAAGGTTTGGGAGGTTTCAGGTTGTTGTGGTGGCAGACTTCGGTAAGAGTTGTGAACAGATTCAGTATATCATTCTGCATCGCCTGCGTCTGAGAGGATGAGTCTAAAAGAGACTGTAGGCTTTTGTTCAAGACACAAGTTAGACCACGTCGCTCACATCGTGTGCATGGAGGTTGATCGCCTTCCATGTCACATTTCATCTTCAGTTTCCTAATGCAGACCCACCAGTTAATTTCTTACTGACTCTCAAAAGCAGCGACCACTATCACGTACCTACAGGCAGTACATGCCTTAATCTTCCTAGAGATGGCAGGCAGTGATTGCCTCTCGGGTGATTTGCGTGTGTGGAGTGGACCTGGAGCCTGCATGGCAGAAACAGGACCACTTCGCCGCCGGCCACCAGACGCTCGTGGCGATGTCGAGCTCCTAGACGTCTCGAGAGGCATTGTCGGCGTTGATGAGTGTGTAATTACGGGATTGGAGCCGTTTGTTGTATATGGTGCTGAGCCGTCCGTTCGGCATCTTGATTCCGGCGGCCAGTTCATCGAGTCCAAGACATCGAAGGATGGATTCGCATGGCTCCAGTTTCTCTTCATATTCACCGACTACCGCCGAGTTTGAAATTCTGGTCTTCCTGCGGCTTTACTCAAGTCCGATTTCGTGTCAGATCTGCAGCCAAACGCGGATATCTCAGCGGTGATGGATGATTGAAGGTTTGCAATATCGGCGACGTGTGCGACGGTCAATCGGAATGAGAGTCGAGGCGAAGAAAGTCTCCAAAAGGTTTTGTCCGTAGACACTAGTCACAGTCGTTGTCCGAGCTTTACGACCGACATTCTCTATTAGCATGATGAACGATGTGGAGATGGGGTATGGAGCAAAGGTGGGATTGAGGGGCAGGATTGAGGGGTAACAGGGGCATTAGAACGAAACCCAACAAAAGCGTGTAAGCATACTTACGATCTCCCTTTCATTTCCGCAATGTTCTCCGGATATACTCTGGAGATGGCGAGTCATGGCTTGGTTTTCCGTATGCCTACCCTTGTTTCTTGACTCGCTTCTCTATGTTTACCTTGTCAAATTCCCCCACTTTTGATTTGAGCGACCCACTGTAAGATGAGCAGGGCAAGTGATCACCAGCAGCGAGCAAAGGCTCGCAAGCAATTTCCCGGTTTACGCGAAGTACATGCACTCAAGGTTCCGGCGACAAGTCCGGGTCAGGATGATGTCTTCCGGCCTTTCGTCCCCACCAAGATAAATCTTAGTAGGTCACCCTATGGTATACACCTAGTGCTACTGCTGGGCCAGCATTATCGAGAGCTAACATCACAAAGCCAAGATCTAGAGTAAATTCCCTGAAGAGAACAAGGCTGAAACTCTTTCGCCCAGCCTCATCCATTGTATCTCGATCCAGCTCATCTTTTGACCTTACGCACATCTTCGGGCCCATCATGACTTCTACAATCGCAAGCAAAGCGAAGCCGCTCCCACCTGGAGTCTACTGTCCAGTACTTTCTATCTACGACACAACACCGGCCCAAGATATCGATTTGAAAGGCTCATACGATTACTTCTCCTACCTCATTTGTGGTGGGGTTACGGGCCTCGTCCTTGCTGGAACAACCGCTGAAGCAGTGCTACTCGCACCATCCGAAAAACAAGACTTGATACGAGAAGCCCGAAAAGCTGCACTTGATCTCGGGTTCCCAAATTATCCTTTGGTGGCTGGAATCAGCGGGCATTCTACACGAGAATCAATTCAACTCGCCAAAGACGCTGCATCAGCAGGCGCAGATTTTGGTCTTCTGCTTCCGCCTTGCTTCTGGGCCAAGGCTGTAAACAAAGATGTGATTCTAGGATTTTATCGAGATGTGGCAGATGCAAGCCCAATACCGGTTGTGATATATTGCGTCAGTCATTCCGGGCCTGAGAATTCAAATTCTTGCTAACCAATATACAGTTTCCAGCCGTCTGCAACGGGGTGGACCTCAATTCTGACGTCCTTTCAGAGCTCGCTCAGCATCCAAACATTGTAGGCGTCAAATTGACTTGTGGAAATGCTGGAAAAGTCACTCGTCTAACACAAGAATTCTCACACGACCAGTTCGGTGTATATGGAGGCTCCTCGGATTGGTTGATACCGTGTATGATTGGTGGAGGTTCTGGTTGTGTGACTGGTATCGGGAATGTCTTTCCCAAGAGCGTGTCGAAACTGTATGCACTGTGGACAGAAGGTAAGACGAGTGAGGCAGTCAAGCTACAGGGGCTCGTAGCTCAAGCAGAGAAGGCATGCAAAGAGGGTATTGCGCCGACCAAATTTGGCGCATCACATTTTGCGGGTCCGAAAGCGGGCATAACGAGGCCGGAAGCATTTTGGCCTAGGAACCCATTTCTTCCGTCTCCAAAGGCAATGCAAGACTGGGTGGTATCTGTGATGAAGGATTTGGATGAAGTTGAATTGTCATTACCGGATGTCAAAGGGCCAGGGTTGAAAGCTGTAAATGGTACCAAGTAGCATAGATCAATGTACAGAATGAACGGTCCTGATACCCAGCTCGCCTCACTACTGAATTTCGCATATAAGTTGATACAAGAACATCTCTACCATGTGTCCGTAGATCGAGTTTCAATTGAAGAGGATCTCAATTAATGTTTAGCCTCCAGAAAACTACTGTCTCAGAAACTAGAGGATTAATGTCATGATGCGCTTCTTCCATAGACTTGGCAGCATAACGACTTTGGGAACACACGGCACTGCTGTGACTGATTCAGTCAAAAATACTTCTTAATTCGGTACATCTTGTACTGGAAGTCGCAGGAAGTAAATGGAAATGTTCATTGTGAAGTATATTATATATAAACCTAATCTGCGTAGCTCTCTGTCAATCTAACATACTTGATCTTCTGCCTCCAAAAGGTAAACGCTACATGTACCACACCATCGTCCTGCACGAAAATTGACGGGTAAGAAAGCTCCCTATTCAGCTTCTTCAAGCTGTTGTTCGTCATGCAATACCCATCACCATCCTCAATCACTCTCGTTTTCCAAGTCTTCCCCTCATCGTCCGAAGCTGCGAAATTCAACGGCGCTCTTGGGGCCCCCCAGAAAGCTGTTTTTCCATTATGCTTCGCCGGCTGATTGTTTCGCTTATCGTCATCGTCACCAATATCATCGTACAGCCCTTCGCGACGCTCTGAACTCTCAGCTGCCGAAGAGTGGTTGTAGATCATGATCAGACGTCCGGACGGCATGACGTCGATACATATACCAGCATTGGGATTGGGAAGATCTGTAGTTTTCGGTTCACTCCAATGAATTCCATCTGGTGAAGTAGCTGTGTAGATGAAATCCGCCCAGCGACTGCGGAAGACTGCAAAGTATGATCCGGACTTCAAAGGTCCGATCGCCATATGGACGCATCCGTAGCTATTCGGGACTTCGTTCTCTATCCAGGAAACGCCTTGATCGTATGAGACTCGCACACATGAGATATCGTCGTTGCCGACCCATCGCTCGCCAGGCTCAGCACGGCATTTGAACGTTGGAATAACCCAGCCTCCATCTCGAAGAACAACCATGGGTGATCGGATGAACGTTCCTGGCTCCGGGAACAGAGTGTCGACAGGTCCCCAGGTATGACCATTATCGTTTGAGATGCGTCTCTTGACGATGGCGGTCTCTTGGTTGCCGCCTTGCTGTGATGTGTAAAGCAGCCAGAGAGGACCGTCAGGCGTTTGAAATAGGACCGGGTTCTGCTCACTGCGTGTGTTATCGTTGCTCAGCTTCTCGGCTGGTATCCATGTGTCTGATCCAGCTGGTAAGCGAGACATGTAGGTGCTGATGTCTGGGATTCCTTGGGTGCCACCGAACCAGGCGCAGAGCAAGTCGCCATTTTTGAGACGGAGAAGATTCGAGGCATGTGATTGACCAGTTGCACTTGGTAGATAGCACTCCCAACGCCCTTCTGTCGTGGACTTGACAGTTGTGCCGAGATGAGGCGGACTTGATGGTGCTGGTGGGAGGATTGTTGAAGGCATGGCGTTTGTGGTGGATATGATTGGATTTCCTCAAGCGACAAAAACACAGTTGCGCAGAAGAATTTTGATTTTCAGAATACAAAGCACTCCTCTGACCTCTTAATATTTCAAGAGTTTATTTCACAGATGCGTGGTACGTTGATACGTGTGTCTTTGAAAATCCACCTCTATCCGCTTGGATGGACCCTGTAGAGCACCAAGAATGGGGAAGCGGGGAGTAAGAAGCGTATGTTCGTTTTCACGGCTTGCTAGCCGGGCTGTCATGCGACCAAACATATGAACCCCGACAGCATCCGGAGAACTGTCGATCACGGCCAGACTACTGCAGCATGATAACAATGGCATCTGTACCTGAATCGGCATGAGTTTGGACCTACTAACCGCAAAACGTGTACATGGGGATCTTCGTTAATTCGATATTGAAAAGTTTGAGAAGCACAAGACTTTGTTTTCTTCGATATCACTAAAACTTCCTTTCAATAATTGATACCAAAGCAATCGATTCGTAGAAAGATTTATTGCTTACAATGGTCTCTCATGCTGAAAAGCTCCCGACGCAATTCACCTTGAACACAGGCGCAAAGATTCCCTCAATTGGCTTTGGAACATGGAAGGCTGCCAAAGGAGGTACCTACCCTCTCCGACAATTTCAGATATTCACAGCAGAATATTCAGCTTACTCACATTTTAATTACAGAAGCAGGAAAGGCAGTTGCTCTGGCATTTGATGCTGGTTACAGACATTTCGTAAGTCTATTCAAATTATGAAGAGGGGACTGTTCGACTGACACAAATAGGATTGCGCACCACTGTGTAAGCCAACATTTTCACCCACTTAGCACACGGAACTGAATCCTGTAGACTACAACGAAAAAGAAATCGGCGAAGTCTTCAAATCCACCACCGTCCCCCGCTCAGACTACTTCGTAACCACCAAACTCTGGTCCTCAGACCACACGCGCGTCGCCTCCGCCCTCGACAAATCCCTCTCCGACCTCCAACTCTCCTACGTCGACCTCTACCTGATGCACTGGCCAATCACACTCGATCCCTCCACCGGCGCTCCCTATGGCCAAGAAGACAGACATAAGCACCTTTCTGGTTGGGATTTTCGGGATACCTGGCGAGAGATGGAGGCGCTCTTGTCTACGGGCAAAGTTCGTGCAATCGGCGTAGCTAACTTCTCGACTGTGAACCTTGAATTGTTGTTGAAGACGGCGAAAGTCGTGCCAGCTGTGAATCAGACGGAAATACATCCTTTCCTGCCGCAGGAGAAGTTGAATCGGTATTGTCGGGAGAGAGGGATACATCAGACTGCGTTTGGGCCGTTGGGGGGGAGTGGTGGGGGGAGCTTGCATGAAGAGGAGGTTGTGGTGGGGATTGCGAGGGATAGGGGGGTGAGTATCGCGAATGTGTTGTTGAGTTGGGGAGTGCTGAGGGGGTGGAGTGTTGTGCCGAAGAGTACAAATGAGGGGAGGATTAGGGGGAATTTGGGGGGTTGTATGGTGTTGAGTGAGGAAGAGATGCGACTGATAGACGAACTTTCCAAGACGAAAGGCAGGAGGTTCAATAGGCCAGACTGGGGGACTGCGGTCTTTCATGATGATGAGGGCTTGGATATTGCTTGATGTTGGTGTATATGAGGATACAATGATATACATAGAATAGTAATGTTGTTAGCAGCAAGATCTTTGTTTATCATATCATGCAAGCGAAGCTTCCAGCTTATTCGAAAGAATGTGTCGACTGCTAGAATAAATGATATCCACAAATATAATGCGAGCTAATTTCATATATCATTTGAGCAATGTTTTTCATCACACTTTTGATTGAGTATTGCTGTGCGTGAAGCTGTAGTGCTGCACTCGAGCACTTTGCCTATGCCAATTAACAACAAAGAAACATGCACCAGCCTCACCATTACCCCGCGAGCAGTCACCCCCACCATACAGATTTCCTCCTCCAGGAACCACCTGACCATCTCTCCATTTCAATTCAAATTAAGACAATTCTCCGCATCGCATCACGCACTCCACCCCGCAAGTCCGACGAAGCGAGTCATGTCCGCACTTCCCTCCGGTATTGACACAGCCAGGCTTTCGTCCCACTCTCCAGGTTGCCCCGTATGGGGAATTGATTCGCTACCCCGCCGCGCTATGCCCCATACCCCAGATATGTCAAACTGTGAAAAGAAGGAGAAGTTACCGGGTGATGATGATACATATAACAGCATATGTTCAGACTCGAAGATACTACTCACAAGCTTCGAGATTCTCTGGATTGGCTCGTGTTGTTTTGATTGACTTTGTTGTTGGTTGATTGAAAGTAGCAGATTTTATGTGTATTGGGTTCTCGGCCCTTTCAAAGACCACATAGCCAATTGTCAAAATGGGTGGTGCAGCTTCGCCATGGGCGACGCCGGATTACAAGACTGATCCGAAGGAGATCTTTAATCGTAGGCTTTTGTTGCTGGTGGTTGGGGCGTGTATGGCTGGTTGCTTTTATGGCAAGTTCAGTCATCTATTCCAATGATCTATATCGATCGCCCAGTACACAATGCTAACGTGTCTATGATCGTAGGCTTCGATACAGGAAACATCGGGTTCGTGCCTTTCATTCTGCTTGTTGCCAGTGCAAGACTAATCATCAGCAGCGGTGTCTTGACACTTCCGTCATTCTCCCATGCTTTCGAGTTCGATAAAATGGAACCTGCAGAGCTGGCGACTAAGAAAGGTGATATAGCTGCCATGCGTACGTCTTGCTCCAACTCCAGCTCCAGCACAATATACTCACAGAAATTATAGTGGCCGCTGGAGGAGCAGCAGGATCCCTCCTCTCCGCCCCCGTCTCCGATATCGCCGGTCGCCAAAAGGCACTGCTTGTGTACGGCATCACTTTCCTCGGTGGAGCCGTGATGCAGATGTTTGCCAACTACCCTGTCTTCATGGCCGGTCGGTTCATCGCTGGCTTAGCAGTCGGCGCCACCTCGTCACTCACACCACAATACCTAGCTGAATGGGCTCCGAAATCGATTCGAGGATCTTGTGTCTCGCTGTACAACATTGCGATCATTGTAGCGCTAGCCTTGGCGTTCTGGATTAATTATGCAGTTGAGAGATGGAAGTATGTCCCAGGGAGTCACGATAATGGGCAGTGGCAGATGTCGCTTGGTGTGCAACTGATCCCGGGCGCGATCTTCGTGGTGTTGATTGCGTTTGCGCCGGAGAGTGCGAGGTGGATGATTGCGCATGGGAGGAGGGAGAGAGGGTTGGGAAATTTAGTGAGGATAAGGGGTTTGCCCGAGGAGGATGTTTATGTTATGACGGAGTATGGGGAGATTGTGGCGCAGGTTGAGGAGGAGCAGGAGTTGAGAGCTGGTGAGTTTTGCGTGCTGACGAGTTGAGGTGGCGAGTGGGTGCTGATGTGACTTGATAGGCCACTCGTATGTGACGATTGCGAAAGAGATTTTCGGAAGTGCGAGTAATCGACGACGTCTTGGCCTGGCCCTGGCGCTGTTCTTCTTTCACAAGGGAACGGGTACAGATGCGATCAACTACTTTGCTCCTGAGATCTTCAAGAGCATTGGGGTTGTTGGCAATTCGTCCACGCTTCTCACAACCGGCATTTACGGAATCGTCAAATTGGCTGCTACCCTGATCTACGTTCTATTCATCATCGATCGGGTCGGTCGCCGAGTTCCGCTGTTGGTGGGAGCCACGATCCAAGCAACGGCAATGTTGGTCCTGGGTCTTTTTGTAGGCATTGCGGATCCAGTCAATAACCCGAACGGCAAGGGAGTCCATGGTGGTGGCATCTTCGCTATCATTGCGATTTATATGTACGCTGTTGGCTGGGCAATGGGTCATTCGATTGCGTGTTATGTCGTGGCGGCTGAGATCTTCCCGTCGCGTATTCGTGCTGTGTGTATGGCGCTGTGCCTGTTTGAGAATTGGTATGTTTTGGCCTCGTCCTGGGAAAGTTCTTTCAAAAGTGCGCCAAAAGCTAACTCCACCCAGGATGATCGACTACGGCATCACGAAAGCCACGCCGTCAATGCTTCTAAAGATGTCTTATGGAACATACCTCTTCTTCGCGGTATGGACATACATTGGGGTGGTGTTCATCTATTTCTGTCTTCCGGAACTGAAAGGTCGGTCGATCGAGTCGATGGATGATCTATTCGAGCGGCCGCTGTGGAGTATGTGGAGACATGCGTACCCAACTGAGGAGGAGAAGGTGAGACATGATATTGCGGAGAATGTAGTACACAAGAGAGAAGAGCTGAAGGGGAGCGGGGGTGTGAGCTCGCAGCACGTTGAGACTGCATAGAAGAGGAAGATACCTAAGCTAGATGTTTGATTTGAAACGGAAGATAGCCATGAACGTGATTGGAATTGAGTGGAACGTAAGAGAGGATGAAAATGACACAAAGGTTCATGAAGATGATGTTTCACCCAATATATATGCCTAGAGAAGATCTGTTCTCCATTCAGTGAACTCCGTGAAGATTGCTGCCCAAGATCATGGCTTGAGTGATTGACACTCAGGAGCGACCATCAGATTTTGCAGCTCCGAGGGTCCATGGAGCTAAGTGTCAACGAAGGACGGCAAATGTAGACACTGGTGTAAGCACCACAGTAAAGCATTTGTACCAAGTAATGGCGATTCAAGGGAGCTTGTCAGCTTGATTTGAGAAGGCGATGCTAAAGATATGAGGTGAAAGTGGCTGTAACTCGAGAAGTTTGGGTGAATCAGTGATATGCAGAAAGATGGTTTGAGTAAGCAGTGCATCCCGAGGTGCCATAGAATGGAGTAAATGGTAATAAATGAATTGGTACCGTTCAAAATGGTAGGATCTGATTGAATTGAGATGCCTATCCAGCGTCAATCTGACTTCACTGGCTGTGAGCTCGAGGATGAGAGCTAGAGAGATGCGAGATGGCGTTGCGTCGTTCAGCGGCCGCTAGCGCTAGACAGAGTGACAGCACGTGATTGGCCCAATAAGCGAAGACGCCACAGCCCAATTTTTGGTGAGGCCGTCGGCATCTTCATGACCCCGCCATCATCAAAAAATATCGAGCTCGACGACCAATTCGGACAACCGCGACAACACAGGACCCTCGATATCGGGCCTTACACACCTGCGCATCATCTCTCAAACTATCGAGAATGATCAAGCAACAATTATCGACATGTCTGACAATGCTGACCCGGTGATTGGGTGGGTGCTGGGCGAGCTGCGCAAGGCTGCAAATGAAGGTGAGTCGATGACTTTTGGTCGATACCTTAGAGCTTGGGTGGCTTTTGCTGCATGGAAGTGGAGATCTGGCGCGACAACGCAATTGGAGAATGTTTGATTTCGATGGAGGCCTGCCAGAGCTGGGTGTGCAGAGCGTGGTTCGATGTGCTGTGCTGTGCTGGTTCAGTGGTCGTTCTCCGTGCCCACTCTCCTCTCTTCGGCGGGGTTGCAGTCATCTCACGTGATCACTTTCAAACTGGCTTTGCTCGGGTGAGCTGCTATGTATTTCCTGGGAGTGCCAAAGCCATCTGCCAGAGCTCGGTCTCTGAGTTTTCCCTACTGTTATGTAATCGGTTCAGCGCTCAATGCCATCGGCGTGGTGTATGGTTTACCAAGGCCAAAGCTAACAATCACGACCAGGCATCTCTATTAATGAACTCTCTGACCTCCTCGACAAGTCTTCCAGTCCAGATCAAGATGCAAAAAATGCTACGTGGAAGGCTCTCACGGCCAGAACCGACGTCCACTTCATCGACGAGACCAAGACGCCCTTGCAAAATTTGACCATGACGGATGTGTTGCTTGTGGGCCAAGGAGATGTACGAATCCGAGCAGCGACACAGAATGTCAATAGAGCTGCAGCCGCGTCGAATGCTCTGGTTACATCCATTGAGTCTGATACAGAACTTGAGGTGAGCTTTGACTCCAAACAGACAGAAGAGTACCCGATTGACACAACAAAGCAGAATGATCAGCCCGAACCACCACCTCCCAAGAAAAGGGGTCGCCCTCCAAAAGCAAAGAAGGATGTGTCAGTAGCGACCCCTCTCACAGCCAGCCAGCCACCTGCTTTCAATTCCCTCGCTGCTTCCTCTCGGTCGACTCGGCGTCGATCGCAGCTTGGCATTCAATCCAGTCCTATGACTCCCCAGGACCTGCCCTCATCCACGAATACGCCATCCACCTCCGTATCTCGTACTACTCGCCGTCGAAAGCAGGTTACTTCTAGCTCTTTGCCTCTGCATGAGTCGGCGTCTCTTGAGAAAGCTACGACTGCCGAACCTCGCAAGATACGACGTCAATCAGAAGCTCTGGTCACTCAACAACCAACAAGCCCCGAGAACGATACCGCTGCTGTCGACTCTAGTGTAACTCAGCATCAGGTAGACTATACAAACGCGCCAAGTATACCTGCGTCTCATGGAAGCCGTCAGCCGTCTCAAGATGCTGTTGACCACGAGTACCAGCCAGCCCAATCAGCCACGACTTTTGCGGACCCTGATACAATTGTCGTGGACTCAGGCGTCGGAGTACCCAAGGAGAGCACACCTGTATCTCAACGACAGGAAGCAACCGAATCACTTGCTTTTGTAGCTGACGACAATTTCATGTCGAATCTTCCTCCGTCGCCCGAAGCCTCTACCGGCCCCCCAATGTCCTCTCTTCACAATGTCATTGGCTCCAATGAATACACTAGTGGAGGTTCCATCGAAGCTCCCGTCTCAATGTCCCCACCTCCATTTTTCCCTCCTCAAGTCGCTACATCTCCAATGGAGCCTACTCCGGAACCCCTGGACGAAGACGATCCAGTTGAGCCTACAGAGCCAATACAGCGTCGCTCCAGTAGTCGATTCAGTGCTGCCGAGCTACTACCAGAGGCAACCTTCACTTCACAAGCCGATATGGACTGGGAAGATGGCAAGGATGGAGTTTACGTAAATCCACCAGGCGTCAAGGTCAAGAAGCCGCAACATTTCAAAAAGAAGAAACACTCCACCTTGGTTGTATTCAGATCACCAAAGCTCAAGGATCCGAATCGATTAATGAATGGCAAGGATACTTGGCAAGAACGAATCATGCCAGTAGTGACACAAGCACGACTCACATCTGCGGATGATGCAGTTGAGCAAGGCTTAGTCCCCAAACTGAATAAGAAGCGCAAAGCCGACTTGGAGGTAGAACCAACACCAAGGAAGAAGGTGGTCAAGAAGCGTGCTCCTGCTGAAGGCGAAATTGACCCGTCTTTGGCTCAGGAATGGGGTGAGGGCTATCCGAATGACGACTCTGAAAGCGAATACTCCGGAATATCAATCCTTGAAGCCGATGTTCCGCCTGTGCCTGAGAACCCCAGCAGCTGGTCAACAGTCTGGACACGTGATGGCGCTGAGGAAGCCAGACTTAATACCAATCATCGGAATTTCAACCACAATGATCGTGCAAGCTCATTCACACCATCTGACTCACAGACCCCTTATGGATCTCCCTCTCCTGTTGACTTCGACGATTCTACGACATCTCGAATGGCAGCAAGCAACCTAAACTCACAAAGTGCTGGGCCCCAGCCGCCTCCGATGGATCCTCTCCTCTCTATTACTTCTAGCGCTCCCGCACCTTCACCTATACAAGACTCGCATCCTCCTTTCACACCAAGCAAAAAAGGTGTCCTCACTCTGCCAGCCTTCACACCACCTCCAGCACGGACCTATAGGAGCCCTTATGCACCTGTCGAGTCTGCGGGCCCTGTCGGATTTAGCGCAAATGTCGAGTCGAGAACTAGCGATGGCTATGCCCAACCCCAGATCTCCCCGTTTGCTTCGTTTGGCAAATCTACAACACCCATCACTGTGGTCCAGTCCTCTCTTGCCACCGAGCAACGAGAATCCTCAGCCGCATCTGTGGAGAAATTTCCTGCTCTGAAGGTTCTTCAGTCCAGTAATAAGGTGCCATCCTACAGATCACCATACGCTCCACCAACGCAGAACTCAGAGATATTATCTGAGAGTCCCGCTGCTGGTACCTTACCCAATTCCCACCAACACGTTCTGAATGGCTCTGCACTCACCCAAGCCACTGCGGAGACTCCAGCGAGCACGCAGACCGCAGGTTCCCAGTCAAGCGCTACAGTCAAGGACATAGTTCGACCGACTGAACCATTTACAGTCGCGACTGAGGCGAGACCAGGCATCGCTAGCGCAGGCGATTCTTCTACACCTGGTGATGTTGCAGACTTTCTTAGCTTCATGGAACGAGATCTTTCAACGCCTAGCGGAAGTAAAGAGGGTAAAGGAGTTCGAGGGAGGTCAAGCACTCATGGAAATTCACGTGGTAGAGGTCAAGGAGGCACACGCGCCGGTCGTGGTAGAGCTCGCGGTAAAGACAAAACACTTATTCCACCTGCAGCAGATCAAACTGCCGTCTCATCAAGCGGTATAGTTGGTAGCACAGCTTACATTCCCTTGGGTACTGGTGGCACACCAGAGTTTACTTCTGTCCCCGCTCTAGCTGGAGAACAATTGCTAGTTCCGGATACGCCAACACAGGGAGCTTCTCAGACAACTTCTGATAATGTATCTAGCGTTCTCGAGAGCCTCCGTACAGCTGCCTTGAACGGACCTTACCCAATGGTACCGCTTGATTTCGTTCCCCAGACTGCCTTCCATCAGGCCCCGCCTCAAAGTCAGAGTCTTGATAATGCCCCAATGTCAGACTACGGAACGCCCAGTTTTGTTCAGCCTGGTATTATTCCAACCACGGAAGTTGAGCACGCGGATAGTTGGATGGCCAATAGGATTGAGCAAAACATACCCGAGACACCGGCGCAATCTGCAACCAGGGACGCTGACGGAGAGGTCAACATGATGGAAACACCGCAAACGACCCCATCCCAGTCAAAAGCTCCAGGAATTCGAAGCGCAAAATCTAAAGCTAATACTATACCAAACTCCAAACGTACCCCTGCATTGAAAACAACAAAAGTCCGATCCGATCCAGACGAAAGGTTGAGGATCAAGGTCGCCGAAGCTCAGGATGTTGAGGTTGCTGACGGAGCGACCAAATTTCCGTGCATCTACAAAGATGCTGTCGGCAACCTGGTTCTGTCAAGCGATCAGAAGTTCTTGGATTTCGTTGCCCTCACTCAAACCCCACCTGAGTTGCCTATAGCTAGCATGAAGGTGTTCCATATCAATGGCAACCCAATCATGTCTGCAAAAGGTTCGTTTCCAATGGAATTGCATATCAAGACAAAGGATGAGAAGAATAGAAAGAGAGCTTATCGCTTCACCTATGCCTCAGCAGAGACTGATGCTGCACAAGAGATGCGCACGAAGATCGTCACGGCAATGATCGCCTCGGAATTCACTGCTGGTGATTTTGCCAGCGTCGCCGAGGCTCAGGCAGCAAAGGTCCGACCCTTCCTATGTGAGCTCTGCGGTGATAGATTCAAGAATCCAAACGGCTTGGAGTACCATCTGAACAAGGCCAAGACCAAGTGCAATCCAAATTGGGATCCAGAGGCCGACACTGGGAAGAGAGTGTATCGGAGAAAATCCAAAGGGGATAAAGTTGTCTCTTCAGAGGGTGCCCCGCGTACACCTCGGAAGAAGAAACCCAAGGCACGTAATGTACAGGATGAAGACGATTTGGGATCAACCACTAGCGAAGAGGAACCAGTCCTTATTCCCCGATCGGCGAGAAGGGTCACATCAGAGAGAGTCCTCGACTCCGATGGTGAAGAAGCACCTCGCTCTACACGACCTGCAAGAAAGTCGAAACAAGTCGAAGATGACGATCTAGATGCGGACGGCGACTCCGATGATTCCATTTTCAACTGGGCTCGCAACAATGCGACATCTGGGTATGCCAAGTCACGTCGATCTGCCAGCGTCTCAGAAACACCTCGTCCACCGCGATCAGCCAACAAGTCAACCTCAAAGCGAAAGCAAACTGGAAATTTAGATGCCGACGAAGATAGCGATGCATCTCTGGTGGAATGGTTCGAGAAGCATGGAAAAATTGATTCCAATGCTCCAGCTTCAACAAAGACTCCAAGAATATACAAAGCTTTGAATCGCGAAGCCGAGGTCGCTGATCAAATCGTCAAAGAGTTTGCCGATCGCATTCGTGATGGGGAAGAAGAGATCTTTGGCCTCGCCATCACCCCTACTTCTCAACTGACTACTGCTTACGAGATTGCAACTAGCATGACCTGCAAGGAACTGAACAGCAAGTGGTACGAAGAGGTTGTGACACAATTGGTGCAGAGAAACGAGGGTATGTTCCCAGCTGAAAATAGTGTATGGTTTGCCAGTGTGGCTATCTGGTTGAAGCAACATCCTCTTACCACGGTCCTTCCGGAATCCAAGTTCTGTAATATGGCTGTAGACGACCTTGTTGCATCGAAAACCTTTACTAGAGTGGTGTTCGAGTTCAAAGACCGGAATCGCAATCCCAGATCTATCACTCGCAGCATTCTTACAGCAAATGGGCTAGATATGAGCACTCAGCGTGCTGATCTAATCAAGGAGCTGGTCCAAGAAAGCCATCCAAAGGCATACGTTCCCTCTCAACTAGCGCCGCCACCGTCTGCGCTTGACAAGTTGCAAGCCGTTGTTGCCCGGCTGCTTCCCAGCCTGACTGTCTTGGCGGATTCCCAGGAAGAAGATCGAGATGAGTCTCCGATTCCTGATTTCGGCGATGATTCGGACTCAGATGACTTCATGGAAGATGCCCAAGCAGATGTTGAAAGCCAAGAAAGCGAGGACGATATGGATCTGGATGAGGAAGAAGATCCAGTCTCTGCACTTTCTGAAACCAAGAAGTCAAAGAAGCGGGACCGTACATCGACTGGCATTGGTCCAAAGCGACGACGAGACGCAGGACACAACGCCAAGATTTCAGAAGGTGTGCGAAGACGATTCGCCGAGATCAGAGCTGGTGGTGAGAACCCGTATCCATGGCACATCAAGACGAAGACAAAGTATGTTTCAGCTGCCGAGCGACTAAAGATCAACGAGGACAAGAAACGTCGAGACCAGGAAACTGCTGCTGCCAAGCGAGCATGTTGGGGAACCGCTCTGGCATACATGCCCAATACCGAAACTGGTGCTTGGGATCAGATTCCTATTCCGCATGGAAACTGGATGATGGACGACAAGACGAGCAAATCGAGATACGCAAGACGTCAGCGTCTACCTGAGCCGATCACCTTTCTGCAAGCCCTCGACGGATCGTGGTCAGTCCGGCCCTTTGGTCATGGAGTCAATCCTATCTATTCACGACCATCACGCCGAGCAGAAGGAAACCCAACTCATCACCTCTACCTCAATCGTATCGAAAACAGCCATCGTCCTATAGTCTACCCTCCAGTAAAGAACCGAGTCAACCTTCCGGCAGTGCCATCTAGACGTCTCCTGGAGGCGGTGGAATCTGGCAGACCAATCGACGAGAAAACCGGTCTGCCAGTTGTGTCCCGATATGCTGCTACAAGAAAGAGACGCGCCTCTTCTGCCATGTCGCCCGAAACTGACGAGCAGCCTGCACCGAAGAGAAAGAGACGTGCTGCATCTGTCCGATTTGCGGGCCTTGACTCCGACGAAGACTCACCAAGCGGGATTATCTCCAGGGCGACAGGTAAGCCACTTCGTCGCTATTCGAGAAATTTCCCCAAGCAAGTCTTTGTGCCGGTTGTTGGCGATCCAAGATTGTCTGGATCAAGGAGCTTTCCAGCTAGAAAATCCTCCAGAAAGCCCAAATTTACCGAGGTCGAAATCTTGAATTTCTACGAGCCAAAGAAATTGGCTGCTGGTGGGCCGAGAAACCCTGGCTTGGACACTATACCAGCACAGTATGGATTGGATGCACCAAATGGACCATCGGACTGGAATTACTCGCCTGTTTACAGTGGCATCATTTTCATCGCCGCTGGATTTGTCAGTGAGGATCAAGAGCCTGGTAACAGTTCTTGGACGGTCAAACAATTGGACACATATCGACCAGCAGACTACAGTCTCAGATGGGACGACGCCACTGCATTCACCGCCGAGGATCTTCCGTACTCCGATTTGCAGGAAGAGAGTTCGTGGAATCCCGGACTCGGCATTTCTGGATATAATGGTGCAGACTTCAATGCGGAAAATGCCGTTGATTTGATGTCAGATGACGAAGTCGAGGAATACGAGGAGCCGAAACGCAAGCGTCAACGAAAGGATCCCAAAGAAGCCAAACAAGGAAAGCAAGCAAAGGACGATAGAGGCGAGAAGTACAGCTATGTCCGACAACACACTGCTCTAGCCATGGATTTCGTCGACCTCTTCGAGGATCCTGTCGTAGCTGGAAAGTACTTTGGCGTTGAGATCGGCACACCTAACGAGTCAACTTTGAAGCGATCAAGAAACCTCGGCAGCAACATCATGTTACCAGACATGGAGAGTCGATTTGCGGTATCTGTCATGGTCATCCGTATCCTCACAGGTGGCCTTGATCTTCAAGTCGACTGGATCCTCGTCTCGCAAATGTTCCCAGAATACTCTTTGAACTTCCTCAAGAAAGTCTGGAACGGCATCCTCCTGCGGAAGAAGCCGGCCATTCTGAGACTTGAGGACCAATTCCGTGAGAAGTTCCTCGTTGCGTATCAGGAGAATGAAATACCACGCATCAATTACGAGCGCTTGACCGAGTATCCGTGGGCCGAGCTCGTCGAATGGGTGATAAGGACCACCGATTGCTCGATGAACAACAAGACCATCTTCCTTCCATCGACCAGAGAGGAGGTCGTCGAAGATTACGATCTCCGCGAAGCCAAAGAGGATGGCTGCCCATGGCGAGAAAACTACTTCAGTATCACCACCGCAGTCTACAAACGCATCATGGCATCAGCTGCAGTCTCACACGCCATCCCCTTCCAACCACGTAAACGCCACCGTAGCCTCGACAACGAAATTGACGACTTCGCCGTCTGTAGATCCTGGGTCCGCGTCGCTGCCATCACGCCCAACGAAGACTGGAACCGCGACTTCGCCAAAAGCAAACTCGCGTCGTTCAACAGATCTCTCCTCTCCGACGTCCTCGACAGTCTCACCTCGCAGAAAATCGTCAAGAAGCGCGCCGCCAACAAAGCCAAGAACGGCCGCGTCTACGAGATCCACGATACGTGGTCTACCTCGCTCCGTCGGCACATGAAAGAGAGCCAATTCATCGAAGCAGTCACCTTCAAGCGCTGGATGGACGCACAATTCGCTTCAGGCGTACAATCCGTCAAAGCCGATTATTTCGCCAACGAGGGCACAATCATGTGTCTCACGTCCCTCCAAGCACACGGTCGTATTCGTTTCTTAGGAGCTGATATCCCGATGAACAGATTCGGACTCGGGGATGGCGGGTATGAAACCAAGAAGATCCCGAAGGAGAGATTGCGGTTTACTATCGATATCTATCCTACCTCTGAATACATCTTCGATGATTCGAACCCCGTACTGTCGAATATCCTGTTTCGGGACCCGCCGCGTGGTGGCGAGCAAGGCGAGATTCCGATCTGGTATGGATTGACGGGGAAGCCGATTTGGCGGGTCTGGTATAAGATTCTTGCTGCTGTGGGGCAGGTTGTTGCGTTGAGAGCCGGGGTTAACATCACTGGCTTGAAGGAGAGCTTTAGGGTTACGTTGGAGGATTGGGAGTGGAGGTTGTTGTTGGAGTGGGGTGTTGAGGTGGGGATGTTTGTGAGGCTGGGGGAGGAGGGTATGGGTGGGGGAGGTGAGGGATGGAGTGTGGGGGAGTGGTGGTGGGCCGTCGTTGGGAGTGGGTGGTTGGATGGGGAGGGGATGGGGATGGCTGTTGACCAGGGTGGGGTTGGAGCGGTGCTTTGATTTCTGGTCATTGCCATCGGGCTTTTGGAGATGGCGGAAGTGGATGGGGAGTGTATGATACGAACATGGTCTGGTAAGGAGGGGTTGCTTTGATATATCGCTTTCGTCTACAGCGATGGCGTTTTCGACTGGATATGCAAGTGTATTTTCTCCATTGCATGCTCTGCCTGAGGCGTTGGGGGAATCAAGCATTTGCAGGCGCATAATCGAGTGATCATACACGGGTCTGGAACTGGTGTTGCATGTATTTCATAGACATGCGAGCACACTGCGTGATCTTGAGGTGCAATTTGTAGAAAATGTATGATTGAATGGATCTGTAAATCGGTCCTACTGTCTTTCTATATCTGCAAATATACTGGCATATGAAGTAAATATCACGTAGCATCCTCGTTGAATCGAGGTTGTTGAGAAGTGAGCACGCTCACGAAGGTCATTGAGTAAAACACGGTCTGCAGACGACCTGAGTCGGATTCATTGTGGCAGAACATTGTATTCTGTCATCAATACGGATCGTGTTCTAGTCTGGGAATCTGGGAGTGCTATTCATACTTTTGAAAACACATCATGGAGTCTCCCATGTCCAGGTTCTCAGTAGGGACATGAGTATATGACCCGCCAATAATTATGGTCTCCTCCTCTTCCCCCGTCCTTTCTCGTTCCCTTCCCAAGCCTCAGATAGAAAAAAAAACGTCGACTTCCGGTCATACAAAAAAACAACACAGACACGCACGCAAATACAAAGAACCATTCCAGGAATACAACTTTCGACCCAAACCTCGAGATCTCTCAAAGGATCACACCAGTCCTTGGAAATCCCAAAAAAATGTGCACCCACACCCCTACTTCTACACCCCCCAAGTCCCGCGGCATTTTCTACAGCAATACGACCTACAATAACCATACCCACTACTACCCAACCTGCATATCTCTCTCACAGAATCAGGCGCAGTAACTCGTTCAAGCACAAGCTCAGGCTCAGGCTCAAAGGTTCGAGATGGTGAAAGCACAATCCGCGAAGTATCACTATACTTCAGTATTCCAGGCGCCGTGTCGCTGTGGGAGGAAAAACCTTTTGGGTTCATGTCCGGATTCGTATCCATAACCATCAGGTCAAACTCTTTGGAAGCCATATTGGGGTGGTTATGGCTATGTTCCTGTTTTTGGTTGGGCGATTTGGGGCTGGGTTGGGTGGTGGGTTTGGAAGGGGGAGAGGGCGAGGTTAAGGGCGAGGTTGAGGTTCAGGTTGAAGGGTGTGGTGTGGGAAGGGGGAGGGGGAAGAATGTGAATGAAAGTGAAATAGGAGGAATTTTTGGAAGGAATGGAGGATGAGGAGCGTGGAGAGACAAAGCGGGGGAGGGCGAAATCTAGAGTGTAGCAGGTGTAGGCTTGGGGTCATTAGGGGAAGGTTTTGTAGCATGTTTTTAGAACCGTAATCTTCTTAATTCTATGTCTGTGATTGTGAAAAGCT
The DNA here is from genome assembly GCA_002685535.1 of Deltaproteobacteria bacterium. Classification (GTDB taxonomy): domain Bacteria; phylum SAR324; class SAR324; order SAR324; family NAC60-12; genus Arctic96AD-7. The sequence goes on from NYXK01000071.1 coordinate 85,662, forward strand.
TAAAAGATATCATACGTCTCAAGCTGAGAAGTCTCTTTCTTTCAATATTCATTTTTCACGTCTTTGTAGATGATTCCTAATTTTCCCCAGTTCTTCTGCTGTAGCTCCATGTTTGCCAGTGGTGAATGGACACGGCCAGGAAAATGGTGGAACAAGCATTCACCGACTTTGTTCAATTGAAAGGGAGCGAATCTAATAACTATAAGAGCTCTCATCCTTGCAGCCACAACCAAATTTCATCTTCTGTTACTTGTCCGATTCTCTAATTGAAGGTGAGACCCCGTCAACCGAAGCCCAGTCTTGCGCTCGAAAGCAAGATCAACAAATCTACCAAACACGCAGGACTATGTCTGAACAAGATCAAAACAAACCAGTCTCTTCATGCACTCAGTCGAGCAAATCATCCTCGGCAAATACAACAATAACGGCGTTTAGCAGTGGCGCTCAGCTGAAGATCGAGTACGAATGCAACTGCAAGGTACATAGCGAGCAGTGTCGAATGAAGAAAGCTACTTGGGTCAAAGACCGGAAGAGGATGTAGCTTGGAGGCATGTAAGTGATGGTGTAGAGGAAGGGGAATGTTGATATTCGGGAGGTAATGGATGATGGGCGTGATGAGCATGGCTTTTTGTAAAATACTCTCGACACAAGAGAGCTGTGCTTGAGGCTAGGATAAAAATTCTGCATATGAAGTACCTTCGCCGTAACTGTTCTGCTATGGTAATCTCTAGACACTTGATTCATGCCCCCTCTGTTTCGGGATACATCTCAAAGGGATCAGTGCCAGTTGTGACGCTCTCAACAGTTTTCGACTTCTTTGAATCATGGGGTGCTGAATCATGAGGTGAAGTGTATCAAGCGTCAACTTCTTTCGATCCACGCTTCAAAGCCGACCTGCCAGTAACCGCCGCCTAGTTGACATCCGAGCAGTCACCAGCCCCCGAAGAACTTTCAGACCCCGCTCCGCCACTATATAACCTGTCGAGCGTTCCTCTCTGCTTGTTATCCCTCAACATCAACTATTAAACAGATTTCAGAACATAGATACAACGTCAACATGGAACAAGAAAGATGTATCAGCGGCACTGAAGTTGCTAAATTTGCTAAGGAAACAACCTCAACGTCTCGCAAGGGAACTACCGACCCAGACATTGGCGCTATCATCCACTCGTCTAAATGTGATTCCATAACACCTGTCCAAGCGAAGTCAGAAAGTGTCGCGATGGCAAAGGATGCCACGGCCGAGGTATCGAAAACGTCTCAGGAATCTGAGAAATCCAAGAGCGTCCAGGTGTCAAAAAATTATGAAGATGAGGTAACGATGAAGGGCTCAGAGCAGGCAATTTTGATCGTCAAAAGCCGCGAAGAAGAAGTAAGTGGAGAAGAAGAGTATCGAGAGTTCCAAGCTGCCTCCCAGAGTACACAAGAGTTACTACTGCCGCGACGGTCTGGAGTGGGGGCGCGTGGCCAGGAATTGGCGTTAAACCTGGAATTGGCTTCACACCTGGAAGGAGTTTCATTTATGGTATGGGCATGAAGCCTTGGAATCTTCAAAGCTCTATACCCAAGCCTGGAAACTAGTATGCCATGTTTCTGGAAAAAGGATACTTGGACCATGTCAGCGCTGGAGATGTCCGTGTAAAAGGTGGAGGAGAACTTTTCTTAGCCAGACGCCATTGTATGTTACATTATATCAGATGATATGACCCGAAGAAACGAATCTCAATTATAATTGATAATTGGGTACGCTGAAGAAGCAGTCATTCATATGCTGTGTCGGGAGGGTTCGTGCCTCCGTCATCTTTAAAAACCATTGCACATTGCACATCGTAAATTTAACATTTTATTGTCACTTGTGGGTGGTTGGAGTTAGTCATACCGATGGACTGATATTGATATGGCTGGTACTATGATTGAGGAATTGAGTTGCATCGAGACGAAGCCTGGTATAACTCACCAGCTGTACATACTGAAGGAGGTCAGCAGCCTCCAAGCTACACTCACACTTTGTTTATCGTTTGCTTTCGATTATGTCTTATATCACAGTGCGTCCTACGTAACAAGATATGTCATCTCGTGTGAGCGTTGATTGGAACATATAGTGACTACTACTGGTTCCTGGGTCTTGTACCACATGGTTCGTACTCAAAGATCTGCCGATTTTACGTGCTGATAATGATTGCCAAGAGCGCCCACGGTAAGCAGATTGCATTTTTTGAAACGGTGGATGCGATCTACAGTATGCTGGTAATTGATGCTAAGTACGCCGATGATCAGCCCTATGGCTCCAGCAAAATGCTAGCCGAGCAGTCGACAGGATCCGTGACGGAATGATCTCGGAATGCCCATTGAAACAACCGGACTCATGCGCGGGGAGCTAACATGGCTAGTATGACTAGGCTTGAAACTCTTAAGGCATGTCAGTTATAGAGAATTCAGCACCTGTACGAACATTTGAGGGGAACCTCTGGACTAATTCCCAACAGATATGATCATCGACCACCTGTCAAATTCTCTAGCACTACAGCGCAGTCGCTTCCGACTCGAATTGTTCAAGTTTTCCAAGTTCCCGGCAGTATCTTTGGAGGAACTTGCAAGCAATTTTCCCGGCATTTATCCACGCATACCTAGGGACATCTGAAGGGGATCGTCGCTTGGCAGCACGGCAGTATTACCAAAATGGGCTTTCGAAGCAAACACAGGTTGAGCCGATGTTTCCCCGCGCCACTTTCGAGCCATTTCAGAGCGGAGGCACTGTCGGTATAGACAGGGTTGTGATCCAGAGAAAGAAGTACTGGTAGGACCACAATGGTGGATTAAAGTGACTACAAGCTGTATATAAGACTGTAGGTTCAAGGCAGTAAGAAAGCAGGCAGACACCTTCCTCTTTCTCATTTGCCCCTTGGATCACCTATAAATTATCTCACGATGTGGCCGAAGTCTTTCCTTGTACTTGCTTTCTTGGCTCATATTACCTCCTCGACATCAGTGATTAAGTCCTCCGATGAGTTCCGCTCCGACTGTAGGGCTTTAGCCTCTTATCTGAACATCCCGCATGGCAATGTCTCATCTTCGTCCTTGGTCACCACTGGCACGACACTACAGTTCCCAAATAGTGATCAGACTTGCAACCGACCCTCTCAAACTGTCTCTGTTGACCTTTGCCGAGTTGAATTGACAATTGCCACCTCGAACCGCTCCAGCATCTCCATGGAAGCATGGCTGCCCGCGAATTGGACAGGGCGATTCCTCAGTACTGGCAACGGCGGTCTCGGTGGCTGCATACAATACGAAGATATCGAATATGGTGCATCTCTGGGATTCGCAACTGTCGGCACGAACAATGGCCACGATGGAATGACAGGTGAATCATTTTTGGACAATGCGGACGTGGTTGAGGACTTTGCTTACCGGGCGCTTCATATTGGTGTGGTTATTGGCAAGAAAATCAGCGCTTCGTTCTACGGATCGGAACACTCGAAAAGCTACTATCTTGGCTGCTCGACTGGCGGAAGACAGGGCATGAAGGAGGCGCAGACTTTTCCAGATGACTTCGATGGTATTGTCGCTGGTGCTCCCGCAATGGCGTTCAATAATCTCACATCATGGAGTTCGAGATTCTTGCCCCTGACAGGTCTCCCCGGCTCCCCAACATTCATACCTTTGGACATGTGGCCAATCATTGCGCAAGATATTCTGGATCAATGCGACGATAATGACGGTGTATCCGATGGGATTATGGAGTCACCAGATCTCTGCGACTACAACCCCAAAGCCTTATCTTGCGGGGTTTCGGAAAATGCTACCAACTGTCTCACCACACAGCAACTCCAGACCATCAAGAGCATCTACTCCCCACTTCTAGATGCAAATAGAGACCTCGTCTATCCACGCCTTCAACCTGGTGCCGAGCTCCTCGGTGTACCACAGACTTACTTCACCGGCCAGCCATTTGGAGCATCTGACTGGTTCAAATACGCCATCTTCAATGACCCGAACTGGGATCCTATGTCCCTAGTCCCGGCAGACTATGTTTTATCTTCCACAATGAACAGATTCAACATTGAGACATGGGACGGTGACCTCTCCGCTTTCCAGAAGAAGGGAGGGAAGCTTCTCCACTATCATGGCCTTGCCGATCCAGTAATTTCCAGCGAGAACTCTCCTCGGTACCATCAGCATGTTTTGAATACAATGGGACTGTCTTCTGCGGAGCTCGATGAGTTTTACCGTTACTTTGCTGTCTCCGGGATGGCTCATTGTGGAGGAGGGCCAGGTGCGGCCAATATTGGGAATAGTGCGAGAAACTCCGTATCATTGGATCCACAGGAGAATGTGCTGATGAGAATGGTCGAATGGGTGGAGAATGATAATGCTCCTGAGACGATCACTGGAATCGCGCTTGTGAACGGAACGTTGGGATCTGGCATCGCATTCAAGAGGAACCATTGTAAATGGCCTGCCAGGAACCATTACCGGGGTTCAGGAGATCCGAATAACGCTGATAGCTGGAAATGTATCTGAGGTCGTGAAGAATGCTGTTGTTGATATGGCGGAATTCTTTTTTGCTGTGGAGTTTCAAATGAAAAGAAAATGCAAAACCACGACTTTGTTGAACAACTTGACCATAGACCGAGTCGCGCGGCATGAAATCAATCATAATATTTAAACGCAACCGAATCACTTGAAGTATCCAAGGTAAATTTGACACGCACAAAGCATCTTGATCTTACTTGATATTTGTGTACATGGCAGAAGAGAAAGGCCAGTCATTATATTGTCCACTTCAGCCGAGCTACTGGATGCGAACATCCCTGGCGAAGGGACTAATCACAACCTCGTCTTCACCGCTCTCGTGGGACAGTGTTATTGGTATCCTGAGATTCTCTGCTCCCTTCTTCAATTCTATCGTGACACCCGCGATATCATCACCTTTTCGCCCCCAACGAACATGGGCAACCGCCATTCCCGAGCTCCCACGGATTGGGATCGGCACTTTGGAATCCATCGTCTCGAAAAGAGCTAATCTCGGCTTGAAAGAAATAGATCGCCATCCAGGCTCCAAGGGCCTCAATCCCACGACCTCAGCCATGAACTCGTAGATAGGAGCACTGCCCCAGGCATGGCATTCCGAGCGCTGCGACACATTGTCTTCGACCCAGGTAGTTACGTTGTTAGAAAGCTGTTCAATCCAAGGCGCCCAGAAGTCGTTGAAATGCAAATCATAGAGGTCTCCACCCACCAGAGAGACTGCTTGCAGTGTATAGAATGACATGGCGATAGAAGGTGTTGTGAGATCGTGCCGAGATAAAGTCTTAGATAGCAGCTGCCGTGCCTCGTCGCCAATGACAGCGCCACTTAGGATTGCCCATACTTGGTTGTGTTGGCTATACTCGCTGTTTAGAGCGGAACCGGCCAGACCATCTGTGAAATACTGCCCGTCGAAACAGTGTTGCCAGATGGATGCTGCAACTTCAGCAGCACTCTGTCTGTACTCTTCAGCAACACCTTTCCTCCCATATTCCTCGACAGCGGGAGCAATAAGATTTAGTGTGTACGCATACAACGAGCTTGAGAAAGTCTGATATCCAGTACGCTTCCCCGCAGGTGGAATGCCTCGAGGTTTCCAAGCTTCGGTCCAGTCAACGAAATCCCAGAAATCGTCAGTGTCGTAGCAGCGCACAAGTCCTAGATCGGGATCGATTCTGCGTCTGAAGGAGTCCAAGACAGCGTCACAGACGGGAAGAAATTGCGATGTAAACGCCATGTCTCCATAATGTAGATAGTGATCGGCTACCATGCAGATCCAGAATAGTGAAAAATTGGGAATGATTTGAAGGTGCTCGCAGGGAGCGCGACTGGCTGTCAGTCCGATAGAAGGTTGAAAAGAGTTTCGAGTTTGCGTGATCGCTTGTCGCGCTAGACGATCGTCACCAGAAAGGTAGTATGTGAATAGTGCTGAACTGCGGGTATCCATGGCATATTGGAGCTGCTCGTAGAAGGGGCAGTCCTCATAGCAGTCGTGCATACAATTTTCGAGTGTAAGGATACTTGTTTCCCACATTTTTTGAACCGGCAGGGTCACATCCCGGCCCCCCGGAGAGAATTGAGCTAGGACATCAAGGGGATACTTCGTTCGTGTAATTTGGACGCCGTGAAAGATGAGGTCTGAATCTGAGTTGACTGCAATATCAATGGCGATAAACCGAAATGTGCGAAAGTGGAAGGGCGCAAATATGACCATGTCTTCTCCTGACTCGTGATAAGCAGATGACGGATCTTCTTGTTCGTAGATTCTGCCACCCAAGATGAATGTGTCGTATGGGCCAAGAAGTTTCTTGGATGTATCTCGACGATCGGCCTTCTGGCGGAACTGGGGATTGTCTGGAACATCTTCGTAGCACTCGGAATACGTGATCTTAATCTCAGCCCCGGGATTCTCAGGTCGCTCAAAGAGGAAGGACATGAATGCTGTCAAGTGATGACTGGCTTCGAGTTCGACATGGTGTATGGTACCGGCGGCTAAACGTACTGGAGTACGATTGCTCGACTTGGCCAGCAGACATGCCTGCCAGTCAACCACTTCAGCATCATTTGAAGTACTCCGAATGTTGTGAATTGTACTGAAAATCGCTGGGCGGAAATTCGCGAATGGTATTTGACGTGGTGACAGCTTCCATGGTGACACAAGTCCAAATGCGTTGAAGATCTTGTGCGGTTTCGCAGAAGTCCATTGCAACTTGCAATCATTTCTCCTGTCGACTGCCTCGAATATGTGCAGAAACATATCATCTTCAATAATTGGCAAGAAAGAAGATCTATCTACGGCCGTCTTCCAACTGCCATTGGTCTCGATACTGAAAATGATGGGTGGATCATTAGAGTCTCGAATATGCTGTATGCGTAAACCTCCTAGCGGCATCCGCGGAAAACTGGTTCCAAATCTTGTTCCATGATATAGACGAAGGACTCGAACAGCGATGGTGTTTTTTCCAGCCTTCATGTACGGTTGTATGTCGAGCTCATCGTAGTACCACACCTGCGAGTCGCCTTTGACAGGGCCATGGTGTACGAATTTTGAGTTGATATAGAGTTTGTAGCGGGTGTCAGCTGTTATGGAAATAAATATCGGTCGAGAAGGTCGCTTTTCGAGATCGATTTCTCTTCTGAAATGGACAAAGCCCCCGGCAGAGGTTTCTTTTCGGCTTTCATTCCAGTCTGGATTCCAGACCCAAGAACGGTCGTGAAGTGACATGGCTGCTTCCGAACTCGAATCTCGGAAATGGTAGGGCGTAGCGACGCTGCCTCAAGATATGATGATGGCGCTATTGGATCCAGATCTAACTCGCTGCTCCGTTCTGAGGCCAAATCGTGAGTTTCATCTCCTTGGAAATGCCGGGACATGACAGTATTCCCAGTGACTCAAACTATATGTGTTTCTTCTAGGTGTAAGCAATGCTCTCCCGAGTCGCGCATAACATTGTGCCGAAGATTGTTGTCGCCCTTGACGGCATTGAGTAGAAATATCAATCTTGGCTTCGCCGGAGCTATTGGTGGCTTTACCAACATCGATAACCAGTTGATCTCCTCACCCGGCTCAACATCGGGTGCAGGATACCAAATAATGTTGGCGTGGCCAGTGACATTGAACCTGAAGTTTACCCCTCACTCTTGAGTGTACGGATTGAGCACATCAGTATGTAATGCTCGGTGGGAAAAGTACCGAAAGAGAATGATTTCAGATTTTGTGGCGGTTTCACAATATTGTGACCACCATAATGCCAGGTTCTGGCTGGCTTTGTATTGCATATGTAAGCTTGATGTTGACTTGTATCTCGGCTGGCTTTACTTCGGCTCATAAAAGACGGCACAGCGACGCCCAACGAGGACTGATATATCATTCGCCAGACTTGACAACACTTGGCAATCATTACCTCATACGGTCTATGTGGCTGCGGAAGTGTCCCGCTCTGTTTGGATGGTCTCATGGGCTCGCAACTGTCAGGCTCATAGGTCAACAAGGACTTAAGTATTATCCAACCAATACAAACACTGGTTTGAAATGGTGAAGAGACCGTTTACTGGGACGCCAAGCGATGAACGATAAGCAGACTGCAGACCCAAGACGGCATATGGGGTAGCGGGGAAGCATATGGGGAATGGGGTTGAGTTCCGCGCAATTTCCGAGCGCATGAGTACGGATACGACATACCTGATGGGGATTCTTCGGTAGACTAGGAACTCCTCCGCATTTCATTTGCGAGTCGTCGCAGAGATCATGAGGGGCTTTAACTACATTCATATACTAAAGCCGGTGTTGTCGTTACAATTCTATGGACTCTCCAAAGCCACCGGGTGAACTGCTGCCGATGAGGAGCAGTTCTGATTTCCTTGGGAGACTTGGCAGACGAGTACACCGAAATTCTCAAGTACAGCGAGCGGATGGCGACTCCTAGGACAATGACATATAACTGCATATCATTCCATCTGTCTTCTGATCAAAGGCCAGTAACAGAATCGACGGCTTTTGTTCACCACTCATACCGCTTCCACTTCTACGAAACCAGGCCCTGGTTGGAACATCTGTTAGCCTACATCAACTTGCCGAACATGGTTTCAGCATCCCTAGAAGGAGGCAAAGCGACCGCGGTTCTGCGGGAGATAGCTTCTATGGCAATGCCCGAAGGAACAGTCGACCATACTAAGTGGTGGAAATACAAGAACCTCCGAACATTGAACCTCCTCCTGTTCTTTCCGCTCCTGTCAATCTTCACACTTGGGTTTGTACATCCTCGAATACTCATATTTGAACTCAAGAAATACTGACGGTGATACTCGTACAGATTCGATGGCTCGATGATGAATGGCTTACAAGCTGTCGATAAGTGGCGAAGCTACTTCGGTCAACCAACAGGTGTCACTCTTGGTCTCTTCAACGGCGCATACCCCATTGGCGGCCTCATAGCTGTTCCATTCATCTCTACGATCAGCGATCGCTACGGACGACGAGCAGGAATTGCAGCTGGTGCATTGACCTGCTGTCTCGGAGCCGCTTTACAAGGAGCGGCCGTCAACATATCAATGTTTGTTGTCTCACGAGGCATCATTGGCGCTGGCAGTGTCCTGATCAATGCCTCTGGTGCGCCACTCATTACGGAGATTGCACACCCACATCATAGGACTACTGCAACGGCATTATTCCAAACTTCGTATGCCCTTGGATCAATCGTTGCCGCGTGGACCACTTTTGGAACGTTCCGGATAAACAGTACGGCATCTTGGCGGATCCCCTCTGCGATGCAAGGACTGCCGTCAGTGATCCAACTGCTCGGTATCTGGTTCGTCCCCGAAAGCCCAAGATGGCTCATCTCTCGCGACAGGTCGGCTGAAGCCTTGGACATGCTGGCGAAGTATCACGCCGAGGGCAATGCGGAAGACCCGATGGTACTATTCGAATACCATGAAATCCTCGATACACTCGCCGAAGACCGCGCAAATGATCGTGGCAGCTGGTGGAAGAACTACCTCGAGTTTGTGCGAACTCCCGGTAATCGACTCCGGTTCTTCATCCTGATCTGGTGCGCCTGTATTAGTCAGATGTCTGGCAATGCTTTCATATCCTATTATTTGGCCCCCATCTTGACATCAGCGGGATTGAAGACGAGCTTGCAGCAAACTCTTATCAATGCGACGTCGCAAATGCTCTCCTGGTTTTCTGCGTTGTATTTCGCCACACTTCCAGCCAAACTAGGTCGTCGAACTTTGTTTCTTTGGAGTTTGGGCTGTGTGCTCGTCTGCTTGGTCGCTATAACAGCAGGTAGCGCAGTCTTCGCTCAGAATCCTTCCAATCGTTCAGCTGGCTATGCGGTTGTTGCATTCTTGTACCTGTTCTCTCCCGCGTACAACTTGGGATTGAACGGTAACCTGGGACTATACATCACCGAGATCGTTCCCTACAACCTACGTCTTCGTGGTATGGCGGTCTTTCAGTTCTGGACTCTGGGATTTATTCTTCTATCCACATTCGCCATACCCGTAGGATTGGAAGATATGAACTGGAAGTTCTATACCATTTTCATCGGGTGGGTTGTGGTAGAATGGGGTGTTGTGTTTTGGCTGTATCCTGAGACGAAGGGGCCTTCGTTGGAAGAAATTGCTTGGATATTTGATCGGCCGAGAGACTCTGATTTGAAGCAGAAACAAGACATTGTAGCTGAAGAGGAGATAGGAAATACTGTGGAAATGGTGGAGCATAAATAAAGTCTTTGGCGTAACATGGAACAGGAGAATCACTGGATCGCGGGTAAGTTCTGGATTGGCGGAAACGATACAGGTTCGAAGTCCTCGTGTATGATATGATAAATTCAATGTTGATATGAAATAAAGGTGGCCAGGCAGGCTTCTATGCTTCTTCAGTATGGCGAGGCTCGTGCTTACGTACACGGCATCTTTCCCCTCTTCGGGGCGGGAAAATATGATTTTCGTTTCGTCATTAGACTCATGTGACGGATATGCTGCACGTAACTGGTAAATATTGGAGGGACCCTCCTACTCTTTTACTCATTTTGTCGAATTTGATTTGATTAGCATATGGGAGAAGCTTTCGTGCCCTCCAGCCTCACATGCAGAAAGGTCAGCTAAGCGAGGTAAACAAACCCCGCAATTCCCCTTTCAATGCCTGATTCGGAACTTATCCAGAGAGTCATCTAGCTTAAAAGGTGATGTCCGGTCAATCCTTAGCAAGAAGAATGACACTGTTGTTGTAATGTAGATACTGTCAAGCTGAAAGTATACAAGCATTCGCTTAGACGCTTGACCTCGATTGGCATCGGTACAACACTACCAAAGCCTTCTAACTTGAAAGCAACGTCCTGATAGTGCTGATATTATGCATCCATCTTCGGTACATATATATGTCTGCCTCATCATGAGATGACTGTCCATTCGTTGCTCCTCTCGGAGTTCTAGACTTGCAGGGAGATATGACACTGCTGTGAACTCATTCATTTATGCCACATCCCACTGTCAAAGGTCAAATTGCCAACCTCGGCGCCTGAATTAGAGTTATCTCGATGAACGATACATGCCTCTAGTCTAGCTCTACTACACCTTTATCTCACTCAAGTATTGTGCCTGAAGAACGCAAGCAACACAGCAACAATCGAGTACAACCCCGAAGTCATCGCCATCAAAGATTAATTTCAAGGCAGCGCAACACTCACCAAAAGGGGGATCCCCAACCTTTTCAGCGACACCAGCATCGACCTAGCTAGCAACGCCGAAACACAAGCCCTTCGCAATTTCGCCTCCCACGAGAACCTTCACGTTATCTATACGGCCTGCGAAGTATACTATCGAATCATCGAGAACAAGACAGCTGGAGCGGGCATTACGTTGCTGAAAGATTTGAAAGGGACGAGGATCGGGACTATGCTGAGTAGGTTTGCTGCGTATTTCATGCCGAAATATCTGTCTACTTTTGGGTTGAAGGGGTCAAGTTACGGTTGTGTTGGGGAGCACATGTCTTTGCGCCCTGTGGAGCAGGGACTTTGCCGTATATGTTTGCTGATGCGGTGGGGATGTGGGAGCCGACTGTCGAGCTTTCTGCTCAGGCTCTTGGCGCGAATGCGATCATCTTCCAGGATCGATCGGTCTATCGGGAAGTGTTCAATCTGTATACCACGACTGAGAAGCTCACAGATGCAGCGACGAGGAAGAATATCGTGGCGTTTGTTCGGGCACTGACTCAGGCCGAGAAGGTGTTTTCAAGACACGCCGGATAAAGTTGATTCACGAGTAGCGTCCACGTTGAACATGAATTCGACGTTATCGACCTGTTTAGTTCTTCGATTCTATTCAAGATCGTTACTTTGAAGAGAATGTGACGAGTGTGTAAGTCAAAATCCGCGGATGTGAATGAAATGGACGCGATCCTATTTTATGGGACGCAGAGTTCTTGACTGGAGGTAAACCATTCAATCATCCCAGAAAATCCTATAAAACCTTCCTTAGTCTCCACCTCCCTTCGTCCTGCTCAAGAGGTCTGGCAACCATAACTTTTTTCCAACTTCAGGATCCAAACAACTAAAGATATCGCTCACCATGGCACCAAGTTCCAAATCCTCCTCTTCCTCTCCTTCCAAGTCGAAATCCACCAAATCCTCTTCGTCCTCAAAGAAACCATCCAAGCACGACTCCGACTCCGACGATGAGTGCCCCTCCTCGTCTCGTAAATCGATTAGGAGCAGCAGCAAAAACCCCGAGAAGAAAGAGAAGACATCCCTGCTGAAAAGCATGTTTACGAAAGATCGGTCTGACGCACCGAAGATGCTGGAGTCGAAGTACTTTAAGGATGAGAGTTCGAGTTTGAGAGGGCAGAAGAGTGGGAAGAGTGAGAGGTTGGATAGTGCGATGTTTAGGGATGAGAGTCGTGCGCCAGCGTCGAAGAGGGCGAAAAGTGAGAAGGTGAAGAATGAGAAGAAGAAGAAGGTAGAGAAGATCGTGGAAGAGGAGGAATATACGGAGGAGCCGGACTTTTCGGATTTTGTGAGTAAGTATGAGATTCCGGAGGAGGTGAAGAAGGTCGAGAAGAAGGTGGAGAAGAGTGCGAGGCCGGAGGTGTATAAATCAGAGGTGGTGAAGTCGAAATATGAGAGTGTCAAGGTGGAACCATCGGCAAAGTATGAGAGTAAAAAGGTGGAGAGTAAGATCAAGAGTGTTGCCAACTTCAAGACGGCTTTCACGGATGATCGTGACATCGAAATGGCGGCCAAGCAGACGCAAATCGCAGAGTTGACTGGCCAGGAGCTGGAAGAGCAAGAGAAATGGGCGTTTGAGAAGTTGAAAGCTCACGCTGGAACCTGTCCAGCGGGATTCGCTTGGGGACGATGGACCATAGAAGAATGCGGTGAGCAGGTCCGGCTCGATGGCTACAGGTGTAGGGGTGGGTCCCATTTCGTCAGTCATGAGATGGTGGCTGAAGGGAAAGGCGGCGTGATGATGAGGACGGATGCCTTCATCGATTGGGACGCTGCTTACCGTAGAGCTGGGATGCAAGAGCCTTCGCCGTTCATTGGCGTGCGGTGGGAAGTTGTGAAGGACGAAGAACTGAGTCAAATGGGTTACAACACCTTTAGCAGCCTGGGGGCTCGATTGTCTGGTGGAGCACAGCAGCCACGAAGATCACCATTTGGTAACTTTGGAGGTGGAGCGGGTAGCGGAGGATTTGGAAACTCGTCCTTCGATCCAGTTGGACGATTCAGCCTACCTCAAGCTACCAGCCATTTCCTAATTCAACAACACGGGCAACCAGGAAGACAGAGACTCTCCGTGCTGAATCCAAACTATAACTCCAATCAAGCTGATGACGAAGATGACCAACAGCAAGAGCAGGCAGGATATGGAGATCCCTGGAGCAACGGTGGACAGGGTGGTTTGTTTGGCCGAGGGTATAATGGTCAAGGCGGTGTTGGAATGGGCGGTAATGGCGGTAGACGGAGGTGAGGATCTAGGAGACTTTAGTGATAGAGTGAGGTGAACGCTGGGATGGGTGAGAGAGGTGAGAATAAGGATATGGTAGGGTGGGTAAGGACGTACAGATATACGAGAATGCATGGCGTACATATCCATGATGATGTGTCTGTCAGGATCTTTGTGAAGTAAGCGAACTGTAGTGGACATACACCAGGGCTTACGCTATGCCGCACAATGACCGCAAGGGAAGGCGACATGGATGCGTGATTTCATCCTCTGCCAGTCAATAAGACTTTTAGATATACCCATGAGAAATTGTGAAGAGGTCAACGTCATGCTGCCAATAAAGATTAAGTGTACTCTGCAAAGGAAGCCTTCCGTGTAAGGGGCCCCTAGCGAGTATTAAGAGGATATAAGAACGAGGTCAAACGCACGCAAAGGATATATATGTAGGAGGGACAAGCGTTGAACAAAAGGATAAGAACTTTCATAGGTACCACGTGACCTTCTTCACAACTCACATGTCCCAGCAGGTTTGCATCACCGGGATTGGCAGTAAATGCCACGACAACTTGCTGGCATACTATAATGCGCCAAGAATCAAACACAAAAGAGAGAGAACCACAGGAAGGATGCGAAAAGAGGTGCCTCTGAATGGTTTCTGTATATTAATCCACCGTTGCGGATGTCTTTCCATCTGATCTATTCCTGGAAGCCGAAAGTGACAAGATATCCGTTATTCATGTATGTGCTGGTCATTTCGTTTCGCGAATTTGCTGGCAGAAGCTAGTACTCTCCTTTCCCACCAAAACCTAGCAAATGCCAAGCTTCAGATTGCCGGTTTCCTACTGGTTCTCTATGCGTCCCTCCGTTGCTGGAGAGAGACACCGATCCATGCTTTCGTTCGTCTTTGTTGTCCTTGTATCTTTTCTCTTGTTGGAGAGAGCGTATTTACCGCCAGAAATGTATCGTAATTCTGCTCTTCCACCTCTGCTTCCTTTTCTCGTTCCCCTGGATCAAGAGCCGGTCATCCTCCTTCCCTCATGCCACGAGCAACCCAAGCCCTGACCATTTCTTCCCAATTAGCACCCGTCGCATCGAATCTTATCTCCCGGTTTGCAACACTCCGGTCAACTATCCATAATAATATCATTACAAGCCCCAATATCGCCCCCAAACGCATCCAAATCCAGGACCTCAATCCTCCTCATCCACGTCTCAGGCCAGAGCAGGAAAACCCCATGCACATCCTTCATGTGCGCCTGCCACTCCTCGTCGAAGATGGTCTCGCGGTTGTAGCACGGCACGCGGTCTTCGCCGCGGGAGACGGAGAGCGATTTGCAGAGGTCGAGGATCCGGAAGCCTTCGCTGGAGGGGATGGCCGTCCAGGCGTATTTGGTGGTTATGTGGTGTTCGCGAAGGGCGCGGAAGGGGTCTGGTGGAGGGTTGGAGTGGGAGTGGTGGGAGGAGTGGGAGTGGGAATGGGTTATGGGGTGTGGGAGGGAGGGGGTGGATGAGCTGGATGAGGGGAAGGCGGTTGGGGTTAAGGCTGGTGAGGGGGAGTGTGAGAGGGAGTGAGTGAATGGGGCGCCGCTGTGGGTGTACCCTTGGAAGGGAGAGGTTGAGGCTGATATGCTGTAGGAGGGGTAGGAGGACCGTGTTGTTGAGGCCATGGACATGAGGACTGCTGAGGGGGAGAATGAGTCGGGTGTATGCTGGGAGGAGGATGAGCCCGATGGGAGGAAACTCCGTTTGTAGGAGGACATTGATTCTGTGTCCATGGAATTAGAGTCTGAGTCGTCGGTCTGAGAAGAGATGTATGATGATGTAGAGCGGGAGGTGCGGTCGAGAGTTGCAGTGGGCATTTCTCTGGTGGTGTGTTAGTAGTTGCGTTTCAGTATCTCAACAAATCTTTGGAATTGAAGAACGATGAGGATCCAATGGAAAGAATAACACATACAATCTCCCCCTTCCACTCGATCCCTCAGCGATACTCAGATTCAAGCCCTCGTTTTTGATATGTATTGCAACATGCTTTTCAGGTCAGCTGACATGTCTCGTTTCCCACCGACCTCATCCCAGAAAGGACAGAAGTACATACCTTTCTCAAATTTGCAGCAGTCTTCGTCTCTTTCTGACAGAATCCACACACAGATTCGCATTTCGCTATTCGCAGTACACCAGTTGTGTTCCAAGGTGGATGCATATGTCCTTTACTGCAAGTTGTTGTTCCAAGTGATGAGGTTTCGCTGCTGCTGGGGCGGTCGTGTGTTGGCCGGCGGGAGGACGTCATGTTATCTGAATACCATATGGATGTTATGGGGTATTCGAGGTCGTGTGCCCACGTTTCCAAAAACTGCGACCCAATGACGATGCTTGGTTCCTCCTCTCAGATATATGCCTATCGAGCAACAATGGAAAGAACAATGTTGCGAACTCGAGTTAACTGAAGCAGCGAACCAGCGAACCACTAGGAATATAAATAGACTTAAACAAGCCTTGTCTTCCAAATAAACCTCCGAGTCGGGTCGTCGGGCTGTTGAATTCAGTTGTGGAGAGGAGGTGGAGGGCACGGAACTGAAGAACCTTTTTGCGAAGGGGTCGAGGAGTAGCACAATAGTTGAAGCAAGCGAGGAACAGGAACAGGACAGGATACTCAATGAAACAAGCGACGTCTTGAAACCATCTTCCTTCCACCGTCAAGAGAAATGGAAGAACGGGAAGGGACCGTCATATATACCCTACCATACCCTATTCTCATTACTTACCTAGTTTAGATCTTATATTCAGCCCTCGTTCACCGTCCCCTACCTAACCTTACCTCACCCTACCGTACATTAGTTGCAATCGAAGCGGAGCAGGGGCACAGGATCATGTCGCTCGCTCGCTTGGTGGTTGAGTGTGAGGAATATTCCATCGGCACCAAAAGTTCGTGCGATTAGTGGGGTCGCAAATGCACCCTTACCCTTGCTCTGGCGTATCCCAGCAGAGCAAGTGTGTGTTCGAACGCAGACTCGTGCGTGCGCGCGGTGGGTTGCGTTGTGTTGCGTTGCGAGTGGAAGATTAGGAACTCGGTTCTCACAAGTTGCAGAAGATGGGATGGATGGTCGTCTAGGTCCGACTCTCACTCGGGAAATGCTCGCGAAGTGGGTCCCGGCCAGAGGGACTGGCGTCGAGGATGCAAATGATGCGATTGGCTGTGACTTGCAGCGGGCGTCCCTTCCAGCGGTCTTGCACCCCTGGATTCCCGAGCCGCAACTGTATTTTGGAACGCCCAGCGGTGTCCCAGCGGTGTCCCAGCAAGCTAGCATGCCTGAGCCGAACGCTTGTGTGCGTGTGCTGTGCAGACAAGTGCAGTAGGCGAGCGCCAGGGGCTTGAAGGTTGCGCTGGGATAGGAGGGCTTTGGGACTGGTGGGGATACTTTTGGGGACATGTGAGGCCCCCGATGGAGGGATGCGAGACAGGGGTTCTCCGTTGGGATGAACCTGATCTACGGATCGGATGGGTTGCTTGCTTGGGATAGGCTCATACTGTGGCACGGCATGGCATCATGGCATGGGATGGGATGTCACGGATGGAAAGCGAGAGGATGGGGATGTAAACGTGGCTTTTGATGTTGTGGAGTCTTGGGATTTTCTGATCGAGATTTGGAAGAGGTGGAGACTTCCATTAAGGATCGAGATTTGTGCGACGTGAAGAGGCGGGATTGTCACGATGTCAAGTAATGAATGTGCAATTCCGCCGTTTGCTGCATTAATTACATCTAAGAGGGCAAATTGAGAACACAGGCAGTAATATCAGAAAGAAGCAACAATGACGAAAACCTCGGGGTCGCATGTATCTACCGGTATCCTACCAGTCGACGTCTCAACTGCCATACCACAGTTCATCTCAATCCCATCGAAACCTCACCCAAACAGCAAGAAAAGGCGAGCAAAGCACGCACACACACAAACAAACGGCATGAACCGCACGACATCCAATGCTCCGAGACAGACGAACGAACGAACTAGCTATCGCAACACGAACCAATCGATCGAACTTCCCCGAAGAAGTAAACAAACACTTGGGCTTGATACCGGTAGAATAGGTCGATAATCGCATCTGTACACATAAGACATTTCGTTATCATACCTGAATTGGAAATAGCACTTTCGATACTTGGAGTCAATATTTGTTATTTGTTATTTGCTGTCTGCAACACAACGGTGACTTGTCAAATATTAAAAGCCGGACAGATTATTCTCCAGTAAGAGATACGATTGGCAGGCTTCTTGCTTACATGTCCTCGTTTGGAGCTGCATATGTATAATGATGGTACGTATGCGTGCGCCCGCGATATGCAGACTGCAGGCGGGCCATATGGCTTCGACTGCGTGTTGTTCTGAAATTGTTTTCTGGGGTCCCGGTCGGATATGTCTGTGCCATATGGCTTCGACTGCGTGTTGTTCTGAAATTGTTTTCTGGGGTCCCGGTCGGATATGTCTGTCAGTGTTAAATCTCACTTGCCGGATGGGCTCGACGCCGGGCAGTGGATGGTTGAATGGTGGTTGGTGAAAAAGGATGGAAGTGCGGTGTGGAGGAGGTGGGGCTGCCGGGCAGACAGGGCTCATGTCCCGTTGTTGGGTCGGGAAGGACCTGTATTTGTGTGGAGAGAGGAAGAGGGAGCGAATCGCATTTCAGATGGTTGAGGTGATGGGAACGGTGAGTGTGAAACATGAAACATATATTTCCGAGAATAGAAGAAGTACAGTATGTATTATGAAGTATGATGAGGTAAGGAGCTGGTTCCAGGAGGGTTTAGTTGGTCGATCAGCTGGTCAATCTTCAACGGAATTGTTTCCTGCAATTGGAAGGTGTGAAAGATCTCTCCTCTTCTGAACCGTTTATCTCTCTATCTGAGATAGAAAGGCCACTTCAGGTCCAGACCCGGTAAACTCAATCGCAGTTACGAAGTCAAAAGTACCTCCCCTCTCCTTACCGACCTAGATAATCTCAAGTGGCTTTCCAACTGCACGGAAACCCCCCACGTCAACCTCACCTCCTAGCAAAATCCCAAAATGCGATTCGTCTTTCCCTACAGGGTCCAAACTCTATCTTCGTAAGCTTCTCCTCTTCATCATGACGAACAAGGAATCTCATCAAGGTCCCTCCCGCTCTAATTACTGCACAGAAGCGAAAGAAGAACGATTTAGAGTTTTTCTAAAATCCTTCGTTTTTTTCCTTCCAAGGGATAGGGGTTGATTTCAAGGGAAGTTGTGTGGAAAGGCAGGGATCGGAGGTTAGGAGAGCTCGCCGACTGACGCTGATGCTGGTGCTCGACGGGTGATCCCCGCGTCCGTTGTCTGTGCGAAAAAAATGCCACGAGGTTGATGTTTTGGGAATTTTTGTGGAGTAGGGAGGAGTGGAGGATGATTGGGTTGGGGTCAAGGCAAAGTGAGAGAGATGTTTCGTTTCATAGAAGGAGAAGATGTTTTGTTTCTAGAATAATAGGACTGACGAATCGCATCGAAGAAGTTGTTCTTGGAGAGGAGATGGGAGTTTGAGATGAGGAGATATCAGATGGATTTGTTGCAGATGACCGGACGACGACGAGGATGGTTCCAGGACTCTGGACGAGGAGGCGCGTGATGCGATTGGTCAATTGTGCGTTGGGCTGACATGCTTTCTGTGGGGTTGCAGCCAGGCCAGGGTCGGGGATTATGGCGAGATTTTCGGGATGTTTCTTCTAGAACATTAAAATCTCTACGGGATGAGGGAGAGGGATGTTTTCCGGGTTTCCATGCATAGATCTGAATCGTGGAGGATGGGATGAAGTGAAGATACCAGTGGACCCTGAATCGAACTTAGGGGTCTGAAGATTCGACGGGGTCGAGCTGGATGAAGTTGCGATTGGGTAGTCCCTGGGTGGAAGTCGGTCCGGATCGAAAGTTCGACGAGCTGTCCTGGGAAATTGCCTGCGTGGAGGTGAGATGTTGCTAGGAAGTGTACTGGATGGATAGGATAAATATAAGAGAGTTTGGCGCGCCTACTGGAACTTGGGCGTGAACGATACATATGCGGAACGGGAGGCGGGGGAGCTGGTGGTCCAGTCGCGATGGGATGTTTTGCTGTTGGGGATGAGGTTCAAAACTGGCTGGAGGAGAGTTACGCCAGCTATTTGGTGATCATTCTGAAAATAGTCGAGAGTATGACTTGAACGGGGCGGAATTGCGAGAAGAAGAAAGTGAGTCTGACAAAGGTTCGCGCTTGGAAAGTTGGTCCTTGAACTGGTGCTCTGAGAGGTAATGACTCAATGCAACGGACTTCAGTCTTTAAGAAGTTGCGTTCGGATCAAGAAGAAAATTGATGTGCCTGTCCCAAGAGTGAGAAGGAACATGGCTCTGCTGATCGTGCAGCCAAAAGAGTGATATATGACTCCAAAAAGCAGAGATACGAATGAGGGTCGAAGGGAAGGCATTTCGAGAGCTTTCATAGACGGACAGTATAGGAGAAAGACGCGATACGTGGAAATATGGAGAAAGGGAGTTTTCGTTGAATAGCCACGAGGAACTGTCGACCGTACTTTGTCCTTTTGGCACCCTCGGTTACAACAGTCTTCCTAAAGGGTCGACGATGAAGTTGAAGTTCAGGTGTTCTATGTTTTCAAGAGTAAAGAAAGGGTCATGAGAGGACGATAGAGACCGCTCTAGACTCTCCTGCGCCTCGACAATGACATCAGTGAAGCCAGTCAACGTGCAAAATGATGCATCGTGACATTCGTGCATGTGGGAGAGAGCTTGAGCCACGATGGGGCGCAGTGCTTGCAGCAACATGACTGCATGAGCCGAGGTCCACCGACAGAGCATCAAACTGGACAGACTGTGGCACAGCTTGAATTGTCAAGCCATATATCTAAAGTTTGGGGGAAGGTTTGGGAATTGTCCGATGAGTTGCAGGTTTGGTGGAGTTTGAGGGGATACAAGATTCGACGTCGGCGTGAACCGCTGAGGAGCCGAAGTGGCAGGCCGAGTATGAAGGGAAACACTCTGGTGGTACCAAGCAAGGTACCTCAAGCAGAAGCAGATGAGGATGGATACACGAGTCTATAAGTCGCATTGATAGTTTCTTGGGATGCGCGCGTACCAAATGAGTACAGAGGTACAAGCCTTCCAGTAAAAATGAAAATATGGCGTTCTGGTTCATCTTCATTTTGAGGTTTGGAGCTGGCTAGCCAATGAGATGTCAAAAGAGCTCTTCAACGCAAGGTCCAGGAGTTTGAGCTTTCTTTTGCGTAATGCCGTTAGGAATGTGTATCTCCCGCCGTCCGTAGAATCAGGATACGCATTTGTATTGGTGCAAGCCGTTATTGCTTTCCATCTGAAGACTGAATAAAGCTCATCATTGGCCACACATCAGCCTAGGTCTCATATGATAGCCCGACCTGGTTGGCTTGGCTTCGAAATACACCAGTTGAAGCTAGAACGGTGATAACCAGGGCCAGCAAGCGGTCTGTCACTTACAATAGATCGGATTGGCAGGTCTGGACATGACATCGCAAGCACCCGTCAGCCCTAAATGAAGTCAGTGGGAATCTTCAGCCCTGTGACGATGCGCGAAGATGCACCCCTCGTCCAGCGACCAATATGATGCTGGCGACAATGTAAGCTGCAGCGCGCCAACAGGGCTGTGAAAGGCGGTTGATGCATGCGAGAGTATGGCGGTGGGATGGCACGGTGGGCGTCGGATAAATGTTTGTTGGTCTTAAAGGGGAGAATAACCCCTCGACTTCGCTCATGTCTCCAGACCGAAAGATTTGCACGCTTGCCAACATTTAATTTCGTGCACAGAATTGCGCCAACTTGTGGAGGCGCTGGAACTTGCCTGCTTTACCTTTTTGGACGGTATTTGCCCCTTTCACCTGCATCGAACGACCTGGCGGGCGTACGCATTCATCACACTGGCTTTGTGTTGCATATCGGGCTTCGAGGATTGAGTGGCCGAGGCGCCATTGTTGGTTTGATCTGCTTGGGTGTCTGGTGTCCTACCTGGATTGCGTGGTATTGCTGCACTGGTTGCTGCTGGCTGCTGCAGAGGAGTTGACCATCGCAGGGAACTGGCCATCCGTACCGTGCTTCATCAAAGGGCCCTCGATCCGACCTCGATCCCACGATACAAAGAAAACCTTACGACATACGCCACTGCAGGAAGGAAGCTATAGTAGCTACACCATTGTTGGAAATACGCAGATATACAAGAGCAACGGCATTTGGACGCACCCGCAGCAAGGAGAGGCATTTGAGGGCCTATTATTATCACCAACCCAGCAATTATCAATTGGCATCCGCCCAAAACGGAAGCCCAAAGCCAAAGTGAGATAAGCTCATTAGGTACAACTCCGGCTCGTCCTGATTCCCCATCCGTCCCTGATCTTCATCTACCACCCGACACTACCCACCACCCACCACCCACCAACCGGCACTCCCTCCCACTCCCTCCCACCTCCACCTCTAAACTCAAACTCTCTTTCGATCTCGTCTCCGTCCTCTGCAGACGGCAGAAGCCGCAGATCTTTCCCCCCCCTTGCGTTGAAGGAAGAAGAGAAGGTTACACGGGAAGCAAGGGACGCAACGATTACAAGAATCGCAAAGCCCGGTAGTCGTGAGCTTCCCCTCATCCTGTCTTACTTCAATTGTCTTGTGATCCACAGGTCGCGCAGACTACTCCAGACTATCCTCTTCCATGGCACGTCAACCAGCAATTGACTAGCTTTGTACGACCTCAGTCTGGTAGTACCTTGCGCGACTTGCGCGACAATACACATTCCACCAGCTTCTTCATCTCCTCTTCATTAGTTCATTCGCCCCTCGTCTCGCCCTCCGAGACAGAGAGAGAGTCGCATTCCGTGTTGCGCGAAACAACCACGAATCTCGACCTCGCAGATCTGGGCCTGATCTGCATCACCTACTTACCTACTTTATGATAGTTTCCTGCGGTTCGGAACGAAGGTATTGGCTGGAATACGAGCATAGAGGACAAGCGATGCATGAGCGGAGAAGGACCATACGATGGAGGAGCCAAAACCGAAAGATGAGACTGTGAAGAAGCAGAGGAGGGCGAGTAGGCCCAAGGTTAAAACAGGATGTAATAACTGCAAGTGAGTTTCGCCCCTCCCCACATCTGCGCTGTGCCGTGCTGATCCAGGACCAGAAACCGGAGAGTGAAGTGCGACGAGACAAGGCCGCAATGTATGTTATGCGATGCGACTGGAGATGTTCCTGCTAACAGCAGAAGGTCTGAAGTGTGTACGTTCAGGACGACAGTGCGAGGGGTATCCGGCATATAAGAGGACGGTGGAATCGGCCATACCAATTGCCCCGAGACCCGAAAATCCTTCAGGATCGTTTTCCTCCTCGATATCCTCTTTTTCTTCGACCGCTGGATCACCGCCAGCTACGAGACATCCCGTTCGAAAACACCCCAGAGTTATCCAAGTCCCTCGAGCAAGGAAACGGCAGGTTGTGATACCCGATAATCCTGTGGTGAAATACATATCCCCGCGGCAGACACCCGAGTTACCTTCCCCGACAATATATAGGCCAGGAGG
Organism: Deltaproteobacteria bacterium; assembly: GCA_002685535.1. Taxonomy (GTDB): domain Bacteria; phylum SAR324; class SAR324; order SAR324; family NAC60-12; genus Arctic96AD-7. The sequence goes on from NYXK01000071.1 coordinate 108,722, forward strand.
ATTTGCGTTCGATTCGTTAGAGGGCCAATACTTTCAAGTGTTCAGGACGCATACTGCAAGTGAACTTTCTGGGTTCTTTGACTCGGAGTTCTGGCAACGAAGTGTACTACAAGAGAGTCATTCCGAGGCATCTATACGACATGCTGTGGTTGCATTGGGGGCTTTGTACAAGACTTTAGAGAAGGCTTCGGAATCGCCACCTGGATCGCCAGACAATGGATTGGGGACGTTCGACACGGCACCTAGCCATTATAACTTTGCCTTCCAACAATATGGAAAAGCGTTGACTAGATTACGAGAATCACTAGAGAACAGGGAGATGAGATCAGAGAGGACAATTTTGATATCGATAGTTCTGTTTACTTGTTTCCAGTCATTTACTGGAGACCACAAGGCGGCGATATCACAAATCCAACATGGACTAGGACTCCTCGAGGAGCGACGACAGGACTCAAAACAGCCGCTGATAAGAAGGAAAGAAGATGTCGTCGAAGATGAACTGGTTCAGATATTTACACGCCTCGCCATCCAGGCAAAATCATACGACATGGCATTTCACTTTCCACATCCATATGTGATCCGTCTTACGCCGCAATCACGGCAGGATCCCACGTCGCCACAATCCCAGTCATCTCCTTCGGATAGCTCTAGTACATCGACGAGTGCACACATCCCGGAGATTTTCTTCAACGCGCAGGAGGCAAGGACTGCCTTGGACTCACTCTGTGAGCGGATCATGCGGTTTCAGGAATTACTGTCCTCGTACCACCATGGACCGAACAACATTCTTCCCAAATCAGTGCAATCTCTGGGTATGGGATTTGGAATGCAGCTCAAGCAATGGGGGGCTGCGTTCGCACCCCTCTTGGATTCTCGTCGAAACCGTGGAGTGTCTATCACAGAAAGAGCTGGCATCGACGTCTTGAAGATGCTACAGCTCATGACTGGAATCCTCTATCAGATGGGCTTCAGCACAAGCGAGATGGACTTCGACAACTTCTACCCACAGTTCAAAGAAATTGTGGAACTCGCAAAAGAGGTCGTTGTGGACGAAGAACTCAATCTTGCTCAACAACGGTGTGGCAACATCTCATCCTGCCGCCACAAACAACCTCCAAGCTACGACTTTCCCGGCTTAACATCTCATCAGCCTGGCACTTCTAGGGAGGAAGTTGACTACTCGCACATCAAAGCCTCTTTCGCTCTCGATCTCGGTATTGTCCCTCCCCTCTTCGTCGTAGCGACCAAATGCCGCGACCGCAAACTCAGACGCGAAGCCATCCGTTTGCTTATGTCTAGTCCAAGACGAGAAGGAATGTGGGATTCCATCCTTAGCGGCAGAGTCGGAAGCTGGCTCATGCATATCGAGGAGGCGGGCTTGACACCTTGGGACGGAAGGGGTGCTGGGTTTGGGGAGATCGTGAGCGATGAGAGGAGAGTCATGATCAAGGAGATTCTCTTCGATATGCAGAGTCGTGAGGCTACGCTCAGATGTGGGACGAGGGGTGCGAGGGAGGGCGATAGGGATGATAGGGCGATGGAGACGCATATTTGGTGGTGAGGGGGATTGGATGAATGAGAAGACATCACAGATGTGGTATGTTGAGGATGGATGTCTGTGCTATTATGAGCGACATGAGCTATGATCTGATCGACGAGCTTTAGGAGCTACGGATGGTGGTGGAAATTTGGTTCGGAACGGACTTACTTGAACGACATCTCGAGGGATCTGTACCCGGATCAGGGCCAATTCATGATCGGCATTTCAGCTTCGGGTGGTTCACGATAGGAGAGAACTGGGATGAATCTGTCATGCTCTATCACGCGGACAAGGCTCTATTTGGCGCTTGGGATTTGGACCTGGATGGGATAGCTCAGTCAGCGACATATCATTCTCATTTCCCGATTGCGGATTGCGGATTGCGGATTGCGAATATGCATTCAGCGGCGTCGGGTTCTGTTTTCCAGGAGATCAATCGGCTCAAGAGATGGAGAAGAAGAGGATGTAGGTAGGGGGACCCTGAGCCCAAGAGGGGATCCAGAGGGGAAGGAAATCGTGTTGATGGTTTTGGTGTTTATACCCTCAAATGTTCTGCCATCTATCTAAGGAGCTATCTATCTTTCAAATTTACAAAGTCTTCAATCTACTTCATCAGCTCTTAGCCCACATAGATATTGTGCAGACTTGATAATCATCCAGGACATCGATCGAATCCCCGTTAAGCTCATTATTATCCAGCTCGCTCACGGGATTCCAAATCCCATGCTCTTTAAGTAGCCTGCCTGTCCGAGCGTCCACACGCTTGCAAGCTTCAGTTGATCACTGCTTCGTCCTATGCGGCAGGCATTCATTACATACCGGGATCTGTATCTGTATCTTAGAAATGATTGATCGTGGGGAAGTCCTCGGAGAAAGGAGAATGGAAAGGGGGTCTACTGCACAGAGATGGTGATCCGGAAACGTGGGTTCGGGGTTAACCCGGCATTCGAGCTGCAGCCGAGGACGGGAGGGAGGGGTCATGACGTCCCATCTGCTGGGTCGCCGCGGGGTAGCTGGATATAAACACCATAGCTATTTTTCTCTCCCCAAGAGAATTTTTGATCTGCATAATTTCTGACTCCATTGCAGAGAAGTATTTACGGATTTTCGACATTCGAGATTTTGTTTTTTTGATTGATCAATATGGCGGATAATAAGAATATCGCTGTTCTGGACGTGAGTTTGGTTTCTCTTTGGTTTTGTTACCCCGCATAGAATTCACAAGTTTCTTTCGAATTTGAGGATGGCCCTTCCCCTTCTCGCCTCGAAGGTCAACTCTGTCGGTCTATGATCGACTATACAAGAAGAAATCAAGGACCTCAATTGGCTCTACTGGGACCTTTAAAGCTGCCAGGCAGTCACTGGCTTTCGATTGAGGCAAATGAAGTTCGTCGACATCAGTGCTGTACCACCAGGAGACCAAGTGGCGCCCAATTTTCCAATCGCTACCCTGCTTCTCCAGCTTCTCCTCCCTTCACAAACCCAAACCTTTCCCTCTCCCCGCAAACCCAAACCCTACCAGCCAGCCAGCTAACCCCTCTCCCTCCCACAGTCCAGCATAGTCGACCGCCTCCCCACCTCCTCCTCAACCCTCTTCGCCGCCAAAGCCTCCAAACGCCTAACCTTCGAATCGATCGCCTCGTCCCTCGGCCGTTCCGAAGTCGCCGTAGCAGCCCTCTTCTACGGCCAAGCGCAAGCCAGCGTTGAAGACGTGAAGAAGTTGTCGGAGATATTAGGCGTTGATGAAGGGAAGTTGGGGGAACAGTTGTTGGGGTTTCCGGATCGCGGGAGGGCGGGACCTATGCCGCCGGTGGAGCCGTTGATCTATAGGTTGTATGAGGTGGTGCAGAATTATGGGTGAGTTTGGATTTGTTGTGGTTCTGGTTGGGGGCGAGAGGGGGGAGGAGAAGAACGGAGAGGTGGGCGGGATAGGATGGGATAAAAAGGGGAGAGCGAACGGGGAAAGAGGACACTGCTGACGAGAAGATGATAGGTATGCGTACAAGGCTATCTTGAACGAGAAGTTTGGGGATGGTATTATGTCTGCTATCTCGTTTAGCACGAAGGTCGATAAGGAGGTTGATGAGCAGGGAAACCAATGGGCTGTTATTACAATGAGGGGAAAGTGGTGAGTTCAATGTTTTCTTTCCCTTTCTCTTATGTGCTCGAGTTTGAGTATGGAGGGTCAGTCTACAATCTGTACACGGACGTGACACAAGGGTTGCGATGCTATTGGCAGGCATTGAAAATCTGAGGAAGGCGAAGACGCGAGGTCATATGAACAATGTCACTGACTCCATATTCAAGGTTACCATTTACCCGCTTCTAGATGTCTCTTGCTTTTGGTCTGGAAAGTAGAAGAATGACGGAGCGACTTTCGCATGTACCGAGATGCTGTTCAATTCGTCAATATAGCTGGAAACAAACTCCTGAATGTTATGTTTGCAGTTTTGATTCCCGAGTTCGAATCTACTCTCCATGGTCGACGTCTCGTAGCACTCGCTTATGCTACCCGCTTCCCCTTGTTCAACTTCACCCTTCAACCAGTCACTCCCGCCCTGCTACATACAAAGCAGATCTCCCCTCTCCTGTCTCGTTGAAGTCAGGCCTCCATAAATACTATAGCTGTCATCTTTTCGTCCTCCAGAATATATCATCATAACTTCAAGATACCTTGCGTACGACCCACAGTGTACCTGCTGTCGATGGACATGTTGATTTAACAGCTACACCCACGTAATGGCTTCGTCTATGGCGATGTTAATACTTGAATGGATGAGGGACATCTTACGACCATTCTTAGTCACGGGATACTTCCGCTACGAACTCTGCACGGAATTGATAGTGTAAGGCAGCATGACAGCCAAGAAAGTTGTGACAATGGTAGTGCTTGTTGGTGTGGAGGAAAGCGTGAGATCGGGTCGGTGAATTTCAAATTCTTCATCTATTTCGGCATTATTGGTATCTTCATCTCAGGCGCCTGCTTCACGAAGCCTTGTTTTGTTTCAAACACCCGAACTCAACTACACCTACAGCGCCATCTTACTGTGATCTAGCAGTGTCTCAGGTTAGCTCAGTAGGAGACAACTGTTCTTATATTCGCTCTCATACGAACTGTTTTCGTCGCAACATGCCCTCCCTACCCTTCTAGTGGCAGGTGATTTGACTTAAGAGCTTGTAGTTCCTTTGAAACGTTCGGTTGAACCATGTTTGACCCGGTTGGTCATTCTTCTGTACCAGGTCACCGAAGTGGAACATATAGCTTCCGCTACGGATGCATTCAAGCGGACAGCGATACGAGTCGCGATACTCCACCAATGACACGGAGCACGATAGCGAACCTATTCTACATTCAAGGCATCCAGATAACCCCAGATCAAGTTTCACTCTCTAGGATAATAGCCTTTTTTTGAATGTGTTCTTCCGATGTTCCTTGTAACCATAGCCTCCTAGTCAACGTGAGACAAGGAACATCGGAATAGCATCATGCCACAGCCACAGAGAGATCGATGATAGAAAGCAGCGTGACAGTCAGAAATTGCCTTTTCGCCCCATCATTAACGGATTCGCAGCCCAAAGACGAGGGACACAGTTTTATTGGCGCAGCATATGCATGGGCAAACATCGATACAGTCAGCAACACAATTCGAGTCAGAGAGTTCGATTTTTCGAGCATGGTTGTTTCTCCTTACCTGTTGAAGTTCAGTCAAGGGCTTGTGGATGAATAGTTGCAATCAAGAGATCCCGGTGATTGTGAATAGAGTCAGGTGTTTTGAGAACTGAAAAAGTGAACTCCTCAGGGTCACCTCTCGAGGCATGGAATCAAGAATTTTACAATGTCTTGAGTTAGCCGCTGCATTCCTTCGACTGTCGAAATCCACTGTCTTGATAAACTGAACGTGAGCTTCTAATCACTCATGCTTTCAAGTCACTGCTTTGAGAACGTAGCCGAGGCATTCGCATATTAAACCCCTAAACTTCCTGGGTTCAAACTTCCTTCTTCACACAGGGCTTCACAATGAGATCGTACACGCATCTGTGAGGCCATTTAGCTCTAATGCTGCCTCTCAGTTGGAACACAGGACCCTGCGTTGTGCATATTAGCGGTGAGTGCATGGTTTAGCAACCACGAACTTGAATAATTCAGGCTGTCGTCGCTGCTTCTTCGCGCTGAGCACGCCAGACTTATGAAGCTTCCCGCTAACAGATGAGTTCGACAATGGTCATCAGAATGACAAGAGTAGGCCTTTGCTAGCAAGTTGAAGAATTAGAGCGTGGCTTTTAGCTTGTGGCTCTCATTTTTGACTTCAGTGAATCTCGCACGAGCTTTCCCTTACTCTGTTGTCAACTACAATCAAATTATTAATCGTTTTCAAAATGGCTTGTTACTCTTGGCCACCATAGTACAGTCCCAATGTTAAGTAGTATACTAAGTCCATTCACTGCGTCTGCCAATCAAGGGACGACTTATCTATCTTTCCTCGAGTGGAGATTCATTATGCAGCTTCATAAAATTAGAAATAGTTCCAATTTTTACAAGGAGTAGAGCGTCCGCACTTTTGCACCTTGGGCCAGCGTTATAAAGCTTGCTAATCAGTATTAGTCCTTTCAAGGCCAGAAGACATGCTCATCAAACACTGCTTCATGTGGACGCTGAGTGTCTCTGGATAAGCGTCTGATAATAGTTTTGGCTTATAATGAAATATATTGGTGGTTGTTTCTTGAACATCAAATTACTTGCAACATTAAAGTCACAAAGATGTAATTGACCATAAATCTCCTAAAAGTGAATAATCAGTAAGCACTCGGATTTTTGGAAATGTTTTTTTGCTTGACAATAATGCCTCCGAGAAATGATATAATCACTGCCATCATAACTTGACAATATATTGGACTTGCCTTTGAAGCCTTCGAAAATTGCAGCTAACTTACAGCATTCATCAGCTTATTGATTTCTGAGTCCGTTTATCTGAAAGGCACGAAGAACCCTTTAAGCTAGCTTCACATACGTGCGTATAAACTACCTAAGTAAAAGAACTCGTGGTAGAGAATAGGTGAGTAGCCTCACAGTGGTTATGTCTAGTGTTGTAGGCTAGTAGAGAGAAAGTAGTGAGGTCATGGGGCAAACTATGGAAATCCGGAATGCCGAAGTAGAATTCGATATTCTGTGAAACAGCACCATCGAGTAGTGTGGCCTTAGTTAGGTCGAAAGACTGGGTCATAGTTGTCATGTTCGGCTGTCGGCTTTGCTAGGGTATTGTGGAGGCTCAGATCTACAGAAATGCCGGATGTAAGCCAGGGTAAACATGGAGTTTTTGCTACTGATTCTTAACATGACTTTGGCTGGATGTAGATTTTTGCAACATAAACAGGATTGGCTGCAATTTCCGAAAGCAAAATGAATGAGACGCTGCTTGGTGTGACTTGTTCTTTAGTATTACTAGTTTTCGTTTGGAGGATCGGTAGGACGGGGTGAATCTGCACGAGAGCTTGGGCTAGACTGTGTTGCCTCGGTGAAAACGGTTCTTATGGGCTTTACTTCTTGTTTCTCGGTCTATTTCAAAGACTTGGTTCAAGTCCTTGCGAATCGGAACTAGAGGCAATATAGAAAGATATTTGTATAAGCCTGGAACGCTTCAAAGTTCAAGTTTTACTCATAATCATGATTCAATCCAATGACAGTTCTGCGTCTGTTTCGAACAGATCGTTTCTTAGGGAGGATTAGCTGCCTAACATAGCAAGAAAGAATTCCCCTTCACGGCTTCTGACAGAACGTCCCCAGATACAACATTAGGCACAGAATCGAACCAATGATAATGTTTACATCACAATGTCAAGAGCGCTTGATTCCGTCGATTCAGTGAAACTATGAGGCAGCGACATATAACGTAGGAGTTAGGCTGAGCTCACATGATACTACTTCATCATGAGAAAACACGACATGACCGGGAATGAAAGACACCCTGGTCATGATATTCCGGTCATCCGTTAAGGAACACGAAAGAACCAGCCCGCCACTATACGATGTCTGCACTGTAATTGGACGTGAGCACCGTCGTTGGAATGATTGAAGGATTCTATCTTACACTTTAGGAAAAAACGATTCATTTTCTTCCTCGAGGGCTACAGCTGGCTCACGCGGTTTTCGATCGCGATCAAGTCTCGACTCTGGGCTCTGTAAGTCGGACTTTAAGGCATGGTACCACGAGAGCAGCGAAATGGAAAAAGAGTTACATAATACCTTTACTGAGACGTAGAGGGTTTCATGAAGCGAGTTGATTGTGTATCGATCTATAGTTGCTGAGAAATCGTCAAGTGTTTCTTGCGTGATTTGCTTGGCGTTCACTTCCTCGAAGTCAACTTGATGAAGGGGCCGGAGGTTGGTACGGATCGCGAGGCAATTATAGTCGAGCTCGAGGACCGGCATTGTGGATGTCGAGGTGGCTACCGTACAAGTCGCACCCAAACAATGTCTTTTTCGCTGGGGTGGTTCATTCCAAGTGTTTAGGTCTGTAGATCAGCTAGTGTCATCAGGTGCCTGACGAATGCGTGAGTGCACTAATGCTCCGTCTGATGAGTTGTAGGAGTATGTTGAAGAGTCGGCATGCAGTGTACGCGGATACCTTATTGCCAGTGGTTCAAAGAAGAAGATACTGTATTCAACTTGGAGGTGTGGAGTTCCTCGAGGCGGATAGCCGAGTCCACGACAGGACCAGAGGCATATCGGCGTCAACTGCATCATCTTTGTTGACGAGCCAATAGATACTCCGTAGAATATAAACGGTGCAGCTGTCTTGAAGGTTCTCAGGGCGGATCCGATTAAGCGAATCGTTTGGTTGGACCTCGATTGTAGGAAGGAGATGCAGGGAGGCCCACTGCATGCACAGCATGCCACGAAAGCAATCTCGAGACACGTCGCTACCCAAGCAATTGTCGGTATGCAGCTTGCAGATTTTCATGCGTCACACACAAATACACATACATATATATACAAGAAGGTGAGGTGCGGCCACCCATGCCGATCTGAAACCAAGCGCCAGAGAAATATCATATGAACTCCCCTTCTCCTCCAGCTTTCCCCAGCTGGGCAGATCAAGATACCGGCCCCAGAACGCCGATCTCTGTCTTGCCCAGAGATCAACATCCCGGACCGAGTTTTTGACCCGCCATTATATCCCTGAAAACGCCTCTACGTATCCTCCTTACTGTACTGTAATATTCGTGGTAATCGTGGTATTCGTGATTGTGTCTGCTGGAGAACTTCCCAGCCTGCGAATGATCGAGGGAGGAAGGGAAATCATCCTAGTTCTGTATGTGGTCCTCTCTTCCCCTGTTCTGGTACCAAAGTCAGCGCGTCGTTCGTCGCCCCGACCGCTCACGATGTTGGTGCGAACTGGAAGGCGGATGCTGTGGCTGTGACGTGACTCTCCTCGCGAGTAACAGAGCCGATTTGAGATTCATCTCGGCAACTATGCTTGCCGCGAGAGCAGCCTCGGCTGGTGAGACGTCTCGGATTGGTAGTGCTCCAAACTGTTCATGTCTGACTTGAATTTTAATTAGCCTAAGATCTCGGTGGCCCTGGAATGCTCCTCACTCATATTGTTACCTATCGACTGCTCTGGTGAATTCGAAGTGTCATCATCATCATTATCATCGTGTTCTTCGTCTGTGAAGCTTTCTCCGTCATCCTCATCCTCTATGTCTTGCTTCCCACAGTCTTCGCCGAGCGCGACCTCACAGCCAGAGAGAAATTCTGGCTTGACGACAATGAACCGAGTATATGCGGGTACGTTTTGTTCGATATGGTACCATTTCAGGACCACGCTTGGCTTGTCGCTATCGTGGATTCGTTCGCGCAAAAATCGCTCTGATATATAACTGATCTTTCCCTCACAGTTCTTCGCATCTCCGAGCCCGAAGTCACCAAACCGTGGCCGAAATAAGCTGATGTTGACTATCTTCTAGAAGAAGATACGGTCAGCAGGATGCACACGCTGAGTCTCGCAACATTGAGGATGGCAGGATTGTTACCTCTGAGCAGAATACAGGAGGGGCAATGCCGCCAGCTTGGGTGCGATCATCATCTACTTTGAAGCCTTCACCGCGAGTGGGTGACACTTCGCTAGGGGGAGGCGATAGAGTTTTCCCCTTCCGTTGCTCGTCTTGGAGAGTACGATACTCATCCGCGAGGCTTAGATAGCAGTTAAAGACCTCTTTGCTGTGTTCCGTGAGGACGGTTTCCTTTACACCGGCATCCTCTAGATACTCGCTTACACCCTCATAAGATGTGAATCTCTCGCCCTCTTTGATTGCGATATCTAGGGCAGATCTAATCATGCTCTTCTGAGCTGTCTTCATGCGCGATCCTGGAGGCATCCAGACCAAAGCTTATTTCATCTCGAAGGCATGCGCTTAAGGGGTCCGGAAGTTCCAAGTGGCTCGATTGATATCGTCGCCGCGTATACCGTGTACAGTCATACGCCGTCGTGCAATGAGGCTGGCTCCTTGTTTTGCCCAGGGAATCGTGGTAAGAAGACGAGTCGCAAGGTCTTCAATGCTTCAGGCTGGCTCCAGTTCGCGGGGTAATAGTGGCAGACCTGTATGATAAGACAGCCCAGCGATTATGCTGCGCGATTTCAAACGAAAATAACAATTGGTCGATAAATGAATGCGTATGTTAATAGGCGAGTTGATAAATGAATGGATGAATTAATGTATGGCGGGGAAAGGGGAGGGAAGAGTCGCGGTCGACAAAGCAACAAAGGTCTCGAGGCTTCAGTATTCTGACCGGCAGAAAAGAGCGGTGTACTCGGTCAGCGAGGTAGAACGCTTGGACCTCTCAGACTGAAACCAATCAGAATGAATGGTACTATTACCTAAGTCCGACTGTCGGAAACTCCCGACTATTGACAAAGCACCTTAACGACCACGAGTCGTGGTAGCAGCAATCGGCCTCAGTGTTCACTTGCTCTTAATGTTACGCATCCCACCTCCGTAGGATCCAAAGCTAAGAAGCTTTTCGACTATTTGGCATCCAATCCTGATTCAATCTCCAGGTACCAGACCATACAATTCAAGGTTGGCGGCCGGACCGTACCCAATGGCAGATACTGACTTTACAATTCGATACATTGAACGCCCCTCAATGAGGTTTTACTAGAACTGCATGGAAACCGAGCTTAGTTACTTGACACTTCCTTAGCCATCTGGCTACATTCTTTGTGCTCAGTCCAATGCTTCTTGCTAGGCCGGGCAGGACTCTTGCGAGCTCGCTGCTCTCCCCACTAACCTCGATTATGTTTCTGTTCTCCTCGTCGTCGTTGTCCTCCTCCTCGCTTCTCCTTGGCCTGCCTTTTGCTCTTCTCGATCTCGTCTGCCTGTGCGTTGGCTTTCTCTCTGGAAGCCTCCATTTGCAACTGCTCGTCTTTCTTCAAGAGCAAGTTAGCGTAGTTCCCTCGCCAAGGTGCAATAATGTCTGACTTACTCTCGCTTTCTCTGCAACAGTCAGCAGAGCTGGCGGTAATGCTCTCCGTTCTTCGAATGCATCTGGGTATTTCTTTGCAAATCTTGCGCCAAAAGCCATCACATCAGTCGGACCAGATTCAGGGCTGATGTAGAACGAGGTGTCCCTCCTTTTACCATCCTTTCCAACCCAACTTACCGAAGCTTTTCCGTCTGCTGTGAATTCGCCTGACCAACTCAGCATCTCGATTGGTTGGGTCGGCTCTATAGTCAAGTTGCACCGTTGGGCTACGTTCGGGGACATGAAGTTTTCCCGGCATCCAGAGTCCACCATGACAGTCACTACTTCAAATCGACCCGTCCTTACATTGTGTACCTTGGCCACTTTGTACTCTATGTCCCCAGTGTCATCATCGCAATCCTCCTCTGCTTGCTCGTAGTTTTGATCATCATTCTGATCGTGTATCGAGCGTCAGCTTGCCCTTGTTGGAGATCTCATCACTAGGAAGTCTTACAGCAGCTGCCTGGTAGTTGGATGAACTAGTGCTTCGCCTTTCTTGCTCGTCCAAGTAGTTGTTGTAGGCTTCTTGTTCTGGCGATTCAGCAACACCAGCGATTGAGTAACCCATACGAAGCCAACGCTTTCTATCCAACCTTTTGCTATCGAATTCTCGACGTTGGTCTGAAGTCAAATTCGGCATGGCCCCGTCATAAGCGCCATAATTACTCGACATGTTGATTCGCGAAGAAAATAGCGGCCGACACCTTTCGAGCGTCGGTAAGTGCGAGGGGAATTGTCGAGCGACAAGTGTAGAATCGTTCCACGAGGCTAAAATGATACGTCAACGATCAAAATTTGGTACTCTCTCGGGATCAGAATTGGCATACCATGGCGGGGCGGAACCCCATACTTGTAGACCACTACCTGATTATGAGACATGAATGGAAGATATTCTCTTATTGGTTTCTATTAATAGCTCTACTTGCCAGCCTGCTGATGCCTTACCTGCTTTCCTTTGGGCACCGCTCGGTTTTATAAGAGGGTATGCCGTTAAATATACTGGTGCCACGTCGGCTTTCGTCTGTGATCAGGCTGCGTTAAGTCTGCCACACACTATAAAATTCTGTCGAGATGTTGCATTTAGGAGCGTTTAGCCTCACATAGACTCTTAGTTCGCCAGCCTTGCACAGTCTTTCCTGCAGGCTGAACGTATGTTCATCTCACTTTGCTAAACCAAAGTCAAAGATTTGTGCCACTAAGAAGCGGTGTAAATGCGCTGTACGGAATCGTCTGGAAGACTATAGCCTTCCGCCATGTTTCGCAACATAAAAGTATGGCTAGAAAAGTCCTTTGTCTTTCATACAGCCTTGGATTCGCCAGCCTTGTGCAGACTTTCCTGCAGGCGTGTCGGAGTCGCATCGCCTCAATTTACCAAATTGACCACAAAAACATGCGCTCATATGAAAAGGCCAAAAGGCCAAAAGGCTCTACTAAGATACTTGGAAATTGACGCCAGAGCCCTCCTTAGTTGGGAATACATGTGAAAGCGGTGCATCTTGTTCTGCACAGCCGGGCGGCATGCCAGCCTTATGCAACCTTTCATGCGGGCGTAACGACGTGTCGGGTATCACGCAGCCTCGCCTGGCTTTAATCACACCGACTAGGAAACATCCAGCCTCATAATGGAAACCTGAAGCTCCTACCCCAGGAGTCCACGAACGCCATAGCCTGGCCATCAACGCGACCATGGAAGGATATGCAAAAGTGGCGCATTTGATGGCAAGGCAGAAAGAAACCGCCATACTGCGACGATTCCGGAAGCTCAACCTTCAAAGGCTTTTGTATTTACAGGCTGAAATTACACACCTTGAGTATGAAGTCAAGCAGTTGGCAGAAAGAGACTCGGCTCACGAGGACCGGATCTATCATGCGAAAGATTGGTGGTCCTTGAGTCAGGCTGGCGAAAGGGAGGACACAGAGCAATGGCGAGTGTTTTCTGAGCTCAGCGGAAAGTTGGATCTTTACAGTAAGCTCTCTTCGTAAATAGCACTCCAATTGGATCCATGAACATAGTTTGATTTTACCAGATGACTTGCTATTGAAACAGGTTTCTCTTGCCAAGCTAGAGCAACCCCGGAAGTATGATCTCGAATTCTTACGAGACTGGTTCCAGAGACCAAGCATGGGGTCATTTCCTCTCCTCGGCGTCGACCGTGACTCCTGGGATACGAAGAATGAGAACGACTTGATAGCCATCAAGCCTCGCTCCCCACAAGATTTATTCTCGGAGTGGTTCACCGAGAAGCTTGTTCCTCGCTATCATGGTTGTCTTGGAAGGACACTCAAAGTGAGTCCTGCACGAGCGTAGGCTTATCAAACTCCTTCTTGTTACTGATGAGGGGTTTCAGGAACCGATAGCAGAAGAGGTTGGTTCCGGCATATACAACTACGAAGAATCAGCTCTTGATTCCTTGCTTGGTATTTTGGTGACGGTAGTAGCGTCGCTTCTTCCGATTTGTTCTGTGGTTGCTCTTTATCTCATCACATCTAATGGACTGCGACTCGGCATGATTGCAATTTTCTCTGCATGTTTTGCTCTTGCTTTGGCGCTCATGACCAATGCAAGGAGGATCGAGGTGTTTGCAGCTACCGCCGCGTAAGTGGTCACAGCAATCCATCTCGAGGAGCACATGCTAACGGGGGTCACTGAAATAGATTTGCTGCTGTGAATGCTGTATTCTTGACAAATGGTCAAGAATGTTCATGTTCTGTATGATCGTAGTTAGAAGAGAATTCTATTGATTCTTTGTGTGATGCGAATGTGGGGGGTAAGCGGGCGGGGTGGACGGGAGATTCGGTGAACCATGGAAACTTTTCTAAAGACTGACAGGTCATGAAATCGGAATTTGATTTCATCAGCGCGGTCTTGACAGACTTCCTACAGCTGCTTGTGAAATAAGCTTTCCCTATAGCTTTCTCCCGTTTCTGCTTCGCTTGTCTTTGTTGACACTCCACAGCTTGACCCTGTTGATCATCACTACCGTCTCAAAGGCTTCAATCGTCTGACCGGCCGGCCGGGGTCAGGGCGGAGTCACTTTCTTGATCTATTCGGTCAAATATAAGATAGGTATATCTGTTAAGATACACTAATACACTATGGGGTTACGTTATGCGGATTCTGATGCATTACTCCATTTTCAACAAAGACGATTTCATCGTGTGTCTGATCTTCCTCAGGATTCCTCCAGCCTTCATATGCGCGGGGACTTACAGCTTTCTGTTACGGATCGTTCTGCTATATGCGTCGACTCTTTCGAGGTTCAAACCTAGGACACATGTGATTCTATTTTGCGGCTGAGATTTGGTCGGCTTGGTCACGTATGCTGCGGGAGGGGCAATTGTTTCGGTTGCTACCGGTCAAGATGATATCAGAACCTTACAAAGCTCACTTCCAATATTGAGAAAGATGCTGGTAAAGCGGGAATCTGTCGATACACGAACTGATATCATGATCACGGGATTGTTTTTTCCAAGTCATCTCGCACGTCACATTTATCCTGCTCTACGTATTCAGACTACACATAAATCGGAATGCTTGGAACACGCACAAGACTAAAATCTATTCGTCTTGTAAATTCGAGGCCTTTCTCTACTGTAAGTGCTTTTTCTCCCCCACCATATGGGAAATCTCGGTGGTGGTTTTTGCGTAAGCAACACTAACAAATAAATGAATAGCACTAGATATCGCAACCTGTTAGAATCTAGGGACGAAGCGCCAATATGGGTAATGCCCAAAATTGTGGGAGTGTGGATGATTAATATGGAAGGGCGGTGCAGAGATAGAAGGGCAACGTACTATGATACGTAAACAGCCCCCGCAGCCAAAATCATGCCCAACAGATATGGCTCTTGTTGCGTTCACTTCTCGATACGTGGAAATTCGATCCATGTTTTGATTTTTGTTGCGATTAGAATCAGTCTTTTATTTCCCTTTTATCACTAATCTTTTGGTAGTTGAACACAACCTTTTTTCTTTCTTAGTCCCAAGGTCGGTTAGGAAGCTCGCCGCTTCTACTCAAGCGCTAATCACCCTCGGCTCACCCTCTCGTCACCCGGCTCACCCGAGCCGCCCAAGCTGCCTGAGCTGCCTGAGCAGTCCCTAGGCAGGATCAGAAGAGCTAGAACGTCGGTGGGATGGGGATCAGGATAAGTTCCCTGTTACCGAAACAAAACAAGCGAATTGAACACCACCGATTCCTTCTAGAACCGGTCAGCAATGACATTGCTTTCTGTTCGCAGATCACGGCTGGAAGTTAGAAACGACCACAAGGCCTGTGGGGGCTGGAGAGGCGAGACTACCGGGCAAGTAAATCATGGATGAGTCGAGCCTGAAGTTCAAAGCCCGCCAAGTCGCTTTCGCATTGCGGTAAATCCAAACCCATATAAACGAATTGCTCCTCCTTCATTGAAAGTCAACTCCAAAATCACCAGGAACATTTCAAGCCCTGAGGAGACTTCCGTGTAAGTGCGAATTAGCTGAAGAGCGATCTCAAACACGATTTATCAACACACAATCCTTTGAATAAAGTTCAAATACCCGCGCGATCGACTGTTTTCCGACGGGCAGTAACTCTCTTACCTGGTCAATCTTTACTTTCGAACTTAAGCCCATTGGCAATGGAGACTTGATTGGCAATAAACAGTCATGAGTTCGGGCACTGTTACACTGTACCGGCATCAGGAGTGTAAGCACCAAATCTGGCATCTGATACAAAGTGAGGAGCATCCCGCCAAGCATGGACAGGAGAGTCCACAACGTGGGAAGTATTACCTCTACTTCTCTACGTGTAAGGATCGTGTTGTGAGTCGTGTCGAATGGGATGCTTACCGGGTAAAGAAGCATCGAGTGCTACCTTTATCCTTAGGTCCTTGTAATTAATTTCGTCAAGAGCAAGATTGGTGAAGAATTCTCTGGCAATATCAAAGTGAATAGGTAAATGTATGGTCTCATGTGAATTTCCAGCTTCGTTGGGTTCCTTGTTCGGGAGAACTTCCGACTTAGGTATATATGAACACACTTGCGCGAGAATTCGAGAAGCAACGCGGGAAAGACTTTGCTTCTGTGACCAACAAAAAAAAAAGGAGGATAAAGTGTCTCACTGGATGAAATGCATGTGCCTCATCATCCGCCCACTCTTTGAATACATATGCATAAGTCCTCAAGGATTTCAGATGCTTCGGTATTCTACGATTTGTTTTACTGGGGAACGAAATTTTGGGTCTCAATTGTGCGAGAATAGAAATGGAGATGACAACAATCTTACGGTTGACGATAAAAAAAAGTCATCGAGTGAAGGAGAGACTCGAGGGACCTAAAAATCTTCGATGCGTCGAAAACTGTCTACGCCTTTTTATAGTAGAATTTTATCGTCAAATCGTGGAGTGTACCTCTAGTAGCTAGATTCTCCTAGTTAAGATCGGGTTATTACTTAGTGAAGAGATAAAAGTAGTATTCTTATATTTATTCGTCGTAGCCAGGGATACAGTGGTAGCTACACGATGCAGCGAAGAGGAGTACGAGATGGCTGATGTTGAGAAGCAGCCCAAGACTGCGCCTGTTTCTATACGTTCCGCAAGGTCTTCGACTGATGTCTTCCCCCTAGGGAAGTACTCCTCGAGATGATTCCTCGAGGTCCCCTATAATTAGAGCGGATAGCAAGCTGAACAAGAAGAGGCCAGACGCTGAGAGAAATCAAAATTAATACTAAGGGTCTTATTACAAGGGTCGGAGGTGTGAGTAGAGAACTTGAAGGAGCCTCACAGACGAATCAGGAGGGGGGGGAGAGAGCTTCATTCGTGACAGAATTTGAGTATTGAAAAGTTTGAATAATATATATATATTGTTTGATATATTCCCTACTTCTGGTATCTTGTCAACTACTGTGATTCTGCATCTGTGTAAGGACTTATGATTGACCTTCTGACATATTTCCTTTCACTGTGATTCTGCATCTACATAAGGACTTCTACTTCTGCACGTCTGTGATGAGAGATGTACCAGCAGGCTCGAAGAATCGGGGCAACAACGTGCTCAAGGTGGGTGCTGGCTCTCGCATACTGAAGCGGAGCAACATGACGGTGCGACGTACAGCATACACATCGTCATTGAAATTAACCCCCCTCGAACACCGAAGTCTAGGGCTGCCCGTCTGGTCTCCGAACTAGTAATCAGCCCTACATGAGTCTGGGCCGTCTACCAAATTGTGAACTACAATACATGGAGCTTGGTGTAACGGGGTGGCGCCGTGTCAGAGCTGCATATGTCGAACTCAACACTACAAGGGATTTAGTTATAAGATAGCGTAGGGCTTAGTTTACCATACTAACAGCTTTCCACATATGTCGTAGATGGATTGTTTACATACATGCTTACAAATACCACTTACTGCAAGTTTACAGATAGCTTAGTATTTTGTGTCGCGATCACCCAAAGCAGGAACTTCACCCCCTCACGACGATTGGCCTATAATAACAGTCCATTTATGGAAAGACTCAATTAGTATCGAGGGCCGACGAGTGGTATATAAGTCCCCCTTGCGCCTGTTCTACAGTTTGTCAAGTTTCTAACCATGTCGGAACGGACTCATACATTTGGCCGAAATAGGTATTGCTGTCAGCTTCTTTTAGGTACTCAAGTTCTACAAACAATTTTGGAAAACTTTTGATGGTAGATTATTTGATTCCGTATTAAAATGTCATGTTTGAGAACACGGTCCGAACAACCAATAGCTGACAGTCATCAAAGGCATGACAATAACTTACCGTGCCGTATGATTTGCTAGGAGCTGTGATCGTATCACACATCATCAAGGGACAAATGAAACAAGTCCCGTCGCGTTAAGCTATGCCTTTTGCAATTATTTGATGCTCCGTCGAGAACCAACCTGCCAACTATGCTAGAGCAGGAATTTTAAGCGAACATCAACAAAACAGCCAAGAATTTGCCTTGGCGAAGCCGCTCAAAAGTCACAGCTCGTGAATCGATCATTAGACAATTAATTGACCTCTAAGAGTCCGAGCCGTCGAGACTCGTACATTGTCATTAAATGTATCAGCGTCTCGTTCATACAATGGCCGCAATCCTGCCTAAGCACCACCAAATATCGGCCCATCTCTGTCCACTTCGCCACTGAAGTACTCGCTTCCCTCCGATCGAGCCTGCTTGTCATAGGAGATAGCGAGATCTTTGTACTTCCTCGTCCCATCTGCATATGCTATCTCGACATAGACCCCGACGGCTAAGAGCGCCCGATCCCAGTCGGCTTGAACAACGCCCACATGGAATCTCAATACATCGCTAGAAGCCACTGGCTTGCTGTAGACTAGTTTGAGAGACCTGAGAGAACATTCGATAGTGTAATCACTTGATGAGATATTGGAGAGCTGCGAGATGCCACCGAAAGAGTTCAGCTCGGTGCCAATCTGGAGTTGGGTTCGAGAACATCCGATACCATCATCGTCAAGCGATGTGGTGGATATTGAAACAGACGTCCACGGTCCCAAAGATCCGGGCAATTCGATATCGAACAAGTAGTCGCTGATCGCTTTGTCGGGATATGCCCGGCTGTGGATCTCAGTGCGGTTGATTGGTCCGTAGGCCAGAGTGGATAAGAACGTGGAGTTCGAAGTTTTGATCTCAAACACGTACTTCGCTACCTCAGTCATACTTTCTTGATATGTTGCGTTCAAACGGGCTGAAATGTAGAGCTCGCCCACGATGTTACTGTGCCATGATGGCCACTCTGCCCATGTAATGGTGAAGATACCGGTGGTCTGGTCGAATGCTGTGGTACCAATCCTATTGCCTGAGGATGAGAGAGTAGCTCCTGTCGCAATTGATACAAGTTGTGGCGGAAGATTGAATGTTGACTTTGTGCCCTCGTAAAGACGAGTCGTGATGTTAATTTGGATCGCGATAGCCAGCCATTCGTTGGGGTCTTGGAACTTGTCTGTGTATCCGTTGCGGGAGACGACAGTAATGTCTTGGAAGACCGCTGGGTAGCTGGTTGGCGAAGGACCACTCGTCAGTTTGATGGTCTTCACGGCGCTTGGGACCGTTGAAGTGAAAGTCGAAGTCGAAGTCGAAGTCGAAGTCGAAGCTGAAGATGATGTGGTAATGCTGGGTTGAGCCTTGATTGCAAGACATGAGCAAGCCGACGAAACCCTAGCAGGAATACCTTTACACTGGGAGATGTACGTTGGAATGTCAGCAGGTGCTGTCAGAGTCGCCGTCGTATATGTAGTACAGAAAGGTGCTATGATGGATGAGGATCGGAGAATTTGACGTAGACAATTGTCCTCGTTACATTTCATAGTTGAAGTGGGAAAGCGGCTTGTTGACGAACTCGTGATGGATATCAATGAGCTGGATGTCGTTGTTGTGCTTGTTTGGAATATCGAGCTTGTCAAGCTGGATGATCGAGTAGAGCTAAGTGTTGCAATTGATACGATGCTGGATGTCTCTTCTGGGACTGGAGTGTCTCCTAGCTGGACTCTGAACATATCAGACAGGAAGAGCTGCCAATCAGACGGATTACTGGCATCACCAAACATCTTTAGAGCCCTTGAGAGAAGTCTGTATTTTCCAGATGGTATGTCAGTGCCATTGCCGAAAGACTGGAATCTGGTAAATCCGACAGCGTTGAATCTGCCGATGAACTGCATTGGAAAATTCGAGAAGCCGCCGTAGACATCTGGCTGTGTTCGAAGTGGTCCTGACCAGTCTTTGGAACCACTTCCGGATTGAAGGGGATAGGAAAACTGGTCCATCGTCCAATCCTCGCCGACAAGATCAAGCGAAAACTCATAGCTTCCGTAACGTATTGCATAGTAGATCTCGGGAGAGTCAAGCTGCGCAGGGAAGTAAGGGCGATTCTGCCAGTCAACCCTGGGTAGAATGTCAGTTCCAGATCTTATTGAGTTCTCGAGCAACTTACGGGTACAGGTAGCCATCAACGTTGTCGTATCGAAAGGCCAGAGGAGCACCTTCAAGCGGAGTCCAATTGTAGGTGGATACCTCCACGCCCATATACGGTACCGATACCAATTCGCCATTGTCACCTCCAAACAGTACTTTGCCACTCCACAACGGACCAAATGTGCTGTTCAAGACGTTGTCAGGTGGTGCAAAAGTTACATCGATATCACCCGTTGCCCCAGGTCCAATTGTGATGCTGTCTGGGGCAAGGATAGACCCAGAAGCCCCCGCAATGACAGGCGGGTAATATGTATTTGGATACCACCATTGATCTCGAGCCTCAATGGTGACCGCACTCTCATGTGAGATGTTGTATGTCACCTCAATGGCTCCATTGTTGACCAAAGTGACTCTGTGAGTGCTGATCCGATTGTCTGTATCATTGAGGGAGATTTTGCTATCTGACGTAACGACTGTGGAGTAGCCAAGTAGTTTCACTGCGTCTACCATTCCCGCGCCTTGTTGGGCCAGGGATGCAATGCCCATAACATTCTTTCCATTCGGACTGGTGACGAGAGATGTCGCAGTTGTGTGAAGCCTTTGCGAGAACTCGACGTGGTCTTTCTTGACGTGCGCGTAGAATAACGCCGCAACTCCCGCTATGTACGGAGTCGAGAATGAGGTCCCGGATGATATCGCAAACTCGTTCCCCGGAAAACATCCGTAAACGGCTCCACCAGGCGCTGAAATCGAAGGACTAAAATCGTTCTCAAACGTTGGTCCCCACGAGGAAAAATAGGACATTTCACCAGAATTTGGTCTATCAGATTGAAAGACTGCCGTATCTGCATCCTCGGTGATTGTGAGGTTTAGGGCATACCCTCTGCTGATCTGGTCGATAGCCCAGGTACCAACACTGCTGTTTGTCACAGCCCACAAATGAATATCCTCGCTTGGCGAGAATTCTTCTGTTGGGTAGTAGAATCCTTGATCATATGTATCCCACATAATAACATATCCGAAGCCACTGGTGGAGAGTGTGTTGTATCCCTGGCCATAGCATATTCCACGTGGCAGGAGAAGTGCTTCATCATTGTTCCCAGATGCTCCGTAGTTACACGAATCGCTTGCCCCTACAGTAACTTGGGTATTGACGCTGTCGTTGAGCTTTGATCCGTCGACGGTAACGTATACCAGGTCCAAAACATCTCCGCTCGAAGATTGAAGTGTTGCCGGCCATCCCAAGACTTGCTTAGAATTGGTTGATCCCACCGCAATCGCCTGTCGACCGGAAGCTGGTGAGCTGGCATAAAATACACCAGTTTCTCCAGAATTACCGGCTGCGATTACAATAGTCCGATCTTGTCCGATACGATCGGCAACCATGGACATGAGCGAGTTGTGATATCCAGTGTCGCTGCCAATAGAGACAGAAATTATATCGCAGTCGTCAGCATCAGCTGTAAGCATTCCCTTCATCACTAAATCATTAGTGGTCGACGAAGAACACTCGAAGACTTTATACCTGATGATCGAGTCAGCACACGAGAACTCATGCATACTTGGAGCAGAATGGAAGAGAGCGACAAGTGTCTCGGATGTCACTTACATGAAGACCTCAGCCCCAGGTGCAACCCCAACAAAGTCTTTGTTCTGCCCAACGATAATAGAAGAGACGAAAGTTCCATGGCCAACACAATCTTCAAGATTCTCGTCGCCAGTGATTATATTCTTGCCACCTGCAATTCGCCCATTGAAAGCTATGTGCTCTCGATCAACTCCGGTGTCAACAACACATACCCGTTGGCCAGTACCATTGAGACCCTTCTGATGAAGTTCGTCCACCCGTGTGCTGATGTGGGGATTCCACTTCCGGCTTGAAACGCCAGTGTCAAAGTCGACATCAAGAGTGATTGGCTCCACTGGCCATACATTTGTTACTTCTGGAATGGTTCGTAGGTCGGAAAGAGTTGAAGAATTATCATTCTGTATGTCGATGGAGACTCCTGAAAAGCGTACCGAGGTAGCGGAGAAGTCCTCCTTGATTTCAACTGCGTATCCGAGATCCTGGATCTGAGTAATGATTGCTGGAGTTGAGGGGTCTGAGGAGTTTACATCGCGTGCCGATAGGGCAGTTGGGGAAACTTCAAGAATATAGCGCCCAGGGACAACTTTTGGATTCGAAATATCAGGTGCACCAGCAACGCTTGACTTTGTCCATGCATAGGCTCGACATAAAAACAAAGTCAGAACACCTACTGTGCTCAGAGCATGAGGCTTCATCTTGAAATAGCCTGATCAAACGGACCTGAAGGTTTGGTGCAGAGAACGGGCAATCAAGCAAGCCAAGCAAGGCATACCCTTTTATATGAAAGTTGCTACATCCTCCTTTAAGCCTTTGGGATGTTCTCCCGAGTGAGGGAATTCTTCTCGAGCCGTCACTGAGGACGGCATCTGCTTGGCATGCATCCGGACGACCCATGAAGTGTAGTTCAACGCAAGGTTCGTACGCTTCGGGCCAAGGACCTGACTGGGAAGGTGGAGAGAGTAATTTATGTTTCTCTAAGCACCCCAGTCTTCCAACGGGGGAGTTAGCGATCGGGTAGGATAATCACCATAGCCAGGGACTTTCGAGATCAGATCAAGTGCATGTGTGGGATAGCACTCATAGCAGCAAGTTGAGGTCATTCAGCAGATCTGCAGAACCGAAATCTGAACTGTAGCGAGCACGATGAAATGTGCTCCCGTGTCAAGGGCTCCAAAACCCGACGCACAAGATTGCACCGTCCCAAGGAATGAAAGCCAATGTACGCAAAAGGGACGGGAAGAGTCACGAACGAGTCTAGCGATTCTGCAGCATGTCCGTTCAATACGAGACCCATAAGATAAGATCTTGCAGGGGATTGATGTCCGTGGCCTGATCTGATAAGATTGCGGTGCCGATAGCGGTGGACTGTGGAGAAAACCATGCCTTGGCAACACAAACTCAGAGAGATCGGAGTTCCTCCAAGAGAACTTCTCAAAGCTAGAATCACTATTTCTTTGATGTCCCGTGGTCTCCTCTGCCGCACGGTATCGACCCAGATATCCATACGCTATGGTGGTAAGCGTACAGCAAAGGACCAGGGCAAGGTCGGATTCATGACTCGTGCCAATGCCAAGTGTGCCAATGACAGCTTCGAACTTTAACGTATCACCACAGAGAAAGTATATTAGCACTTTCGATAATCTTACATTACGTTTAGCTGCAATTGTGAAGTGTGCAAGGTTAGTCCATAGTGTTTTATTTACTCGACAAATTAAGCGATGAAGAGGCGGGGGAAGCTATTCCACAGAGCCTCGGCCCTCAGATGCTTGCCTAGGTTGTTGAGAAGATATACTAGCCGCGGAACGGGCCATCATATTGCTACGAACATCTACGGGCTGAGGCACTTGATAAAGTCGCGCCGTCTTGGCTCGTAAGAATGTCGAATCCTTCTGCATAGCTGGCAATTTGGCCGCATTGAAGGGTGCTTGGGGCGTGGAGTCTGGTCTGAACGGATCCGGGGTTCCTATCGGTTTCGGAGCAATGGCAGCTGTTAGCCTTGGTTGTGGCATGACTTGTTGTTTTGGTCTAGTCCCAGGCGGAATATTGACTTGTAGTGCTTTGGGTAGATGATGGTTGGTACAGCTCGAAGGGGACTGTCGAGGAATAGAGGCCGTCTTAGCAGGAGAAGGATTCTTCAAAGAGGAATTTGGAAGCGTTAATGATGGTATTCTGACAGCAAACTTCATTGCTGACTTTGGACAAGGTGTTCCTCTGTGCTTGAGATATTGTGCATTCGTTTTGAGGTTTAACGAACACAAGGCAAGAACAACAATGCAGTATCCTCTTTCGGTGGTCGGAGTTATATTCAGTGTGAAGAAGAAGTAGGCCATGGCCCTATGCTTTCATATTCGGCTTTCAGGTATGATTCATCACGCTTGCTTACACTCGTCGACCTCAAAAGGAGATTACATTCACGAAGCTAAGTCATGGAACTTTGACAGCAGATGGAAGTAAGCCCCCAAAAATCTCCGTCACACGACTTGCACCTCTGCTTTGGCAACATAAAATCCACTACCATGAAACACAATGCATTTTCCAACCGGTGAAGTCGAAATTTGAACAGTCCCTACGTTCTGTCATAATTCCAGTCCACGAATACTCCCTCCATCGTCTGTCTCAAATCCACTTCCAACTATGTTTCTCCGCATCCCACTGCAGTGCCAATCCATCACTTCTATCAATCAACTTTCTCTCGCTACCATTTGCTCCCTCATGGAAATCGATAATAATACGTTCACTATTAGGAAGAAGGCAACACTCTTGCTGTGGGATCCCAGGGAACAACGATCGAATTCGGCGATCACCTGCAAGGCGTTCTTCTAGGAACATGTATTTGACATCATTGAGCATCTTCTTCTTCTTAGTGACTGGAAACTTCTCATCCCCCATGTTGATGGGAGTTCGAGTTGGCGTAAAGTATAGGGGGCAAATGTAGGAAGTGCTGATGTTTAAAATGTGAATCTGGCCTGTTTCAGGATGTTCGGTGTAAATGTGCAAAACCCGACCTTGAGTGGTACTGATGGTAGAGAAGTGCTAAGGAAAAGCTCTTCAGTTTTATACTTCTACGACTCATAGGTTATCTGATTGAATCCATATACATTTCCTTAGACTGTTGTGCCAGCAGTAGATTCATTGTACACCACGCTTTAAAGATGGCAGTTTGAAGCCATTTATATATATGCACCACAAAGAAGGTTGTATCTATTTCGATCTAATCTTTGAAGCTTTCAAATACCACTGATTCTTTCTCTCTCATCCAGGTCGTACCCTTGTAAACAATTCTAGTCTGTTTAGCTGCGAATATTGACGATGCTATAAAAAAAAGCTGGCTAGACACCCACGGCTGCCAGATTGGACGTGTTTTTCAAAACATGAAGTAGAACGACGTGTCTGGAGAAAATAGTTTGCTAACATGTATACAAGTACAATCATAAGATCACAAGTCAAGAATGATAACTCATTGGGTGATGCTGCGATAGATTTCCTCCTTATGTTTCTTCCCGGCAAGTGGTTGGCGCCTGCTTCACCGTAGCACTTCTTCGAACATGGCATGCCAGACTAAGCAATACATCCAGGCCCTCTACTTTCTCCTCTCATATTTCAAACAAAGCGGGGTATCAGGCTTCGAGGCCGCCATATTGTTCCTGTTCAGCGGCGGAGGCTGAGGAATTGGCGATCCCTGTTTGTCAACGAGCGTGTAATCATAAGTTGCAACAAAGAAGGCGACGATCATGTTCATTTCCAGCTTGGCGAACTATCAATGGCTCATTAGTAGAGTCCGAGTCAAATCATTGAATAAACTCACTCTCATTCCGGCTAAGAAAGAACGACAATTAGTAAATGTAACGACTAATCTGGGGTTGAGAAGGGAACTTACGACATGGATGCCTTCCAATTCCCCAGCCAATATAATCAAGTTTATTCGAGCCTTCCGCTCGGTCTGGGAGGTATCTGGCCGGGTCCCAGGTTTCAGGATCGGTGTAGATACTTTCATCCCTGTGAGCGTCGGCGACGTGATAAAGCTAGTAGATGTTAGTAACTCAATTTCACTGACAGCCTCCTGGTGACATGTTACTCACGGCAAAAGCTCCGTTCGGCACGACTTCCCCACCAATCGTGATATCCTGACCACTGACATTTCGTCTCTGGAACACACCTTGACCTTGGACTCTGATCGTCTCCTTCAAACAAAGATCCAACATCGGGAAGTCGCTTTCCCACGCCTCAATGGGGAGAGTGGCAAGTTGATCGGAGAGGGATGCTGTATTGTCAGTAGTGTGCTTGGCTGCTGCATTCTCAACTTCTTTGCGGACTTCAGCCATCCAGCGAGGGTTGGTGGCGAGATAGCAGAGGAGCCAGCCGGAGTTGATGCCGCTGTTTATGACGCCGGCGAAAAGAGCGCCGATGATGAACTAGTAGCTGTCAGAAATCTCCTTACGGAGTCAAATACTTCAGGGATCATTGATGTTGGCAGTACTTACTCCAATCATCTTCCCCAAGTCATCACCCTGGTCCAGCAAGTACTGCAACGTATCATTCTGTCTCTCTCCAGTCTTCTTCCTCTTATCCACGACGCCCTTCAGAATGAAGTACAATCTCGCACCAGCGATAGCCTGGTTGATGAAGGATGGCGTGAAAGCTTTCACGATCCATGGCAGTACGATGATTGATGGGTTGTAACTATTCTCCATGGTTTCGTAGATACCTCTGGTCTTCTCGAGAAGAGCGCGATCATCAGCGATATCGTTGCATCCCACGTTGCGGACAGTAAGCTGGAAGACAAGGCTGTGAATGGTGTCGAAGGGATTTGTTGTACCCGAATCGCCGAACTCTTCGAGGCGAGTTTGGGTGTCGCGCATCATTGCTGGCACGGCTGGAACAGTCAAAATTGTCATACAGGGGCGATGAGGTGTAGTTCTTACTTCTTCCGAAATTCTCACGGGAGAGCATGCGGTTGATTCGACGGTTGAAATAGTCCGCGAAGCCACTTGTCTCTTGAACCTGTTTACCGCCTTGAAGTGTTTGGGGAGGAGCTGGTACTTGAGGACTGAGACTTGTTCTGTCATGGGGCGGTCAACATTCTGTTTCGCAGCCCGCCCCCAAAAGCTTCAAATCCCTACTTACCCCTCATGTAAACTCAAGATCTTCGACTCGAAATAATCCTTCCTAGCCTGTCTCCCAGAGAATCCAATGACTCCATACTTGCCGAGATAGAAGCTGAAATTGCCCGTCTTGCTCTGAGCGATGGCATCCCGGTAGAAGTCCCAACGAGCTGAGAAGTAGCGAAGTGCACCGAAGATAGGATATTGATCCGATATGAGCTTTGGAGAATGCGGAGAGAAACTTTGTCGAGGGGAGAAGACGATGTAGGAGGCAAAGATTGAGGCGAGGCCGAGGAGTACCAGGACGGACCAAGAGGCTCCGTCCGTGAGAGATGAGGCGAAGAGACTGAGCATGTCTCCGTGCAGTACACTGTATGGATTTGTACCAGTAAATATCAGCTCGAGATATGAAGTTGGTGGAAGGACTAGAGGATGGTTGAGGTACTTGTATCCTGAGGTCGAAATAAGAATATCATGTAAGCGGGGTCATAGCCTTTTTAATCGAAACTGTTCCCTGCGAGACGCCGTTCAACCACAATCAGTATACCCGAGGCCTCAACCGAGTGGCTGCTTTGTGTGAGTGCTGTGAAACAGCTGGTCTATCTGCTTATGCCAATTCGAGTAGTTTGAATAAAGCCTTGTCACTTGCATACAACACGACCAGTCAGAAGCAAGAAAGGCCCGAAGGGCAAACCTAGTCGCGACCCTAAACATGGGATCTGCGGCGTGCAGCATGAGATCAACACTCGCCTATTAATCTTGGTGGCGCAGGGAATCTGTCAGAAATACGACAGAACCAATCATGTGTCCAGGATTTGATTGCTGAGAATGCCCTCAAAAAATGATGTGGATTCTGGAATATGAAATCGACAAGATAGAGATATTTTACAAGTGAATGAAGCTTCGAAACAATGAGGGAAGCAAATGTCGGAAAATAATCAGCTTCCAGACACTAGGTTAAGGGACATTGGGACGAGGGGCGACTGGTCTTGCTCATTGTTATTGCTGTTTTGGTCTGGCAGCGAATATTCGAGATGAGCATCACAGACGACCAATGGGAAAGATGGACATCAAATCCCTGTGCTTCGTACAAAGATCAATCCGGAAGACATCGAAGTAGATTTGAGATTTCGAATCCGTACAACTGGTCCACTCCCTTCTCCTCTTCACTCTGGATTCCTCACAAACTAAACTCCAACCTATTCCCAGCATAATCTCTCGCGAAGAATCTCGTCGGATACTCAACGCCCTTAGAGCCTATCCCATCATCAGCTGAATCCTCTCATTCCCCTCTCCATCACTCCCATCATTCCCCTCCTATCCTTGCTTTCCCCACCCTTCCTCCCCATCAAGCAAAGGACACAAAAGGCGTCAAAACTCACCACTACTCTCCTCCCCCGGCTTATCCGCCTCCTTCGGCGCCGCATCTCCTCCCTTCTCAAAATGCTCATACACTCTCTTGCGCAACTCGAGAAGTTTCTCCGCGCTGTCGATTTTGAAGCAGGGGTGGCGGGATGAGGGCGCTGGGTCTGGTGGGCCGAAGGCGATGTGGATTTGTTGGCCTGAGGTGGAGATGTTGAACCTGTGGGGGCGGAGTATTAGGTAACCTTACTTAAGAGGGTTTTTTTCGGAGGGACTTGGTTGATGTTTGGGATTGAAAATGGGATGAAAGATGTTTGGGAGAATTTGGAGATGGATGTCACTGGAGACGGTGGGGTAAAGTGGGGTGGATGGAGGGCATGAAATTGACATTTGATCTTGTCCATGAGAACTTTTGGGTGGAGAAATATGGACATACCAGGCCAATCTATCTCGTTGCAGTTGGGGCACAGGAGATTGTGTCAAGCCGAGTGTGTTGCCGTAAAATTCTGCTGCTTGATCAAGTGTTCCCGGCGGAACCGTGAGGTTCACATGTGCGAGACCTGAGATCAAAGCCATGGTTACTGCTGATGTTTGGATGCTTATTCTACTTCAATGTTGATGATCGGACGATGTTTGTCTTCAGTAACATGGCTTGGTGGGAGGTTGTTATGTTTAACGACAACAGTGAAGAGGTACAGAAGTAATCCGATGTCGCCATGGCGGGGTAAATATTCAGCAGATAACAGCACGTGATCATCAATCTGGTTCTGAAGTCCGATCACATTATCGACATCAGAAGTCATTGAAGCAAAGCCAAACGCATTAAATTAAGACCGAAGCAAAATTTAGGTCGCGATCGACACGAAATCCCATAATCCCGGCACTCCCGATATCAACTCCATGTCACAATATCGCAGAACCATATCAATCAAGTTTTAACCGCCGCGCGCGCTCTCTCTCGATCGTCTCCAGCTCACGCTGGAGCTCACGTTCACGTTCTCTTTCATCGGCCTCCTCCCTGGAGCCAAGATTCTTATCTGGCAGCTGAATGGCGCGATCGATGGAGTTTGGCAAGGGGCGATGGCGGCCTCGGAGCATCAGATACATCAAACACACTTTGCTGACCCAGTGCCAAGAGCCGCATAGGGAGTAGGATTGGTCTGAAAGGCCCATACTCAAGCCGATGTTCGCGTAGGCAGAGAAGACCTCGAATAGGGGAAAAAAGACATCGTACTTGTCTGGCGACTTTTCGCCACCTTCATTGAAAGCAACAACAATCAAGGCAAACATGATAGACCAGGCATCGTGGCTCACTTGGTTACGGACTTGTTGACTGACATAATAAAATCTGCCCCTGAGACTGGTACTTGGGATTGGCGGGCTACTCTCGTCGTTGTCAACCGGTTTGCTGGGAGAGTACACGCCGAGAGATCTCTCTTCGTAGACATTGGAGCTCCGAATGGTAATGGTGACAGGGAATCCCGAGATATACCTGTATCAACATGTGTCAATAAACTTGAGCTAAAGTTTCGAGGGCTTTCGAGCAATGAAATGGGGCTTAAGAACAGCATGATTGAAGACTTACATCATTCCAATGTACAGAGTCGACAGGCCAGAAGGGAGCGCGGAGATTGTGACGATGCTGAATCCGCTGTATCTGACACAAAGAGATTGGAACAGTCCATTCAATATCCTGTTTCCCAATGGCAAATCCTTAAGCTCTGGAAGGTTTCTGGCAGAAGTCTCGAAAGCTATTCAGTCGACACCGTTTAAAACCATCAATCCAAGAAACAGGAAAATGGTTTCTCGAGTCGGAAACAAGTGTGTATAGACTCGGCGTGGATATTTAAGCGTGTAGGCAATAGTAGCACGGGTCTGGTCGTACTTAGAGCTTCGCGGTAGCATCTTGAGCATCATCCACAAGGTGATTCGCAGGAAAATTGGGAATCTGTGATACTGTCAGCTACAATCCAAGAAGAGCCAGCGGAAGAAACCGACCCGGTATTGCCAGCCAACATGAGAATACACATGACAAGTACGGGGAACGTAGAAGTCTTGAAAGGCATCTATGACATTGTTAGATGGGCAGGAAAAGGTCAGCAGAGCGAAGCATACCATTGAGTTGTTCATGAGACTCATTCCGGCATTGTTGAAGACCGAAATCGAATTGAAAACGCCCAGAGCAATTGGATTGACACCATCACAGCCGATAACATCTTCCTCGCAAAGTTGGAAGAACACAGCCAGACCGATAGCACCCAGCAGCTGAAAAAGTACAACGTAGCAGGTGACAACACGACGCAGCAAGATGACCGCCAGGTACTCGACGCAGACAAGGGATTCTCGTTCTGGTCTTGAAAGACCATGAAATGTAGCATTCCTGCCAACTGTGGCCTTGCTGAGAAACTCACGCCAGTAAACCATCAAATTTTTGGCAATCGTTTCTTTCCGCATGGTAGAGGAGGTCAGGGGATCCTGCGCGGGTGCTTCAGCAATAGTAATGCTAGATCCATTATCCGTAGCATTTCCAGGTCTTTCGGTGTATAGTTCTAGGGACACAGGTATCAGTAAGGTTTTCCAAAGATGAAATGTCCTCAAGTGCTGCTGCGACAGTGAAAATTCACCATTGGAAGTCCGAGGGGCCCGAGAAGCTTCAAGCTTGGCCTGCTGTTCCTTGCGACCATTTTCGATAATTTCACCATAAGCGTCCTCCATAGCGCGCTTTCGAACAGTCAAAACCACAATGCCGGTAAGAGGTGCGCTCCCGAGAATGAAATTGATACACAGAAAGGCCTGCAAGAAGGTATTGAAGGAGGATACGTTCTCTGTGGCAAGCCCAGTATCCGTGATAGACGAGATAGCGAAGAAAAGACAATTGAGGTAGGAGTTTCTGCGCTCTCCACCCTGAAACACCCAAAAGAGAAAAGAAGAGATCAACGACCATAGCATGAACGCAAACCAATGTAGTTGCCGGAACTCAAAACGTTGCATGTAGCTGTAGGCCATGCCAAAGATCTCGGCACCGGGTAGAACAGACAAAACCTTGGTCTTGATCGTGCTTGCATGATCGCGGCAGCGGCTAACGAGAAGCTGCACCTTCGATGGTTCCTTCGGTGGAGCAACCTCCATTTCCTCTGTAGCGACTGTGATTTCCATCTTCAGAATCTGCAGAAGCAAGAGGTCGATCTGCTGCTGTTTGTAAAGTTGTCGTGTTCTTGCAAATGAACCTCGTAAACAACAAGGTTCGGAATTCAACTATAGGACCCCCACGCGAAGCCTATTCACGGATTCGAGGTGTGTGGGGGCTCGAGCTTATAGCCATTCCACTTTGGGATAGTCAACAAAGAATGGAAATCAGGTATTCACGGCGGTTGCCGGCATCGGAGTGTGAATGGCCTCATTGAATGATTTCCTGTGACCGAGGGGACGGCAGGGAGCATAATTTGTCCTATCTGAACTGCCAATTGCATGCCTTGTGCCCCCAAGATAGGAACAATGCATGCAGGGTCGCTGTCGAGTGGTACTTTGTTCTCGCCTTGGTCTTCTTCCGCTCTCCAGGCCCCTTGGATGAAATCGACAGGAGGTGTAACAATAAGCTCGACTCACCAATCGATTCATTGGGATTGATAACGTGAGAGATTCCCACAGAACAAGCGGTAAAAGTCAAACGCAATAAGCATTCGCATGAACGACAACGTGGAAGGCTGAATGGCGGTTCTTCATCTTCGTTCCCTCTTCTCTCGCGGACCAAGGCATGAATCTCCAAAACCAAAAAATGCAAACAGGCAAGCAGCAGGTTTCGGAAGATGGTTGCAGCAAAACATCAGCGCATACTGGCAATGGAGCTGACAAATTACAAGCATAACGAAATTTGAACCAATACAGAAAGCTCACCATTAGGCTCATTGTCGTTAAGCCTTCCGAATTCTCGAGTTGTGATCGTGGACAAGTTCCGACCGACATGATTTGCACTACTGATTATCCTTAATGGCAAAGCTGGCAACTCTTCAGGAATGACGCTTACTGCTAGCCAAGGCCATGACGAGTCTCGCCAATCAATCAAGCTGTCGTTTAAGATGTAGATATATACTGGAAGATCATGCGCTGACTCAACTCGGCAATGACTCGACCCAAAGTTCATTGTGTAAGTAGAGTTTTGAAGATCGCTTTGGCAATTTGACAATGATGAATCGAAATTGAAGGTATATCTCGAGACCCGATTTGGCCTTTGCAAACTGTGGGAGTTGCAGTGGCCGCGGTGATTCCAAAATGTTAATATCTTGCGCCGATTCGAGCCCGATGCTGGGTCAGTGGATGAGAAGAGCAGCCTTAGCCCAGGAATTGGAAAGGATATCCTGTTGTGATATGTCTACTCGCATCATCTTCATCGACGAAGTTGTAGGGGTTTTGAAGAAGAGCTTGACAAGGTGAAAAATTGACGTTTGTTTTGTCGTCTGGTAGTGTCGCTTAAATGACGGAAGCGCCAAATTTTTTCTTTGTTCGGAAAAATCTATACACTTTTCAGTTGCTTAAGACCCATTGATTTTTTACACTCACTTACTGCAGTTGATAAGAAGACTGGTGTAGTGGCTGAAAAGCGGTTCAAGATATCGAGAGAGATGATGTTATAAGCAGCCTGCCAACAGTTGAAATAACCACTGCGACCGGGATCTATCACTGTCCAGTGACTGAGGGGTCGGGACATGAAAATACACCTGGATCCGACCGTCCGTTAAGCGAGAGCCTAGCAATGTCAATTCAAAGCCTCCGCATCATCAATCGGCCTGTCGTAGCTTATGAAGAGCAGCTTTCGAAACGGTAGAATCTGAAGTGTGTTTTGTACCAGATCACGTTAGCGTCAACCAATCACGCAAGCTGATTTCGCAACGTGCATTGAGACGTCTAGCCCGCTCAAGTGGGTTCGTTTCTCTCACAAGAAGATAAGCAGGGATTGCAGAAAGAAGAGAAGGTGTAATAATCCGAATGAAGGGAAGCTTCAAAACGCTGCCAGCAATTTAGGAAGCTCATCCGAACTCATAAACGGCTTACTGGCAAAGTTTGTACCTGGGCTGAGCTTTGAACAGGTGACATACACGATAGATTTTAATTTTTAGATGTTCAGATTGATCATCTTTCGTTCAAAGCTTCACTAAAATTTACTTCAAAAGTAGGAACTCAAGACTGATCATACTTTAAACATAGAGAAACTTTGAAGCATGAGTTGCAAAGTGTTTAGATTGTTGGATATCTATGTCATATTCTCAGGCGACACCACTTGATATGCTGCTGTCGTCAAAGGCTGACTAGGTGTTAATTTCGACCTATTAATGCATGTCAGAACGAAATGTTGTAGCAGAGAGTTTCTACGTCCGGTCAATACGTACAGCAATCTTCGAGCGACTATAGTAACCAGAAAGGCAAACATCCAGCTAGGAACACAGCTTGTGCCATACATGAAATACCCCCACAGATGACCACCCCCATACTTTCCCAGAGCCCCGACCTCTGGATGTAGAAACCCTTCCCATGTTTCCAGAGTGCGCCATGAGGCAGAGAAATCCAGGTGTCCGATGGTTGCTACTGGGTCTTCGACGTCGGCCAGAGGAATTAGACGCCATTCACGTTGGGTGGAAAGCATTGGCGCATAGAACTCTTGAGATATGTGCATCACTGCTGGTGCTTCTGCTAACCAAGAGTGACACAAAACTGGGCTCACTCTGCAGCTAAGAACAGCGCAACGGACTTGCTCATTATGCCGGCCGATGTCCTCCATGAGAGCCTAAAGGGGCTTTTCAGCATCTGGTAATTGAATGTCTAGAATCACCAACAGTGAACGCTACCCGACTTTCTTCTTCATTTTTCTCGGAAAGAATGAGGATCCATTGTTGCTCGGTCCCCCAAGAGATAACGCGTGGTGATAGTACCAAAGTATTCCAATTGGAAGTATTAACACGCGGACAAACCGAATCAGAAGATTCAATGTCATTGATAGCTGCGACTAATGTGAGAAAGTGACAGAGTGCAAAGCTCGTAACAAGTATCGTGATGAGGCGTCGTGACATTATGGGTCTCCCGAGGCAGTTGTTGCAGCCGTTGTCCAGTAATGATTCGAGGAATTGTTGTGCTTCGAACATGTGCCTATTAGGGAAGCATATCATATAGATAACACTTCTCGCTCTCGCTATTCTCCCCTAGTTTGCGGATTATCATCAGAGGTGAGAAGTGTCGGATGTTGGCACAGTTGATGCAGGTGGCACGGCTTAAGACAGGTAATGAGTTGACGAGTTCACGAAAGTTGATTCATATTTTCACCACGAGAACACAACGTGCCTCTTTCCCCAGAGGCTATTGGGCCAAAGCCCATCAACATCTGCCAGGTCCCCGACATCTAATCCAGAAAGACGGGTGTAGATGTGGAACCCGTGAAGACTAACGAGTGAAAGTGGACTCGATCATGCTTTGCCCCTGCGCATCGAACACTTGGCGATATCCTTTTCGACGCGCCAAGCCGGATGCTCACGCCGACTTCATCTTCATTTCCAGGTCAGAACAGCACGTTTTCTCTCTTTTCGAAAGGAAACGACAATCGAAGTCGGTCCTGGGAGACAGAATGGGGCATGATTTCGAGGCGATGTCCGAGATTTCTTGGATCATGTCAAGTCTGTAATCGCCGAGGAAAATGGAGTATAAAGAGGTGCCCTCTCTCTCTCTCATCTTTGGGACTGCAGAACAAGCCTTCTTCCAAGCCTCTTTCCAAGCTTTTTGACTGCTGACTTCCAAGACCAGCTTCAACGACCAAAGTCTTGTTTTTCTTGGAAACATTGGCGCACAAGCCTCAGGACGTCACCATGGCTAAAATGCACGATCTCGACTGGCTCTTTGCCATTGGAACCATCTTCTTTATCCTATCTCTCTGGGGTATCGGTGCTAATGTAAGATCATAAATCACTCCTCCTGCTGTAGACTAGATTAATATTGACATGTTTTCATTAGGATGTGGCTAATTCATATGCTACTTCCGTGAGCTCAAAGTCTTTGACATTGATCCAAGCCGGAGTACTGGCAACATTCACCGAATTCATCGGTGCAATCGCGCTGGGTCAAGAGGTGACCGCCACGATCCGAAGCGGGGTGTTTTCCATCAAACCTTTCCAGAACTCCCCTGGCGTGTTGGTCCTCGCAATGGTAGTTGCTGAGGTCGGTGCGTAGAATAGTGATTTAGAAGCATGGGAGTTTCGAGCTGACCAGTCATTAGGATCTGCTACATGGCTTGCCATCTGCACGGCCTTGGGGTTCCCTGTTAGCACGACCCAATCGATCGTGGGAGCCCTCGTGGGTGTTGGTATTGCTTCCGATATCTCGGTGAATTGGGGATGGAAGAAAGGTAGCGTATCGCAGATTGCTGCATCTTGGGGCATTGCGCCTTGTATTGCTGCTGGCTTCGGAGCCGTTATTTTCATGTCGATCAAGCTTCTGGTTCATTCCCGGGCTGACCCAATGAAGTGGGCTCTGAGAGTTCTGCCTGTCTATTACGCCCTCACTGCCGGTATCCTGGCCCTGTTCATTGTCATCAGCGGTGGCCATGGCATCCCTACCTTGGAAGAAATGGGACCAGGCAAGGCCATTGGGATCATTCTTGGCGTATTCGCTGGTGTTTTGATCATCTCAGCCGTTTTCTTCGTGCCTTACTATCACGCCAAGTAAGCCGGCCACCTTCCTCTTGGACTTTTGTTATCACTCGGCTAACCATTACTTTAGACTTGTGAAGGAAGATCACCGCCTCAGATGGTATCATATCCCAATGGGCCCACTACTACGCAAGGAAGGTTACAAGCTGTACTACCCCGGAAAAGGAGACGCTCCCATTGTCACGGACTACTACAGCTCAGAGTACCAGGCCAGCCCCACAACTTCATTGAGGTCTGGCAAGGGCTCGTTGGAAAAGGCAGCATTTCGAAAGACTGAAGAATTCCCAGCAGGAGACACGGATGCAATCCACAGAACAAACGAAGCCAGTGATACTCAAATGAACCATGACGATCAGTCATCCCACGCCGAAGATCTTGCCAAGGTCGATGCGTTGCCCTGGGCACACCCAAAGCGTATTTATGCAACGATCAAACTCGTTTTGACCTACGGAATCACCAGAGACGTTATCAAGCATCAATCCCGTGGACTTGACGATGTGCACGCTCGCGCCATTGTTTACGAGAACAAGGTGGAACATCTCTGGACCACAGCTCAAGTCTGCACTGCTATGCTGATGTCTATCGCACACGGCGCCAATGACGTCTCAAATGCGATCGGTCCCTTCACCACTGAGTACGAGACGTGGAAATCTGGGGTCACTAGTGCAAAGACTGACACCCCAACCTGGATCAAAGCCGTGGGTGGTCTCGGTCTGGGCTTTGGTTTCTGGACCTTTGGATACCATATCATGCGTAGCTTAGGCAATAAGATTACGAAGCATACACCTACACGCGGGTACAGTATGGAGCTGGCTGCTGCAATCACAGTACTCTTGGCTAGTAGACTGGGTCTACCTGTGAGTACTACTCAGTGTATTACTGGGGCTATCATTGGCGTCGCTCTTACAAACGGCGATCTTAAGAGTATTAATTGGAAGCAGTTGGGCAAGATCTTCCTTGGTTGGGTCTTGACTGTTCCTTGTGCGGGGCTCATTTCGGGGATAATTATGGGAATGTGCTTGAACGTT
The DNA here is from genome assembly GCA_002685535.1 of Deltaproteobacteria bacterium. Lineage (GTDB taxonomy): Bacteria > SAR324 > SAR324 > SAR324 > NAC60-12 > Arctic96AD-7. The sequence continues at coordinate 145,470 of NYXK01000071.1, forward strand.
CCTCGTTGGGGACCTCGTCCATAGACTTGTATCAGGGAAATTGAGGTGGTTGTCATGGTGTTACAGATGCCGTCTCTGGTCTTCGAAGAGTCGGTGATGGTTTTGTTATTTATTCGATTTTTAAATAGTGTTCTCAGTAATGTGCGCGTTCCGAGTAAAATTTAGCAGCGGATCAATCGCGTTAAAACTTTATAATTGGTTATAACAAGAACTTCATAAGGCTTTGAGCATTAATTGGCAAAAGATTACATAACAATGAGTATGTCATTGATATTTTTAGCGTAATCAAGTTTTGCAAGGAATATAGTTTTAAAAAAAGAAAATCTCATTCTTTGTCCGGAATCGCTTACCTTTGCCGCCACCTCCTTCAAAGTTTATCCCGAGCAAGGCCATTGTGATTGCATTGCTTCGCGAATGCTGTTTCTACTTATATTAAAATCCGGTAGGCTTATAAAGAGACTATACAAAAGACCCGTTGACGCCTGGTTGCTGATAAGACGAGCTAAAAAGAAGTCAAAGATATCTTTGCGCTACAGTGGTTGTCACTTCCTGCAATCGATTTCAAAGGCATTGTGAGCCTGTGAAGCTTTATTCCGACTTGCTTGGAAAGGCTCAAGAGCAGCGACTCTGCTTTAATCTGAACTTCTCCTTTTTCACCTGAACCAACTGTCAAACAGTAATGGAAGGCTGGGCCGTTGAGAAGTGTTGTACATTGGATAGATGGAGCAGCCATGCTCCTGACTTGATCTCTCCTCCGAGTCTTGACTTTGTACATTGATCGTACATGCTGTACAAAGATAACCGATACTCCTCTGTTCCAATCCGTAGAAATCCTCGAATCTGGCCCTTCGGCTGGCGCAATTCGAAACTTGGGGATTTCGTGGTTCCGGGGTGACACAGATTCCACCGGTTCAAAGTCGCGTGCCGTTGGCGCTCCTTGGGAAACTGAATCCCACACGTCTCGAAGCTTGGCATTCATTTTTTGCCCTCCTTTCTCTCCTGCACAACCTTCTCATCGACCTCTTTAACCTCCTCAACTTTATCCTTTCCCCAACTCCACACCTCCCATATCTGATCCATAATCAAGCCACCATATCCCCTCCCCTCATCCAACGCCTCCTTCTCCTTCAGATCCCTTTTCGCCTTCCAATCCGGCCCCTCCCCACCCATCCACACCTTCTCTAACAACCCCCTCTCCTTATCCTCCGCCTCTTTCCTCCTCACCTCCGCCAGCACACCCCTATCATCCGCCGCCTCAAGCCGCGCAACATCTCTTGCCAGTGTACCAGCTTCTCTCTTTTCCCGCTCCTCTTTCAGCCGCCGTTGTGTCTCGAGAGCTTTGGGCGGTAGGGCGTGGCTAGACATATGCTCCATTCTGTTTCCGAAGCGTTGTAGTATGCTGGTGCCGGTGTAGTGCGCTGCGAGGTGGTTCCCGCCGGCGAAGAAGCCAGCTGTGAGGGCGACGGTGTAGATGTCGATTTTGCGCGGTGGGATGAGGATTATTATTGGGCAGACAACGACGGCGCCGAGGGCGACGTTGCGGTAGAGGGCATCGCGGGAGTTGAGAGGAGGTGTGGTGGGTGTTGTGGTCGTGGTCGACATGATGCGTGGGAGGAGTTGAGGTTTGTACGGACTCGAATTGTTGATGGAGTTGAATTCGACTTCTGATTGATAGAAGTGCTGCTATTGTTATTGCATTTCAAGTAGCAATAGAGAAGCTTTCTGAATTTGCTTGACCGTAGTGAGAAGAAATAACCTTTTGTCGGAGAGCTCTTCCTTAATGAACACGAGGTTTATGATTCAGCTCATAAGCTCGAGGCCGAGAGCTCGAATCATCATCGAAAAAAAAGCTCCAAGACATACCCGACGAAAGCCCGTGCTTAGCGCTATTTCACGGCAGCACAGCCACAGCAAAGCTCCATACAACACTATTGCCTGTATTTAGCAAGATAAGCAGAAATTTCGTCATCGTCGAGTTGCCAGAGTGGTTAATGGGTATGACTCGAATGGTCTTCTGGATCAGATAGATATCATATGGTTTCGGCCGCGTAGGTTCAAATCCTGCACTCGACGGCGCACTTCTTTTATTTTGCACTTTTCCTCACAGTAATTCTGTTTGTTTTTTGGTTCCGAACCCTTTTCTTTTGAAGTTTTGGTACTGAGCTTCTTTTCTGGGACGAGGGATAAGTGGAGATCGAGCCAGAAACGTTTGAGCATCGCCGTAATAACGATATTTATTTACTGCTAGATGTACACATCCTATTGAGCCTTTGTCCGACGTCTTTGTCTAGTTTAGCTTTGCGAAGCCTAGTAGTCATTATAGATTCTCCATTCACAACCGGGCGCCCGAATTTATAATGCCATAATCACCCCTCCGTAATACTGCATGTCACAAAAGTTCAATGAGCTTTTTATGTCCAATCAGTGCAATTGGGCAAACTCGTGTTTTGATTTTAATGTTGTCTCCACAAATAACCTTTCCGTTGATAGTCATCTTCCAGGCAGGCGGCTTAATGGAGGCCCTTTAGATGTGGGGATCTGACGTGGCATTAGTAAAGACTCCTATTTTAAACTCCTCCAGCTATGCAAGTCATCTCTCTATCCAGCCATCCGGGAAACCAGTAACAAATAAAAAGAACCATGGTATCGTAAAGCAAAGACTCCCCCAATGCAGCTTGTCAACTCCCACTTAAGCATCACCTTTATGCTTTCTCTTCTTCTTCTTCGTCCCATCCTCAACTTGCTCCGCATCAGCGCTATCCTCCGCCTTCCGTTTCTTTTCCTTCTTGTCTTTCTTCTCCTTCTTAGCCTTCTTCACCTCCTCCACGGCATCGACACCCTCATCCGCCTTCCTCTTGTTTTCCTTCTTGTCCAGCTTGATCTTCTTCTCCACGACCTCATCATCAACACCGCTGCTCCGTCTCCGTTTCTTCTTCGACTTCTTCTCCTCCTTAGCTTCGTCCTCTTGTGCCTTTGTCGCTGCTGCGATCTCTGCTTGTAAGCTAGCCTCCAGTGCCGCGAAATCGACCTCCGACTCGGGTTCTGCTTGTGGTTGTAGGGTAGGTTTATTCGGAGGTTCAAGTTTGGATGCTTCGTATGCTGCTTTCTTGGCTTCGCGTGCGGCTTTTCGTGCTAGGGTTTCTTCTTCCTTGAGTTGCTTGCGACTCTTCTTCGGTTCTGCGGGCTTGAGGTTGACTGGTGTAGGTTCGACGTCGATGACAAAGTAGGGATTGGACTCGACGGCGCTGGCTCCCTCTTCTTCCGCAGGCTTGGTTCCGTTTGTGACGGCTCCGAGACGCGGAATCTTCGAGCCGATGCTGAGTTGTATGAAATCTGCGTTCTCTTTCACTCCATCGTGCTCACTCCCTTCTTCCTCTGAGTCGTCTGAGTCGTCTGAGGAATCCGAAGCGTCCGTCATCTCGCTATCGCCGTCCTCGTCTACATCATTAGGATTTCTTCCTAGCTTGCCCTTCCCAGCTGGGTTGTATCCAAGCTCCGCGGCTTTCTGGTCGAGTTTCGGTTCGAGACGTTCGAAAGTTGTGCCCACAATACCCAAACCCTTCTTGTCTTGCAAATGTCGCTTTGGAATCTACATGCAATCAGTAATTGCCAATGGGCGCATGGCATCGTGAACTCACGATTCCCTCTGCCGCAGTCCGCGCCGTCGTGAGAGCCTCTCGCGCACGATCCATCATACCACAAATGATTCTCCAATTGCCCTTTTCTCCCAATTCGAAATCCAATTTCTCCTTCTCGGGCAGATCCACCATCTCATTCTTTATATTTGCCATGACCCTGTCCAATGCGCGAACATGCGACTCGAGAACTCCCAAATGCTTCTTGAACAGCGCCGGCCACTTCGCATGCTGTGGAGCTTTTATGAGCGGCTTTGTGTGACCAATTGGTAGTGGGAATGCCGAACTCGTAGGAGCGCTGGACTCCATTGCGCTCGTCTCCCGCGACAGGAGCTTCTTCGCCTTCTTCTCTGGTCTCGGTGGTTTGTTCATCCCGGGGATTTTGGATTCTTGATTGAGATTTTTGACAGCGAGCTTCGTTTCCTTGCGGCCAGCTTTACCCTTTTCTTTGTCCATCTTTGAGATGCGGGGTGCTTTGTTGTGGAAAGAATGTAAGGTGGTGCTAGTGGGATAAAGAATTGCGCATCGAGCTGCTTCAAGAAGTTTTGGCGCAGTATAAGTTTAGCGCGAGGCTGGGAACCTTTTTTTGCGGGGAAGGCTGGGCTGAGACGCTAATTTTGTGGCTGGGAGCCTCGCTTAGTCACTTGGGAAATATCAATATCATCGAAGCTCATCAACCCCGAAAAATATCATCACCATGGAACATGCACGTGAACCTTCTGTGAGTGGATCAAGCCCAGGAATATTTTGAGTGTCCCCTTCATCATATATCGTCGCTTGCGATATGGCACATGCGACCTTCGAATGCGCAAGAGGGGAGACAGCCTGTTTTCCATCTCTATGTAGGGTCATTTCCCCCCAAGCTCTAGTTTAATCAAAGTGCCTATCAAAGATTTATATGTCGTATTCCTGGCGCTGGCCTTGATCTTGGCTTTGGCCCTCTCTCTCTCTCTCCCCCCGTCGCCTGTCATCATCTTCACGTGTCTTTCTCTGCCTCGCCTCCTTGCACACAGCACGTAATTCGACAGCGATCTCTTTTCCGTTGACTAGAGGTGCATCCATTGGAAACTTTTCTGTTACCTTGAATGCGCCGCAAGTGGTAGAGCAGTGCATACCCAGGAAGGCCAAAGGTCACAAAAGCCAAATCTGCGAGTAATGTCTTCCTTGCCAAGTCCTATGACAACAACAGATCAAGTGCTCGGTACGAGAGCTTCCTTCGTCATTGTCTGTCCATGCGGCACGATTACTAGTTCTGGCAGCCTGCCATCGACAAAGCTTTCGCCATGAAAAGATGGAACACTAATCTTTTCAGATCTGGAAGAATCTGGAACATGCAGCAAATTCGCTTTCTCTCTGGGATTGCCTTGATTATAGCTTCGTGTAGCCGATTGTGGATACCGACGTGTACAGCATTACTCCATTTCACTTCGAGGGCTTGGAACTCTCCAATTCTCCCTAGGGGCTCTGTAGATCTGCTTCCATCTGGCTGCAAATTCAATTCTCAGTTGCACAGGTTGCGTGGTGCCCCCATAGCAGTGAAGAGTCGAAAATGAATCGCAGCCGTGTCTCTCTTCTCGTCGAAGCAGAGGGGATTCATTTTCAGTCCGTCCTCGTCTCGTAGAGGTCGTAGGAAGATGGTATAGTGCTTGAGTGTCTCTTCTCTGCTTTCATGGTTGATGAAGAGGGTGACCGGTGGTTTCTGATCGTTCAACAGCTCAAGCGCAGAAGAACGATTCCCACGTTGTTCTTCTCGAATAAAAGATCGAAAGTCGACGATTCCTGGAAGTGGGAACATTTCTCTTTTATCTGGAGGCGGATTTCGGGTGGCAACTCGGAGAATTGGTGAAGACCACCGGACTTGTTGCTGCTTTCAAAGACTGGCATCATCCGGCTAACGAGGCCAGTGTTGGAGTCCAAGTAAATATTCGACATCTTGCGGAGCTGGGGTCGATGATCAACTGCTGTCAAGGACAGAACCGATGCAAACAGGCAACAGCTTCCTGAGGATTAGGTGTTGTATCACGTGACTATAACCCACCCTCATTACCTACCTATCGGTTGGTCGACCGTTACCAACATCGGAAGCGGAATGCTCGAAGCACAGAAATGCGCTTCTCATCTCAGTGTTGACATTCAGGTATACTCATGGTGTGTGACACTGTTGTGATTTTCTGCTTGGCATTGGTGGCTTACATGAAAGCCTTCCCGAAGAATTGTTTTCGTTTGAGCTGGTATGCGTTTGTGTTTCCGAAAATTAGGTTCCAGATTGCAAAGATTTGATTTTGGTCCCGCGCTGGAAAGTTTGCCGATTTGTTGGGATACTACTGCGATGATGCTGATGGTAGCGATTGTTTATGTTGGCATCTTGTTTTGTCATATCAGAGCGCTTTGGCTACAACGGTCAATGTCCTCGTGTGCTAGTCTTCTGTGGTATGGTATGAAGTTAATCATTGAGATTGGGGGTTTGGGGCTTATTCGCACGCTTCTGGTACTTCTGCGCCTTGGTTTGTTTACAAAACTCGCTTAATTTCTCCCTCAGGCTATCACTGTGATATCTCTGCGCTTTCACATGTCAATGTGATCTGATGGCACGAGCTGCTTGAAGCTCTAGAAAGCCTGTTCTTATTTTGTTTTAATTGTTCGGGATTTGATTGCCTGGTTCAAGAGCTGAGCATGGTGACATTCAGCATCAAAAGTCATGGATATGCTGGCAGAAGTCCAAGGCTAATCCTTGCACCTGATAGTCCTTTTTCCAGGCACTCTGCTTTCAACGCTTCATAGCACAGGGAAGTAGATATTGGATCGAGACTGCAATAGATAGCATACGCTTCTCATTCGTCAGCAGTAGACGAGTCCAACGGTCCCATGACGACTCATGACGTTGGGTCGAGGAGAGATGACAGACTCATCCCATCTTTGTGGCTGACCTCCCGCAATCCAGAAGAGTATGATCATGGTATATGCTAGAGAATGCTTGTCCGAAGTTTGAGGTCGCCTTTGAGAGATCGAGAATTGTATACCACATCTGCTTTGCTGTACTTGGGCATGAAAGGGAGGTTCACTTGCTTAAAGCTCCTAAATGAAATCAAGTTCTGGCAGTTGTAGAAATTGACTATCCCAATTCGGATTTATCACTCCATATAACGGTGTTCCTTCTATCCGAGAGTCCTATTGAGTCCCAAAAAAAAAAAAAATTTTTTGATAGCTGTGCTCCTCAAGAAAGGGTTTATGTCGCCGAAAATTTGTCACGTGGCTTGAATCGTTTACATAAGTCTGACATAATTGATTGGACTTCCGCTTCAATCGACCCATCACAATTAATTCTGCAATCAAAGATGGCTTGTGAACTTTTTGCTTCGAGCTATCAATGTAGAGATGTTCTGGAACCAGGAACATGACATCATATATTCCACGTTGCAGCCGCATGTCAAAGCCGCAGGCATGACCCGGCTGCAAAGCATTCGCTTGTTTACCGCCTCTGTTTCAATTGCTTCCAGCAAGCTTCTCTGCCGTCGATCTCATACTGCGTTCCATCTTCACCAACGTCGCATGACAACCTACTTCCTTGTACTGCTTTGTTGACTCGTCCGCCAGCTCATAGCTGCGCTGCCAACTCACTTGTTCTCCATCGCAAAGATGCAGATCTTATCCGCTGCTACGGAGGTAATTCCGGGAGCCAAAGTCCAGTGATGAGAATTCCGAATTCTTGTCATCACATAACGCGCCGGTCAGGCCCAACTTATACCATCGCGGTGAATTCACAACACTTGCTATCGTGACTTCTCTGCACAAGGTTTAGTCAGTGCTTCCAGCTGTGGGTCAATGACCCGGAGGTCGCAACTTCATGCGTTCATTCTCCAGTTTGAAATTACCTCCGCCAATACATGAGTGAGGCATTGGGCTGACCTGCCTCGTCTGGTCAGGTCAGGACCTGTTCACCGGTACATGATGCCGGGGCTGCCCTGAAAGTTCTCCATAGCCTTGCACTGTACCTGTTTCTATATCTTTGGGGAGCTTCCTCTCCTATGCCTGCCCCTCTTGCGACTTCTGCTTTACCTACTCTCACTTTGCGATTCTGTTCTTGAAATTGTCAGGATGTATTCCATAACTCCTCAATACACATCTCCATACACCTCTCTGGAATACACCTCTCTGGACTCAAAATCACCCCTCGATAGCTTCGTTGACAAAATCCGACTGTGGTACTACCAGTATGAAGTGACATTTTCGCTCTATGTCATGACGCCGACCGAGAAGATCATCACGAATACCATCGTTCTGTCATTTTTCGCCTTAGTTCTCTACGCGATTGTGTCGTTCACCCCGCTGTTCATCACCCAGTTTATTTCGAGAACGATTTCAAGCCTCTTCTGGGTATATGTAAATGATAGTGGAAATCAGCTGGTGGTGCGGTACACAACAGTACCTTGGGTCAATACGACGAAAATTGGATGGGAGGAATTTGGTGGCTACGCTATGTGACGCGGGTACGTTTTGAGTAGTCTCTCGCAAGCAGAGTTCAGCGGCAGTGAGAGCAACAACCAAATCCCAGAGTCCAGGCTAATAGAGAGCAGTATCCTAGATCTACCATCTGAAGAGGCCGAAGACCAGGACGGTTTCACGACTAGACGATTTCTCCTCAAATACATCCATGGAACATTCACAACTACCACCCTCAGGGGCAATTTTCACTCGATCCAAAACTTACTGCGAGTACACCGCAGTGTCGAACACAGAGCTATGCAGTTCAATTCGTGAAAGGAGCGATTCGTTGTCTCAAATGGCAGAGGGTAACCTGAGTCGCGCCTGTGGAGTGGCATGGGAGCCCCTGATAGTGCAGCGAGGCTGAATCGCAACGAGGTCAACACCACACCGAATCCGCAACGCGAACACACCGCGATGATTTTTTCTGCAGACCAACCTTGCACTGAAATGGGGATCTGCTTATCATACCTGGTGGCTGAAGCAGAGTTTAGATTTGGTCAGCGTTGGGTCTGATTGATTGGGGTGCTAAATCAGCGCTCGTAATGTTCATGATATGAAACACTATTTTGCAGCATTTCTTGTTTTTAGGTTTTCCTCTTTCGCTTAGCTAGTTTTTGCTCTAGTTTAGCGGTTGATATCCACACACCCCATACAGAAATATACAGAACAAAGTCACAGCACATTCGAGAAACACTGATTGTTTATTTAGTTTTGCATGTTAGTCAGGTCTGTGTATCCTTGCTTGTCTCGCATCTGAAAATGAATCATCGCCACTACCATTGCTGCTTACTTTCTGTCGCGAACTCCCTTATTATTCTCTTCGACCTCAGTCGCCCCCTCATCCTTCTCAGCGGCGATTGGACCTTCATCCTTGTTTGGATGAACATCCTTAACAGCTGCAGCTGCCTCCTCGGCATTCATCTTCCAGAACTCAGTGAATGGCTTGAGCTCCTCCTCATCTTTGGGACTTCTTGCTGCAGGACCTTCCCTAAGAAACCGAAATTGGCTGCACCATCAACTCGCAAGACAGCGGACAAGCCATGCAGATTAATGCGGTTCGTATCGGCCTTGCTGATCGTTGACTCCCATGCCGCGAGTTGGGGTGACATGACCGGACAGGAGGTAGCATAGGAGAGACTGAGGATCTTGAGTTGTTCGCAGAGGTCGTGGAGACTCCGGATGGGTGGCTAAATGGCTCTTGTTTTCGGCCGGCTTGGTCGTTGTTTGCTGAAGCTGAGTTGGCAACACTTCAAGCCGCGTTCGCTTACGTGACGGGGCTCATTATAGTAAGAGTCGGGTCAGCGGCTTTACACTAACACTGGACATTGATTTGCTTCAACAAATCTATTTGGAAGAAGTCTGAAGTAGGGCGGCTATGCGTGCACGGATACGGAAATAAGAACAAATGAGACCACCGCTACGTCTTGTCCTGAGAGTCGATATCAAGCTAACAAAAAAGGAACGACAAAAGACCAAGGTAAAGACAGAATCGACCACAAAACCCTTCGGACAGGATTTGGAAAAACCCGTATCCGTACGAATGAACCAATTCAACTCCCAAAGAAAGTACATTCTGAAAATTCTTAAGACCCCCCAACACAACAGAGATCCATTGAATTCGCAAACCCTATCCTCAACATTGGTCGGTCTGCAACCATGGCTGGTTGACTGTGGGAGATGTCTTCTCACGCCAACTGCACTTGATTCCTTAATTGACCAGAGTTTCTGGAATGCCCTTGTAGCTGACCGCCTTGTCGCCAACTTGGTAAGTTCCTCCCTTGGTGTCCTTGTTTTTCTTGCCGTAGCAAGAACTGTTTGGGGCAGAAATATATTGCAAGTATTTGATGCAGTTGCTGTAGTCTGGTGTGTGGTTTCCGTCGTCCTGCTCGTTTTTGATCACGACTATAAATTATATCAGTGAGTCTGATTGCCGCGTGCCAAGATAATCAAAACTTACAGGAGACTTGCGCAGGTATTCCTGTGGTTAGGACATACCCGGAAAAGACAATAGACGATGTAGCCTGTCCGTGACCAAGAACAGTAGGCTGGTTGTCTAGCGAGTGTGTTATATGGTAGCAGTAGGCTGCCACCGCCGTGTTAAAGCCGCTTCCAGGACTATTCCCAGACTTTACGTCATCCACGGGCATCCATGCAGACCTGGGGCCGCAGGACTGGACCCAATCTTTGTTGCGCTTGCTCAAAGGAGAGTCTTCCGTGATGTTGCGGACGCCGAAGTCAAGGATGTCGAAATCGCCGCGCTTGAACTTCTTAAACTTGGTACCGTCTGGCAATTCACCCTCCCCGATGAAAGAGGCATCGCCCTTCACGCTGAGGCTGTCGTTGTCGTCTTCGGTCTGAATTCCGTAGTCAATGATGTCGCGTTTGGTGCTCAGTTCATCGTTTTCGCTATCGAACGAAGTAATACCGAGGTCCACAATGTCGCGCTTGACTGGGAGATGGACCCCAAAAACCACAAGTGCAGTGGCAGCAATGATAGAAATGTATGTGGGAAGCATGTTGAGGACTTGAAAGGTATGAATTGGAGTTACTTGAAGAATAAGGCTGGAGAGGTGTTGAAGCAGAAATGGTTGTGATTGAGGAATTTGATTTAATATGGGATCAAAGAGGACTATTTGTAGTTTGCTCAAACGTTGAAAAGGTGTCTTCTTTTCCATCTTAGTCATGACTGGCCAGTGTGCTCGCAAGCAACCGTAATGACAACTATTTTGAGATTTTTTCCTCACGTCTATGTTCCTTCCTAGTCACGAGATTTGGTGCTGTTGGTAGAAGCATACTTGTTGGCGTTTAGAACCCTCTGGAATTACTGCTAAACAGTGTGTTGATGAAGATCCTGGGGCTGTGTATCGTCGTTGAGATTATCTCAATAGGTACCATTGTTGGTGAAGTGATTATGAGGACTTTCCTGATCTGCCTGACGACGGATCTTGGCCCTGGGGCCGTGTGTTGCTGTTCCTCCTGAGGCTTTTCTATATTATTAGTAACGATGTTGGCTTTGGCCCTGGGGCAGTGTTTTGTTGATCCTCCTGAGAGTTCTGTATATTATTAGTGACAATGTTGCTGTTGGTCTTTGTGGTTGTATGGATCCTCAAGGCGTCTTGTAAATGGAGATGTTACGAGTCTCGCCTAATATTAGTGTTAGTTGGTACTTTCTGACCATTTGTATTCCCAACTTCACAAAATCCATGCTTTATATCTCTGTCCTTCACTCTAGCCATGTTACTATCCTAAATTCCTTCAACTTTGATCCTAGCAACCTGTAGATGTGACCACCAAATACGATCCGAATCAGAACCATGTTCAAATCATCCAAAGCTCAAGACACACACTGCCACATCCAGATTAGTTCTGACGAAACTTCGTTAGTAAGGACTCAACCAGACCTATAGCAGATATCTCAAAACTAAAATAGATATCTATGGAACCATGAGACGTTGCGTACAGCAGTAGCAAACCTGTCTTTCCATAAAGTGTAAAACCTTGCAACCCCCGGGGATCAAGTCAACGAACTCACGAGCTATTTTAATATGGACAAGGATATTTGAACGAAGACGTGGCATGTACCATGGACATGCTCCGTCATAAGAAGTATAGATGCGACCGAATAATCGCTCTAACCCAACTTGACGACCAAATATCCCCCCGCTTCAAAAAAGAACTCTCTGGCTTCAACACTCCATCTTCATTTTCATTCTAAGCCTCTCACGCCTTATTTTCATTTCGCATTTAATACAATATGAGGATTTCATATCTCATCGCAGCCCTCACTACCTTCATCGTATGTGCAATCGGGAACACAGAAAATTATAATGCATTTGCAGCCGCATGCCAGCACAACTCCATCAACCCGGATGCTCTGGACACAAGATACCGTTATGCTATTTTTGATATGTCGCCTCCAAGAACCGCTGTGGCGCAATGTTATCCCGGCTTTACACACATGGAGGTGGTAGTGGGAAGAATCGTGACTGTTGCCGGTGGTCGTGACTTCCAAGCCACCTTGTTCGATTTGGTCATTGATGAAAATGGGAAAGCCGCTGCGAACAGTGAGCCTTGGCAGGCCAATTACCATCTTGGTCCAGAGGGGGATTGGCGGCCCAATCGAAGCCAGCACACTTGGTCCGTGGCGGGTAAGGGCCAAGTGTTGCCGGAATACGACGATAATTACATCCACAATATTGGTACGTGAAAGATGTTGACAGCCCACTTGGAATGTATCCTAAACTAACTGTTTTCTACTCCAAGCCATAAATGAGTATATGCGCGCACACGGGACAACCTACAGTACCGTGGTCAACGCTAACAACTGCTGGACATTTGCCTTGTTTATGGCAACGAGAATCACTTCAGAGATTCAGCTTCAGCGGCGAGACTTCGAAGGTATTTCAATCTAAGGGGGGACAACTAGTCAAAGATGAGAACACTAAAAGCTCGCTAGATTTACCAACAAATTCGATCGCGTCTGGGGGCCGATCCGTAGGTGCAGGTGTACATGTTGATCACGGAGTGCCTTGGGTTGCTTAGCCGCAAACCAAGGAGTCTGATCTAAAAGTGTCTTCAGCTCGCAAGAGAGAAAAGGACATTGGACCTGCTCGAGTTTCATTTGTATTGATGGGGATGCGGGGGGCCCAGGAGCGGGGCGCAGCTCAAAATCACTGTCATTCTTGGGAAATTCTTTTTGTAACGCACTGAACGAGATTTTGTCAGGGCCGTGCTACAAGAGTTTTGTGTCCTGCGTTGAACATATGAGTTTGGTTACGAGTCATATGGATGGAAACTATTTCAACTTCGGAGCCTAATTGCACGTACCTCTAATTACTCCCCGTTGCGCTTCAAGTTTGCGAGGTGAAAACATAAGGCTACCAACCAACCCTCAATTTAGTTATCTTGATATGCTGCCGTTTTTAGCAAAACCGTCCCTCTTATCTGGGTGGGTGTAACACTTAACCGAGAACGGATAACAGAAACTTTGAACATTCCACACTTTGCTCCATTTGCTACATGATACGGGCTTAGCTTACGATATATTTGGTATTGTGCATGTTCAGCATTAGGAAGGAACAGAAAAGAAGAGCAGGAATACAAAACATAAGCAAATAGCACTCATGTTTGCAAACATGGCTATAGATCTAAAAATTGAACACATGCCTAGCTACTACGGAACTGCATACCTCCTCCACGAATACTACACGCTGGGGCAAAGACGTAACCACTTTTGCAAACACAATATCCCCTGGGCGACCATAAGTCGCAGAAATTCCATTGAACCCTCGTGGTTTGATTTGGTCTCAGCCAAATACCGATCAGAGCCCGCGCACAGGAATGCCAGGTGGCGGAGGAATCATGGGCACTGGGAGGGGACCAGCAGCAAGGGGTCCTACGACGGCGGGCTGCGCTCCGGTGAAGATGCACGACACCCCGAATGCTGCGTTGCATGCCATAGCGCCCGCGAGGCCAAAAGAAATGATGAGAACGCCTGCGAAGGTACCTTGATCCCAACGCTGACCCATGATCAAAGGCATTAGCTTAGTCGCAGCGGTTCCTATCACTGTTTGCACGGCTTCGCAGCAGCCCGCTCCGTAATCGATTCGAGTCTCGATCAGGTCGGTATTATCTCGAATGGCGATCGCCCCCGACATTGGTACGAAGTCACGAGCATGACTTCGATCTTCAAACCCAGAGGCGTTTCGTGCGAGATCACGCTTGCCGCTAGACGAAGGAGGAAAGAAGGTGTTCATGCACTGGTTGGGGTCACTGCTGCATGTTCCGGCGTTGGTGCAACAATTATCGTCAAAGATGAACCCGCTGCACGTGAGGCGGCAGTAGCGGAACTCGCTCGAGGCTGCATTCAAGGCAGAGGAACACAACTTGTAGCAGCCATATCTGATGGCGTCCGGGTTATGACCGAGACAGTTGGAACAGCCAAGGTTCGAATTGGTAGCTGATATTGTGGCACCGAAAGCCCCGAGAAGTATGAAACTTTTTTGGAACAGCATTTTGGGGCACTTTCTGTGGAAATTTGATATCATAGAAATAGGTATGCTCTCGAAGAAGAAGTAGATACGACAGTACCAGTTGAGCAGCGGTCTGGCGGGAATGGCATTTAATATGTTATGTTGAGCGCCAAGAGCTCAGAATGTGAATATGTGCCATCAGATGCTCACCTGCAGCTCGGTCTAGTGATACAACAGTGGCCATAAATAATGTAGGATTGTTTGAACCACTTGATTCCATATTCCTAGTTCCAACCAACAACAACGGATATTGATAGACACAGGCTTGAATGTATATCATTATTCTCGCCCACACGAGTTTGGTGCTTCAGGCCAGGAAGACATACGTGGCTTTAGCTTTAGCTCGAACACTGTCGGTAAAGTTCAAAATGGCAAAGATAGGTATTGGAAGTTCAGATAGCTCGAATCATATGTGCTGTTGCGTGATCCTTCCAACGACTCCTGCCTATTGTTGGGCTTAAACCATTATTGCTCGCCAACAGCAGTTGGTGTTTCAGGTCTTAGGAAGACACACGTGGCATTGGCACTATTTTGTTGGTATCTTGTTCGGTGTTGGAAGTTGGGATCTCGCTATCACTGGTCCAGTGATCCTTCGGCAGAATCGCCACTGTTGGTCTTTCAAGGTGGGGTTAGATGCAGGCATGTACGCATCAGCATGAAGCCACGAAGGATCGAGGAATGATTGGGTTGGTTGGTCGGTTGGTTGCAGGTGATTGGTTGGCTAATTACCTTGCATCGTCCAGGAGGAAGGCAGAAGGCAGGTTGGCGGGAAACGCCCTGGCAGCAGTAGTGTCCCACGTGACGACTTCTACAAAGTAAGATCAGGTAACGGCTTTCGTTTGACCTTCATCTGCAAATATATATGTAAGGTCATAGAGAGGCTTGATTTTGGGTTCTCATACTCTCAGGATCTCCCTACTAGTCTCCATCCATATTTTGCCAATAAAATCAGCAGAATGGAAACGTCACGACCAAAAGCCCGCGCGTCGAGTAGCATCTTGCCGCCCATCGAGACACAGGGTATGTCCGTATACTAGCCTCAGTAATTTCGAGTCGCTCACCTGAACAAAAATCCAGATCAGTTCCGGGCAAGATTCAGAGAAATACTCCAGAGCTCTTGTCTTTCATCACGTGAGGTGGATTGGCTCAAGACGATTTTTGCGAAGTTCTCTTCGACGTCTCAAGTACCAGTCTGTAAGTGAAAGTTCACATTAAATCGTCACTGCGCTACTCTGACTATTTTTTTATTAGGTTGGAATATGACGGCCCTGATCAAGTTCATGGAGATTACCCTGCCGGAGGAGCTGGAGTCGGACTTGACGAGAGCCGGTCCCCTATTGTTTAGATGCATTCAGAATTTGGGATCCTTTCCATGGCACAATCAGCCTCTCCAGGTACAGGGAATCGACTTGGAAACCCTTGTGACCGCCGTTGTGATTCTTCTGCGGCGACATGAAAGTAATCTCCATCCTTTCGTCGTTTCGAATAGTTGGAGTCCCGACAATCCTGCAGATATTGACAGTGATACGCAGCAAGATCAATGGCTGCATAAGTTGCTATTCCAATGCATGTCTGTGGTCTCCGTTACACCGGAGGGAGCGGATGTCGAAGAATTCGCAGTCGAAGAGATTCCGGACGACCGAGCTATGGTGGACAAACTCTCGGATGACCGTGATTCGGGCGACAACGTCTCAAACGTGGTGGCCAGCAATGACTACCATCTTCTTCAAGCCCACGCTGTTGTTTTAGCTCGCAACACATATCGTAGCGAGGATGACGAGAAGAAGGTGTTTACATCCGGTCCCCCAGTCATCGAGGTTACCGCACTCCCTTCGTCGAAGTCTCAAGACTTGCGAGGCTTGATCCCCAACGGCGAATTCGAGTCGCTCCTGAAAATTCTACTTGCGTGCCAGCTGTATCTATGTGGTAGCGAGCCCGAGATTCTATGTGCAAACGGCGGTGCTTTGGACAAGCTCACCAGCACGGCTTTCAGGGGCTTTTCAAGTTCCGGAATCCAGCCAGGAATCACATGGGATCTCTTCAAGTCAGGCTTAATTACAACAGTAGTAGGTTTCTTGTGAATGCATACTCCCGCGTCAGTACTGACCACTAACAGCCAAATATCTTTTCAGCTCTACCACGGCTATTCGCGCCATTCATTCTGGATCAAGACTTAGATCATGATTCAATTTCATCATCCACAAAGACCGAAGCAGCCTTGCTGATACGAGAAGCTTTCAGGCAAGCTCAGCCATCAAACAAAAATAAGGAAACCGTTCTCGATGCTCTCCTTCTTGTCAACCTTGCAACGATCCTCCCTGTCGATCTCCCGCTACAAACTGCCTCAGTCATTTCCACTGTTTCATGCGAGGACTTCAATCTCGACCCTATCCACGACCAAATTCGATCAAAAAATCAGCCACTTTTGCTTTTAGTCAAAGCCTTCGCTTCGTCTTCTACAAGCTCCGGTTTTGACGATACAGAGATGGTTGTCGGGGCATTTCTGCCCCACAATGCAACCTCTTCACTAAGCCGGAGACAAAATGCCTGTATCTTCCAGCTGTCAAATGAGCTCCTGTCTGTCTATTGTGGCGAGGAAGAAGCGCGATACTTTTTGGATGATGGTGTAGACAAGTTTCAGATCCCTATCCCAAGCAACGATCTCGCCGAACTGTCCCTGAACGAGAAAACTAAAGTTGCACGGCTTTTCATACCCCGAAGTGACGGTAGACTAGCTGCCACATTGAGCAAATTTCGGATCGCTAGCATAGATCTTGTGGGCTTTTCTGCTGGTAAAAGCAGGTTGCAGATATCTTCTAACAACAGTTTCTATGTTCCGAGTCGAGCAATACTCCCGATTAGGATATTGCCCCTTAGTCAAACACGACAACACACTGCCGCGAAGTTCAGTTTCCTATCCTTCGTCACGTCCGCTTTAGCAATTCTCGTTATATATCAGCTTTGCCCGAATTGCCGCCACCCATCTAACTCGTTGTCCGGCCTTCCGGGTGCTATCTTCAACTTTCTCTGGAGCTCAAGCGTGGCACTGGGCACACCTTTCATCGCATGGAACGTCACATTCGCCGAAAACAGAAACAGCGTCGCTATTAGCATCGCCATAGCTCTAGGCTCGGTTCTCGCCGTTGCAATACTAGAGGTTGGCAGCTTACTGCTCTGGGTGCCTATTGTTGCGTGGTGGATTGCTGGTGTTTTACTCCTCTCGCGCGATAGATGGGAAGTGGGTGCCTGGTGGTTCAGAGTTGTTCTCGCCGCGAAAGTGGTAGAATTGAGTCAGAATCGCTTTTCCTGAATTTTCTTGCCGCGCTGAGAACACCAAATGATATACGCTGTTTCATAAAGTCGCTGAGGGAAGGGCCATACGGTTTTAGATGGCTGAAGCGATAGCGTAAAACGTGAACAAGGAGTAGAAGAAGGGATCATCAACCACTTCTCTGGGGTATCTGGTTGAGGACCATGGAAATCTCTTTGTGTAATTCAGTATTAAATTCGAGAACATATTCACATTGGGATGCTTCCAAATCTACGGCCTCAGAATTCTCTAGAAGCTCTGTTTCGCCTGAATAAGAAGCAATTACACGACACGTAAACCTCACTTTTGGCACCATTGAGATTTAATATCGAATTTTCACTCAGGGTGAGATGTTAGCTCGAACGATCTAGTATGCTCCTCCGAAAAAATCTAGTCGTAATTTGCGTCCTCAGCTCAAGCAAGTTCATTTTGACCACCCTGGGCATCATGGACGTGATCACTGGCTCGTCCCTAAAGACCATCGTAATCTCTGCGACCTCAAGCACTCTCTCCCTCCTAAACCTGGGCCTGTTCGTCGACTCATGTCTCTGGAACAAGCTCCTCAGCCAACCAAGCCTCCTTGAACTCCTGGAAAGCCTCTCGAATGGCCGGAACAACATGATGCATGTACCGAAAGAGAAGCTTGGGATCCACAGTATCGTCCATAAATGGAGCACCAATAGCATGCCGGTAAGCGTCGTAGACCTCCCCTTGCGAATTTTTCAATTCCAGATGCATTGGTGGATACAAGCCAGGCTTAAAGCGAGTGAGGCACTCAAACTGCTCCCAGAGAACCTGGATGCTTAAAGCAGCCAGAGAGAAGTTGCTGCGTTGGCGTGTGATGTTAGGATAGTTGGGGAAGTCATCTGGGGACTTTTCTTTGTCAATCATCTGGTACCGTGTTTTAGCTTTTGCGTTAATTTCATGGTCGAGAGCAATACCTCGGGAGTGGTAAGGTGAGGTCGAAGGTCACAGATCTGGTTGAAGTGGAGCTCCATGCGCTCGACCATGTATTTCTTGAATCTGTGTTCAATCTTGGATTCGGTCTCATCAGGGTGTTCCTTTTCGAGACGTTCTTTGATACCACCCAGGAATTGCAGGGTGCTAGCGTCCTCGAGGTTTGGCCTAAACACCATTAGCGCACGTTTCTGATATTGGAGCACTATACATACCGATCTGTGAAGTCCATTCTCATTGAGTGTGGATGTTGCTTTTGAGATTTAGCGTAGTAGCTATGTCTGGCGTAAAAGCGGGGTTGAGAAGATATCGAGGTCGACCGAGCGAAAAGAGGGAAAGGCACATGAGGTAGTTCAAGGATCTATTAGGAGCTCGCGATGTGTCGGAGTAGCGTGTTGATCCCCGTTAACTTCGAATTCACCAGAACCTTACAACCGCCGAATTTGTCGATTCCTGTGTAAATCAATACTGACGTCAAGCATACCACCCGATCACAATCCGCGTGTCAACAAGTGAATTGAAACCCATTTCAACCGCGCCGGAGCTAGAGCGACGTGCATCATTTCCTTCCCGCTCTTCAGGAGCGTAAGTTTCAACAACGCTTCGCACTATCCTCCTCCAACTTCGAAAACGTCAAACCCAAATCCCACCAACCTCGAACAATCTCCCACTCTCCACCGTGGGTGACAGGTAATTCTTGAGCCCTCCGACATCCCATCTATTTACATGCTTACCGGAGACAGGGCGCGCGCGCGGATGTCGTTGATATTGATGCAATCGTCGAGCAGATGCGAGCCCTCTTCATCAAACAGTATCGTGGCGAGAGCCGATCTCGACTTGCGGACCGCATCATACAGAGTTACTTCTCGCGCATCCAAAAGTCCTTCGACATAATCATCGATAGAAGAGTCAAGCACGGTATCAACAGTGTTGATGTGAGTGCATCCAATCATTTATGGATCAGGTCTGAACCTGCCAGCCGCGAGTCGCATCCTGATGAGTATGGTAGACTTTCAAAGTCGAGGGACCTGAAGATGAAGAATCAAGAAAGCATGAGCTTGCCTTAGATACATTGGCATGGAATATTGGAAACTTGTGGGTAAATATCGACTACCTGTTCGTCTTTCATGATAACCATTCAAAGTAAAACCCTGCACTACCAGAAGCCTTTAGGAGATATCATAACAGGAACCTTGCTCCAATTCGTGATTGAATCACGACTAGCTTAATGAAACCGCGGACACTTCGGCAGTATGGACTCGATTACGACAAGGTCTTGTGGATGGTGTATGAGGGGATAGATGGGATGTATGTGGAGTTTGATGCTTTTCGGGAGACGTGGAATCGTGAGGTCAAACGCAAGGTGGACAGCGAGACTGAGAAGGCCAGACAAGTTGCGAATCGTGGCTGGAGAGTCCCCACATGTATCGCGCAGTAGTGAGGCATGAATTATAACGTTGAACTTCATTCGTGCTTGGTGATATGTCTAGGTTGATTGTTGCCTACGTGAAACCTGACACAAGGTCAATTGGCACATGGTCCTCGAAACTAATGTCGTGGTAGTTTTCCTGCACATTGAAAGGTGGCGATATTTCACACAACTCATATTCGACACCACCATTTGGACACGAGAGAAAAGGCTGATGAGCAGAGATATTGTCGTTCGACTTGACGTGGCTGAAGTCGAAGTTGAAGAAGTCAACTGGCAAGTCGAGCGACCCGCCCCAACTATCTGTGAAAACGGAATCGTTGAAGTCAACGAACGGATACTCCGCGAACGATTCGGTGCTGTAAACGAAATCGATTATCAGTGTCAGCAGGAAATTGTAAGGCGCAAGTACATACCTGTCAACACCAAGAGAATCCGCATAGCTGTCATCCATCATGGAATTTGGCGCAGTCGAGTTCCCACTCACAGCAGAATTTCTGTCTTTCCCAGGCAGCGAAGCTCTCTCGAGAACTCTCAAAACATCATCATCAAATCCCCAATCACCCCACCAATTCTCCGCAATTGAATACCCATCGCTGAAGTGATCGGCAAGATGATCCACACGGTCCGACCAGGTGCTCAACGAAGCGTCACAAAATCCACACCGGGATCGAATCGAAACTGTGACACTCTTCCACGCTTCCATAGATGAGATGAGGGGGGAGTTTCCGTGCATTAATCTGAGATGCTGCCTGAGATGGTCTTTGCGACAAAATGTTCGCTCCGACAAAGGCCTGCTCGCACAAGTGGCGTAGCCGTGACCTCCAATGTGCTCCGGACTTGGATCGAGAGCCCCACAGAAGGCACAAGTGATCTCGTTGTTGTTTGGATTGACATCAATGCCGCCGTTTGGACTACAGATCCACTTCTCGAGAGGCAGGTGCATAGACTTCTCGTGGCGCTGCCAGTCATACTTCGTCCGGAAGCGATGTGCACAGAATGTACATTGAAACTTCCTCAAAGCTTCATTACTGTCAAGTATTTCGGAACCTAAGGATCTATTTTGCTTGTCCGGCAGTCGTCGATGTCTCCGCTCCAAGGGAACGAGGCTTGAAGGAATAATGTCTCCGGCTTTCCATTCGTCAGAGCGGACTGACTCAACGTTGGCAGCATACGAGCGAACCTCCATGCTTGACACTGATGACTGGCTCCACTGACGATGATGGCTTTTTGATCCTCGGAGGAAATTGCCGCTAGAAGTGCTGTTGAGCTGACTTACAGCCTGGAGGATAGCTGGCAAGGCAGCCTCTTCATATTCCGTCCATGAATCCAACCAGCGATGAAAAAGGGGTACGTCGTCAGTGGTCGAGGGCCGTATCAGCGGTATGTCAACCGAATCCAAAGGTGGGCTTCGACATGTCTTTACTTTGGGCACCTTCCCTCGCTTCCGTATATTCGCAAACCAGTTGGATATCTGGCTGCGTTTGAGTCCGGTTTTTGCTGTCAGGTGATCCAAGTCGCCCGGCGTAGGGTACGGAGATTGGCGGTGAGATGAAACCCATTCTTCTAATGTCCGCAGAGCCGTGCGTGAGAATCGTGGCCTTGGACGTGGCGCTCTTAGGGAGTGGTTGTTCGTCTCACCGGAGGTTGATCCCAGGCCTAGAGTTGCCTTGCTCGACCCCGGGATCGAGTGTGAAGACTTACGCGACAGAGGCATCGTGGTAGACTTAGAGTGTCCGTAAACCTCAACCCTGTCATCGGGTTCAGTGTCCTTCGAGAAGTGTAAAGTCAAACTTCATTCGCGCTTCTCTGATGCGGAGGTGGAGAAATTGTTTTGCGGCACAATCCAGGTTGGTGCTGACGATCACGTGATGCTGGTCTATCCACGCCCTTCAACACTAGGACCAGGTTCAATATTTGGAAAAGGCAGTTGACCACTTTCATTACATACTATTATTCATGGTCTTATTCTGGCTTGGCTGATATGGACCCAGGAGGTATCTCCCAAAGTTGTAGTCATGTTGCCAAGATTTTAAATCATCAGGATACGATCTGTCACAGACTATCAGTAGCAAGAAAACTCGGTAGATGGAAATTATCCAATGACTGTCTCAATTGTGACCCTCAAACATCAGCATCAGATAATTCATTGGTACTAGATCGCCCTACTGACCATATCCGGATCGGAAGGCTTTGCAAAGCTATTCAATTTCGCTGGAAGCCGGCCCAAGATAAAAAGGCAAGGTTTGTTGACATTTCGAGTATGAGGTATGGACGCTTTCTTGTAAACACCTCAAACTTGTAACATGAAGCAACTCCAATGTGATAAACTTGCTCTTGATGTCCTAAGTCACAGACAACCAGTGTCATCTCGCGTATTTCAGGGGATCATTCGCTTAGACAAAAACATCTAAACAACAGCCAGGACTGCATTGAACCTCGAAACTTCTGCTATTCGAGGTACCTAGCAGCATTCACACGCTCAGCTTAGCAGAAAAATTCTGCAAGCTACCTCGTCATTCTCTTGACGCAAGGCTGCGAAAAGCATTCACCACGAAAGACAAACCCCACCCCGCCACTTCTTAGGCTCCCTTAAAGGACAGCCTCCACCCCGCACCATTCCTTCTTTTCCTTTTCCCTCTACAGAAAAAAGGAACAGCAAATCGCCCATCTTGCAGAATACAACACTGCTACAAAGGTAATAGCCATTTCCGATGTTGGGAAGTGCTTGAAGCAGCATGGATCACAACTAACTGGAAGGCCAGGCTCAAATCCTTGTATTGTCCGAAGACCGATCCCTATCCTTGAAGACAAAACCAATTTCTTACCTTTCGACGTACGTACACAAATACAGCGCATCATTATCATAGACGCGTTGTACAGCATGCTAACTGGTTAGGCTTAGACAATCAGCACGATGCCACTCTCTGAAGAAGTCAACGGAAAAGCCATAACCGAGGCCCTCTACGCCATCATCGACGGCTCCTCGTTCCCAGATCCTCCGAACCAAGATCGGTTCACGACCAAATGGAGCGGACCTCTGGATCCCCGGGCGATTGCTTTTGGCGTCTCCATCGGTCGTATCAAGGAATTCAAGAACAACAGAACTGGCGAGACTCGATGCGACATCGAACAAGGATGTCTGGCCACTCTCGCCGGCTTCAACCTAGCAAGCGATGACTATCACCGACGTCGCCATTCGAAGGATAAGGAGATCGATACCGGCGACGACTTCGGCGAGAATGTTAAGGAAGATGATTGGAGAGATACTACCAGAGGAGCCAAGCTCCGTGTTCTTCAGGACCTTGATCACAAAATCCAATACATCCTGTCAGGCTTACATTGCGTTCGGGTTGAGATTGAGGTTGACTTCCCTGTGAAGACACTTGAAGCTACCCGCTCAATTGTTGACAAGGCTAAGGAGTGGGGTATCAGCATGGAGGATGTCATAAAGGATCACAAAAAGGATATGAAGGCGCTAGTCATCATTCGGAAGCTGTGCAAGGAGTTGGAGGACATGGTAAGGGCAGAGACAGATGATGGCTGGGACTGGGCAGTTGAATTGGACAAGCAGGTACATCTCCACCGTGTTGTCACAGAGTCATGGTGGTTGAGATTGGGACGATTCTTCTGGGTCTCCATGATTGGTATGATGCGGCCAGAACAGAAGGGCGCGAAGAAGTATTTGATGGGCTTCCTTGACGACGTGGAGAAGTACGAAGCATCGAAGAAGGCCATGAGCAGACTACCTGCCCACCTCCGGAGCTTTTAAATTACAACGCAGGAATCGAACAGACAGTTTGTAGGAATTCAAGACCTTTTGCATAAAATGCATCTACTCAAAATGAATAAGGCCAGATCAGAATATGACACAAATGCGGGAGACTAAAGAAAAGAAGTGCGCAAAACTTGGGAGAGGAAGTAAGCTGGTGTGGTACGGTCGCCCATGATCTTGATGGGGCGTACGTAATCAACTGGATGAACTTCATTGGACCTCAAGGCGGTGAAAGCTGGCAGATTTGGGACCTCTAATTGAAATCGCGTCGCGACATGAACGACCGTGCATGACGCGACGAGAAACACCAAGGTTTCTCCCGCGACTGCACGACCTCTACTCTTTCTTGTTTACTTTCCTCCCATCCTCCTGTGAATCCCAGCCGTCATTCACTATGGCTCCCTCAAGACTCCCCCAGAAAAGAATCCTCGGTGATACGACCAATACTCGAAGAAACATTCCTTCATCCCCGTCGTCAGCGAAAAAGCGCAAGCTTGAACCACTCGAACCGGCCTCGTCGCCAGCTGCAAGATTCAAGAGCTCCCAGAATGGCCCGAGAGGGAAGGTGGGCTCCAGCCAGCCCAGTCACTTCGAATCCGAGGTATTGGAAAAGATGACACAGGATATGGCTGGGTTGAGGAAGAACAATTCTGAGAAAGACCAACAGTGGTCACGGCCGAGCTTGAATGACTGGAAGGAGGGCAAAGACAGCCTCATATTTCAGCAGATCGAGTGTGAAGAGGGAACTTTACATGGAGGCAATGCAACGGTCAAACTGTTCGGCGTCACGGAGGCAAGTCCCTTCTTCGCTCATGGAGTCTTTGCTTGACTGACCGATCCTTCAGACTGGCCACTCTGCCATGCTTCACGTTACAGACTTCCTCCATTACCTCTATGTTGCCGCTCCAGTGAACTTTACGCAGCGCGAGTGCGAGGGCTTCAAGACATTTTTGGATGCGCAGCTGGCTACACATCAACCAGCTATCCACTCAGTGCAGATTGTTCTTCGAGAGAACCTCTACGGATTCCAAGGGAATCAGCAAAATCCATATATCAAGATTACAGTAAACGATCCGAAGTTTATAAACAAGGTCAGGAGTGTAATCGAGCAAGGGACGGCCAACTACAAAGGAATGTGGAAAGGATCTGGCGATGGCGGGATCTTAACATTTGATAGCATTGCATACGTTCTACGATTTATGATTGATTGCAAGGTATGTTGCTTCCAGCTTGTTCTGGACGTGGCTAATACAAATCAGATCTCCGGTATGTCTTGGGTCGAGGTACCAGCAGAGAACTACACGATGATTCCAGAACACGAGCGCCATTCGAATTGTCAAATCGAAGCGTGGGTATCATACCGAGACTTGATCGCACACAAACCAGAAGGGGAATGGGCGAAGATGGCACCTCTGCGGATTTTGTCCTTCGATATCGAATGTGCGGGTCGTAAAGGTATTTTTCCGGAGGCGAACTACGATCCAGTCATCCAAATCGCGAATGTCGTGACAAGATATGGAGAGAAGAAGCCATTTGTGCGGAATGTCTTCTGCCTGGATAACACGAGCTCAATTGTCAACACACAGCTTTTTGAATTTGACAGGGAAGAACAAATGCTGTCGAAGTGGAGGGACTTCCTGGAAGAAGTCGATCCGGATATCATCATTGGTTACAATATTTGCAACTTTGATTTCCCATATCTTCTCGACAGAGCGAGGCATCTGAAGATCCGGGATTTTGATGCGTGGACTCGGTTGAAGGGTGTCAGATCTGCTTCCAAGGATACAAATTTTTCCAGCAAGCAGATGGGAAATCGCGATACGAAGGCAACGAATACCAATGGTCGACTACAGCTAGATTTGCTGCAACTTGTTCAAAGAGATCACCAACTCCGAAGTTATACTCTCAATTCTGTGTGCGCCCAGTTCCTTGGGGAGCAGAAGGAGGATGTCCACCATACCATGATCACGGAACTTTTCAACGGAACACCAGAATCTCGAAGACGTCTGGCTGTTTACTGTCTGAAGGATGCGTATTTACCACAACGTTTGATGGACAAGCTATCATGTCTCGAAAACTACACTGAGATGGCGAGAGTCACAGGTGTACCTTTCAACTATCTTCTCTCTCGTGGTCAACAGGTCAAATTCGTCAGTCAGTTGTTCCGGAAAGCACTAGAACAGAAACTGGTGATTCCAAATTTGAGGACCGATGCCACCGATGAGCAGTACGAAGGAGCAACAGTCATTGAACCTACAAGAGGTTATTACGACGTTCCAATCGCTACCTTGGATTTCGCCTCTCTGTACCCCTCCATTATTCAGGCACACAATTTGTGCTATACGACCCTGCTGAACAAAAATGCCATCGACAAGCTGAAGTTGGTCAAAGACGAGGACTACATCGTCACCCCCAATGGCGACATGTTCTGCACACTCAAACAGCGGAAAGGGCTCTTAGCTCAAATTTTGGAGGAATTGCTTACTGCCAGAAAACAGGCCAAGCGAGAGCTTGCAGTCGAAACAGACCCTTTTAAGAAGGCTGTACTGAACGGTCGACAATTGGCCCTGAAAATCAGTGCCAATAGTGTGTACGGTTTGACTGGAGCAACAGTCGGAAAACTTCCTTGTTTGGCCATTGCCAGTAGTACGACGAGTTACGGTCGTCAGATGATTGAGAAGACAAAAGAGGAAGTGGAGCAGAAGTACACCATTGCCAATGGCTATAGTCACGACGCTCAGGTCATCTACGGCGACACAGATTCAGTCATGGTCAAGTTCGGGTGCAAGGACCTTCCGACAGCGATGAAGCTTGGAGAAGAAGCTGCTGCATACGTTTCGTCAAAGTTCATCAAGCCCATCAAGCTTGAGTTCGAGAAAGTCTACTTCCCCTACCTTTTGATCAACAAGAAACGTTATGCTGGTCTGTACTGGACTAATCCAGACAAGTATGATAAGATGGATACCAAGGGTATCGAGACAGTTCGAAGAGACAATTGTCGGTTGGTTCAGAACGTTATTGAAACGGTGCTGCGAATGATCTTGATTGATCGTGACGTGCAGGGCGCGCAAGAGTATGCAAATCTCCAACCCTCAACTGAATCTTGCTAACAAGACGTAGTTATGTCAAGGACACCATCTCGGATCTTTTGCAAAACAAAATCGACATGTCCAAACTCGTCATCACCAAAGCTCTCGCCAAAGCTGATTACACGGCCAAACAAGCCCACGTCGAACTCGCAGAGCGGATGAAGAAGCGTGACGCAGGATCAGCTCCGACCCTTGGAGACCGTGTAGCCTATGTCATCATCAAAGGCTCAGCTGGAGCCAAGAACTTCGAACGGTCAGAAGATCCCATCTTCGTCCTGGAAAACAACATTCCGATCGACACGAAATACTACTTGGACAACCAGCTCGCCAAACCACTTGGCCGTATCTTTGAGCCTATCCTCGGCGAGACCAAAGCCAACAGCTTGCTGGCCGGAGATCACACGCGTGCCATATCCGTTGCTGCGCCTTCCATCGGAGGACTCATGAAGTTCGCCAAGAAGACATTCACATGTATGGGATGCAAAAAGCCACTTGTAGGAAAAGAGGAGTCCGGTGGGGCTGTTTGCTCGAATTGCGCCCCTCGGGTTGGAGAATTGTACCAAAAGACACTCAGCAAAGTCAGCGATCTAGAAGTCAGATTCGGGAGACTCTGGACGCAATGTCAGCGCTGTCAGGGCAGTATGCATTGTGAAGTTATTTGTTCGAGTAAGGATTGTCCGATTTTCTACATGCGGATGAAGGCCAAGAAGGATGTGGAGGATGCAGGGAAAGAATTGGTTCGTTTTGATAGAGATGCTGCTGCTTGGTAAAATGGCATTACTGTGGATTATGCACCATGATGAGATTTGAGGGCATCACGGGGCTATGGAGTTTTTGGACTCTTTATGTACGGCGGTATAGGTTCGGCGTTTAGGAACAGTGTCTACATGGGTATCATGACGCGCCTTCAGTAATGAGTATAGCAAACAGTGCAAATTTGACTTTGTTGATGTCTCGAAATTCATGCTCCAATAATCAGTTTCTCAGTCCCACCAATATACCGCCCCATCCTCGCACTCCAGGATTGCTGACCTCGCATAGTCAAAGCCCTCGCTCCTAGTCCTCTGTGGTTCCTCGCACGTAAATCATCCACCGTATCCACCGCCACAGCCAGGCAGACCATAGATCCCACCCACAATCCAAAGCACAACATCGATGAGACTCCATGTTCCCAGTCCGCCTAAAGTCAAGAGCTTGAAAGCTGCAAGGACCCCTATCGAACCCAAGTCAGCTCATTCTTCTCAATCCCCACCGCACCACAGAAAACTTTACATATGTGTCTGATATCTAGGTGTGGGAAAGGTGAGGGTCCAAGGGAAGTCGGGTGGGTGATGGACTCACAATGATGAGCGTAGAATTGATCAACGCCGAATGTACCCAGGAAGAGCGCGAGGAGGGTGGCGGTCTTGAATTTTGCGCTGCATTTCGAGATTGTTGGACAGGTGCCCCATTTGCGGGGGGTGAGGAGCGGTGTTTCTATGTGTGCGTTGTGTGTTAGTATTTATTTCTTTTGGGGACATCGAAAGGAGTGTGGTGAAGAGATTCCCGGTAGCAAGATGATCTACCGAATTCATGTACGATAGAGTTTTTGGGCATGGGAGACAAAAAAATGAGGTCCGCGTTGGGAAGATATCACCTTGATGCGAAGAGGGTTGTAGGCTGAGATAGAGGAACAAGAGTGTGAAGGCGCTGAGTTGGTAAATGAGAACATGGATGAAGTGATTAAGTACAAATGAGCGCAGCTGCATCATGGTTTGCATATCCAACTTTTTCCACGAAGTGGTTACTGATGTTTGTTCGGTCGCAATTTGCTCGGAGTCAAAAGCGGTTTGAGCTCTCTGAGGGTTTCGTGTACAAAGGAAAGAAGTGGCAGTCGAAGTTATGAGAATATATAAAAGCCATCTGTGAATGTTTCCAAATCCGTTTGTTGGCGGACGGCATGCTGGACGTGAATCATCAAATCTAACAAATGACTGTTCGCAGCTCGGATTGCCATACTAGGTACAACTTTGGCGAATAAAGGGAATCGCTTTGTTTCGGGGAGCTGGAAAGCGTCCAACAATGCTTTGTTGGCAAAGAATGCTATCCGCTTTGTCAAGCTGTGCTAAGCGAGTGGTAGACACTGGAGTGGAGGTATTTTGGAAGTTATTCCTCATGAACATCTTCTATGGTGCCAGATTCAGACAATTTCGCCATCATAATACCTATCCTCTCCGAGAATGAACGTCCACCACAAATCTTGACTAAAAACCATAATATCTCCCCTCTCTTCTCCCGACAGGACTGCCATCACAGCATACCCAGCCGCTCCCCTCCACAATGCAGCATTGACCATGGTCAAGCAACATTGAGTGTTGAAGGTGGCAGGATCACCAGCGCGGAGGAGCTCATGACTACTATGATTAAGCTGGGTAGAAGTTTCTGGTCTCAGAAGTTGTGATGGGTAGATTGGCAAGGAGGTTTGTGGAGAGGTTGAGGGATGGGGCCTTGCTTCCTGAGTCAGGTCAAACCACGTACTTGCAATTCGGGCTCAATTGAGAGATATTGCTATCTGCTTGATCTTAGCAATTCCTATGAGATAGTATCCTGAGCTCGTGATCTCAGTTGTCAGTGAGTTGTCAGTGTCATTCTGAGTTGCGGTGTTTTCTAAAGCCGACGTCCGCCAAGACTGACTGAATAAACAGGGGTCCAACTTTCTGAGACAAATCGACAGTCGCTTGGGACAAAATGTAAACATACAGTTATTTAGCCAAGAAACTGAGGAAAATATCATCTCCGCGTCAACCTCTCTGAATCTGTATCAACGTACAGACCCACTGTGGCACAACTCGGGATCTTGACCAATCGTTCCCAAAGATGACTCCTAAACCCTGCCCATGCGTCAATTATCTACTTGCGCGTGAGCTTCAGCCGCGTCCAGGCAACATCTATACTCTTGACATCTAGCAGCTGTCAGGCAACGTTCCACTTCATACATAAGAATTTCACCGCAATATCTTATCGAAAACCCCCATGGCCGAGATACAAGATATGTATCGCTACGAGCGCATACCGCACCCAGCATACCTAGAAACGACCAGAATCTTGACACTCTCCCCAGGCTCTGAAGATGAGCCGCTCTCTGGGACACTCGCCCCAATGAGCACAACCCATCCGCATCCATTTGAAGCCCTCTCCTACGTATGGGGAAGAGCTGGGACATGGGATGAAATCACCATCGATGGGAAAGTTGTCAGACTCACCGCCAGCCTGGGCACCATGCTCCGACGCATCCGGTACAGAGATGCGCCGCATGTGATCTGGGCGGACCAAATATGCATCAATCAGGAGGACATGGTCGAGCGAAGTCAGCAGGTCCGGCATATGAGTTCGATCTACCAGAAAGCGTCGAAGGTACTGGTGTGGCTTGGCGAAGATTCTGCGGGCTATGCGAGGAGCGCTTTTGAGCTTGTAGAGGCTTTGGTTGCGATTGTAAAGGATGAATCGCGGCTGCAGGATTTCAAGGAGGAGCAGACTACTTTCGATTGGTTTTCGGAAGAGTCTTGGATAGCGCTCAGGGAGCTCTTCAAGCAGCCTTGGGTATGCATATCCCACGATTGAGATCGTGACAGTACTGATGCAAATGCAGTTCGACCGAAAATGGATTTTACAGGAGATAGGCACAGATACTCCCTCTGAAGTCTACTGGGGCGATTTGAAAGTATCTTGGGATAATATCGCGGAAGCATCAGCGCTGCTGAAGCATCATGGATACCTGCTTCGAGGAAAGTATGATGTGCAAGTTTGGAAACCTTGGTACATGAACAAGTTATTTTCAGTCGACTCGCTTGGGACGAAAGCGCAAAACTTCACTTATGAGTTGCACAGAGCGCGATGGCAACAAGCTAGTGATCCTAGAGATCACATCTTCGCATTGCTCGGACACCCTTCTGTTCAGCTGGATGAGAATGGGGATAGGGAGATGGAAGCCGATTACTTGAAGTCAGTGGAGCAGGTGTTTCACGAGACTGCTGTACATATACTTGGGAAGGGAGAGTCCTTGATGATGTTGAACGTGATTCAACACGAGACGTTGGAAACGGGTGAGTTAGCCGAGCATGCTGAACAGCATATCCGCCACCAAGTCCGCGAAAAGCTATTCTCGACCTTGTGTGAGCGTCGCTAAAGCCTTAACAGCTTTGAGAAGACCAAACCTTCCGACATGGGTACCCCAATGGGATCTTCAAGAGTCCCTGCACAACCTCCTCGGTGACGATACATGCGTCTACCGGCCATATCACCCGCACGAGACTGTCCTCCCAAAGCCGAAGTTTATCGAGTCAACCCGAATCCTGCTTCTCGAGGGAGTCACAGTCGACATCATCCAAACGATTTCAAGAGTACTGCGGACATCCGACATCACATTAGAATCTTCAATGATTGCCGAGCTCTGGCTCAGTCAACCCGAATGCGTCAACGGCGGATTCACGACATCGGGACCACTCTACCCTACCGGAGGGAGCAGCATCTTTGCGCTCTTGGAGACACTGTCAGCCGTGAAGAAACTCAAACAGCAGGCTCCAATTCCACTTTCCGAGCGCTTGAGTGACGGCGCAGACTACTTGACCCGAGCGTATAGCACGAGCCATGGAATAGATGAAGATCTGCATCAACTAGGCAAGACTGGAAACTGCTACAAGTGGATGGAGAGAGTGTCTGGTGGAGCGGACGGCCGACGCTTCGCCAGGGGCAAGAAGGGATACTATGCTTTATGTCCTCCGGCTGCGAGAGATGGCGATGTACTGTGTTTGCTTCTTGGTGGGCAGACACTCTTTTGTCTGAGGCCCGATGGAGATGGGTATTTCTTTGTGGGAGAGTGCTATGTGCATGGTCTTATGGATGGAGGAGCTTATGATTTGATGAGGTCTGGTGAGCTGCCGGGACTTGAGTTCAGGATAAAATGATGTGGCTTTATGAAGAGATGGCCTCTTTAATCTGCTTCAAGTAAGATTGAGGTTGATGCCGGGTTCGTTTTGAACCAAATGAAGAAGCGAGGAGTGTTCTGGGCAGTGTGCTGCTAATTTCTGCGAACTTTCAATGTATCTTTAGTGATTAATTCAAGGACTGTGATCAGACCTGAAAGACAGAATCGATCGACCCCCTCCCGAACTCATGAAAACTTTTCGCGTGTATGCATAGATATAATGAAATCATATTCTAAACGAATGTGAATATGATTATCATATAAAAGATTAAATTATATTATAATAACAATTTTCTCTTTTCTAAATTGTGAATTTCGCTGTACAGCACAAACCAAAATAAAATTCGATGATCGAAACATTTATGAAGTGTTTCTTCTCTTTTGTTAATATAAACCGATATTAACAAGACATAAATGGCATTTCATATCATATCGATCCGATCGCTTGAAGTCATAGATGAACTACAAGACGCGGATAAATAGGGATTATTAGTGAGGTGGATGTTTTGATTCGCTTAATTCAGGAATTTCAAATCATTACTACTATACAAATGGTTAATTTGACGCCGGGAAGTAGATCGTTCGGGAATATTAGTAAACGATAATGATTTATTCTTTGGTTCGCAAATGATTCAGTCGAGTCGCATTCAAGCTGAGGCCCTTAATTGTTTTTGTAAACTCTTTTCTTCTCTTTTTTTCTCTTTTTTTCTCTTTTTTTCTCTTTTCAAGTTTTTATTTAGCTTTCTACTTTATTTTCTTAATCTCGTCAAAACATTACAATTCATCACCTCCTAATCAGACCTCCCACTAAGCCATCTCCCCGTGCTGTGCATCTTGTTCAATCAATCTAGCGCTCTTTGTAGCTCAGGTATCTTTGCCCACCGGAAAGTCCTCATGTAATTCTCAATTTCGTATTCTCACCTCAGACTTCTTCCAAATTTGTTCTCTCTCAGAATCCGATCTCTCATCACCCGTCTCTCATCGTCCATGGATCCATCGCATAGAATCGCAGGACATCTAATCATAAATTCCAAACGCAAATCGCCGCGCAAACGCCAGTAAATAGTAGAGCAAATCCATCCGCATAAACGCAACGCATCGCATCATAAAAGCCATGAAAACATCAACGAAAGAGCAAGAGAGCAAGCCGCTTGAGCGAGAGAAGAAAAGCAAGCAAGCAGCACATCGACTGGTATAAACGCAGCGCCATGCAAAACGCAACCCAAAGGTTTGAAAAGAAGGAAAAGATCGCTATGCGCATCAAGCAGATCAAACAAAGCGGGTGTTGAGACCCACGGAGTAAACGAGCGAAGATAGATCGTACACAATGTCTAGCGTCGACAAGTCAAAGCTGAGAAATCTCGCCCAGTCTCTGACATACCACCAGAGCGGGCTTTACTGCCCATGCGCCCCAGCCTGGTGTCCAATGACACCACCAAATCGACTCCCATCCTGCATAACAGCACTCATATCCCTGCCCTGGGAGTCCACAGGTGGATATCTAGCTCTCAGTTCCAGATCGTCCAGATGCATATGCGAGCGAATATACTTCTCTCTCCCGTCATCCTGAGGGTTATGATCCCACGAAGTGAACTTTCCACTCTTGAGCGCCACCCAGACGAGACGGCGTTGGCGCTGCGAAACGAGGACGGAATCCGTGATGGCATTCATATCCCATTTGGCTTTTGCTTCGGCGACAAAGGCTGAGAGGGTGGTGGAGACTTCGGTAGTGAAGAGGGGGTGTTTGGGGGAGAGGGAGGCGAGGTTGATGAGTTCTTTTGGGTCGGTGGAGAGGTTGTATAGTTGATCTGGATCAGCGGGGCAGGTGATGTATTTCCACTTGCCACGACGGATCATCATCATTGGGGCGACTGTGCCTTCGCCACAGTACTCGGCGAAAACTGTGTCGGATCCTCCTGGGCGGTTCTCGAGATGTGGGAGCAGGGACGTGCCGTCCATTGGGAGGCCGCCCCAGAGTTTGGTGTGTGCTAGATCGACGAGAGTGGGGAGGATGTCTAGGGTAGAGACGTTGGCAGTGACGTGGTGTGGTTTGAACGTTGCTGGGTGGTTGATGATCATCGGGACGCGAACTGATGCCTCGAAGTATGACATCTTGTACCACAACCCTCGCTCGCCCAACATGTCACCATGATCACCGCTGAAGACGATAATGGTATCCTCGTCTAACCGACATTCCTTGAGAGTCTCCAATAGCTTTCCAATGCAGTCATCGACGTAGGAAACTGCTCCATAGTATGCACGTCTAGCGCGCTTGATCTGGTCTGGAGTGAACTTCTTGCCCCAAAGATCGGATACTTTCAATAGGCGTTGAGAGTGGGAATCTTGCTCTTCTTGTGGGATTGTAACATCTGGAAGTTCAATATCGACGTCCGCGTACATGTCCCAGTACTTCTTCTCGATCGTGTATGGATCATGAGGGTGTGTAAGGGAGACTGTCAAACAGAATGGGCGAGTATTTGGACCTTTGCGAACATGATCGTAGAGGAATTGCTTGGACCTAGAAAGTCAGCACGGCCGTTCCCCCCTTGAGGGCGCACTTACTTGTACATAACCTCCTCATCGTAGTCCAGCTGATTGCTCCTTACACAGGGACCTGCCTGTTCGATTGAACTCGCATTATGGTACCACTCCAATCGTCTATTTGGCTCCTCCCAATTGACTGCCCAACCATAATCGCCTGGATAGATATCACTTGTCAATCTACTCTCGTAGCCATGTAGTTGCTCCCCAATAAAGTGCATCTTTCCCGCCAATGTTGTCTCGTAGCCCGCCGCGCGCAAGTAATGCGCATATGTCGGCACACTGGGATCAATCGAGCAGGCATTATCGTAGGAGCCAATCTTTGTGGGAAGTTGACCGGACACCATAGACATTCTTGAAGGCGCGCAGAGTGGTGAAGGGCAGTATGCGGAATCGAAGACTACACCGCCTGCTGCGAGCGCATCGAGGTTGGGAGTTTTGATTTGCGATTTGGGGTTGTGCATTTTGAGGAGGGGAGCAGCGAGTTGATCGGCCATGATATAGAGGATGTTTGGTTGTTTGAAAGGTGCGGATTGAGGCATGGCGGCGGCAGTTCGCTCATGTCGAGGTGAGGGAGGGACGGAGTTGAGATCTGGAGCCATTGTTGTGGTGCGGCTCTTTGTATAGTATTGATTGTCCAAAGAGGATGGTGTGAGATTTGTCGCCGGGGTAAGCACTGTAGTAAGTCTTGTAGTAGTGGAAGAGCGACTCGCAAGAGTGATGTCTTGCAGTGAGTGGAGAGTTTGGGTGTAGATGTGAGAAGATAAGAGCGGTGTCTTCAAGGAAAGAGGATATGGAGGGAACAGCGAGTTGTAGTAGTAGATATGAGTAGTGAATATGGACAGGCAAAGGGGGTGAAGTGAATAGCGGTCAGAGAATACCGATGCCGTAGCTAGATAGAAAAGGAAGGAGAGAAAGAGGAAAGAAAGAAATAAAAGAGACGAAATGATGAACAGATGTCTTCCTCGCCGAACCAGTAGATAGACCAGGGAGGGGCATGTCGCCGCCACTCATACCTACCGTCGTCTCGTCAATCAAATCAATCCCCCTTCCGTATGTGGAGATCAGTACGGCGCATTCACAATGGCGGGCGTGGCCTTTGCATCGGCGTGGGTGGGTGTGTGTGTGGTGGGAGAGCAGAGCGTGGGCGAAGACCTGAGGGGATGGCAAGAAAAATGTTGCGATTCCTATCGGGATTTCGTGCTCACGTTCAACCTTTCCCGATGTAGCCTCGTCCCTGCATATTGTCCCAACTGTCTTATCTGCATGTCCAGGGGCCTTTCGTGCGCACCTCAGGCATCAACCACATCCCTCCTCACCCCCACAAAACCCTCAAATATAAAAATGGTCAAGAGTCCCTTTCCCCAGCACCTTCATATTCGAGTATGTGCCGTTTCAAGACTATGTCAAGGCTGAGTTCAAAAGTTGTGATGCTAGCGGTTGTCGGCGTGGAAATGCAGATAGCTGGAATGGGATCATGATTGCCATTTTGGGATAAGAAGTCCTTTGGAACCAGGCATCTACTTTTTTAGGCTTTGGTTTTCTGCTCATGCACCAGACCAGACCGCGACGACAGCTCAGCACGGTATCGGATCTGATGCAGCGCCACTCCAATATTTGACTGTCACTGTGACTCGATTGGCTTGGAATTGGGCATGAAGAGCCGAGCCAGCCATCCTTTCCTTTTCTTCATGTCAAGTCAAGTCTGATGATCCGGCAAGTCCGTGATCGATGGGGAGGAAGTTGTCCGTACAGAGGGCAAAGCACGACCACGACCACCCACGATGGTACACTGCCTCGTGACCATCTGCATCATGCGTGGTCATCGATTTCCTCCATCTCCTCTTCTATCCGAGTCTATTACGATTCATGTCATGTCATGCCATGCTGTCCAGCATTTGCATTGCATATCATGTCACTCTCTCTCCACCCTCGCTTTGTCCAGATCACTGAACATCGAGACACACACTTTGAACCTCACAGAGCCTCTTTTGACCCCTCAGTTCTCCTATCAGCCTTGCATAACCTTCACATCTCCCATCCAATCCCAAATCGGGAAAACCCCCCTTCCAGCCTCGCCCTACAAGCATCATCTCATTAAAAGTTCCAATCCATGTCCATTAAGCGTCATCGTACAGGATATCATCTCGACTCTCCAGTTGAAACGGACTTTCGTGACTTAGTGTCAGAATCGTCATTTTCAAGCTGGTGTATTGGTTGGGGGGGTTCTGGTGTGTGTGGATGGTTGCGAGGATGTTTGGTGCGGGGGAAGTGGAGGACAGCATAAGTGCGGTGTGGGTGGGTGGACAAGAAGACTGGACCTTGAAGGGCTTGAATCAGTGAGTGGCACGAGACCAGTTTTCGTTTCGCTTGGATTGTTTTGACTTTCCATCAGCTCCAAGGCGAGTCGAAATACTTCAATCCCTTTTGCATTACCCTCCGATTCTTTTTCTTCTGATCTTATTCTTAAGGAAGACTGCATCCGAACTATCCATGCATCCATATATTCATGTTCCGAACCCAGGAACCACGCAGGATTACCCCTCACCTCACGTGTGACTACAGCATGCGTTTCGACGTTCTCTTCTCTATCCTTGATAACGTAGTCATCTTCATCCGGACAAAATCCCCAAACCAATTGCTCTTCAGTGACCAGATACTACCAACACTGTTGTTGTGATGTCCAAGCATGCCCAAAAAGTATTTCGTCGTGCTATCGTGGTGTCGCATCGTCAAGTGCAGATTCAGGATCAAACTTCCTCAAGTAGCCATTCTTTCCTGAGCTGGTAACAGAAGCTGCTTACCAACGAGCTGTCCAGAGATACAAAGTAACATGTTACATCTTGCTCTTATCTAGCCGCCTGCTCAAGGAATAACCGTACCGAGTTCCTAGCAGAGAAGAAGACCTCGAGGAGGCGCAGAAGGTTACAGGAGATACCGAGATCCAGACGAGAGGATATGATGGATGCTCGTACTGCAAGCCGGGAGCGATACACCCTTTCTCCGCTTCACGATATCGAGCGACTCTTCTTTGGCTGTCTGCTGTATCGAACTGCACCGCTGCCACCGCACAAATTCTTTTTTGCCGCCTTGTAAACCACACGCATATGGGATATGCAATGACTGCATTGCAGAATCTCGGTCAGAGACTTGACCTACCTATATACCCTTGTGGCACGACCGAGAGTCTAGGTTCTCATAACGTCGTCAGTACTTGTTTGTCTTCTTCACGCTCTTCCTTTTCCCCCTTGGAACATACTTCTTAACTCACATCTAGGTACGTCCGCCTCTCCATGTCCAGTATCCAGATAAAAAGGCCTCCACCTGGCGCCACAGCATGTTCGAATGCACATCTGTAACACACTATATGCACATAGCCATAGTGGCTTGCAACTCGTGAAATCGACATTCTCATTCAAGTAAGAATCCTTGTGTCTCGCGAATCACTTCCCTCTCTTCTCTCCACCCCTCCTCTTCCACATTCCCTCTCTCTGGCCCTTCTCCCCCAAACTTTTCCAAATATTCTGCCTATATAGCATTTCGTATTTTGCTTCCCTTTCCATTTTCCCTTCCCTCATTCCCTACCATCCCTAAATCTGCGTTCCTTGCAATGATGCCCGATGTGAAAGCCCACCCACCCAGCTGCAGCCATGTCATGCCTCAAAGCTCGCCGCCAGCAAGCGAGCAGGTAAACAATGAACAACGATGCAGGATCCAAGATCCAACATCACCAAGTTACCGAACTCTCCTCTCCTCTCCACTTCCCTGCCCCTCACTTCTTCTTCTTTCCCCACCCTTCAGTTAATACCCATCCATCCAAACAAGAAAGTACGCAACTGAGTACTCAAAACAAACGAAACAAAACTCTCTCTTCAAATAGAAAACCAACACCAACACCATGACCATGACCATGACCATGACCATCACCCCTCACATTTACCTACTACCCACTTCAATCTTCCCTTTCGCTAACCCCCTCCTTTCCTTCCACTCCCTCCCCTTCCTCTTACTTACCCCCTCCCTCCTCCTCTCCCCTTCCATTTGCATGTTCCACTTCCCCATTTCTCATTTCTCTTTCCCCATCCACATCCACATCCACATCCACATCCGCCACTATACAATGTACCCAATCTATACTGTATACAACCACAACTAATTATTCATCAGGACCGTGAGATCTCTCGAATCTACAACTTACCTTGAGAGCGAGAAAGCAAGTTTCCTCCCTCCCTCCTCCCGCAGCAAACAGACATAGCATAACATAATATCCAATACCAAGTCCTCTTTCCCTTCCCTCCTTCCTTCCTTCCTTCCTCCCTCCCTCCCTCTAGATTCCTCTGTCACCTTTGATCTTGATCTCGTCAGGTATATCATATCAAGATCCCTAATCACACCCACATTTTCATTTTCGCTCTCTCACCGACTTCCCTCGAAGTTAGGCAGCAGGAAAAGAAAAAAAACCCCCCCCCCCACCCCACAGAGAGAAAAGGAATTTTTTTGTTTGAAGTTGTTAGTGATGATTGAGCAATGATATTACATCTTTATCTTATTCGTATTTCGTCTTGTCTTCTGTCCCTGATTCTCCCCGTGACCTCTTTATTCTCCATTTCTCCCCATGAATGCACCTCTAAGATAACCCCTTCCAAAAAATCCAAGTCGAGAGCAAAAATCGCCGCCAACGCCAATAGATAGATATATACAGAACGAAAAAAAGAAAAAAAAAATAGCCTCCCCACGGCCAAAAATGCTGAGCAAGTACCGCGTACAAGTATCGTGCAAAATGACCCAACATGCCCAACTCGACATGTCTCTGTTTCCAGGCATGCCATGCATATCTCCCAGTGGAGGATACATCTCTCAGCTTCTCCCCTTTCTCCTTCCACCCTTCATCCCCATTTTCTTTTTGGGTGTCTTTACACCCCAATATCAACACTGTACTCATCCATCCAAAACGTGACATTCTTCGTCGCCGAGAACGCCTCCGTGCCCATCCCCAAATGACCGATCCACAAGCCCGTACTCGAGAAGTTCGCCTGGGTAATGGTATCGAGTTTCGTTAGGAGGGGGCGGATATCGCCGTAGAAGGTTTCGGTGGTCGCGGATGAGACCCATGTGAGCACGTTTTGGAGGAGGGAGTTTTGGCCGGTGTAGAGTTGGCTGGAGACGGAATTGTCAGTGTTGGTCTTCAGAGGGAGCGGAGGGGAGGGGAGGGAAACAAGGGGTTCGGGGAATTAGACAGGGCAGGGTAAGGGGAAAACATACAAAGTCGTCCCATTAATACTCTCCGTCGTAACCACCCCATCCTCCTGTCCAATCGCCTGAGCCGCAGTCCCAAACTTCGCAAACCAAATCATGACCTCGTAGTTCGCCAGACTGGAGTTCTCGGCCGCGGTCTTGTCCGCGTCCAAGAACATATCGATTGCCACGTTGGTGTTTACCGCGTTGGCAAGGAGTTCGGATTCAGAGGTTGTGGCTGCGGGTGTGTCGCCTACGCCGTAGGTCCAGTGGGTGGAGAGGGCGATGGTTTTGATGGTGGAGAGGAGGTACGGCATGTCGGTTAGGACTTGGACGTTGGGGAAGGCGTGGACGGGTTGTGATGCTGGGCCGGGTGGGTAGGCCCATGTTACGGAGAATTCGGGGGCGGTGGAGGGGGTGGAGTAGGTTCCGTTGTTGAAGGATGTTACCTGGGGGAGGTTAGAAGGAGCTTTTGATAGGTGTGAAGTTGAAGAATGGTGGATTTGAGGTAGAATTGCTGGAAGGGAGTGACATACGTTCATACACATAGCTCCTGGATCACCTTCCGTGTAACCCCACTGATTGGGATTTACTGTTCGAGAAAGAATGTTAGCCAAGTCCAACTCTGATTCAGTCCAAGAAGAAAGCAAGCAATTGCCAATATTCAAATATGCCAACCATCCAAGCATTCTGGCAATAATCCAGATCTGCAGGTAAGCAGTAGGGTGAAGACGGAGTATATCCAGTCAGATGCTTTTTCTGACTTTGCTTTCCTTCATCGATACCGCATATTCTCCTCCTCCCAGTATATCTTTCTACTCTCTTCTTCCTCCCCAGCACTTCCATCTCCCTCCCATCCCGCGATATCCAACCATCCCCAACACCCAAACGAAACAGTGAAATAAAAACCACTTACAAGTATACTGAATCCCCGAACTCGGCGCCGTGTATCCAACCTGCTTCTGACAAAACAACTGGCTCGTAACTCTATCATCACCCTTATTTCCAGTACCACCGCTACCAGTACCAGTCCCTCCAGTTGGAGTATTGAAGATGGGTTCTTGGCCTGTCGCTGCGCGGTGGGAGTCTACGCCAATGAGGACACCGATTGTTGTTCCGACTGGGAGGATTAGGAGGCCGGCGTTGACGAGCCAGCGGAAGTTGAGGAGACCCATCTTGATGGGTGGGAAAAGAGGTTGTGTGGTGTATTAATTATGGTGTGTAGCGATCGGTATGTAGGGATAGAGGGAGATGTCGAAAGCGAGCGTGGTGGGTAACGATGAATGTTGTCGTCGTGTATATCCTCACATGTGAATGATACAATCAATCGTACAATGGAATTCAGTCGTCGTCGTTCTCGTCGTCGTAATTGTCTCGCTCAATTGATCGGTCGTGTCGTAATCAAAGGCGCGCGATGTTTGATATTGGCAAGTTACGTCAAAAAGAGCGGCCGGACGAAGTCGAGGAATTTCGATTTGAACCACGCAGGAAACGAATGTGATGAGTGAACAAACGAACGAGTGTCTCACAAGTCGCAGGAAAGTCCAATTTCTGGGAAAGTGCCGATATTGATCCAGTCCGAATTGTCAAGATTAGAAAAGAAGATCAAACCAAAGCAGATCCGATAGATCAAACTGTGCAGTTCAAAGGCAAAGGCAGCCAGCCAAGAGCAACAATCAAGAGCAGAGGCACCAGAGTTGGAGAACAGAGCAATTGCCAGCCAACCGGATCTCAGCGGGCATTCTCCTATCCCACCTGGAATCCCACCCCTTGTCCGCCACTGTTTCCTTACGAACCCAAGCCCAACACAGAACCAGCTCTCCTAAAAGCAGCAAGCACACCCAAAGCAAGAAGGTAAGAAGAAAGAAAGAAAGAAAAATTCGAAATTCAAGTGCCGCCGAGCATACCTAAAGCAGCCATAGCCAGGCTTAGCAGCAGCCACCATCCAAAATTCTCGTGTCTCTGGTCCCGCCTGTGGCTACTGGTCTCCATTCATAATCGCTCGGCGTCACGCTACACATGCACCAGTCGACCCCTATCCAGTCAATCCTCTCCATCCCAGCTGTCCTGTACTGTAAAGCCTGTCAGTCCCAGGCAATCTTCCTCCCTTCGCTCCGTCATTCGTCCGATCCCGCCATCACATCCTTGCACAGGCATCCACTCTCAGCCTATCCAGCACGTTCGCATCAGGGGTCAATACGAGAGCGATGCCCTGATGCCCTGATGCCCTGATGCCGCTGCCTTCCCGGAGTTCCCTCCCCAATCATCCCAGCGTCATCCCACTCCAGAGAGCTCCACCCACCCATTCCCAACACCCACCCCCTTGTCGGATGCAGATAAGCTCGTGAGGGAATGTAGCTTGATGAGCAGCTAATGCCTGATGAGGAACGCTGGTTGCTAGTGAGAAAAAGATAAACGGCACTTATGCAGGGGTTGGGTTGTGTTGTGCTATTTCAGTGCCCACTTGCTAGGCCTACCACACCACCCACTTGCGTACAGTACCGTATTTAGTTCGAGGGAGGGCCGTCAGCGCCCGATGATGAGATAGTGAGAAAGTGATCGTCTTGTCCGGCCGATAAACAAGTGACTGAGGTGGGAAGGTTAGATGAGAGCCAAGTCTGAATATCTCGGCGCTGATTGGGTGATTTCCGGGATTGGAAGGACTTTCTGATGGGTTGGGTTACCTTTGGTACGGCTTTGGTAAGGGGTCAGGAGTGTGATTGGCTAAGGAATGAAGGCATGAAGCGTAGCCGGAGACAGCCTTAAAAGAGACTGTTGTTGTCTTTCACATGCGTGCAGTGCATTGTTTTATTTTTGGGATACCCGGGGATAAGGCTCAGAGGAGAGGACAAAAGAGGGTGTGTGCTCAAACTGCCACTCCACGTTTACGAACGATTGCATGGATGAGGCATCATGGATGATGGCAATTATGGGATGAAATCATAGATCCTCTGAGTCGCTGTTATCAAGAATGCCAGGGAAGTCAAATAAAATACGGGAGGGGCGTCGAGCACTTATGAGAAGGGGGGGCGGATACGGGATCCCGAAGAGATACCGTTGGCGGCACTCGGTGGCACTTGATGCGTGCGGCGGCGTTGTTGTTGTGTGCCTTGTGTGCTTGTGGTGTGAGCGCCGCTTTGAGACCATCTATTGAACGGTTCCATACCTATCAAAGGCTATCCAGATAGCCCCGAGGCGGTGCTGTGCCCGTCGAATGCCAGTCAGAAGTCGGTCATGTCAGTGCTGTACGGCATGATGGGGATGTCTTGCCTCTCCTGACTTTTCTGTCACTCTCTCATTTCTCGTCTCCTCCACCTCCATCTCGTTTTTAGACTTTCCCTTGCTGGGGTTTGGTTCCTTCTTCGTACCTNNTTANACTTTCCCNNNCTNNGGTTNNGTTCCTTCTTCGTACCTGCTTNCTTCCACACCAGTTCCNTCCTTCTCTTCCTCCGTCTCCCTTTCAATCTCAAGTCTGTCTTGTCTTTTCCACCAGACCAGACCACTTCCACTCGCCAACCACACTCGTTCACGGACGCGTTATGCAACGTTAATAATCACACAACTCAATCACTCACACTCGTTTTGACATCATCTGATTGTTTATTGCAATATCCGTCTCTCGTTCCTGCTTGTCATCGATCAAGCCTTAATCATCACATCATCGGATTTATCGGGAAGACTCGGTTACCAGCCATTGTCTAGGAGGAGGAACGCAAAGAGAGACATTTGGCTGTACTACCAAGGGATACTTCCCGCCCACCTCGCCCATCATGGACAGACGCGATGTTTACGAAGAGGAAATGAAAGATATCAGAGGTCATAATCAACCATACCTCAACACTGCTTACGACCCACACGCTATCAGTACAGATAATCTCATGATGCCAGAACGGTTAGCAGCGACGCCCAGTCCTCGAGGGAGAATGAGACCTGGATATCCGGGAGCACACGACTCTGTTGGGTCTGGTCATGGTTGGCACCCAGATTCAATTCCAGGTACACCTATGGACTCAAGATGTACAACACCTACATTATCACCAGTACGTGCCCCTGCATTTAACAATGACGATATACTTCAACAAGTCTAACATTCCCAAGTATAACCATGATTTCAGTGGATCAAGAAGTTATCTCAGCACAACAACACTCGTCAACAAAGGCCCAGGCAGCGGGCACCTCTCGTCCTCGACCTTCCCATCCAAAAACTCCCTCGTATCACAGGATTCGATATCACGACTTCACGACCGCGACGACGTCGAATTATCAAAAGGTTGGCGTCGCTTCATCTTCAAGTTCGTACCTTTCCTCGCACTGGCCAATA
Source organism: Deltaproteobacteria bacterium (assembly GCA_002685535.1). Taxonomy (GTDB): domain Bacteria; phylum SAR324; class SAR324; order SAR324; family NAC60-12; genus Arctic96AD-7. Next base: position 189,242 of record NYXK01000071.1, read on the forward strand.
CAGGTCTGTATCTCGCATATCTCGGCCTACGAATCGCATGTGTGATCCTCGCACAGAAGAAGTTCAATGTCGTATACCCTGGAGCTTGGGTCTTCCTAGGCGTGGAGATCATTGTCGCGATTCCTTCGCAAATGCATAATTTCTGGACCATGTGGGCATTGAAGAAGAGAAATAGGCCGCAATTGAGATTGACCTCCGATGAGGTTCCCGGCGTTGATGTCTTTGTTACCTGCTGCGGAGAAGATGATGAGGTCATTCTCGATACTGTCCGCGCAGCTTGCGATTTGGATTATCCTCGCGATCGATTCAGGGTTATTGTTCTTGATGATGGAAAGGCTGCCAGTTTGGAAGCCGCCGTCAATCAGCTCGCATACGTCTACTCGAACCTCTACTACATGGCCAGAACAAAGGTCAAGGGAGTACCACATCACTTCAAGGCTGGAAATCTGAATTATGGACTCGAACAATTGGATCTTTTACCTGGTGGTGCAAACGAGTTTATGGCTGCTTTGGACGCGGACATGGTAAATAAACCCCCTTTTGCATTTACCCAAGCGAGCGAGAACTTAGTCTGGACCTCATTCACTGACGCGACCAGATTCCTGAACCTTCATGGCTACGAGCAATTATGCCACACATGGTCGTGGACCCCAAACTTGCGTTGGCTTGCCCACCTCAATTGTTCTACAACACACCTGTATCCGACCCCTTGGCTCAATCCCTAAACTTCTTCGTACACGTAATTGAACCCATCAAGGATGCTCTAGGAGTCGCATGGTGCACTGGATCTGGCTACGTTATCCGCCGTCAAGCTCTCACGGAAATTGGAAACTTCCCTCTTGGATCTCTCGCCGAAGATGTGGCAACCTCGACTCTCATGCTCGGATGTGGCTGGAAAACAGCCTACATTCACGAACCCCTCCAATTTGGTACTGTTCCAGAGGATTATGGCGGACACTTGAAGCAACGTACTCGTTGGGCAATTGGAACCATTCAGACCGCATTCAAACTCAACTTCTGCCTCTGGGGCAAAGACGTGAAGATGATGTCTGGTGCCCAGCGCTTCTCAGGTGCTCTCTACGCAATTCTCGGCATGTTCACCATCCTCGTTACCATCTCCCTCTTCGCCATCCCAGTCGTCCTCGTCTGGGGTAAACCACTGATCGCCTACGCCGACATGGAACAACTGCGCTGGCTCATCCGCACCTGCTTCGCGGCATTCATGTGCAACCGACTCTGCGAGTTCGCCTTGTTCTCCCCAGCAGGCTACCACACCGGCCAGCGTGACAGTCGCTACCAACTCTGGATGTCACCCTACATCTCTCTGAGTATCATCCGCTCCTTCATCCTCCCAAAATGGCTCGGCGGCTCCATCGTAGCATTCAAACCTACCGGATCCCTCGGCAACGCACTCAATGAGCGAGACCCCAAGAACAAGAAATCCATGCTCCGCCGCCTCTGGGCAATCCTCTTCAACTACATGGCCATCTTCCACTTCGTCTTCGTCTACTTCACCCTCGTCGCCGTCGTCCTAACCTCCTACCGCGTATTCTTCCCCGAAGGCCAGTCCCTCAACAATATCTTTGTCGGTCTCATCACACACGCCTTCTGGCCTCCTCTCACCTTCCTTTTCCTCTGCTCGAGTCTCTGGACTCCAGTCTCCTATGCGATTGATCCTCCGATGGTACCGGAACGAGAGGAGTTGCTGGTTAGAGATCAGAAGACGGGGGTTGCCCATCCGACGACCGAGAGTAAGAAAGTTGCATTTGGAGGCCAGGCCGCGTGGTTTGAGTTCTTGTATACGGGGAGTACGATTTATACGGCGTTGGTTTTTGCTTATAGTTTCTGGTTGTGAGGGGATTCGACATGGGTCGTGTCTAGCTTCTTTGCATCGAGAGCTATTTGCATTCATCGATTGCCGGTTGTTTGATTTGGTTGAGGCGGGGGCGAAAGGAGGGAAATAAATCACACAACGCGGTGTGTTGGACGAGAAAGAGCATTTGTGGGGAGGTCGATTTTGCGTTTGCAACAAACAACAAAGCATGGGCATGCGTAGGAGGCGAGCGAGATGAGGCTAAGCGACGAACGAGCATACTTTTCTTCAATTTTCGGTATTTGTCGGCAACCTCTGGTAATGTTTTGAGCTGGCTGGTGGGTTCGATGTGTTTTATTGTACTGTAATGATGAGCATAGATGGCTGGGATTCGTTTTTGAACTTTCTGGAAGGTTTCCTGTGCTTTTAGACTGGGCAAGATCTGTGCTGTGGGTAAAGGGGATACGGGTGTAGATGCTAGAAGAAGGGAATTTGGAGGGAGATAGGAGAGGGGAGGGGAAGGGGAGGTGTATATACGCATAACACAACGGAATATAGATGAGAGAAGGAAGGAGTCTGAGGGAGGGAAAGAGATTTTTAGATCTGAAAGCGGATGGAAATGGAGATGAAGATGAAAATATACCAAATCAATTGAAGAAAAATACGTCAAACAACANATGGNCTGTTCGACCTTCCTCTCCTCTCTTCACTCAGGCAGGCAGAGAGCGAATGGACTGNCTTGTCTGCCTGTCTGCCTGCTTNCCTGCTTGCCNGCTTGCCTGCGCTACTAAGCTCATCTGCTCGTTCTTGGTTCGATCGCATCTCGCGTANACTTCCCAGAGCTTCTTGACCATGGTGAATGTTCCTTGATCGCAGAATGTCACTATCCTGCCGTATCTTCCCTCTTTCCATGACTCGAGCGATGTGGCAAGATCCAAATAATTTCTTTGCTTGAGCTTGTAGTAGCTTCAGTGTTTTCTTTTTTTTCTTCTTCCAAGTAGATTGGTAGTATGTCTGCCAGATGATCGATTGGTTGATGGCCTTCGGCGTCATCGAGTAGGAGGAGGGTGAAAGCGAGAATGTTCCGTGCTATGATTTAGTCGGTCTCAACGGGGGAAGATCACAGCAAGAAAGTGGCTTGCCGATGATGGCGCACTCGATGTCGCAGCAGGTGATATCCAGTTTCCTGGTACTTTGACTCATGTTAGAGTTGGAAGTTGAAAGCAGATACGTTTACTCACTTGGTGCTGGCTGTATCGGCATATGCTGTGAGCAGGATGTTCCTGAAATCACCACATCCCAAGAGTAAGATATCGGCGTTTTTGCTCTGGAGGAATATCTTGAGTGAGGCAAATGGCGGGAGTATTCCCAACGGGGTAGTAGAAGTGAGATGAAGGTTGATAGAGGTCGGTCTCGGCATCTTGGTGGTTGAATCCGAGTACCCGATTTCTGGGACTTGAAGTATATTCTGCGATGAACCTTGGATTGAAATCCTCAGAACATTTGATGGTATGGGAAAGCTGACAAAAGGGACAATCTGTAGTTGAGAAAGATAGAAAGATGTATTGCTTATCCGTTTGCAAGCCTAGTTTCACATCATATGCAATCATCCGGTCCTGATGACCCACAGCTGATCATGTCACCTTTCTAAATGCTACAAACGGACTTGGAGGAGTAAGAAACAGCTATTGCGTAATGTTTCTGTTTCCAGGTGTCTTCAGGCCTCAGTACCAGCATGACACGCCGAATCAAAAATGCCTCTTCGATAACCGTGAGCCTTCACACTTTCTTCTCGTTCAAAGCCCGCTCTCCCTCCAGAGCTTGTGAAGAGCGACCTTGTCACTAAGCACCTGCATATCTGATATCTGGTCGAGGAGGTGTGGCCATGCCATTGCCAAGGAAGTAATCCACATGGTGAGACTGCATGTATCCTTTGAACGTCATCCCATTTCGATATGCGGGGTTGTGAGCCAGAGTGTACAGGCGAATATCGCTGGGAATATTGGTGGTGAAGATGAGCAATTGGTTGAACGCGGCGTTTGTAACGATGNCCTCCTCCCGCCAGTCGCCCAAAATGTCTCCTATGAACATGGGATTGACCCCATAACCGACTCCGCCGTACGTACTAATACGGTCAAGTCGTGGCAGACTTGATGTCTGTTTAGGGTCCAGCCAGTCCCACTTCTCAATCTTGCCGTCGTTGTAGAGCTCAGCTAAGTTATCACCATCCCACCACAGATTCAAATGTGGCCATGGTCGTAGGTTTGTGCTGGGCTCAGCGAGTTGGTTAGATCGTGCATTGAAGACACCGCTGAAAGACCACACTTCCATGCCCGCGAAGCGAGGATCGATGTCAGCAGCTGAACCACGACCAACATCTCCAACTTCCGTTCCTTGATGTCTCCACTGAACGTTGCCGTCTCTTGCGTCGTAGTAATACTCGAGAAGTAGGTTTGGATTATCCTGCTGAACGCCGTAACCTTGCAGCCCAGATCGATCGGGATCCATCTTCGCGATGTGGAATCGATCACCGTGCACAATGCCCTTTGGTCCCATCAAGTATCGAACAGTTCCATCGCCATTAAGGGTGAAACCTATCTCGCTGACCTCGTCCTTCCCATCTCCGTCAACGTCCACAGATCTAGTGTTGTGTCCATCTGGTGCATTTTGGTTGCCTCGCAGCCACTTCCAAGCCATACTGACAGCACTGCCGTTGAAAGTCCAGGCACACATCATCAAGTTAAAGTCTCCGCTGCCAATCCTGTTCTTGAAGTAAGTCACCAAATGCGGCCTCACACCGTCGAGATAGCCGACGCCGAAGCGTGCTGCCAATGGACCATCGCTGATATAATCTGTTGGAATCTGCGCTGATGCACGAAGAGCTCCGGTGAGACCGTCCAGAATAGCGACAAACTGATTATTGTTGTTTGCATTGGAGAATGTCTTTCCATCTCCGAAACGAACTCCATTTGAGATACGAATGGCGACCTCAGCCTTCCCATCACTGTTGAAGTCGAAGACCGTCACTCCATCCCAGTGACCAACATCAATGGTCGAAGATCCCGGCTCAATGTTGTCTTGATTCACACTGTTGGGACCGAGATCCACATCCCAGAGAAACCTGCCCTTGCTGGTGTATGCTTCTATCTTTTGCGGCGAGGTCTGTCTGTCGATCACGTAGTCGTATTCTCCATCTCCATCAAGATCTCCAACCCAAACAAACTTCACCGGACCGCCATCACGAATCGGAATCCTGAGAACTGGCTCGACTAGGTTGTTCGCAGGAAGTGTAAATGCACCACTTGCTGCCTGCTCGGCACCATTGACAACTGGCCGAACATGATACGTATTGGCCTGAGCCAGAGCAGCCGTGCTATCGACGAAGTTCGTGCCTTTCGTGAGTGGACTAGGATTGAGCTTGACAGCCGAACCACTACCAGCTGCACGGTAGATGTTGAAGCTGATACCATCGGGGTCGAGTCCCAGGAGTCTCCAAGTGATCAGGACAGCGGTATTACTCTGACGTACTGCGACAACTCCGCGACCAAGATTCTCCATCGGCCTCTGACACCGTGCCAGGCCGCAGAATAGCAGAATACATACAAGCAAGAAAGTTGCATGACGAAGATGCTGGAGATACCGCGCCATTTTGTCGAATCAGAAGCCAAAGGACTGACGGTGTCAATCCTTCAAAGATCATAAGAAAATGGTGCAGGACTCAAATTTTTATAAATCTTGATTTCCAAGTGACCGTTGCCATCTCATCACCTGTCGAACAGTGATCGACAACTCAGTAAATGAGGGGATGTAAACAAGGATCTCGCCAAGACGCAATAATGGGATTCAGAAAAAATGCGGGGTACTGCCCGAGAGAAACGAAAATCTTCCGTGCTTGTCGAACATGGCTCATTGGTGCGCGTGAGGTCCGGAGAATTATCATGTACCTCCTTGTATGACTTTTCTCTCTAATGCCTGTTCCTTCGGGACTCGGATGAGTGCTGAATCGAGATGGTGAAGCGATTAACCTTAATTCCAATCTAAATCGTCGGCGTGGTGACCCGAATTGGACATAAATGTCAGCTGGTATACCTGAGTTCTGAATGAAACAAGCAAGTGGCAAAAAATTGGAGATATACTAGTGATGGAAAAGCCACAAATGGGAGGGTGAGGTTTAAGGTGATGGTCAGGGAATTCGGTGGAAAAGGATACGAGTCGTCGCTGTTGGAAAACGAGGTCGTATGTGATGTAGAAGAAAATTGAAGCAATTTCCATTCAGCTGAGCAAAGGACTCAACATCGGCGTGTTATAAGATAGTAGAAGCTGACATGGAAGAGTGTATTGCAAAAACTTTCGAGCTAGAGGAATGACCAAGCAGACAACATTCAGGACACAGCAATTGCAACTCAGATAGCACAGAAAGAAGAACCGAAACTTCGGGGGCTAGCGCAAGAGTACTTATTCATTTCTCAAAGCAGAATACAATCAAAGCAAGCAAAGTTGCTCAATTAATTTGAGTTGAGAAGCACATCTCCAGTATCATAGCGAGGATACCAGCCCGCGTACAGTTGCACTACTCACAGAAGCTTGAAAGAAGCTACTGAAACAAGAAGGCTAGCTTATATTCTAGGCAATATTACGGTCACCTGGGCGAGATCTTGTGCTCAGCTTGGCTAAGTAGCCAAGATCTGCCAAACTCTTCAGACGAAAATAGATGGTAAAACGCGCCAAGGAATTTTGGGTCGTCCGGAGACCCCGCATCCGGTGTCAGTGAGGCCGCGAGTGAGCGCAAAACGCAATATTGCTGTAACAAGCGAGAACAAGACAATTGCAAATGTCCAGGGAAACTTCCCAAAATAGATCATTATTGTATAGCTTCAGTTTGCAGAAAAACTAGCGGCATTTCAAGTGTTCGCGATCATGAGTGTCGAGTGAAGTTGCTCCGTCCTCACCAAAGCCCAACAAGTAAATGAGTGACTTTTTTATTTGATTTTTTTGTTCTTTTGAATACCAGCCCTCATTTAAAAAATGTATTACCCCGTAGTGCCTTCTTTCGTGCTCCAACCCTGTATCTGTATCCCGTACTCCATTTCCATTGTTCTTGTGCCCCGTAATTATCAAGCAAGTAAATGATTGAATTTCTTTGCATGCCTACGCGAGCGAGTGTGTAGCTGTGGGGCGGATTAACCTTATATATCGTACATTATAATTGTTGGCGTTGGTGTCGCGTAGCCCTTTCGTTCTGTGAGAAGGTCTGTCGATTTGCTGTTGATTGATTACGCGAACGCGCCAACGACGGACATGCCGGCGGCACCCATCATGACGAATGTAAAGGCCCAAATCTTCATCTTCTTGGTCATGAGGAGTTGGGCTTCGTCAGAGAGGAAATCCTCGGCAAGGAGATCAACCGTTGCGGCGAAGATGAGGAGTCCGGATGAGCTGGCGAGGGTTAGTACGATAAGCTGAAATTGAACATTTGATAGACTTACATTGCATTGAATACCCCAACAATGATGAGAGCAAAAGCGCTCTGTGGATCATACGAGTTTCTGGCGATCAGCCCAATAGCTTGTCCAATTGGTGCAGTCGTGCCGAATGCCACGACCAAGATCCATGGTCTAGCAGTTCCCTTTGGATATGGGACAGCAGCGATACGACTTCCCAATCCGAGACCCTCAAAAAATTGATGGAACAAGATAGCGATAAGAAGGATGATGAACCCATCGGTAGTGATAGAAATGGTCATGCCGACAAAGACACTGTGGAACAGGATACCACCTTCCAGAAGAGTGATATTGAGAGACATCCTCTTGTACGTTGCCTCATCGATCACGGGCTCAGCAGCCATCATGGCTGTCTCAGTATCAACATTTGCGGGAAGCTGAGGTGGCTGAGGTGCTCTTCTTGGATTGTATGCCATGATCATGTTCTTCATCTCTTCACGCTGTCGGACATATTGGGCGAAGAAGACTTGAAACCAGGGTGGCATCTCCGATTGAGATCCATAATTTGTATCGCTGCGACGCAGGCTAGGTTGGAAGTCAGGCTCCGGTTCATAGGTCTCGCTATATACTATTAGTGAGGTTCAAATTGGGTTAGGTGATTGTTGCAGTACCTGACGTAAGAGAGGTCTTTCTCGTCTGGGTACTCATCGTCCCTCCATTGTTGGTCGTTCTGGTATTGCGGTGGTGTTGACACTCCAGGCGGTGCTCCTTTTGCAGCGAGTCCCTGGCCATGGACATGACCGCCATGTCCGTGCCCATCAAGTCCCTGGCCAGTTGGTCCACCATGAGAGTGACCTCCGGTCTTTGACTTCAGAACCATCTCAATAACAAAGAGAGCGAAGAGAGAAGCCATCATGATTACACCTGGCATTGCTGGGTACTGGACGATAAGAAGATCCGGGAGACAAGGATCGTTGAGGGATTGGAAGGCAGTGGGAATGAGCTGGAAGAATATCAGCGTTGGTTCAGTTGATGAATGTAAAGTTCCTACATGGACGAATGCTGTTGCGATGAGTACACCTGTACCAAAATGCTTGCAGAAGAAGAAGATCTTGGGTGGAATCTTCATCCAACTGACTCTTTTGGCGACAACCGGGAAACCTGCGCCAAAGATACTGAACAGCAGCACAAGAACTATGACGAGTCAGCGAAAAGATGCAAAGGCATTTCGAGCCGGTACGACATCACTTACAGAGTGCTGCCACATGTAGAGGCAAATCATAGTCATCTTTATTTGCCTGTCCACCTCCGCATTGCGGCTTTGCTGCTGGAACAGTATCCATCTTGAAAAAAGGAAAAGAAAAGCGAGCCTGCCCACTTAAAGAAAGGAAAGGAAGAACAGAAAATAGCAAAGCACAGCTTCGCCCGATTAAAATAATACGGGATGAGAACAGAGGTGAGTCTTGGAACTGTCAGATACGTCCCCATACATATACAATCTCGAGAAAGAGAAAGAGCAGCCTCCACCTTCCTGAAACTACGTAACGATGGACTCCGTCTGGACATGTCTGGGTGCTCGAGGATTCTTGCCAAGTTGATCCAAACATACGATCGCCTCGACTAGCCATCAAGACTTCTGACAAGACAAATACCCATGGGGTAATTGAGCACCCATGTGAAGTTGAAGAGACTTGGGTCGACCTTGTCGACGCTAGTTTCACTTCGGGGGCTAAAGATAAGCATAATGCCCAGCGATCCCCGGGATGTTTGCCGAAGTACGCAAATAAACTCCAATTGGATGCAATGCAATTTTGATACGCAGAAGTGCAAAAGTTGTTGAAGTCCAATGCGATTTGTGGCACTGGAATAGTTCGCGGGAGTGACCGGTGCTTACAGTCTGTGCCAGTCAAGTTCGTCGACACTACCTCTTTGGGAAAACTTCACAAACTTGACGGAATCATTTCGCGAGCATCAGGATATTTTTGCAGTCAACCAAAATACTTCAGCCTGATCTCTTTCGATTGGAATTGACAGACGACAGGCATCAGAGTTCTCGATAGACCCACAGGGACCTCATCGGGCAGGAGAGGTTGACAAATACGTGTGTATATTTGATGCTCCAGATATGATCGACACTTCCGTTCAAGCAGTGACAGTACTCATACAAAGCGTGAGAGGTGTCCGGCAAACCATATGAAAGCCAAGAAAAAAAGAGACATCAAGAATTTTACCAGTGGGGCCAGTCGGTTCATATAGTTCTTGGCAGCTGATACATGATGAGGAAACCGTAGCGAGTGAAGACGATGAAACATTCAAGGAAGCAAGAATGAGCCAAACGCAAGCAAGTAACCGTCAATTAACCTGGGATACCCCACATGTAAACATATATCGCACGTGATATCAAAGTCTGAGCGCGTCTGGACCGAGTCCACAATAAACGCCAGATCGCGCTCTCCGCGCTATCCCCATCGAATTTGCGTGGCACTTCCATCGAATGTCAAACGAAAACATAAAAACATACAGGAGCAATACACTTATCATGCTGAGTAGGCAAGTGAACTTCCAGAAGCATTCCCAAACAGCATTGCAGGCTCCAAGTCTCAACTGCCGGCTGCCACTCGGCCTGTTCCCCAGCTGTCAAGTAGAACCAGTGGAAAAAAGCCGGGCCCCCAGCTGCGGCACAGGAAATCTCCGATATTCTTTGCCGTATGATCGACGTAGTTGCAATGGAGAATGGAGGAAGAACACAAATATCCAGACCAAGGGGAGCGGATGATGAATGCGGTGATGATGGTTGGTCGTTGAGAAGTTCTTTCGGCTATTTCTAACCACCTCGCGTTTCGGGCCCTAGCCGCCCGTACCTAAATCCAACCTCAGAGGCTTGGCGAGCCTCAAAACAACATCACTCGAGCCACTCAAGACAAGCGTTGGTCATCCCGCATGAACGACGACAAAGCCGCCCCCGCGGAAGTGGCTGGGACATGGATGTTGCCGCCTCTAGCTCTCGGAGGCTTTATGCTTAATGAACGGGACCGCTATAAACCACAGAGTCGCTCGCGCCACTGGGACCTGAACAACGCGTGGCGCGAGCTGGACTGGTCTTTCTTGGCTGTGTTGCTTGAATGTAACTTGACTCCACTTATAGCCATGGATGAAACCTTCCAGGTATTCAAAGTCATGTGTTTTGCTATATTGCCCAGAGTATCAGAGCCTCGAGTGTCCTCCGCCAAGAGAGCTTTCTGACAGCTGTGATGCTACTCAAGAATCAATGCAAAGTCTTGCGTCAGTCAAGCAATGTCTTGTCCCAAGGTGTCACTCTCTTATTCTTTCCCAAACACGACTTGTTGAGGATATCCTCCAGTTTCCTCTCCTGGAGATCNTCTGAAGCTAGTGGCAAACAGCATCGATGGACGATAGAAATTACTTATACCCATCTCTCGACACGACCTCATATTTCCAACTTCGCATGGATTTCGTACGCTGAAAACTTTCGGAAAGCACATCTTCCGTTCTCTTGTCCCTCTATTATTGTCATTCTCGTCTCAACCTCTGAAGTTCTGCTCGGCATTGTACATCCTTCGGCTCGACTCACCAGCCGATCCTATTCCTCCTCCGGCTCGAAGCACCCTCTGTCTACACTCTACCCTTGCCCTTCGGCTTCACTTTCAGATGGATTCTCGAAAAGACGAAAGCAAGCAGGTTGAGCCTGCTCACTCTTCCTCCCCTGCCCTTACCCCTATTCAAACGCCTCCGCCACAACATTCCGCTTCTCCATCAAATTCTTCTACAAGATCTATACAGAAGCCTGTCACTACCATCATAGAAGAGAATGACTTCATCGAGCCCATTTCAGTGTCTGACAACTCTCTTGAGAGAGGGCACAGTTCATCATCAAATGAGTCGGACCCTTACATGCTGAAAGGATACATTAGAGACACTGTCCAGACCAAATTTACTCAGCAGGTGGTCCCAACACGGGCTGGCCGAAAGCAGAGAAAGGTCAAGAAGTATTACAATCGCCAAAATGCCCTCATCGATGCCTACCTCGGCAGTGGAGAGGAGGAACAGTTTGAGATCGACGACGCACTGAAGAATGGTGGCAAAGTAAAGTTTGCAGTCAACGCCAGTTTCCTCTGCAACTTCGGTCTTTTCATTATCCAGATGTATGCAGCTGTATCCACCGGATCACTGTCACTGTTTGCAACAGCAGCAGATGCATTCGTAAGTCTCAAGTTCCCGTTCCTACCCATCGCCCCAGGATCTGTACTGACAAAATTATCAGATGGACCTGGTTAGCTCAATTATCATGTTGATCACATCTCGATTGGCGGCAAAGCCAAATATTCATAAGTTCCCTGTGGTATGTCAGTCCGAAAGAACCCGTCAGACCTTGAGCCTGACGATAGCAGGGTCGCAAAAGAGTCGAGACTGTCGGGATCATTCTCTTCTGTGCTTTGATGACTACTGTCTCGGTACAGTTGATCGTAAGTACCGCCGAATGTTCTCTATCTTGGGACACTTACTGACCATGGCGACTAGATTGAGTCCGTTCGCAGCTTAGTACGCGGTGCTCAAGAATCAGAAGCGCTGCATATCATCCCGATTGTATTTGTCTGTGTTGCAAGTGAGTGACACCCCAGCATTCGTATTATGGGTCGAGCTGCCATACTGACATCGATGCAGTCTTTGCCAAAGGATGCCTCTTCGTGTACTGCTTCATTCTTCGAAGATACCCTGCGGCGGGAATTTTCATGGTAAGCACAATAAATATCCAAAACACCTACAATTCTAATCACATTTCGCAGATTGATCATCGCAATGATATCGCAGTCAATATCTTCGGTCTCATCATGTCAATCGTTGGCAGTCGCTACAATGTTGTATGGTTCCTCGATCCCACTGGTGCCATCTGTATCGCTTGCTTGATCTTATACTCTTGGGCGTCGACTGCTTTCGAGCATATGTGGTACTTGGTGGGCAAGTCGGCACCACAGGATTTCCTCAACAAGATGGTATATGTGTCTGTCACGCACGACAAGAGGATTCTGAAAATCGACACAGTAAGCTTCTCCGAACTCTAGACTCGTTCTCTTCTAGAACTACTTCCGAATCGGCAGACTGCTAATACGTTTGCTATTCCAGGTTCGAGCATACCATGCCGGCGACAAATACTACGCTGAAGTAGACATCATCATGGACCGAAAGGAGACCCTCGAAGTGACTCACGATGTCAGCGAGACTTTGCAACGAAAGCTTGAAGGCATTTGTCTCCCTCTTGACTTCCGTCATCTCATACTGACATTCCAATAGGACTCGGCGACGTCGAGCGAGCATTTGTACACGTTGACTACGAAGACTCCCACAGTATCGCGACCGAACACAAAGCTTTGTACGAAGTCAAAGTCAAGGAGGTGAAGGAGCCATTCGTGAAGAGGATACAGCAGAAGTTCAAGTCGAAGTCAACCGAGTGACAAGTGAAGAGTGTTGAGAACCGGGTTTGGGAAAGTTAATTTGGCGGCATTGATTGGCCATGGGTTTGTGGGGGTTGTAAAAGTACATACCTGTTGTATGATCATGCGAGTGTTTGGTATTGCCTGTAATGTTACAAAAGTACATAATGAAGTTCTTGTAGGGTCCAGTTTACGACCCAGGCTTCTCTGGATACAAAGTACAGTGTGTGATTATTTCAGAATCTGGGAGGTCAGACTCTAACGAGCAGATCATGGTGGTATCGCCGGGTTCTCTGAATGGCATGTCACAGCACGACGGAACCGTGAACTTGGTACTCTCTAAGCGAATGAATGGGTAAGCATGTGAGTCCAGGATTTTGATACTTTTCCTAAATTAGTCAAAAAGAAAACCTTCTGCATCGCTATGTTTAGTGCGGTTAGTTGAGACTTCTATTTCGTCCATCTGACGGTACCAAGTATAGCTTCACCCGCCAGTCGCACCGTGTGCACGGAGAGCTCTGTTAACAGGAAGCATACGTCCTGTACCTACTGCTAATAAAGTCCACTGCCGACTGGAATATGCACCTCTTCTCGCAAGTCTTTCGAGACACTGATAACTTTGACCAAATGGAAATGCGAGGGACAAAATCTCATTCTAAGGAAAATTCTTGAAGCTTAAACACAACAGTCAACCGATCCTTCCACTCCCTCTCCCCGATTAGAGGTTCAATGAACACGAGGCCTCGTGCTGGGGGATTTCGTGGATGTAGAGCGAGAGGGCCAGTCCTTGTTCGCAGGTCCGGAATCCTGGCATTGAGAATAGGACGAAGCTCTTGAACTGGAGCTGGTGAACAGCGAGGTCTATATGTTGGAAAAGGTCGTAACTCCGATAGTGGCATGTTGAGAACAGGAGCGGGATCGTAAGGTGGTGGTGGTAGCTGAGGAGGAGGTGGAGACCAGGGAATAAAACGTACGCCGCTCACTCTAGGCCCAAACTGATGATTTTGCGCTCCTGTGTTGGAACTCATGGTCTGTTTTCATACAGATTATTTGATTATTAATGACTTCAATGTTTCAGAGTGGTTTTGATCTGGGACTTGAAGAAATATTTTTTCGTAACGAGGAACTTCAATATCTCTATGCTATCAAAATCCAAAAAATACATGGAGCTTGGGAAGCTTACTAGATTGCTCCAACCCATTTTTAAATACTCTAGGGTAAGAATTGATAGTTCTAGCTCAAACAAGTGAGCATCAGGGCCGTGTTACGACGAATAGCAAAATTCTAGCTGGAGGCTAGATACTGTGAATCTATTCTAGCACTTTGGAGAAGCACGTGGTTCGGAGACTAGAAAATTAAAAGAGGCTGGATTATGTTCTACTCAAAGACTAGAACTAAGCGACATCACAATACTGTGCAAAATCTGTTAGAAGGGACGCGAATCCCACGTGGGATTGGGTTATAACGATAAACGCACAGTGATACAACCGCTGATGTTTATCCAAATAAGTACTTCCTTTCGCGTACTCGCTAAGCCACGCCCTACCACAATATACGAAACATTAGGACTCGACTGGCTTACCTTTGGAAGCAGTGATTCAATCAATGCTGGATCGAGTGAGTAGTCTCTTAGCACATCTAGACGTGGGTAGGCTTTCTCCACAGCACCGTACTGTCGCCGAAAATTTCATGAAAGGCCTCTTAGCTGCTCTGTATTCTGTAATTGTTCACAACAAGTGCTTTGTATGTATCTACGGCTACGCGGAGGTTATGGAATAATGCTATGGGCTCGGCTGCTTGTCCGGCTGGTCCGGGCGACATTCCTTTCTGATTCATAACAAACGCCCATGCCAAGCCACCAGTTCGAGAACAACCAAACCACGTGCCGGTCTAGCTTACCTTCATTCCTTACCATGAACTTATTAGGACTGATTCTAGTAAAGTACACTAGACGATTCTTCTTTCGTGTATAGCTGCTTGTCAGGAATGTAAGGGCCCGGCTACCTTCGCGAATCTAGAACGGCCGCTCTTGGCAATTCGGCCTCGAAGTATTGACCTTACTGTAAGCGAACCCCAGATCCAGCCGACACAATCAGAGAGAGCTCTCAATTATGTCAGCCACGTCGGCTCAAAGTACCTGTTCACTGCTGTATAGAAAGGAAGAGGAATAGCCTCCGAAGCCTCNCAAACCCTAATCTAAGAGCAGATTCTTGTGAAATATGGGCTTCGGATGAATGCATTCCACTAGACTTTTCGTGGCTTGAAGTATAGAGCACGAATTGATATAAGAGTTTGGATATGTCATGCCCCCAAGCTGCTTATCTGTCCATTTTACTTCTCAACTAACCTACAGGATACCTCTCTTGTTCTCCTGTTTGCCTACCAGTCATCCTTACATCATGCGTCTCAATCTCGCAACCGGCCTGCTCCTGACTGTGCCTCTGACCGCTGTGCAGGCATCTCGGTCTGTTCCCCGGCAGGTCCCGCCCTCCGGACTAGAGGCTGTGGGAAGCACTCAGGATTTCTTCTTGCGGACGCTTCTCACAGAGTCGGCTGACTATGGAAATCTCACGTCGTGCCGCAACTCGACTGGTCCATTCAAGGTCGGTATCGTTGGTGCCGGTGCAGCCGGCTTGTACTCGGCAATCCTGCTTCAAAGTCTCGGCATCGACTATGAGATTCTCGAGCTCACCGAGCGTATTGGAGGTCGAATCTATACCTACCGCTTCGACGAAACGGCATGGAATAACTCCAAACCCGGTGAACCTGACTACTACAATTACTACGTAAGTAGCAGCCCTTATCTGTACCCTATCTTTCCAATCGAGATTGGAGACTTACCAGTTCCGATTTTAGGATGTTGGTGCCATGCGCTTCCCCGGTATGCCATGGATGGACCGTGTTATTGGAACGCAGAACACCTCGATCGTGTCGTATGTCAACTCCCACGTCACCGAGGAGGCTGACAAGATCCGGATGATACCCTACATCTTCCAGGCGAACAACACATTCCGGCTATTCAACGACAAGCTCATATTGAATCAAGAAACGCCCTCGGCTCAGAATTTCGGCGTTTTGACCTCAGAAGGCGGCGACATTCCAGCGGGCACCTTTTCTACCCTTTCCCCTGGCCAGGTGTTCGATGAAGCTATTAGCGATCTCATCGCAGCTCTGGAGGCTGATTTCGATACCGGATTTAATAAGTTGATGGAGTACGACCAGCTCTCGGTCCGACAATATCTGCTNAACAGAAACTTTACCGGCCCGGAGATCGAGTGGATCGAGACCATCAATGATGCTACGGGCCATTACGATGACATGTCTTTGTCACAGGCTGCGCTTGAGCAGTGGATTTTTGACTCGGCTCCCCTCAGTAGCTGGCAGGCTGTGGATGGCGGCATGGACCGCATGACCTATGGTATGACCAAGATCCTCAAGAATAGCGTCATAACTTCGAAGCGTGTCACGGCCATTCGTCCCGGAGCTGGTACCTCGCTCGACGTGGTGATCAATGGAACGGAGGTCCGGAATTATGCCCATGTCATCAACACGGTGCCATTGGGTGTGATGCAGATGATGGACTTGACAGAACTCAAGCTTGATTACACCAAGAGGCTCGCAATCCGTAAGCTCTCTTATGATCCTGCTGGGAAGATCGGGATGACCTTCAAGAGCAGATGGTAAGCCCCTCTCTCTTTTCTCTTCTATCCTGGTTGCGTCTTTCTTCGCCTTCTACTTGACCTACTAAACTGTTTCACAGGTGGGAGAGTCTCACTCTTCCTTTCGTGGGCGGTCAGTCCTTCTCCGACCTACCTATCCGCCGTTGTGTCTATCCCAGCTACGGGCTCAACACAACCGATGCCGCCGGTGCCATGATCGCCTCGTATACTTGGGGACAAGATTCCAGTCGCCTGGGAGCTTATTACGAAGCGCCCGAGTCGCGCGCACATATCATCAACGCCACGCTGAGAGAACTTGCGCGCATGAACAATGTGACTGAGGATTTTCTCAATGAACAGTTTGTTGATGCTCACCTGTATAACTGGTACGCACACGAGGCTAGCATTGGTGCCTTTGCCCTCTTCTCGCCCGGCCAGTTCTCAACACTTATGCCTGCTCTTCTGCAGCCAGCAGCTGATGGTAAGCTGCACTTTGCTGGCGAAGCGCTCAGCTCAGGCCATGCTTGGATCATCGGTGCACTGAACTCAGCTTATCGTTCTGTCGCTGAGGTTTTGGCCGTCGAGTCGCGATCAGATCTCCTTACTCAGCTTGTGCAGACGTGGGGTGAGATCGATGAGGTTGATATGGGATGGTATTCTTGATCGAGAGGTGAAAATGGTCAGCTTTGTAAAAGCCTTATTATAGTGCTACAATGGTTTTCTTCCGGTTCTCGAATAGAGAAGATCCGGTTGTACATATCTACATACAATATTTAATACTTGCGTTCTTGCCCTTAAAATACAGTCTATGTAATTTCTACGTCCTTCAATAAGCAGGAGAGCTCAAGAGGCGCCAGCTAAGGGAAGATCTCACTCCGTACTGGTAAAAGCCCAGTAAGTATGCATGACATGAGAAAAGAATCTGCCGATACATACTAAGTTGCGGTAGGACATTAAATGTCTTGCAAATTACGTCTTCCAAGATCATCAAGGAGTGAACCTGGCAATTCTGAGCAATGAGATGGTGTTATTGTCAAGTTAGGACGTCTGTGATAGGCGGATATATATGAACATGTAAAAATCAGATTAGGAAGAAATGGAAAGAAGTGTAGGTAAAGTTCCGGGGGTTTATTTAGGCGTGTAAGGGAAACTTGAAAGCAAGGAGGCTACGAAGGGAGAGTTTTAGAGCCTTGACTCAAGCTTTCGAGGCTTTGGAGATCTTGGGCTCGATATTGCCTTTAAGGTGGTAAGAGATAACCAGGTGCTCCTGCCAGCCTCTCAGTGCCATCTTCTTAAAGACGTTCTTGACTTCGTGTTTCTTCTCTCCTGTAAGTAAGGTAAAACAGTTCCCTGGAGCTGCCTTTATCTTTTTGTCATATGTCTCCCATCTCCGAGCCGTTTGTTGCCCCTGCCAACAAACAGCCAAGGAACCCACTTTCGCTTCCCAAGAGTGACCACTGTAGTACTGATCAGAGTTTTCTGACAATGTCGCCTCAAAGATGTACTTCGTGATGTCATGTATGCTTTGGTCGAGATCGATTGGAATTACCTCGACTGGAAATGGCGCAAAGTCTGGCAAATGGGCGGGTCTGCGACGGTTATGGTAAGACCAATGATCTTTAAAGTATAAAGTGCCAGAACTTGGATGACGGCATATGTGTTCGGAGTTGCCGGAATGATCAATTTCAGTTTCAACGAAAGCGAGTTGCTCTCTGAACCCTTTGGTCTGCGCAGCGAGCTCGTGCCATCCGAGGCCGAACCCTCTTCATGGTTGTAAGCTGGAGGCATGTCTGATGTGGACATCCCGTCACGATCGATGTTTGTGTTCTTCGAATCTGCCATGATGAAACGCTCAGTCGTTCTTGTCTTGAATGATCTTGAAAATGTAGAATTGATTGAAAGTTCGTCGATGATGATACAGGGCTTCCAGAGGAACTTCGGAGGCTCTTATAGCTGGATAAGTGCTCTGTACTACAAAGGCTTCTTCAAATAATCTATAATGGCTTGGGTCGGACACTCTGGAAAAGCCTACTTTGTTGTAAAATAATGTATTGTAAGAGCCGCCATACTGTAAAGAAAATGTAACTTGTACGCGTTTCACATGACAGGCCGCAACAATAGAGCTAAGGCCAATCTTTGTGCAATAAATATGTTTTGTGGTAAAATCGTGTCATAGCGTATTATTCCAGAGGTGAGGAACTCTAACATTGGAAAGAACCATGTGCTAACAGGACGCAGAATACTGTTCCATGGTACGGAAATGCGGAAGAACAGACCAAGAACGTCACCAGCAATAGATATGGATTGATAGCTTGCCTGAACACTCGCACACCACCGTGACCCAAGATTAATTGAAGTTGGCCCATTACACTTGATAGCCACTCGGCCACATAGACACATTTATGCTTGTCGTTGGGCTTGGGATAATGGGACTTCGACGGCAGCAACCCCCGCTCACGCTCCCGCCTCATGGATGATTTTCTGGAGCAGCCCCCAGCCTAAAAGGATAGAGATGCATATGAAGAAGCCGAACAAGCTTGAAAAGTCCGAGCTCTCCAGAAACACCCCCCTAAGAAGCCTCATCTTGTTGACACCAAGATGGAGAACACGGCACCTATGGGGTGCCCAGTAAACACCCTTGCAATCTCTTTCGCGACGAGATAACCGGCGAGCACTAGACATTGACATAGCTAGCTTACAAAAAACACCCCTTGACATGAGTTGCTTCTAACTGACAACGCGATGCTGATAAGTTCCCGAGCAGCTGACTGATTTCGAGGTTCTAAGCCCCAATATGGACTCGGGCTACTCCAAATGATAACGAAAGAAACCTCTCAACTTTCAGGCAATGACACCTCGCACTACTTACTCAGCCCCCAGGAAATCAAGCCTTATTGGTACACACAACAGAGACAAGAACGAGGTAACATTTAATCGCACTGATGAGACAAGAGCAAGAGACGAAAGCTGTGACATTGCTTGCACTATGTACGAACAGTATCCAGCTCAGCACGACGCAAAAGAGAATCATAGAGAGCACCATCCCAACCGCGGATCCATCCATATCCACGTCCATATCCATGACCACGGCCATAGCCATCCATCTCGCACACCCATCCATAACCAGCTAGCCATGTAGAAAGGAGCTTTGCCGCAGCCACACACTGCTGGTGTAAATAAAAGCAAAACCACGCAGAAAATGCAATAATTACTATGGGCGAAACATTCGCATGTTCCGATTTCATCCATTCAGAGCCAAGATCCAGTAGCTCGCTTCGCTCCATACCCTATTCCTACAGAAAGACAAATGACAAATTCGGAGATTGCGATATTTAATCACCCATTATGTCGTCTTCGTCCTCATCTGCACCGTTGCCTTCGACGCTACCTTCAGACCCCTCTTCCAGGAGCTCCCGTCTCCGTAGGTCCTCTACTGTGCCTTCCTCGGGCTCGACATCCGCGAAAGGATCATCCTCGTCCTCCTCCTCCACTGCAATCTCCTTGCTCATAGCAGCCTTCTTCGCATCTGCAGCCTGCTGAGCTTTGCTCTTGTGACTCTTCTTTGCTTTGCTCTTTGGCTCGTCGAGGTATGCAATGACATCTTTGAAGTTCGGGCCTAGGCGCTGTCGATTTCGCTGGAGTCGTGACCGCAATTTTCCTTTGTGAGGTCCGGAAGCATCGATTACTTGTGCTAGGATGGCGAGCACGAGCTTGCCGGTGAGTTCGCAGAGTTCCTTTTCGGCACTGAGAGTCTCGGCTTGTCGCTCGCTGTCCGTGACGTCTTCTTCGTCGTCTTCGGGTTCTTCGTCAAGCTCCTCTGGTTCCTCGTCGTCGCTGGGCTCCGCTAACTTCTTCTTCGCTCTCTTCGCAAATTGCTTCTCCAGTGCATCGAATATGGACACCAACTCCTGTTGAACCTCCGGCATGACCTGACTAATGAGCGTCAGGTAGTATGGATTCTCGTCAGAATCTGCGTCAGCACCCTTCGACGAAGGCCGCAATGTAGTGAACAGGACATGAATGTCGAGAAGAGTTCCGGCTCCGATTAACCGGACAGGATCGAGAGTAGCTCGTGACGAAAATGCAGCTGTCAGGTTCTGGATGAATATCTCTTGCCACTCCTTAAGATGATCGATGTCGATATCGGGAATGTCGTCCTCAATCGCAACGGCATCCGTCAAGGCTCGTATCTTCCACATGAAGTAGAACATTGCTGACTTCATAGCAGACAGGACAATTTCGTCCTCGAGAGCGTCGACGTCTTCGTCATTGGCGTCCTCGAACACACCTCGGGCAATGATATCTAGAAGTATGACGATTGGAAGTGGATCTGCACCAGAAGATGCATCCTCCAGTGTATCGACCGAGCTTGCGATGGTGGAAAGTTGCTCTAATCTGATAAGGGTGTGAGACAGATCCCTGAGTGTTTTGTCCCTGAACGAGCCCCGAACTGCGATATTGCCGGTCTTGTTGAGTTGGCGAAGAGAATTAGCTGTATCTTCCCATAGCGACAGGATCTTGTTGTCGGCAATCTCCTCCAGCTCCTCGTATCCTCGGGCATGTAAAAATGCGGCCACAGCTTCTGAGAGGACCGTGCGATCTGCATGACCATTGAATTGAGCACAGATTTCATCCAACAATTGTGAGTAGACAGTAGTGTCCTGTCGAAGCTCTTGAAAAACACCTAGGTTCAATGCGTGCTCCAGTCGAAGTACGAGCGTCACAGTTTTTGGATCTGCACCGTATTTTTTCAGCAGCCGTGGAATGAGACTGGCTAATTGACGTGCGGCATTGTCTTTTGCTT
This sequence comes from Deltaproteobacteria bacterium, assembly GCA_002685535.1. Classification (GTDB taxonomy): domain Bacteria; phylum SAR324; class SAR324; order SAR324; family NAC60-12; genus Arctic96AD-7. The sequence goes on from NYXK01000071.1 coordinate 210,409, forward strand.
CTGCAGCTTCCGCCTTTGCGTTCTTACTTCTCCCTTTCTCCTTGGCAGACTCATCAACCTGAGCAAGGTTGACCTTGACGACAGCATTCAAGATCTCGAGAAGGATGAGTTCTTCCTTTTCCGTTGGCTTGAAGCTTTCTCGGACAGAATTCTCCGCGTCGTTGTCTGATGCAGCAGCTGTGTGATCATAAAGGAGATACCCGGCCAGAACCTCCCAGTCTTTCAAGACAGGCAATTTCTCGTAAAGTGCTTGTGCAGCAAGAGTAAATCTGGATTCTGAGCCAGAGACATCTAGGAAATCCGCAACTTCGATTTGACTGGGCAGTTCATCAGAGTCCTGGGCATCGTAGGTCAAGAGACTCTCGGCCAGACACTTCAATCTGATCCATTCGCCACGTGGGGAGTCGTAGTCATTATCATCATCCACAGTGAGAAGGTTCTCAATAGCCTCTTCCCCACCAAGTTCCTCCACCCTGAGCTCATACAAATCGTTGATGTTCTCGGAGAAGAATCCAACAATTGCTTTCCGTACCTTCGGCTCAGAATCGAATATCAATTTGCCGAGAGTATCGATATCGTCTGGTTCTAGCATGCCAGCTTCACGGATCAAATCCATCAACTCCACAGCAGCTGCTCTGATGCCTGGTTCCGAATCTCGAATTGCCATTTCAACCATACGAGGGCGGAAACGCTCAACGAAATGACGCATACCTCCAGGGTTGAGGTTCTTCATCAATTTTGAAAGTTGCTTGACAACCTCCAGTCTCATGGGACCATGTGTATCGGAGAGCATCCAGCCTATGTACCTCAGATATTGACCCTCGAAGAATACACTCTCCAACGTCAGCATCCACGATCCCATTGCCTCGGCGCATTCAATTCGAATCTTGGGATCGACATCGCGATATCTGTGGGTGTATACGGTGTCGAAGAATCCCGTAAGTCGCGATTCAATAAATGCCTTGTTATCCTCGTTCTTCTTGACTTTCTGCTGGAAATCTGCCAATCTAGCTTTATTCGCACCCTTCTTCTTCTTTTCTGACTCGAGTTGGCGTTGGACCTGTGCTGCAAGTTCGATCTCGCGATTGGCCACCCGACACAGAGCGGTCATGATTGTTAAAGCCACAAGCGTAGCAGTATGTCGAAATGGTCGCAGGGTCGAGGAAGACAGGCTGGAAATCCACACATCAATATTTTCTATCAGTGGCTGTTCGTCGTATAATATTCCGGTGTCGTGCATGGCCTGAATGAGGCAATCGAAGAAACCGACCAGAGAATCCCGAAATGCATGGCTACTCTTCGCTTTCGATATGAGAGGGTAGTCTGTGATGTTTTGCTGAATTGATCAGAAAAGAAGATGGGTTTGCAGGCAGGAAAAACTTACCGTCTGGTGCTCCTCCTGGATGTCTGCCAATCTGTTCATAACATTATCTTCATCATTGACGTCGTCACTCGTAATTCCAATGCCACAGCCGGCACTTCTGAGAACCAGATTGACCAGATCGGCCAACGAGGAGAAATTGTCCTCATTGTATGCACTCAGCCACCTTGTAACGACATCCTCCGAAGGATCACCGCTTTGGAAGACATCGGCTTGAAAATAATTAGCAAGACCCCGCGATGTTTCCCAGTAGAGCGCGTACCGTATAACCCCTCAGCATCCTTATCCGCGATCGCGACACGCTTGCCACCCTTCTTCGGCCGCGCAGGCAACTTTACAGCGAGAGGTTCTTCGCGCGACGACGTGCCGTTGACTTTGGCCTTCTTCGCTGCAGGCTTCTTGTTCTTCTTTGCCTTCCTCCTCACTTCCCGCAATTCTTCCTCTGCTGCGCTTTCGACGGCATCGTCGCTAGCTTCTGCTTCCTCATCTATTTCCGACGCGTCGTTTTCGCCATCTTCTTCCGTTCGTTTTCTCTTCGAATTCGCAGATCCGGCTTGCGACGAGGGCGCCTCTGGGGCGAACTTTTCTGGTGCTTTCACGGCGCGTCCAGACTTGCGCCTGCTCCCTGTCGCAGCTGGGGAGCTCGTCACGTCGTTGTTGGAGATGTCCATGAGTGGCGGTCGTCGAGTAGTCATTGAGGCATTGACGCGATCGTAGATTGGATATTTTGGAGGTGGGTTCTGGTGTTGTTGCGCGTCCGATTATCTCGACCTGGTGCTTTCGTGTTGATTGCGGCGCGAAGTGGAGGGAGTCGCGATGGTGTTTTCACTAATCCGGCCTAGCGCGTTGATTGCCTCTTTGGTCAGGAGTCTGCCCAGACGGGCTCGACGGGTGCAGAATGAACTTCATTTCATCAGTCACCTCACTTTCAACGCTTCCTGTGTCGTGTTGTGCCATTATCCTGACAAACAGATCTCGATGATACTCTTGTTTCTTTGCCTCTACTCCTGACTAACAACTGGCTTTCTCCGGTTTTTTTTGAGCTCTGTTCATTGTGCAGCTTCCGAGCGCTTCATGTTCTGCACGCCTACTGGCTCGATGCATTAACGGCCTCAATCATGTCCTGCAAAACCCATGAGACTTATGTTCTGCAATCCTCTCTAAGTCCTTGTGTGCGCTTCGGCTTTGGGAGGCGTAGTATGTGACGTTGTGTTGCTACCTTTGTTCCTACACTCGCTCTTCTCCGGGCGCGGCTCACATCAATTTGCAGTTTTCGGCCTTATTTTGGCATCATGGAATCTCGAGATCGCTATCGAGCTCGCACATCAGTCGATTGCACTTGTATTTGGCACTACTTCGTAGGAAATTGTGGTGCAACTCAAAGATCGTACGGATTTACTCCAGCTCCCTTCCCGCGATCGTTTTCTACAGCACCGTTGGATATCACCCTTCATATATTCTCACCCCACCTCATCTCAGAACACGGCATCTGCGGAGCAGGGAAGGACAAAGAACTTGTTTGCACTGCCGTATTACTGTTAAAAAAAACTAATTGTCACCGGACACGGGCCTTGTTGACTCCCCATGTGTACTGTCGTACCTACAATGGTGGCAGGAGCAAATAACATTGTCGATGAGACGGACAGCACGGAATGCTTGACGACTCGTCCTGGATGCCGACCGTGGACTTCTCGAGTAAAGAGACTGGAGAGGGATTTCTAAAGCTCGGCTCGTGTTGCCTCTGCTTACAAAGAGAAACCTGATGGCGACATGTTTGTGTCCCAAATGTGTCCACGTCGTCGTTTTGGAGTCCAAACATAAGATGGCACACTGCGCTGATGTTTGATGTCTGGAGATGACCTTAACTGGAACTATCACTACTTCCCTCCCGCAGACCCAATGTCTAATCAGCCCGTGTTCGGATTCCACGAGCGGGCCGATATATGGTTGGACGAGGTCAACATTCCAGTGCTGAAAGAGAAGATAATTACTTGTAGAACTGTACTTGAATTTGGCAAGCGCCTTCGTTCAAAGAAATTCAGCTGATCTGACTCTTTCAACCACCCATGAATGTTGTATCATCGCAGAAGGCGGAGCATAGCTCCAAAGTCGCTTAGCCTCCAAGTTTTGTCGGTCTGGTCATTCCAAGCACCGATGACATTTCAAGTTTGGATAGCATGAAACTTGTTTGGTCTCCAAGTGGAAGAAGACATTCGGATGAAATGTGCATGGCATCTGCACTTTCCGGAACTGCGCTGTTTGATTCCAAAAACTTCGTCCACGTTTTTCAATTCTGTTTCATAGCCTCGCCATCCATGGTAAGTATTGGCCGCTCAATTGGGCTGCTCCATCGCTCAATTGACCACCACTCTGCTTGCGGCAGATCAAGATGCACTCCCTGAATTCGAACATGACATTTGAGTCGCCAGTGGTGTGTCCTAGTGGGTATGAGGCTGTTCAAACCAGGTCAATTTCACGTGGCTAGCCGTTTGGGTCCGGCCGGGCTTAAAACACGGTACGTCTCCAAGCCGCAGTACCTGTGACAAGACTCAAGTCACATCATACTTTCCGAGTGATCTACAGGTGGCGCACGCTCAATCATTTGTTGGGGGATCCTAGATACAGATTCGTTGGAGCATAATCTGCCGAAGTTTGTTGGCGGTGTCGAGATCTATCGAAACATCGAACATTTCCAAGACCAGCGGCATTGGCGACGATATTGGCAATGCTTATTTCGGGCTCACTATCGGCTACACATGCTTTGCCTCTGTTCCTCTGACCTGCAAGTCTTTTCAGGAAGTTCTCGTTCTTCACTAACTGCTGAATCTACGTTGAAAATTCTGAAAAGTTGCATCGCCTCCAGCCTGAGCATGTAATTACCGGGGTCGGGATTCAGGTACCCACATTACCTCACAATGATCTTCTTTTATAGAGTTAAGCTCGCAACTCAAAACCGTAAAGAGGAGCCGAAGGTTCGAAAATGAGAGGCTGGGCATCGGTTGGCACGTCTTGGAAACGTGCACGGCCAGAAATGGTGGCTTTGTTTGACGCCAAAGAATCGAAGCGCGCACAGGCAGTACTCTTCTCCCCATCCAATCAATCGAGCGCAATACAGTCGTTTAGCTTTTATCGACTGGCATGGCTTCGGGGGATTTACGACTACTCCACATTCGAGAGATCCGTTTCGTCAATCATCCGTTACAGTCGACAAAACCTTCCTTCGTTTGAAGATCGGCTACGAGCTGAGACTCGCTTCAGAAAACATCACTCACAGTCAGTGGCTTACACTCCGAGATGTCGCTGTGTCAGTCAATCCTGATGTTTTGACAGCATCGCAAGAGCCCGATTGTCGACCTCGCCTGCCGGATATCCGTCTGGTCCGTCTCTCTTTCGACTTCATGCGGCAGATCCATGACATTCGTCTTAATAATGGAACTTCATAGGCGTCTTAGCATGATTGAGTTTTAATGTTGCCTCTCCGGTTATAGCCATCCTAGTACGAAGGCAGACACAGCTCATCTTGCCCTCCTAGCAAATATGTATTAAAGCTGCTCAAATCCCCTCTCTTTGAACAGCATCAGCGATCAACAATCCTTCAGTCTTATCCTATTTCGTCCTCTTATTTTCTATTCTACAGCCGTTTACGATTGATTCGTGACAGCCTTCGGTCTTTTACATACATTCCACATATATATTAACAATATTTACCCCAAAACACCGCAATCATGCTCTCCAAGGTCATCCTCAGTGCTCTGGCAGCATCCTCTCTCGTTGCTGCTCACGGCAAGGTCGCAGTCGTCGTAAGTTTTTCACTTCTCTTCCTCACTTTCTTGAGCTGACACCATCTAGGCTGGTGATATGGGAGGAAACACTACCGCTCTCGGCATAATGGGAGGCGTCGTTCCCGGCCCGGGCAAGAACAAGGTCACTGAAGTCGACACCACAGTCTTCAACAAAGTCAACCCAATGAGTGACGGTCTCGGAAAAACTGCTGGCAATGGCAAGAACACCCTCGCCGGCATGTCAGCTGTCGTTGCTCAATCTGGAGAGACCCTTCCCCAAGTTTCCGACGGAGGATCCATCTCTGGTACATGGCACACAGTGACTACCGACGGTGCTGGCCCAGTCGTTATGGTCATGGATACCACCGGCACTGGCGCCTTCTCCCAGGGTACCAAGCTCCAAGTCACACAACAAGTACCAGGTGTCAACGGCAACATCCGCGCACCAAAGGATCGCCGCTTCTTCCGCCGCATGCTTATCTCCGCCGGTATCGTTAAGCGTGCATCAAATGTCAACACTGACGAGCCAATGGCGGGCACTGTTCCCGCTGGTACCACCTGCACGGGTACTGTTGGAGGCCAGTCGAATGTCTGCCTCATGAAGGTCGCCAATACCAACCCAGCAGGCCCATTCGGTGGTGTCTTCGCTTTCCAGATGGCCGGTACAGGTGGTGCCGCAGCTCCAGCCGCAGCTGGCGCTGCCACTGATGCAGCTTCAGCAAAGGTCGATGCCAGCGAGGACAACTCTGCCGTCCAGACTGAGGCTGATACCAAGCGCTCGTTCGTTGCTGAGGAGTTCAGCGCATAGATGCTTTGGAATCTCCAGGATGTCGGATATCTGGATCTTGAATTCGCCAAGAGAAGGGAGGCTTGTGGGGATGCGGATTCAAGGCAATGCGATCTTATTTGCTGCCAGCTTCTGGGGTTGAAAGGGAAACATTCTGGGATTGTTCCTTTCTTTTTATACTACTGTACTATATAAGGACAGGGTGTACATTCATTTAATGTAAACGTTGATTCAGCTCATTTTTCTGACTCTTTTCGATCTCTGGTGACGCTTTATAATTGATTGAAGACTTTGCCTTGCCTCGATTTTCTTGCACATTCCTCCCCAACTGACCATATGCCAGCCCATTATTCCTCACCGATTTCTATTTGGTGATTATGATGTAGTCTTTCTCTCCAAAACCTTATTCCCCTATATGTTGACCGCATCTGACATGGTGGCACCGAGCACGATCGGCTTCCCGAAAGCGAGCCTCATCAGCAACTTCCTCACTCCTCTTGTTTGAGTGTTGAAGATTAGACGGCAAAAATAAGAAACGAGTCAAATCACATTTTGAAAGAAAAGTGGTTCTTGGGATTCGTGGGGAAATCGATCGATGCACGCAGATCAAAGTATAATCAGTGGACCCCTGGTTGACAATCACTGGGGATTTGCGAGGGGTCCAAGATTATCGAATTTATAAAGCGATCATCGCAAGTTACGTTCAAGCTTTCATCCTTTCAAAAGATCAATACTTAATATAAGCTTTGAATGGGCTCGATTGAAGTCATGAGATAGGAGAAGTGGTGCCCTCGGTGTACTGTGCGAAGTGGGTCAATCCTGTCGCAGCCACATGTTGATCTGCATCCACCAACAAAACCAACATTCAACCAACATCAAGCGAGCAGTTTTGTTTACCAACCCTATTCTGACGTTACACAGTATTGATGTGGAAATATGGCGAGGCTGATATTCGAGGCTGACACATTCTTCACAACTCCACTTTGCTAATCGTGCTGCCCCTCTTCCAGCCGTGTCTGGGCTATGATCCAATTACCAACTTAGCAATTCAGCTCATACTCCCAAGCCTTGGACGTCGCGAGCCTATCAACGACTCAGATCTTCCCTGGCGACTCCCTCGACGACCTTTACTGCCCTTGATTGAAGGTCGATTCATTCTCAAGGACACAAAGTATCGAAACCCCGTCCTTTCAGGTGGATATGGCCGAGTCCCCGCGATCCACAGGAGCGGACGTATCCCCGACTGTCCAACCTCCAAGTACAGAGACGGGCATCATAGACCTCGCACAACCACAGACACAACCGCCGACAACAGAAGGGGAGAGCAACCCGCAAGATCATGCGCATTTGCAGATCGATGATGAGGTACCCGACCAATCTCGTTTCCTTATCTAGTCTTTCCAGCCTGCGCCAACACAGCATTAAATTTACCCAAGCTAATACAATCACCTCTTCCACAGGACAACTTCAACGACGCCGACTCCGCATATGGATCCTCCGTAGCCTCCTCCAGCGTCTCCCTCGCCTCCTCAATCACACACTACAAGTACGAGAACGGCCGTCGGTACCACGCCTTCCGCGAAGGCGAGTACTACCTCCCCAACGACGAAGAAGAGCAAGCCCGCCTCGACCTCCAACACCACATCTACCGGCTCTGCCTCAGCGGCGCCCTCTACCTAGCCCCCATCTCGAACCCCCAAACCGTCCTCGACATCGGCACCGGCACCGGAATCTGGGCGATCGAATTCGCAGACGAGTATCCCGGGTCCCTCGTAATCGGCACGGATCTCTCCCCTATCCAACCCGGTTTCGTGCCGCCCAACGTGAAATTCTACGTCGATGATTTCGAGCAGGATTGGGAGTTTCCCGAGGTGGGCAAGTTCGATTATATACATTGGCGCAGTCTGAGCGGGAGTACGGGCAATTGGGATAAGTTGTATGGGCAAGCGTTAAGGAATTTGAAGGAGGGGGAGGGATGGATTGAGGTGCAGGAGTATGATGCTTGGGTTTATAGTGATGATGATTTGGAGATGAAGAAGGCGCCGTGGACGCTGGAGTGGTGCGAGACATTGAATAGGGTTAGTACACAGTTTGGGAAGATGTTGAATGTGGGGAGACATCATAAAAGGTGGATGCAGGAGGCGGGGTTTGTGGATGTGCAGGAGAAGGTTGTGAAGGTATGTTTTTCGTCATCTCTCTGCTTTCTTAACTGTTGTCATGTTTCCTGCTCGACCACTGAACTGACTATACTCGCAGTGCCCGATCGGTCCTTGGACCCGCGACCCATCCCTGAAAGAACTCGGACGGTACGAACGCTGGCATATGAACGAATCCGTCGAAGCTCATTCTATGGCTCTGTACACGCGAGTTCTAAACTACACGCCCGACCAAGCAAAGGTTGTCTTCGAGCGAGTGAAGATGGAGTTCAATGATCGGAATTTGCATTTATATACAGTATATAGATTTTTGCAGGGGAGAAGGCCGAGGGCGGATGAGGTCTAGATTCACATGAGGGGAAGGGATCTGGGTGTCATGATGAGCTGCAGCGAGGCGTTCGAGATCTGAGCCCTTTAGACGTGTTTATATTGGGCTATGCATTGGTTTATATATTGATTGAGACATATCGAAGAATAAAGGAGACGACATGACATGACATGAAGGATATGTGCTGCTGAAATGCAATCTATCTATATACCAGGCTGAAAATGTACGCTCGACATTGAATAATCTGATATCACCCCCTCCTCAGGCTGAAGATCTAGTTCCCTTCTGCTACTCACTGGTTGAAAACGACTGACCAGTCTTCGTTCTTGAAGTACTCCTCGAGACTAGTCATAGGACAGTCGAATCCAGCCTGTGGGCGAAAGTCAAATCAGTACGAGTCCTGCGCTTGATGGGCGGACGACAGTGGGAGATTGCTATGATGGGGAAGTTGGCATACCTTCCTGATATCCTCCGCTTTCAACAATTTCTTATCGCCTCCATCATATCCCGGCTCACTAAAGACATCAAATCAGCAAAACATCCCTTCCACTCACTCACTCACTCCTCTCCCTCGCCTTCCCCACACACCACCAAACTCAAAACAAAAACAAAACACAGCTTAACTCACCCCGAATACTCAAACATATCCGCAATCNCGNNNACTCAAACANATCCGCAATCTCCTCACCAAACCACCGATCCGGACTATTCTCCGCCAGATCCTTCACAGAGCACTGTCTGTAGCTCGCCTCCTTGCCCGTGACTTTCGACCATGTAGCGACGAAGTCGGCCCAGCTGCAGGTCGTGCCTGCGGCCATGTAGTGCTTGCCGGGGCCCATTTGGACGACGCCGTGGACGAAGGTGCCAAGGTCGGCGTTGACGGCGAGGTGTGGGACAGGGGCCGAGGCTGGCGTGGGGAAGGATTGAATGTAGGTGTTGTTGGGTTGCTGCAAGGGCGATGGATGGTGAGTTGAGGTTACAAAAGAGAAGATCGTGAAGGATGGGGGAATGAAACGGAGTGAATGGTTGGAGAGCATGTTTTCTTGTCGACGATGGTCTGTCACGCCTCGTGCTGCAGGATATGATGCATGCATGTTCTGCACGTCAAAAGATCCGAATGTTCCACAGCCATAAGACTGGAAACGATCTGACAGGGCATATGTGAAATGAGAGCGCAGACTTACTTTTGCGAAGTACGCTGCTGGTGCAAGCTTATAACTGCTCATGAAATACCCGGTCTGTACGCAGCTCATCTTCTTCGCTAATTCAGGGTACTTCTCCTCGACACTGAAGAAAGTTAGCATTTTGAGTTTCTTGCTCTGACGGAAAATATTAGATTGTAAAGGACAAGCAGGTCACTCGACCCTTAGTCCAGAGCAAATGAATTAGTCTGCAATCCATCCGACATGGACTGAAGGGCAGATTTTATTCCGCGAAAAGAATTCCATGACAAGAAATCTGGAAACAAAAACAGATAAGACACAATGAACGGCAAAACTCACTATCCCGGAAACACCTCCGCCTTCGAATCAAAATGATACAACTCCTGATACTTCCCCCCACTACACTTCTTCGCATAACTCAACGTACTAGCCACAAACCCCATCTCATCCAAGCCCCCAACAACGCCCTCACTCCCCGCCGCATCCGCGATGTTAACCCCCTGCTGCCTCTCCACATCATACGCATACCTCCTACACGTAATCCCCTTCTTCTCAGCCTCAGCTCTGGAATCAGGCCGGAAGAAAGGCTCCCAGTAATTCGTTACGCTGAAGATGAGATTTGCGCCTTGGAAAGCTGCGGTTAGGGATGAGACGGAGTCGAGGTCGGCGGAGACGATTTCAATGCCTTTGGAGGAGAGCGCTTGGGCGGCTGGGGAAGATGGGTTGCGTGTTAGGCCGCGGATGCGCCATTTGGGGTCGGAGAGGAAGCGTGCGGCGACGGAGCCGCCTTGGTTGCCTGTTATGCCGATTATGACGAGGAGTTTCTTAGGGGTTTCTGTGGTTGAGGCCATTTTTGAGTCGTGGTGTGTAAAATATGCTTAGATTACTTGAATGAGAAGTATCAATGAGAATTGGCTAGTCAGTAGTAGTAATTTGACGTGAGACTGCTTTGGTGTGAAGCTTATCGCGAGGTAACTAGAAGTCAAAGGAGGGGTCGGCTATTAGTTCAGATGCATGAGATGGGATGAGATGAGGGGTTGACTTTTGGAATAGATAGACTTGTCTTCTTTTGGTGTAGATTATTCCGTTAGCTTGGGTGCAGACGGCTCGGCGCGAGTGTGGCTTTCTGGTGCGTTTGATTGGTTTTGGTGTTGAGAGTGGGGGAATTCAGGGGGTATCACGTGTGAAAACTGTAATTGGCCATCGAGGCTCGAATGTCTCCATTTCGTGGATGAGGCTGAGTTGACCGAGGATCTGTTATTCAATACCGGGTCGGCTCTTTTCATCTTGTGAAGTTCAAGGCCAAAGACGCCAGGTTCAGGCTGTTGTTTACCCTGTCCTCGGTTATCGGCTCTAGCTAAAGACAGCTGAAACACTGCGGGGTTGAACGATACGTTTGAGACGTCATCTTCTTTCTGAAATTCAACAAAGAACAATGGAGAACATCAATGAAAAGGGAACTGCAAGGAAGACCAAACTCCGCACCTTGACCGGCTGTTTCATGTGCCGCAGGCGTCGAAAGAAATGTGACGAGGCGAAGATACGTTGTGGCGCTTGCACAAAGCATAATCTTCCCTGCATCTGGCCAGCATCGGTGGGGAATGATACGACAAATCGTTCAGGAGAACAACTAGTCATTGGATTCATCGAATACAATAAGGGAGTGGTTGTGAGGGATCCAGACCTTACTCTCGGGGGAGATCATCTCCAGCAATCCTTCTCGGACGACTCTACAAAGATTGGAGTCATTCGATCTGCTATGTATGGCCTCCCGGGGATTACGACGTCGGTAGATCACTACTTATCGACACATCTCCGAGAGAAATTTTTGCCAGGGGTCCTTCGAGGAAATGCCCATGAAGCGTTCCGTAACTGGCAACACCTGATTTCCATCGGCATCGAAACGAACGTGGCCCTGAAAGCTTATCTGGCAACAGCAGCTATGCACGCATCATGGACGGAAAAGAAGTTCAGAATTGTCGCTTTGAGGCATTATAACACTGTCATTTCTGACTTCAGAAAAGAGATTGAAGGAGGACATGTTCATGGGAGCGAGGATTGGGTTATGTACACGACTAATTTCTTGTGCCTTTTCGAGGTAATGCCCTCAGCCTACCTAGAATCGAATGAAAGTCTGACATGGGCAACAGATCAATCAAGGGTGGAACGGTCAGGGTAAACAATCAGGCCCAACGCCACATTTGGAAGGTCTAGCTCGTGTCTTGAAAATCCGGATCTCTGCATCTACGGCAACGGGGAAGATTCACCCAAAAGATCGCATCGCTGCGGAATCATTGTTGTATTTCGCCAGTACGCTATCTTTCTACTACTCAGAAGTAGATGTAGTTTGGGATCTTTTGGACTGGGATGCCTTGAGCCTATTCCTGGATCCTGTAGTATTCCCAGGTGTTTCGAGTACACAGAACTCGCCGCTGCTCGGAGCGGATTGGAAATTATACAAGACGATATTCGAGATAACAAGGCAGAGCCACGAGAATTCATCGCGCCTATCCGAATGCTTTCGCGCAACAGAGATGGCATCAGACCTGACTGAGTGGAAGAGAGAGCTGAACTCCGAGATTTGCCAATCTATGTTGTCCGAGGCGGTCCATACTTTCCAACAAACCATCCTCTACATCATCGCCGCTCAGATACTACTTCTCAAGAACATCCGACCAGGGACTCGGAGCTTCCATAGCGAAGTGAGAGTTCTTGTTCAGGAAGCCATGGCTATTGCCACTGAACTGACGATTGCACCAAATTGCGGCTTCTATCTCTGCTGGCCCTTGGCAATTCTCTCTTGCGCTGTCGAGACCGCCCATGACTTCATCCTACTGAGAACTATGCTTCAGAAAATTTGGATCGTGTCGCAATGCGGTGAAGTGAGGAGGGTTCTCCAGGCCTCGGAAGCGATGTGGCGAGCGACGCAACGAGACCATCCAGGAGGCATCGATACTGGAAGTGAGCAACAAGGGTTGCTTGACTGCCTGGACAATCCGGCAGGCTTCTTCCAGTACGCGTTAAGCAGCTCTCCTGATGAGTGAGATTAATCTCCGTATTTCCAGCCAGAGCGGGCTGATCTGGAGTTTTAACGGGACGTTAGTCTCCTGCAACATTTCAGATCTCGTGTCTCGAACGACAGCCAATCAGGACATGATGCGCCGTGCATCGATACATATGAAGCAACGATGTTCAGACTTGCCTGGACTTCATGCAGCCAATACCAGCATGATGCGCTGCATGGTGCAGTGCGGATTTAGGCGAGATCAAGGGTAATTTGGTGAGCCTTCCCAGCCCTACTCTGGCTTCGAACATCGATACAAGATGGCACGGAAGAACAGTGTACTTTCTTCTTTTGGATCAATAATTCTTTCGCAAGAAGATGAAAGTAACTTTGTCCCCCTGACGGAGACCTGGAGTACCGAGTTTCGTATCCGAAGGCATTTCTTTCTTGGACCCCCGCACAATTACTCCCTGAGCAGAACCATAGCTCAGGATCTTCGCCAAAACATTGTCGACAATGACGACGATGATAATGGAATTAACAAGGGAGAAGAGGAGGCATGTTTAGTGCCTAAAAAGAAAATATTTGTTCCCTAGCGAAGACATGCCACTGATCACCGGACGGTCTGATGAACTTTCCTATAAATCCGCCATTCCGTTCGAAGAAGGAACAAGTCAACCAGACATATTATTCTCAGCATCTTCATATTCCGAAAATTCAAGATGTTGTTCTCACCTTCTATACTCCGCTCTTTCTTGACGGTCTTGGCGCTGTGTACTCAAGCCAACGCAGCATCACTACAGACCGTTCCAAATTGGGGCGATAATCCTTCTGGTATTGCTCAGATGCAGATATATGTCCCTGATAAACTGTCTGCGAAGCCTCCAATCATTCTTGGTGTAAGTTCGTGTCTGTTAACCAAACTGACATGACCAGCTACATCCATGTGGTGGAACAGGACAACAATACTACGGCATGACGAAGCTACCTTCATATGCAGATAGGCTCGGCTTTATCCTGATATATCCCAGCACCACGAAAGAGACACGATGCTGGGACTGCCACTCAAACGTAACGCTCATCCACGACGGCGGTGGCGACTCCACCGGACTCGTCAACATGGTCAAATATACACTCAAGAAATACAATGGTGATCCTACAAAGGTCTTCGCAGTCGGTGGATCCTCAGGAGCCATGATGACCAATGTCCTCGCCGCCACATACCCAGACGTCTTCAACGCCGGGGCGTCCTGGTCCGGCGTCCCAGCAGGCTGCTGGTATGGCTCTCCAATCTCCACACCCACATCTCCGGACGTCAGCTGCCCGATGGGAAAGAAGACCTACAATGCGCAGCAATGGGGAGACATAGCACGAAATTGTTATCCTGGGTATCAAGGCAATCGGACACGAATGTTGATTGCGCATGGGAAGCAGGACTTTGCGGTTGTGTACTCGCTTCTGGCGCAGCAGCTCGCTCAGTGGAGTAATGTCTTGAATGTGTCTTTCATGAAGAACATTACGAACACGCCGGCGCAGAGTTGGACGGATATGGTGTATGGAGACGGAACAAAGCTGCATGGGTATAGTATTCAGGGTGGTGGGCACATTCCTCCGTTCCAGGAAGAGACTGTGCTGAAGTTTTTTGGGTTGATGTAATGTTTTGACGTTCAGTCACTGGCTCTGTGAAAATAGTGTGCGGCCAGGACTAAACTTGTAGAGGACTTTTTCCATGAGACGCAAGAACGTCATAGGCACTTTTCCAGTGCAAATTCAACTATGAATATATCTTTCGAACCCCTCTCCTTCATCTTCCACGACACCATTCTAATCTGATTATCCGTCTTCAGTGTCAACCTGGATTTACAGCCTTCTTCCGAGTGACTCGCCTCTAGCGCGTCCCAAAGCACAATTATACTCCAAACGGCGACCCTCTGCTGCTTCCATCCCTTCGCCGCGATATATCTTGGCTGATTTCTCGTAATGCTGTCAACCAACTTCGCCTTTAGGCCACAATATCCGTCACTGGGCCTGATGAGCGCAACGTGAAGATCGCCCTGTTTCCAACCGTAGTGACCATCGAGATAGTCATCGTACGTGTAAAGATCCTCCGTGTCTGAATACTGGAAGATGTTTGCGCTGACGAGGTTGGATTTCCTATCTCGGATCACTGCTTCCACGAAGACCAAGACCCCATCTTCGAAATCGTCCGGCTGTTTCTGGTCATTGCGATCGCTCGTCAAGGATTCTGGTTCAGAAGTCTGGGTCGATTACATAGATGAGTTGGTAGAGCTTTCGCCTTGTGTGCGACACGGGAGGGTAGCTGAGAGGTCTGGTTGGTATGGCGGTGGATTCTCCGCAGATCTTTCAGTGCCATTCTTCGAATTGCTTGTGCAGACCATTCTGACTGCTTGACTACCTTTCCTTGCACCTATTCACTGACTCTCACTTTTTGTGTATCTTGGTGCCTAAATGCTGCGGCTTTCAAGGCTGGCGGACGACGATTTGCCCAGGACAGAAATGTTTAGCATACTGGTGCTCTTCAAAAGTTGTGTGTAGCTCTTCGCTTAGTTTGGACTTCTTTCTCTAGATCCCAAACTTTAGGACATGGAAATGTCTATCTAGAGCTGGTGCTCGAAGATATTGCTAAAAGTCGTGATGTAGCGATGACGGGCCCGGCATCTCCCGAGCAGTGGCCGCACCACGTCTAGCGCTCCTGACAGCAAGATATGACTTTAGCCTAGCACTCTAGAAGTCTAAGCAGAATTTGAAAGTAGACAAAGAATATGAATGTGCATGGAAAATCTAGGGACCTAGGAAGAAGTTAGTCATGCTAGAATTATCTAGCAGAGCCACAGTAAATTTGAGGACTAGCGACCCTAGTGACATCATAGCTCTCAACCTGTACATGGCTGGCAAAGTTCGCACATGTAACTTTTGGCCATTTTGTCCCCTCAGTTGACCTCGATTTGGCAGTAAAAGTTCGGTCTGCATATATTGTTTTTATTTCTCGAATGCCCTTTTGATAAGCGAGGTGGGCTGGTGGGCAAGACGCAAAACCTGTTATACTGTCCCTCCGTCGAGCCCTTGGCCACTGTTTACAATTGCTACCATGGATAGCTTGTTTGTAGACGTCCTAAGACAGTTAGAGTTCAATTGTTATCGCTTGTAAATTCAGCTGGGTAATGCTTGTTGGCCAATCTTCACGTACGGGTCAGGGAATGCGCAGTTCTTCATAACGACGGTCTTTCACTGGTGGAGAAATCCCAGAAATCTTCTACCCTAACACTTGCGGCTATGCGACGTTACATACTTCATTCAACGGTATGTTACGGTATAATTTTGAGCAATCACGTCTTCGACAGCGGACGTGAGTACTTTTATCGCTAGCCTCGAATACATTTTGGCGTCAACTGGGATGTGATAAACAACCAACCTGAGATTGAAGCAAGCTCGGCGTTTATTCATTCCTGATGGTGGCAGAAAAGCGTCGTATGGGGCCCATGGGAGTATTTACTGTTCTGTATTACTCGACTTGTCGTTCTTCGAGTAATCAGATAGGTCGGGAATCAAGCTGCGTGATATTTCAGAGCAACCACTCGCAGTGGCGAGATTGTTGACAAGATGATTTCAGGCTCTATCTCATGATTGATTAAATTGATTCATGGTGTAAGAGACGTAAAGTTATGTGCGAAAAAAATCTTCGTGACTCTAAATACTTTCCTGATATTATTCTCTGAGATTTGCGTTGGAAAATGAACTCCGTCGCTGCTATAGACTCGAAATAAAAAGCAGATATATGAAACATGTCTCATAGGAGCCGATGCATTATCGTGCGTTCTTGAAGCCAACAATGCGCGTTGATGCCAGACGGTCCTATAGCTCGCTAACGACAGGTCCCACCTCAACACCATCATGAGATCACTAAGAAATAGCCTCAGCATCAACACCTCCGGCTCACTATCCCTAGACTCCGACTTAATTTCTAGTGTTTTTTGGACGCACATAAATCAGGATCCCGTTCTCACAATCATTCAAATTTTCCATCCATCATTCTCTCCATATCTCTTGAATCTCTGTAATCGACATCTTGACCAGCCAACTTTGCATATCTCAAGATCTTCAGCATATCATACATCTTGACTTTGTCCTTCTCCATTGTCATTTATTGTTGCAAGCTACCTTTTCTCTGGAACCAAAAAAGCAGAAAAACCTAAAAAAGGAAAAAAAGAAAAAAACATACACACAGAAGAGGAAGCACACAAAAGCACTCATCTCCAAATATCTCCCCTGTCGGATGAAACAATATACAGACAGGGTCCCTCTACCAACAGGTGGGGGAGCTCACCAATTGGGCTGCGCTTTCGCGTAGCGGTTGGCGTCAGTAATCACTTCCTTCCCATCATCATTTCAAGTCTGTGATGGGTGGGAGATGATGAAGCTAAGCAGGGCAGCTTGATAGATATATAGAATACTGGGTATCTGTCAATTTATAACATACCAAAGGTTCCTTTCGTACCAAGCTGAGGTTTGAGCGGTGAATTTGTTCGAAGTGCTCTGTACCCATCTTTGGTTTTGTGCTTCGGCATCGTGACCTTGATGCTGTCTTGGCACAAGTTTCTGCTTTTCCTTCCGTGATTTTCTGTCCCATATAATTTCCGAGTCTCGGAGTCATTGAAGATACGGTTTCAAGCTAATGATCGGACTCATTTGTGTAGCCGTTGTTTTTGTCAATGCGGCGGCGGGGTTGTTGCTGTCAAGCGAATAATGTCCCGCCTCTAGAACGGGCAACTCGTCCAAATTTGTTCGAATTTAGAATATAGACAGTATCCGTAGTACTTGCTGAGCCTGGATTCCACTGATAGTCTCCCTCTTTGCTTCTGCTTCTGGATAATTCGTTCCACGTAGAATTCACATGTTGCCACGAGCATGTCGAATTTTTACATAACCAGCAGAATTTCTGATGCTGTTGCAGAGGTTGAATGATATGTACCTCGTAATTGGTTCAATTTTCATGCATGATTGCGTCAAAAGCTTGGACGCAGCAGGTCTGTTCCTTTGTCTCAGCCCTACGATGACAGTACCCACTCAGTAGCCAGCCAGCCTTCCATGCATCGTTACCACATCTCGATGCCTTGTTTCTGCAAGCTGCCATCATTGAAATCTCAGCATTCAATTGCTTCCACCATATAAATGGATCGCCAGCAGTAACTTCCTGATGTAGCGGGGCTGCACCCATAATTATCACCAACGCCAAGGTCATGATCCAGTAAAAATGAGGTCATCATCCACACCTCGATTATCAAGATCAATCTCGAAGTCTATCTGACTGATATCCCTACACATATAACCAAAACTAAAAGTCCCTGCATATCCTACTGTATAGCCAAACTCAAACAAGTCAAACTCGAAACCATGAATAAAGTTACAACGACATCTTCAATCAGGGTGGACCGCCGAGAAGGCCGTTCCATCGCCAACGCCGCAGCTCAAAAAATCATCAACCCCTTCTCATCTCTGATCCTCAAGCCCGGCAATCCTCAACCCTGCGGCTCACCCCAATTGACACCACCGAGCAAAACACAAGGAGATTGCTCAATTGAAGAATCGCAGATCGCAAACACATGGCTCTACACATTCAAGACCCTGTCAAAGTCTGGCAGAGCCGAAGCGAGACACAGGATATACTATTTTGCCGGCGGTGGGTTCCGGGGTCTCCCAGAAAAGGAACATTGGACATTATGTTCGGATCTCTCTAGCATGTTACCGGACTACGAAATAAGTCTCGTCAGCTACCCTTTGGTGCCGAACTCGCCAGCTTCGACGGCACTCCCTCATCTAGAACGGTTATGTGATGCTCTGGTCGACCAAGCGAGGCGGGAGGGTTTTCGCATCACGTTCTTTGGGGATTCTTCTGGTGGGAATATCGCGATTGTTCTTGGTCTCTATGTTGCGACGCAGTATTTGAAGAATACCTCCGATGGACCATGTCCGGTTGAGGCTGTCATGGCCATGTGTCCAGCGACGGATATGCGAAATGAGAATCCGGATATCGATGTCGTCGAGGCTCACGATCCGATCCTAAGTCGCAAGGTCATTACCGAAGTGGCTGAGGGATGGAGAGCAGAGCTTCCAGCTTCTGATCCACGAGTCTCTCCCATCATGGCAGACTTGAGCGTCTTCAAGCAAGCGAGCATCAAAGTCGATGGAGTGACAGCAGGTTACGATACTCTGACTCCTGATGCGATCAAGTTTCGAGAGAAGCTGGCGGAGTGTGGTGTCGATGGGGATTGGCTGCAGTGGGAGAAACAGATGCATTGTTTTCCTTTGCTCTCTGCTTTCCATATCCATGAGGGGACGGAGGGGAAGAAATGGATTGTGGATGTTTTGAAGAGGAACGTGAATGGTTCTCGAGTCTAGATCACATCTTGTTGTCAGATCAGATAAGAGGCGACTGACTGACTGGCTGTATTGTTTGGTGCTACTTAGATGATACCCTGAATGCAAGGTTTGGATTTGCCATTATCGCCTGGTCTCGCTTCCGTTTCGCTTCCAGGTTGCGATCCCTCTTCAGAAGCAAAACAACTGCTGTTCCCGTGGATTTATTTCTGTCATATTTCAAGAGACCCCTGAAGTTCGACAGAACCCAATTCAGATTAAAGTACCAAGTTAATTGGCTAAGTCGCGGTGCCGAAGGAGGGGTTGTAAGACGCGTCGCGAAGTCATGAGGTCATATCATCTGGAGCTGTTCGGAGCTAATGCTCCTGGTACCACGAGTTTGTACGGTTGCGCCACACTAACGAAATGCACCATCACTGACAGCTCCAGCTAGTGCCACGCTGTACATCTTTTTGTACTCTCACTTTACCTCTAGAATTTATTATCTCCTTTTTGCTTATGTTTCAAGCACGAACGCCTTAATTTTACACTTTCTCGAATGGGTTTGGAGTTTTGCAGGCGAAAATGAGTGCATCTTCCATCAAACATGTCGACGACGCAGAGGCGCAGGCCGAGACCTCAAAGACAGGTAAATAATTCTGCCTCTTTTGGCAAATCAAATGCATTTAATTGACATACTTCAGGGCCTTCAAGTCTGTCCGTCCATAGCAATGACGATGCTCCAGCAGTCCTCATGGACCCGAATTCCAAAGAGCTCTCCTTGTACGAGAAGAAGTCGCTCTTAATTAACAAGGAATTGAATGCTATGGGAATGGGAAAATATCAGTGGTATATTTGGTCATTATGTGGTTTGGGATACTTCCTCGATCTGCTTTGGGCGCAGGCGTTTGGGCTCATCGCTACCCCGCTGCAGCAGGAGCTGGGCTTCAGCAGTGAGTGTTTCCAATTTTCTATGATGTCGATCTTGAAACGGATGCAGAAACTGACATGTGATTGTAGGTGGTGAACTGGGCAATATTTTCACGGCTTTCAATTCCGGTCTCTGTGCTGGCGCTTTCGTTTGGGGGACTCTGGTCGATATCATTGGTGGGTTTAATCGACAAAAGCATGGCCATAAATTAACTTGAGCCAGGTCGTCGATGGGCTTTTAATGGCACTGTTCTCATTTCGTGTATCTTTGGACTATGTCTCGGTGCACCAAATACATACAGCGCGATCTTAGTATTGACAGCCTTCAATGGCTTCGGTATCGGAGGAAATATTCCCATTGACACGACTATTTGCTTGGAGTTTCTCCCACAAGTACGGTCTCAAACCCCCAATTTTATCTTTCATACGTTAACAAAGATGCAGAATCGTCGATTCCTTCTCGCCCTCCTATCAATCTTCCAGCCCTTGGGAGTAGTCGTCTGCAGCGGTATCGCCTACGGCTTCATCCCCAAATACTCGTGCGCCACCGATCTCAAATCATGTAAATCCTCCACCCTCACACCAGGCGAAGCCTGCTGCAGCAAATCCGACAACATGGGATGGCGCTACCTCATGTTCACACTCGGCGGCATCGCACTCTTCATCTTCCTCCTCCGCTTCGTGCTCTTCACATTCCAAGAATCGCCAAAATACCTGATCGGGAGAGGCCGCGACGAGGATGCGATGAAAGTGCTGCATAACGTGGCAAAAGTCAATGGTTATGATTGTCGCTTGAGCATGGATGATTTCCGGGCTTTGGAAGCGAATCATGGTTCTGGATCTGGGTTGCCGGATTCACCGAATGGTTCGGGTGATGCGATGTTGAAAGATAGTGTGCCTACGCAGAGTGCTGAGGTTGCGAATCCGCCATTTATGCAGCAGGTTAAGAATGAATTTGCGAGGATTAAGATCCTGTTCTCGACTTCGGCGCTTACTAGGCTTACGATTTTGGTCTGGATTATCTATGCGTTCGATTACTGGGCGTTTTCTGTTGCTGGTATGGCCTTCCTCCCAATATCGCTTTGTTGCCAAAATTCCAGAACTTGTCACTGACACTTACCAGGCTCTTTCCTCCCCACTATTCTTCTCCGCAAGAATCAAGCAATCAGCGTATCTGTCTCGGAGACGTACCGCGACTATGTCATCATTTACCTTCCCGGTATCGTGGGAGTGGCCCTCGGCTCACTCATGGTCTACGTCCCCCGAATCGGTCGAAAATGGGCTATGGTATTCTCAGCAGCGATGATGGGCGTCTCTCTCTTCCTGTTCTCAACCGTGAATACCCAAGCCTCCAACATCGGCTTCAACCTCATGGAGTATTTCTTCCAGTCGATGTTCAACGCCGTGTTATATGGCTGGACACCGGAGGCTTTCCCAGCGCCCGTGAGAGGCACGGCGAGTGGTGTGGCTAGTTTCTGGGGGAGGTTGTTCAGTATTGTCAGCCCGTTGATCGCGGCTCATCTACTGGAAACGAGTTTGAATGGGCCGTTGTACTTGGCCGGGAGCGGGGCGCTTGTTTGTGTGGTTGCCATTATGTTTTTGCCGAGTTCGACGTTGGGTGGTCAGTCGACTTGAATGAATGGGAGATAGATCTTGGCGAACAAATCACTTCTAAGCTCCTCAGAAGACTTTTCTATTCCGGAATGCACGCCCAATCTTTTCATCGATTCATGAGACTTGGGCGAAGGACCCACCTTCCACCCCGCGTTCCCTCGTCTCCTTGCAAAGTCTGGGTCCAAATTCAGCCACTTTCTAGTGGCAAAATGGATCCGTATGACAGCTTCCCAAATCTCAACAGTTGCAACTTTCCAACAGACAACGCAGATCTGGGAAGAGACTGACTTCACCATGCCAGCAAGTTCAACCAAGGACGACCAACAGCAATGGCCTCAGCACGACGAAACGTCGCGGCCGATCACGATTCTGTGCCACCAACAGACAACGGGCATACAGCGACTGCATCCCCGAAAACTTCTTCACCAACGAAGGTCTGAGATCGAGGATCATCGCCAGCGCAAGAAATACCACGCATCGACGATACACCCCAAGCGGCTGCAGGCACCTTTTCAGTCTTTGGAAAGCCGCCAGCTGAGCTCCCTCTCCATATCTGGGAGCTCGGTGCAAAGACTTCAAGGCTCGTCCGTCTCTAGCGAGAGGTCACCAGATTGGGAAAAACCTAGTGGGTAATTTACGAGAGGATGGACGCACTGGTAGAGCTCAGGGTGGAGCATCCTGAATGGAAGCAACCGATTGTGAAAGTGGTTGAGATGGCAAGGGCGGCTGGTAGGACTTTCGACGATCTGTGTGAAAGCTTGGTGACTTCGAAGAGCAAACTCGGAGAAGGCACAATCCATCGCTGGGAGCACTCCCACCAAAAGAAGCTCGGGGAAGCCATCTCTGGAGAACGTCAAAACCAAACAGAAGAAGACGAGATTGTTTTCTGAGCGCGATTCAGCCAACAACACTCCTCATGACAAGCAAGCCAGCGGAGACGACCTCGATCCACAGGGCCCCCTTGCAAGCAAGAGATTCAGTGCTGGTAGGATGAATCGTAATCTGGTAGTGTTGCATCTGAGGGCGGATTTTCAGTGGAGACCTAGACTTCGAATTCACCGCAAAGGGGGCGAGGGAGTCGGGATCCTGGGGGCAGGCGGGCAGCGAAAGGATTGCTGACTGATTGCAATTACTTGAGGCGTTTGGGTTGCCGTTGGGGTCGGCGGTATTGTTTTGAAAGCTCGGGATATCGATGTCGCTGCTTTTGCATTGGTACTTGAAAATGATTGATGGCTTGGGGGCCTAGATATTAGCATACTTGCAGGATACAAAAGAGGCATTTTGATGGACATTTTGGAATACTATTCGCGAGCCATGCTTGTGTGCGAGGGGGCGTCTCGTGGAGTCGTGTTGAGTCAGATCTCCTTTCGCATGCATATAATGAATCATACTGAGCTGGACTAAATTGGCTTCAGTGCTGCTGGTAGCTGACAGACACGCTGCGATTGAGTCTTGTGAAGTGGTGAAGCAATGTTTGAAGTTGAAGATGGAGGGTCGCGACTGGCGAGTGAAAGATGAAGGGATGAAGGAATGGGCACGTGACGTGAATGGATCGTCCTTTCTTGCAAGTCGTCCCATTTCGAGCTCGAAAGCTCAATACGAGCTGACTTCTTGAAAGTTAGAAAGTATCTCTGGCCTCTGGAACGCCAAGTTTGAGCAGATTCGTCGCCACGTGAGAACGTCGTAGATTAGCAATGTGGCTTATGAAAGACTTGAGCTCTTCCCTCCAGCTTTATCCCTTGGTCACCCCATCTTCAACCCTCACAACACCCCATATCCCCGGGTCACCTCTCCCACTCCTCGACTTCGACCCGGGAGAACTTACACCCGGGATCCGTTATATTGCCCACACCGTCTACCTGCTCAACAAGCGTTCTCCACGCATTGCGTTGCGGTCCTTTTGCGGGACTCTCAAATCTCCATTTTCAGAGCTAGAACAGCCCGCTGTCAAGTCTCCCGAACATGCGATGAACTCAAGTAAAGAGTAGAACTCTGCTGGCAAATGACATCTAGTGGAGTCAATGGCACAGTGGATTCTTCGTACCGGTAGTACCGATGCCCATGAAGTTGAGGATGGAGACGGGCCAAGGCATCAGGGAATATCGATGGAGTGGGATGATTCCCGTCACAGTACCAGAATTTTCGCACTTTTTTGTTTGAAGAGAGAGGAGTTTCTCGGTTGGAAATAAGATTCTGACAAGCGGCTTAAGCATTTTCCAAGGATCGATTTNAGCTACTGTAGCTNGCTTACTTGCTATGAAGCTTTGGCTTGAGTTGTTCCCCGTCATTCGTTTCAAGCTCAACATTCTGCTTTTCCCTACAGATCTCATCTATAGCTTCTGCCTCGATACGAGCTCTTCACCACCCGGGTCCAGGAGAATAGTCCATCTATTTCATCCAAGCCTCGCTCGACTGTCATCCGATGGCCGAAGATGCCCCATAACATTGCGTATGTGGCCGGCCGGGTGCGTGTTCGGCAAACCTCCCCCTCTCGAGTCATGTCGTCCCACGTCTGGACTCCAGTGTTTATCAGTACGCTGGTCCCGACGGTACTTTGACTTTTCTCCAGACTCTCCAGTTGGTCAAAATCTGGTACCTGGCACCGTTGAGATGACGAACCCTTTACCAATCCCAGCCAAGTGAGGGGCTTTCCCAACGGCGAGTGTCGGCAGTGAAGGGAGAACTTCGGGGATGCAAGTCGTATGCGTATTTAATGCATAACTAGACTAGGAGATGCTTGGCGGGAGAATTGAGGCTTTTTGGTGGCAGTCGAAGCATTTTCCTGGCAAGCCACGCGGGAAGGCGGGGGGGAGCGAAAACTTTATCCTCAAGCGGGGTATTGGAGGTCGGCCCTTTTGTCCTCACGTGCAACCCCACTTCCCAATCGTATGCATCCCCAGCTCCCCCATTCCCCACTTCCAGATCTGTGGCGTCGCCTGTCGCCCCCGCATGTTGACAAGAGGTGGATCTTGACCGGGAAATCGTCGGCTGTTGATGCTAGATAATTTTGTTTCTTGATCGGCGGTCCGCTCCATGACGATGTGTTCGTTGACTTCGGCAGAGATCTCGTGCTTTTGGGGCCAGCTAATGTCCGGCAAAGATGGGATACCAAGCATGTCCATCGTGTTGACGGACCGATTCAAGCATCAAGGGTTCAAGCCCAGAACGCCTCGTCCACTTTGCTCCTATTCAAGATGTCATTGATATTGCTTGCTAAAACTTGCGGGCGGAGGGGATATATAAGGTGGACAGGATGCCGAGATTCTGGTTTTCGGTTCATCAGTCGCAAACTGAACATCAATCCGACCTTCCAAGATGCTCTACTCCTTCTTGTCGGCAGCTGCTCTGCTCGCACCAGCTCTTGCTGTTGTGCAGCCACTGAACACTACCATTCTTGGTCAATATGGACACTCTCCAGCAGTTTACCCATCACGTATGTTCTCCGAAAGTCGCCTGACAAATCCAGCTAACAGTTCCAAGCAAATGCCACAGGCGCTGGTGGATGGGAAGAAGCTCTTGCGAAGGCGAAAGAGTTCACTGCTCAGTTGACTGCAGCCGAGAAAGCAGACATGGTCACGGGTAAACCAGGACCATGTGTTGGTAACATCGTCGCTATTCCTCGTCTTGGGTTTGGTGGTCTCTGTCTTCAAGATGGACCATTGGCTATTCGGACTGTGGACTATGCAAGTGTTTTCCCTGCTGGTGTTACTACCGCTGCTTCATTCGATCGCAAGTTGATGTACGAGCGTGGTGCTGCTATGGGTGCTGAGTTCAGAGGGAAGGGTGCCCAAGTTGCTCTTTCGTAAGCCAACCCACCTCACCATACAAAGATTATTCCTGACAAATTCAAAGTCCTGTTGCAGGTCCTCTCGGTCGTTCTGCTTATGCTGGCCGAAACTGGGAAGGGTTCTCTCCAGACCCATACTTGACAGGTGTTGCTATGGAGGAGACCATCACTGGACTCCAAAGCAATGGACTTCAAGCGTGCGCTAAGCACTGGATCGGTAACGAGCAAGAGACACAGAGAAACCCAACTTACAAGAACGGCTCTATCGTTCAGGAATCCATCTCTGCTAACATCGATGATCGAACTATGCACGAGCTGTACATGTGGCCATTCGCGAACGCAGTTCGTGCTGGCGTTGCAAGTGTCATGTGCAGTTATCAGAGACTGAATGGATCCTATGCTTGCGAGAACTCCAAGGCACTGAACGGTTACCTGAAGGAAGAACTTGGATTCCAAGGATACGTCATGTCTGATTGGGGTGCGACCCACTCTGGTGTGCCATCCATTGAGGCTGGTCTGGACATGAACATGCCTGGTGGTCTTGGTCTTTACGGACTGACGTTCGGCGAGGCATCTGACTTTGGCGGAAACGTCACCCTTGCTGTCAACAATGGCACACTGGATGCTTCCCGTGTTGATGATATGGTCATTCGTATCATGACTCCATACTTCTTCCTTGGACAAGACAAGGACTACCCAACTGTCGATCCATCGTCTGCTGACCTCAACACTTTCTCTCCAAAGGATACTTGGTGTAAGTACTTTCCCTTGTTGCTTATTCCTCTGCGTCAAAAGTTCAATGCTGATGTTTTACAGTCCGTGAGTACGTCCTGAATGGCACCCGCAGCCGTGACGTTCGCGCCGATCATGGTGCCCTCATCCGCAAGCACGGAGCCGAATCCACCGTTCTCCTCAAGAACGTGAACAACGCCCTTCCTCTCAAGTCCCCCAAAATCATCTCCGTCTTCGGCAACGACGCCAGCGAAGACACTCAAGGTTTCTACAACCAGGTTGATTTCGAGTACGGTACCCTTGTCGCAGGAGGTGGCTCCGGCACCGGTCGTCTCACCTACCTCATCACCCCCCTCGAAGCCATCAAGGCTCGCGCCTCCAAGGACGGCGCTCTGGTCCAACAATGGCTTAACAACACCCTCGTAGCCACCAGCGACATCTCCACCCTCGCCATCCCCGAAACCCCCTCCGTCTGCCTTGTCTTCCTCAAGACCTGGGCCGAAGAAGCCGCCGACCGCGTCTCCCTCGAGCTCGACTGGGACGGAAACGACGTCGTCGAATCCGTCGCCTCCTACTGCAACAACACCATCGTCGTCACCCACTCCTCGGGAATCAACGACCTGCCCTGGGCCGACCATGAGAACGTCACCGCCATCCTAGCCGCTCACTACCCTGGCCAGGAATCCGGAAACTCAATCGTCGACATCCTCTACGGCGACGTCAACCCCTCGGGTAAACTCCCCTACACCATCGCTCTCTCGAACGACGATTATAACGGCTTGCCTACCACGGCTGTCAACTCCACCGATCCAGATGCCTGGCAAGCGTGGTTTGAAGAGAAGCTCGAGATCGACTATAGGTTTTTCGACGCGCAGAATATGTCCGTGAGGTATGAATTCGGTTTCGGTCTCTCGTACTCTACATTCGAGCTCTCCGATCTCGCAATGTCATCTTGCGCTTCTGCGAATGTCTCAGCCACACCAGCACCACAATCCGCTACTACGCCCGGTGGAAATCCTGCGCTTTGGGAGAATCTGTATAATATTACTGTGACGCTGAAGAATACGGGTGATGTGGCTGGCGCGACGGTACCGCAACTATACCTCTCGTATCCAGATTCTGCGCCAGCTGGTACTCCACCGAAGCAGTTGAGGGGTTTTGAGAAGGTGATGCTGGAGAGTGGGGAGAGTGAGAGTGTGAGTTTTGAGCTGATGCGGAGGGATTTCAGTTATTGGGATGTGAGCAGTCAGGAGTGGGTTATTCCAGCTGGGGAGTTTGGAGTTAGTGTGGGGTTTAGTAGTAGGGATTTGAAGGTTGTGGGGAGTGTGAGTGTTGTTTGAGGAGCTGGAGGAATGAAGTACATGATTGAATGGATACTCTATACAAATAATTATATAGCTGAATGAATAAATGGATAATGAACCTCATCCGCTTTTGGAAATTCTGTCCCATATACAGGCCACCAAGAATCAAATCCTACCCCGATAGGCAAACCGAAACGTCTCAACCCTATGTCATTTGGCTCCGAAAGAAATGCCGATGTCCGCGGCAACTTCCACACACAACCTGATTCTCTTAGCTATTCTTCCATTGCGTTCACTGTTCGCACATACTGGTTGCTCGTCTCTTTCCTCAACGGGCTGCCAACGTCATATTTTCTCTCACTGTCACTTTCGACATCATCATCACTTCATTTCATAACCCTCATTCTCACAATGATTCATTTGCTACTGAATCCTTAGCTACTGGGGCAGAATATGTCTTCCTGAATTTTATCTAAAAGATACCCAAAGCACTTTCATGTTCCTGACTGTCATTCCCTGTAAGACATATGCAACAGGATGCAGATTACCCTTGAAAAGTTCAATCCTTCGGCACCAACGCTGCGGAGATGGGAATTGTGAAAGAAGGAATACCTCTTATATATTCCTGTCGCAATACTCGATCCATGATCTCCAAAAGCAGATCCAAGCTGTTGGTCTTAAAACCCTCGTTCAGTCAGGTGAACTAACAGGGACTCACATCATTCCTTCCTTGTGCAGATGGATGTGATTCAAGATGCCGCACCGTAGACACTCACTAATGCATGCCGTTCGGTCTATTATATAAACCTATAGAGCCGTCAACTAGCTGCTTCTCTGGTAAACACGGTGTCCTTGGAAGGAAGACAGGACTTATTTCCGAGTATCTTTCGGCCGTATTAAGGGATGGGATAGTATGGTATGGTTGCCTAGGCAATATTGGTGATAGAATTTCAACCTGGCATGGAACATGTCCAGTTCACAAAGGACCACTGCTTGTTCGATATATGAGCTGCCACCCACCTTGAAATGAAGAGTTTTGTTGCCATCTCCTTGGCTGTTGTCATGCCTCCTAGCTGCGCCGAAAGCTTGCTACCACGGGTAAAGAGTCGGACCTTGTGCGATGAACTATTTTCATATAAAGTTCGTTGAGGTAGGTTTTTCATCAGACCTTAGTTGACTCAAGGAAGCCTGAGGACAAGGTCGTATCCAGAGTCAACTTCTCCTGGAAGAAGCGAAGTGCGTTGTTTGTTCCATCTGCCGAGGTGTAGAAGTGGGGGACTTTACAGTCCCTCGAACCTTCCTCTGCTAATCCTGTGTAGTCCTTCCTGGAAACTTACTAGTTCGAGACGATATCTCTGTGATCGAGTAGCTAATCTGGCTAGGAGAAAGCGTGGGAGTGAAGGCAACGGGTGACATGTAACGGCCGAAGAGATGAGAGCTGGCGAGGGCTAAAGGAGAGGGATGTTGAGGGGCGAAAATTGCTAGAATTGGGAAGTATAAAGGCTCCTCGTACACCTAGGTCTCAGACTGCTAGAATACCCCAAGCGAATTGCGAACCTGGCTATGGAGGGCGGGTTGACGTTCCCAGCTGTGGAATGTGCACGGCTTGACTTACTGAATTGTACGTTCACCATGTCTCTGTAATATAATTCGGATCACATTGTAGTGGATTGTGTGAGATCCATAGGTAACAGTGACGAGGACTGTTGTGCTGCTGCTGATCCTGAGTCTGCTGTCATTTCTTACGTTGCTGCCAACCTCATTCATCAGCCATCAGCACTCTGGGAGCATACAAATTGGAGCGATCTGACGCCTCATAGAACCAAGCCGGCGCTTCAAAACTTGAGGTTTTAGTCCTGTTAAGTTTGTTCCACCACCCTATGTTGCCGAACATCTCGCTTACATTGCGTACCCAACGGTTGTCTTTGAGCACGCCTCTTGGTCGAGTATCGGTGCTCTGCTTTTGCGAGAACTTATCCTGCTCCTTTTATATCCTGCCATAATAGTCTACTCACAGGATTTCGAATGATTATGGTTCCAAGAGAATGAATAAAATCTAGGCTTGCTGACACTGATTATCGACCTTATGAGGAAAAAGTATATAGAGCTCGTTAGTCAAGTATAGTTCTACATCAAATGAGAGGACAATCAGTGGATGGACTGTACATAGAAGCGATCGTTGGAACCAAGACACTCTGGGTCATGCTTTTCTGTATGGAGTCTTCTTCAGTAACTCTCCACCTCTACCCTAGGAAAGGCGGTAATGTTCAAGCGTAATTGCGGCTTCAGAATGAGGATACTTGTTGTTTATGAGGACATGCACCGCTGTCTATAATTAAGTAGCTGCCAGAAATCCCTACTCAAGCATATCCTCTGAAAATCGACTGATTATTCCTGCGCACAGCTTGGACTTCAGGATCAATTTACCTGCTTCCTCGGCAAAGGATTCCTTCAGGAGGTGTGTTTTTCAATGCCTGCCCCGCTTTGTGCAGCTGTCGAAGCCAGAAAGCACAACTTCCCCCTTCGCCTCTCTGGGTGCTGTAGAAATAGCGGGGCTGCAGTGTTTGGATAACGCCGTGACTTCATTGACTTGCCAGTTCTTTGAAGCATTCGAAATTCTCATGCCAAATAACACTTAGCTACGATTTCCCCATATTTGGTAGTGAGCTGCAATCATGGGAGGAATTCACATAATGATCGGATCACGATAGTAACTTGATTTACTCAACTTTTGACATTGAAAACTCGGAAAAAATATGCGTGTTTTCCAGTATCAGTCCGAAGAGTGGAAACATGCTTTGGCCAACATTCAAGAAAACAGCTAGAACACCCTAATCGATCATCTTTCCCATCCCCCCTAGCCAAACGAGACATGCTTACACCGTCTTACCTTTACCCTCGATCTCAGTTCCCGACAGACTTTGCCTGTTGGAAACCGTCTGCCCCTCCTCCTGCCTCTCAACCTCCTCCTGCTCAACCGTTGCAGCTCTCCGCTTGACAACCTGCCTCCAAATATCCACAGCCAGCATAATCACCTCCCAAGCGAACAAAATCGTCAACGCCCTGCTCAACCTATTGTAACAACCCTTACTCCAAATCTGAATCATAACCGTCCACAGCTCATGCGCCGGCAACGCATATCCAACCCTGTAAAACCCCGCACTAACATCAAACGGCATAACCGTACTCGTAATATTAACAATAATCCACGTAAACGTAAAGAACGGGACAAAACTAATCGGAATCGTCGCAATAACCGCATCCAACACCAAAAAGTTAACATGCATAACGAGACACAGAATCGCCCACGTCTGCACGAACTGTACGCCGTTCAGATCCCAGGTTTCTCGGAAAGCCCAGATGTAGGTGCAGGAGAGGAGAGCGCCGATGAATGCGTATAAGAGGGAGGCGAGGAGTCGGAAGACGATGAGAGTACGGATGGGGATTGTGGTGTAGAAATTGAAGGTGGTGGTAATGCCGTTGAAGGCGAGGATGAAGAAGAATTGCATGAGGGTGTACATGACGATGGATGCTGTATTGAGGAGGAAACGCGCGCTTTGGGGGGTGGGTGAGAGATTGATTGAAGTTGCACTGAAGGGATTGAAGAGGACTTGCGCTGTGGAGGGGGAGGTGGTGTTGAGTGTTTGGAGGGCGGTGCTGCCGTTTGTGCGGAGGTATATGGCTTTGGCGGTTTCGCTGAGGATAAGGAGGTTGGAGTAGACATTGATGGCGGTGGTGGGATAGCGGATTTGGTTCCAGACGAAGGTGATGGCTTGTGTGGGATCAAAGGTGTCTGGACTTTGGCCGGCAAGTGCATTGCTCAGATTCGCTGTCGCTCCTTCGTTGATATATATTGCACCCCAGTAGTCCCCTCTGCAGACCGCAGACTCAACATTATTTCCTGTTATAAAATTTGCTGACGATCTCTCGGATATTGTAGGAAAGTTATCGGCTTTCAGTATTGTCCCAGCGAGACGTACACTTTCACCGATGGCGCCTTGGTCGTAGTCGACCATAAGGATGTGAAGATTGTGCATGCGATGATCAGATTTCCAGAGGGCGCCGTATAGGTAGCAGAGATTTGCGAGAAAGAGAATTTGAAGCATGACGAAGCTGCCTCCGACGGCGAAGAAGTATGGCTTCCTGGCTGCAGCCAGAGATGGACTCATGAGGGGGATCCGCATGTTGGGCGCGTTTGCTGGGAGGATGTGCGTCGAAACTTCAACTGTGAAAACAAGTAGGAGAAGAGAATCGGACAAAAGTTCAACAGGCTGCGACTTGGTAGCAACGAAGAAGAAAAGAGGGTTGGATAAAAAGGCAGATTAAATAACAGGAAGGAAATGTTGCCAAGAAGGCCCAAACCTACCGTCCCAGCAATTCCCATCCACCATCAGCATCCCTTCGAACGAAATCGAGAATTTTGTTAGAGGCTTCAGAATCAACGAAGGTGGGCATGCCTCGATATATCGTTACGAACGGCGAAACGGTACCGATCGGGCATAGCTGGCACATCATGCAACTAACTTCTCGGTCCCGAAAAGCTGGGGATAGCATTTGTCCAAGGACCAATGGACGGCGCTCGCTTGTTGTTGGTGCAAGCAAAAGTCTCGAAATCCATACAGGGATTGCGAGATGGGATGAGGTTCCAACTACCTCCATTTTGAGAATTGCAAGATGCAGCTTCAGTTCTACGGTTCTGATCTAATCGAATCATTCTAGCGCATTTGATCTGCTTTCGATTGGTATTGATGTTTTTTCCTGCTCTCGCCTTTGAAGTTAAGTTGTACTTTGGTTTTGGTACAAATACCCCGGTAGGTAGATCGTGGTGCTCGGAGGTATGGTTAATAGCGAAGACCGAGGTTTTGGCGTTGGCGCTTGAGTGCAGAAACACAAAAGGAATATGTCTGTCTTCATAACGAAGGATGCAGAACTTCTGGACATTAGTTGCGTCAAGGAAAGACACATTATATTCTTTGTATACTTCGTCACTTCATGTGAAGCTTTGTTGAAATTCCTTGGCAGCTATGTACTTGACACAATATTGGTTCCTTGCGGTCACATCCGTGGAAATATATTATACATAGCCTGTTTAGACCCATGTACCTATATTTATGCTATTTTCAGATACCCATTAGGACTTTCTGCAGTATTGGGAAGATAGGCGAGCTAAAGACGGAAGTCAATACGCAATTCAGTATTGGAGGGAATTGAAGCTTACCCGAGTCCAGTAACAGGGTCCCAACCCTTAGCAGTAGGGAAGCCTGGGCCTCCACAACCGGGGTTGCTACCAGAAGTGATGTCGGTGAAAGCTTCGGGATGTTGATACTATGGCATTGTTAGTCAAGTCTCGCTTGATAGGAGGCAACGCGAGCATACCAAAACAGGGTGAATAAACCCAACGGTACTCTTGCCCGCTGCAATTCTCTCCTCATTGACCAAATTTAGGACCGCACCCCAGACAGGCGCTGAGAGCGAAGTACCGCCGACCAACCACCACGACCCGTTATTGTACACGACTTGTCTGTCACCAACAGCGCCGACATCAGGATACGCACGTCCGCCATGATGATAAATCCCACCCATCACGCTGCTGAAATCACCATTCTCAACATAGTGATGATATCCCGAGAAACCCAGGGAGTCCTCAACCTGGTCGAAATACGCATCAACAGCGTCGCGCTGATAGCTCGGGATTCCGAAAACGTTTGAGAAGCCGCCGCCACTTGGGAATCTTGCGGTAGCTACCTCCTTGAGTTTCTGGCCAGCGACAGGGACGGTGGAGGGAGAGAATCGATCCCATTCTGTGCTGCCGACAGAAAGGACGTATGGGCAAGAAGAGG
This sequence comes from Deltaproteobacteria bacterium, assembly GCA_002685535.1. Lineage (GTDB taxonomy): Bacteria > SAR324 > SAR324 > SAR324 > NAC60-12 > Arctic96AD-7. Next base: position 243,592 of record NYXK01000071.1, read on the forward strand.
CGTAGTCGGGGTCGAGAATCTTGCCGGATGCACCGTTGCAAGTTGCACCGCCAACTCCCGAGTCACCAGAGGACATGACGATGGTTACGCCTTGGAGGGCGAGTTTCATCCATTCGTTACATTGGCGCTTGATGTAGTAGTCTGGCCAAGACGCTTCGCTTCCGCCGTAGGAGATGGAGATCACGTTGGTCTTGGGAAATTAAACTTGTGATTTAATGGTGTGGGGAAGGTAAGAGCTTACCGGTTTGTACACACCACACTGAAGTTGGCCTTTGTAGCCACCCGGGTTTGGGTCTGGATAGACTGGATCTAGACACTCCTTGGCTTTGCAGTTTCCGGTTTCACCAAAGGCACTGTAGGTACAGTAGCTGCCGTCGATGGCATCGAGGAAGTCTGAAAAATTAGTCAAAATTTAAAATCGGGTATGTCGCTGTACTCACTGTTCCAGAATCCATTGTAACCTCCATTGTATTCATAGTACTCATCGTCTTCTTGGAAGAGGACGAGACCTTGGGGGTAAATGAGGGGTTGCGCCGCATCAAAATCTAGAGCTGCTTCAAGAGCATCTGTGGTGACGAAGAGTGGTGTATCTTCAGTCGCTCCGATGGCACCGTCAATCAGGCGCTCTTCTGGGTAAGTACCATTGGGAATGTGCCTAGACAATTTTCAGCGGGCTGAGTCAGTCTTGGTCAAATTTTGGACATACGGGTAAAGATGGCTGTAGTAAACATCAAGACCGGCTCTGCTATAGTGAACATCGAGACTCTCGTAAATGCCGAGCTTGTTTCCTGGTGCAGACTTGCTGGCTTCAGGGATGTCGTACTGGACTAGGAGATTTGTTAGCTAGGATCTCCTGACAGAAATTGTTTCAAACCCACCTCTTGTGCAATCAGCAGTGACATAGATGTCACAGTTTGTACCATTCGCCTGCGGGAAACCAGGAAGCTTTGTAATGAACGGCTGGGCGCCTCCAGCACTCAATGTGCTGGAGAATCGCTTGTTCAGCTCATCACCAGAGCTGATCTTTGCATTTCTCTGGCGGAGTCTGGTTCCGGGTGTGATGTAATCAACATGCTCTTGAATGTGAGTAGGAAGGTGATACTCCTCGGTTGACACATCGTGCACACCAGAAGAATGCTCCCAGAGGTAGAAGTCCGCGAACAGCAAATTGTCGGCTTCTTCGGCAGTTGCATCAAATTGAATCCACTTGTGATTGTCAGTGTCGTGGTCCAATGATGATCCAAAAGTACACAAATACCTGCTTGTTGACAGACGGTGCACATCGGTCTGCACTGATGCCGGACGAAGCAAGCCAGTTCATTACAGCATCAGTAGATGACTGACGAGGGGCAAAGAATTCAATGACTTCCTCTGGAGTCATGTGGTCGCCATAGCTTGCAGATCCCGGGGTTGAGCTGCGTCGACAATTAACATCGGTCAACAGGTGAATTGATGTACTCACATCTCCATCAGCCTGTTGTGACCAGCCTCAAGATTGTGCTGCTTCAAGCCGATTCTCATGGGAAACATCTGACTGCTTGGAACCTTCGACTTCTTCGTCCATTGTTGACCCCATTGAGGCAGATGGCGCTCATGCAGGCTGTGCGATGCAGGGATCTCTCGCTTTGTTCTGACGGAGTGGGAGATGGGACTTGCCAACGTCTCGAGGACGAGGCCACTAGCCAAAACAGCAACAAGCGAGCGCATCAACATGGTTCCGAAGATGAGACGCGAGGATTTGGGAAAACAAGAGTTGAGGAAAGCTCGGCGGGGTCATTCATGAGCTTTATGTTTTCCATCCCATTTCTGATCACGTCTTCGAAATGGCAGATTGGGAGCGGCACGCTGCATGATGATTGAGCACACAGCATTTCGCGATCCGAAGTGGAAGGTTGTAATTGCCACCCCCTATCCACCTTCTCAAAAGCGTTGGTGCGGCGCACCTAGCGGCGGAAGTGCTGATCCTCGGCGGATGGATAAGCTTTGCTAAGCTTTCTCTGGAAGGTATTGGTGGAGAATAAGCTTCCTTGGAAATTGTGGAGCTTAGCATTGGTTGGATTAAATGCAATGCTTGTGCCTTGCAGAATGCACAGGGAAGGTATGTCGTGTTGAATGGGATCCGGTCGTGTCGTTGGATTGGTAGGACGAGATGCGGATGGAGATAACGGGCATCTCGGTAAGAGCCTGTCGAGTAAGCACCGCCTATACGGTACGTGAACTGGGATGGGAACTCGGCGGCCCATTGCGGGTTTTCTGGTGGACAAGAAGGTCTAATTCATGGGTAATTTTACCTCTTTTGATCGAATACGTGATTAGTGGTTTATGCTGCCACAATTCGGAAAACCTGGAAGTAACCATATGATCACGTGGTAATTCGGTTGAAGCTTGCTTGCTCAGATCGAAGTGCCTCAAATTGACGAGGAAACAAAGGGAAGGCATATCACGTCATGGATTATTTCAGTCTTTTGAGTGTACTCTTTGAGGTGCTGCAAGAAGACTGATTCCTGCCTCCTTGAAATTGACAATACCCTTACCCACCTCGCTAAATCAAAAACGCAAACATATTCCCCTCACCCTTCTTGAACCACTCCGTCTTCTGCTCCCAAGCATTGACAATCAGCTCTTTCGCGATCTCAACAACTCTTCCCTTCTCTTTCTGGCCCTCTTCATCTTCGGCAACCCACCCCGCAATTGGTCCAAAGGCAAGTAGGTGCACACCAATTTGCAAAGCATTTCTCCACTTCTGTTCCTCACCTAATTCTCCTAGTCCCTCCATGTATCCTTGTGCGATCCAAAGTCCGCTGTCGAATCTCTTGAACAAATGGAATGCAAAAAGTTCCCCGAGCATTTCTCCGTGGTCGAGAGCTGGAGAGCCAAGTTGTGCTTGCTCCCAGTCTGTTATGATCACGGGCGTTTCAGCGCTAGAAAGCTGTTGCAGAGATACGTCGGCAATGAGAATACTGCGATGGTCAGCTAGGAATCCCAATCAAAGGCCTAAGGCAACTTACTTTCCCGGCCAAAGATCTCCATGGGTGATCTTCAAATCCTTCTCATGCTCCAATTCCTTTAACGCCATCTCCTTCACTGCCGTGAAGATACTCTTGGCGTCCCCCAGAATTTCTGGGAATTGACCAACACGATCAAGCATCCAGTCGTAGTTAATCATATGCTTCAAGCTCTGCATCTGGCTGTTGGCCTTGAGTGTCTCGCGTAGCTTGGCATCAGTGTTGTGGTGAAAAGCTGATATGTACTGTCCGATTGCTTTCCCCAGAGCGTGGCATTGGGATTTCAACTCAGCTGGAGCAGCCGAGTTGAGATGCCAATTGATGTAGGCTTTCAAGTTCGTGGATTTGGGAAGGTATTCCATGACTTGAGTATTTGTCAGGTCGTCGTAAAGCAACAGCTTTGGCGTTCTAACACTTGCATGAAAAGTCACAACTTGATCGGTTGCATGAGAGTCCACCTCTTGGGTAACCGTGAAGTCTGACAAAGCTTTGAAGCATTGTGCTTCGATATTCTGTTGTATCAACTGTCAGTCAGATGACCCTGCATTTTCTCCAAGAAAACTCACACATCGAGCAATGCTAATCATATTCGCCGGCGCAACAGCCATGTACGGTTCTCCATGTTTGACGACCACCTCAATCGAGCCATCATCCAACGGTGAAGTCAGAGTCGCTTTGTGAATAAAGTTCGCTGAGCCTCCTGTCAATGGTTCCAGCGAAGTAGATGCGTAGCGAGTTGTTTTCAGCCATTCAAATACTTCGGACTGGATCTCGTCTCGGGTCTTTGCGATGTCGGTAGCCATACTGAAGATTCTGCTTGAAGGATTTCAATGGACCAATATAATCTCTGCGCTTGGTATTTGAATTCTCATGGTTTGGCCGAATATTCACATTGGTGTCACCTGAGTCTACTCTTAAGCGAATCAATAATTGCTGCCTTGGGACTGCCAAGTTAGATCTCCGCTATTTTTGAGGTGGAAAAGTTAAAAATATGTTGGTTACCTGCGACTCCATGTCTTGTTCCATGTTATATGGCATGCTTTAGCGATCAGCACTAGGTCATAGCGGGCCGCGTACGCGGTACCCGAGCCGCCGCTACATATCTAGATGTCGCTTCCGTCTCTCCAAAAGTCTTGTGTTTGTACTTAGAGGATCTCATTGTTGACTATCTGCTCGCTTAAAGTTCCAAGGTCTTTGCGTAGACGAAGCATTTGGGATCCTGATGTTGCGCATAAATAGTACCGAATATACATGGTGCTAAACAAATCTGATCTGATCGCTCGGTACTCCGCGGCGGGCCATGGTCAGTCCTAGTCATACAATGAGCGCTTGATTGAGCATAGGACACATGGATGTGATTCATCTGGATCCTTTTTCGAGACGAATAAAACAGCTTTAACCCCTCGTGAAAGCCTGGCTGTACCTCGGTAGAAACTTTGGTTGAGTGGATGATGGCAAGTAGCCGGGTCAAGAGACTGCGGCTTCAACTCAATGCGATTCAAGCTTCATGGAAATCCGACAACTCACAAAGCACGATTAATTGTTAAATCTGGCTACCTATGTCTTCGCAATGGAACCAGAAAAAAAAGGATACGTAGTCGTTCTCAAGAGACTTCATAGTGCTGCTCTCTCTTGAATGACATACAAAGGCGAGAGTCGTGGCGCGAGGCCGCTTCTGACCAACTGACGTTGTGGAAATAGCTCAAAGTTCATACAAAAGTACGGAATGATGTATTCAACTCGCATTCTCTACCTTCCTTCATCGGAGTAATATATCTTGGGTCGCTCGGTGCCTCAGCACTGGCGGGATCTCCAAGACTTTGCCAGCTTACGTACTCTTGGTACTTCAGCTTGGCTGGTCCGAATCTGTATGTTTTGTGGTTGGCCACAGTCTTTAGTCACCGAAAGCTTGGCTGATACTTTACTGGTACACCTCGTATATTAGTTCGGTATTGCACTGCTGTGCCTCATTGGCACCTATAGCACCCGTCCGCCGCGTCACCCACGGCCCGTCACAGGTTCTCGCTTCGGAAACTCGCCGACTTCTTAAAGGGTAAATATAACAAGTACCGATGCCGTGTCAGATCGCAGATGAGGCAATTTCAGGCCTCCCATTCTCAATATGGGCACTCAACCTCAAAGTCGCTCAGATATGGGAATACCTACTCCAGAAAACTTCGTTCGCCAATCTATGATCCAGCAAGCACAAGCCGCAGCTGCTGGACAGATTGACCAATCACAATCCGCGAGACAGGAAGCGCTCTTGCAGGAGACTGACCTCGCAAATCCCGACATTGCTGAAGATGAGCTGCCTCCTCCTGCATACGGCACAACTTATGGCGAGATCTGCGAAGAAAAGAATGGCCTTGGCACTAGTGCACTCATTACTGACGATGGCCGAGTGAACATTCGCATCAACCAGCTCAATCGTCGCTTGTCGACAGTATTAAATCCTGCTTTACGTCAACAAATTCAGAATGCGCAGGATAGTCCTGCACCCCCTCTTCCGTACATTCCCCCTTTTCTGGGAGGCGAGAAAGGGGTTGCTCCTCCTCCTCCATTGAATGTAGTCATTCAGGTAAGCACACAATCCTTCTATGCTGATGAGTTAGTCCGATACTAAGTTTCAGTCAGGTCGTAGGCTCTCGTGGAGATGTTCAGCCTTTCGTCGCTCTAGGAAGAGTCTTGAAAGAAACATACGGCCATCGCGTACGCCTGGCAACGCATCCCACCTTCAAAGACTTTGTCGAGGAGAATGGGCTTGAATTTTTCAGCATTGGCGGGGACCCCTCCCAGTTGATGGCCTTCATGGTGAAAAATCCCGGACTAATGCCAGGCTTCCGCAGTGTCCTGAAAGGCGACATCAGACAGAGGAGGAAGGATGTTGGTGAGTACATTCAAGGATGTTGGCGGTCATGTTACAAAGCTGGTGATGGAATGACCATTCAACCCAACGACGAGGACCTTCTTTCCGAGTCTCCCGGAAAAAACCCTCGACAAAAGCGTGCAGGACGGCCCTTTGTTGCAGACTGTATCATCGCCAATCCTCCAAGTTTTGCACACATTCATTGCGCAGAGAAGCTCGGTATACCTCTACACATCATGTTCACTATGCCATATTCTCCGACTCAAGCGTTCCCACATCCGCTGGCGAACGTTCAATCCTCCAATGCCGATCCACATGTTACCAATTATCTCAGCTATGCCATGATCGAAGTCCTCGTGTGGCAAGGCCTGGGTGACCTGATCAACAGATTTCGCACGAAGTGCCTCGGGCTGGATCCTGTCAGTCTGGTATGGGCTCCCGGCATGCTACAACGTCTCAAAGTTCCCCATACCTATTGCTGGTCTCCAGCACTGATACCGAAACCCAAAGATTGGGGCCCACACATCAACATATCGGGATTCTATCTACTGGGGTTGGCTTCCAAATATACTCCTCCGCCGGATCTTCAAGCATTTCTCGATGCTGGTCCACCTCCAGTTTACATAGGATTTGGAAGTATTGTCTTGGAAGATCCGAATGCGATGACTGAACTCATATTCGAGGCCGTGAAGATGACGGGGCAGCGTGTACTGCTCTCGAAGGGTTGGGGAGGTATGGGAGCCGACGAACTCCGGATTCCAGATGGCGTCTTTATGCTTGGCAATTGCCCCCATGACTGGCTCTTCCAGAAGGTCTCTTGCGTTGTTCATCACGGTGGTGCAGGGACGACTGCAGCAGGTATCACTGCAGGAAGATCAACTTTAGTCGTTCCGTTCTTCGGAGATCAACCTTTCTGGGGCGCTATGGTTGCGCGAGCGGGCGCTGGACCGAACCCGATCCCTCACAAACAACTAACAGCCGACGGGTTAGCAGAGGCTATCAACTTCTGTTTGAGACCCGAAAGTCTCGAACGAGCTAAAGAGCTCGCAAGTAAGATTGCAGCCGAGCGAGGCACTGATATAGGTGCTCAGTCATTCCATCAATTTCTCGAAGTTGACCGACTTCGCTGTTCCCTTGCACCATCTCGAGCTGCCGCGTGGCGTGTCAGGCGCACTCAAATTAGGCTCAGCCCTTTCGCTGCCTGCACTTTGGCAAATGCAAACCTTCTCGATTTCAAAGACTTGAAACTCTTCAGAGCACAGGAATACATCGCGGATGAAGGCCCCTCGGATCCCTTTTCGGGATTCAGCACGTCGACTGTCGGGGCTGTTCTCAGCATGGCAATGGGAGTTGCCGATCTCCCATCAGAGACTTGGAAGGCCGTATCCACACCATTTTGCTCAAAACAGCAAGCCCAAGCATCTATGTCGACTTTGACAAGCAATGGCGAGAGTTCGCGGACAAGAAAACGATCAAGTCCTATGACTTCACCAAGCAGAAGCCAGACGAGCTTGGATATGCCGGATCGCCAGACCGGCCCTTCTACCCGCCCAGATCTGTCAACACGGGGCTCGAGCAGCGGATCGACCTCTACCACAGAGACATTACAGGAGCAATTGAGCACCAAGACAAGCAACACTAGCTCGAGACGAGTCCTTAGCCGAAGTGATTCCAACAATATTCCCAGCCGTGACGTGTTGAACAAGAAGGGTATAAGCTCGGACAAAGGACTCGGTCGTATCATGAAATCAGCCCTGTCATCACCTATGGATATCTCGGTGAGTATCACGGAAGGATTCCATAACGCGCCGAAGCTCTGGGGAGACGATACAGTCCGCCCTACACAACAAGTCACCGATATGAAGTCAGGCGCCCGGGCAATAGGGAAGGAATTTGCTTTCGGTATGTATGATGGCGTTACCGGTCTGGTCACTCAGCCTTGGAAAGGCGCACAGAAAGAGGGTGTTACTGGCTTCGCCAAAGGAGTAGGGAAGGGCATCGGAGGAGTTCTGTTTAAGCCAGGCGCAGCACTTTGGGGAATACCGAGTTACATGATGAAAGGCGTGCATAAAGAGGTGCAGAAACTATTCGGCAGTAATGTCCAGAATTATATCGTGGCTTCCAGGACCGCCCAGGGATACGAGGAGTGGCTCCAAAGCTCTGAAGAGGAAAAGAAGGATGTCATTGAGCGGTGGAAGTTGATTCAAAAATATGTCAAGAAGAAGCACAATCAGGATGAGATGGTGCGAGATGTTCTGGAGACACAACGAAAGCAAAACATGGAAGGAAGAGGTGCTCGTGAGAATGGAAGTATCTCGAGCTCCGCCCGGTCAGTAAATGCCGAGTCAGATAGCTATACCTTTGTGACGAATGGTTCGTGGTCTCTCAATGAATCGTCATCGGTTACCGACATGGACGAAAACATTCGGCAGTCTGTCCGGGGGATGTCACGAGGAGATGCCGAAGAAGACGCCAATATGGAGCGAGCGATTCGCGAGGATGTGTCTCGCCAGCAAAATCGAGGCCAGCGGCACGAATTATCAGATTCTCCGGATGATGATAAAGATTGGCGGGAAGTGCTAGCAGCCAGCGAGGCTGATGCTCAGAGACAGGCAGATGAACGATTGGAACATGAAAGACAGCTGAAGCAAGTCATGAGAGAAAGTCTAAGCGATCACAGAACCAGGAGTGGTGACCAAGGAATTGAGTCAGCTGTAGAGCTTCCCGCAGACCAATACACCAGCAGACCCTCCGAACAAGCACCGCAGTACTCAGGACCTGTGGCAGGAAGTTCGCGGGATATCCAGCAACCCCCCTCATATACGACGGGCCATCTCGCAGGCACAACACAAGCCGAGTTTGAAGCGCAGCAGCGGGCCCGACCAGGGGAGAAGTCGGCAGCGGAGAAGATGGAGGAAGAGATTGTGCTGGCGTATATCAAGAAGCAGAGTCTCTTGGAGCAAGAGCATCGTAATAGAGGGATGGCACGTGCCGCGACGACAGAGGACGAGGATGATGAGGAGCTGCAGAAAGTATTGAAGTTGAGTTTGCAGGGGTATGAAGTTGAGGAGGAGGATTTATATGGGGCGCCTTCTGCGATTCCCAGGAGATAATGCACATCCAATCTTTCTGTCTCTCATATTTATGAAGTTGGCTTAGATACACAATTCACAATAATTATAATCTTATCAGACCGGACTCACAAAGACTTGGTGCGACTGGTAAAATCAACTTGTATCTTGCAACTCTGTTAACCTTAGATGTTCGGTACAATATGGATTCTTGACTTTGCTCCCGCATCTTTTTCGCTTACTATTTCTTAGTTCTCATTATGATAATTAGTTCAGTTCGAATGGAATGTTTTACTGTAAATTCATTATTCTCTGAAGAGCTTTGGGAGAATTAATTGGGAATATTACAAAAGTGTCATATTTTTAGTTACCAACCCTGAAGAGAGATTTTATTCATTCAGTAGGATTTGGGAGTACGTCACGTACGGTCTGTTGACACTAAAAGGTCGCTATTAGGCGACCACATCCAGTCGACAACATACTCGAAGTGCTTCCTCCTCGCATCCATCTCAACTTGCCGCACAATATCTATTTGTTCGAGACTCTGGTTCAGACATCCCTGACGGCGAACAGACCTGCTAGTATCGGCCACACAGAGTAAGTATGGGACATTGTTCGGCACGCTTGGGACAAAAATCGGGGCAGTTGCTGATAACCCCCTGGAGTATGTATGTCCATTCGCTGGGATTGGAATTTGCTCTGCTGGGATGAATACAGGGCCAGTGGGTGAGAGAACAGTCGACATAACAGCTGAGGACTCGGCGATTGGTATTTCACCGGCGGGGATGAAGACAGATGAAGTTGGTGAGAGACCTTGGGAGAAAACAGATTCAGGCATTGGTGGACTGCCGTCGAAACTCTGCGAACCTCCATATTCAGTAGCAGGTCCGATGACTTTTTGGCCTGTCTTTTCCAGCCCGCTTCCTTTGCTAATGGTTACCTCTTCCGGGACTAGTGATATTTGCACTCGAGGACCTTGGTCTTCCTCTACCACATCGCTCTCGTCGTCATCAGACCTGCTGTGTGATGATAGCGTAGGACTGTGAGCCAGGCCAGTAGTTGAGGCTGAGACTGATGTCACCTCTACGCTGGATAGATTCCCGACGGGCAAGCTCGAATCGACTGAAATGTTGCTAGATATTTTGAAGTTGTAGGTGATTTATGAGATTGTCGTTGTCGTGAGGTGGGTATCAGCTTGGGTAGAGTCTCGGGATAATTTGGCAAGATTTTTAATCCGAGCATACGAAACAGGAGGAAAAGTTCCAATTGGAAGGCCAAAGGGATCACGCGACGGCGCAGGCCGATCGAGACGATCGGCCGTGGAGGGGATGAGTCGGAGGAGGACAGCGGATCAGAGCGATCAGAGGAAAGTGAGTACGAGACCCTTCTGGAAGATAGCGACGGGGAAGATATGAGTGAAGACGAGGACGACTCATTTGATCAGGAAGGAAATTGTGCAAGTGTGGACACTTACATTTGAGGTTAGATGGCTGTTAGAGCCTCAGGATACTCATATGCAAGAACAAGGAAGCCGCATGAGGCTAAGGGGTATATCTCTCGAGAGGAACATTCACTTCTTTCTCTTCTTTCTTTAGTTTCAGTGAAGCATTCAAAGTGCCTCCCAAACCTTCTGCTCGTGCCTACATTCTAGTACCTTGACTCCGTAACATTTAGAAGACTGTTGGGGAGAAAAGGAGCATATGCCTGCTTCTGATCGTAATATATAGTATTTGATGATTGCACAATACGTGCAATATCCTCAAAGGAACTGAAAGATCGAATTAGACTTCTAGCAGAACTGTCTGTTATCACGTTTCTGAGTGTCAGCCCTATACCAGATTTGTACAATGTATCATTCTGTGAGAAGGGCAGACAAAGACGCTCCATTGCGGCTGGGCTGAAAGATATCATGAAGAATTCAAGGGAAGTTGTTGCTGACTGAGCCCAGAGCTGTTCGCCCTGGTAGAAAGCACAAAGAACATCGATCAAAACAATCCCATTGTCCCTGTCTCCCAAATTTAGTAGTGAAATTGTTCGCAGTCGACAGCGACCCCCGCCTGTTCGCTGTATCAAGCTTCTTGGAACACCAAGTTTCAAAGGATATATACCCTTCCAGATATTCCTTCGAGATGCTTTATTCATTCCCACAGCTCCGCACAGCTTTATCCGCACACGACTTCACCACACAAGACTTCACTGCACTACACTCCACTTACTACAACCTAGTACAGGTGTGGTTATCCCCAGCCAACAGCGCCCGCAAGCTTACTCCGCCAACATGGATCCAAAGGCCAAGCCTTTCACTTCTTCCTCTGCGCAAGGATCGACCTCCAACTCTGGAGCTCATTCCTCCGAAGTTGAATGGGCCGCCGTTAACTCCGTTCTTGATAAGAATGGTGGCTCGAAGAGCAGCGGCGGCAACTCAAGCGGTGGCAACTTAGGCGGCGGCAGCGGTCAGGGCGGTAAAGGTAAGTAATTCATGACTTGCCCCAGGTAAATTCTCTTTTCCACTCATGTCGATGGAGTTTGTTCCTCGCTCGAGTGGCTGCGGAGAGTTTCCTGATCGCTGATCTTTGGTCAATGATCTTTGATCTTTGCATCGTTCTCTGTTTTCTCAATCCCCCAATCCCTTGCCCCCCCAAAAAAATAGAGAAAAGAAAATAATTTGCCCGTAACGCTCCCAATCTCTGCCAATATCCTCCACTCCCAAACTAATGTGATTTTCTGTGATTTCAGAACTCCAATAACATCAAGCCGAATCCGTATCCTCTGACTATGAGAGTCAACACTGGAACAAGGCGATCTATGCTCAACCGATGTGTTGATTAATGGATATAGGTCCACCAAGCCCTACTCGCATCAGCTTGCGAAGACACTTCTTTCGAACCTCACTGACCCAGCCCCCGTCGGCTATTCTGTCGCTTTTCGTATCCAGTCTTGGCTGTTATCACAAAGTCATGGGATGCGGACTTGCACTACTTCCCAAGATCGGCTGATTAACTTTCAGATTATTTTGTGTTCTTTCCTCTCCATTGCATTTCACCGCTTGCCAAATGTAAAAGAAATATCGTCTCTGACTGCGTCCGGACATGTCGCAACCCCAATTTGTGCTTTAGGTATCCGAATCATGTCTAGCCCTGTAGCCAGTCGACAGTTTCGATGCCTATCCCACTTGCTTCAACTATTACTAGTACTCTGAGTCAGTCAACTGGCAAGATAAGCAGGGTTATTGTCACCGGTGAATTAGTCGATCGATTTCATTACCCTTCCAATCACCACCCACCAGATTTTCCCTTATTTAGTAACATACAACCATCTTCATAAGGTATTTTGGAAATTTAAAGCACTCAGAAAAGGGTTTTCATGAAAAAAGATTGAGTCCTTCATTACAGACCCGCCGCAGAAAGGCGCTTGATTACTAATATTAAATACCCGAACTCATACAGTACTCCCTGAGAATTAGGCTCCAGCTAGTCAGTGCCAGATGCTCATTCCTTATCTCATCGCAAGAATATACATCCGACGTTGCTCATGCCACAAACAGAAATACAAGCTTACGAAACCTGATTGATCATCATCGCCATGGCTTCTGAGACTCTCTTCCCTTCTAAGGCTTCTGGCAATGCTGCGGCAGATGCTCGACCTGCCTCACCTTCCAAAGATTCTGAAAACGTCGCAACGGGGTCTGCTACGGAAGAAAACTTCGTCAAGGACTACATCATCTACCCAGCCGATAGTCACAACACAGATTCCATCTCATTATTGTTAGCATCATATCCTCCTGCGGCAAAGGTCGTTTCGCACATATCAGTCAGGGGATGGGGAATGATGTACTGGGAGGCAACCTCTTTCACAAGCCCAGTTGCAAGAAGTGTCGCTGCACAAGCAGCTACGTACGATTGTTATTGGATGACTTTTCGAACATACTTATAGTAGCTAATTGAATGACTAGGTGGAGGAAGTAGATCCTAAAATCTCGCCAGACGATATGCGGAACCCCGACCACTGATAGGATTGTTTACTAGGTTACTGAGCTGGCCGATGCTTCAGACAACAACTTAGATTAAGCTTCTATTGATTGTCCCGAAATTTTACGTTGCCACATTGCTTTTGTTTTGTCCTACAGGAGCTTCTGCTTTTCAGATCTGAATTCTTCTTAAGGTAACTGCGCTATATTCTGAATCATTCGCCATTTTGATTTTGTTATGGCTCCAATTTGGTGCTCTTTCTAGCTAAGCAGGTGCACTTCAGAGCCAATTGCTTTTTAGAGCTATCAGCCTATGTCTCGCGCCTGCCATTCCCAATCAGCTTGACATATACCCCACACTCGCGCTAATTTCTGAGACAAGAGCAATCTAGATGCAATTGTGGCTGCATTCAAGGTGCGCCTTGACTGAAACCTGTTTCTCCACCACTGTCACTTCCATTGACAAAAGATTGTTGAAAGTAGAAGTGGTTCAGTATCTGATCAACTTCCTGCACCAGATTCCCCTAGATGCATATTTGTCGTGGAGGTGGAAATTAAAGTTGTTCACCAAGCTTTCTTGGAATGCACCAGTCAGTTGGGAAGGGTCTTTGTTCTGGAATGCTGCTTTACAAGCCCCGACAGTATTCCGTGGGCTCCGCATTTCCTTGAAGAATGCAGATACTGGGACCCTACACAGCTGCTGACAGGTCCTGCTTTATATGGAAACACTATGCCCATGACTCGGTGCTCTGCACAGCTTGCGCTTGCCGAAAACCCATTTTTAAGTTTTTGTGATTAGCTTCATGATGCGGGTCCCCTCGCTATTTCCGCCGTTATGGTTCCTTCTAGCGGTCACTCTTGCATCATCGGATCTGATTTTGGACCGGCAAGATGGTAATGAGTGTCCCGAGGGAAGTCAAAAGCTTGTCCTTGTTGTTGAAGTCTTGGTTTTCCAAGTTGCGATATCAACATATATCGAGCAAAATACCTTGATCAATATCGATGGTGGTTAGTAACCCGTGCGATGCCTTGCAATTGTATCATCCAATTAATTGTGTTCCAGGTATTATTATCAATATCACGAATGCGCCGACAACCTTGATCACGACAGTTCCTGGTACTTTTACGACTACTGTCACTTCTGTTACTACTGTTGCGACTACTGAGACCCAGTGAGTTTGGAAACAGGGAGTGCTTGGCTTCAGGTATGCTAAATTGTCGAAAGAACAGCAGAGAATGTGGTCCCAACATCGTTCTTCCTGTCACCAGTGAGAGTGAGTCAAGCTTTGAAGAAAAGACAGAACGTAGAATACCTCACGCCTGATGGAACAATCACGAACACATGCGACGAAGCGGTTACCTTTTCGATCGAGAACGGTCGCTTGCTTTCTGGCAGTGGTGTAGTGTCAACAAATAACGGAGTCATCTCACAGCCATTCGGTCCAAGTCCTTTCTCGGCGCAGGGAACAATATCTACAACTTTCAGCTTGATAGCAGATCAGCTTCGATGGGCCAACGAAACATTTGCGAATGGTGAAGCTCAATACTGTCTTGCTGCCTCTGGCATCGAAGTCGTCTTTTCAGCACAATTCGGGCCCTGTACCTCGGTAGCTTTGTACGCCATTCCTGCAACCATCTGTCAGCCATTATCATCTCAATCGCTAGTTCCGTCATCTATGTCATCTCCTACATTTATGACAGATCCGTTTACACAGCCAATACCAGGATCTTCAACTACATCGAGTCCCCTTGTTACAGAAATCGGCTCAGTGTCTGTCTCATCTCAGCTTTCTTCTACTACAGAGTCAACCCCAGAATCAACTTTGACAAGTGCCGGGAACTCAGTTCCTGGGACGTCTTTGCTATCTTCATCTATAGACTCATTTCAAGGTTTGTTCCAATTAGTGCTAGCACTATAACTTCTTTGTCGATTTTTGAGCTAACCTCCTCTGCAGTCACAACAACAAATCCCCCAAGCTCAGTTTCTGAACCTGAGACCACCTCTCTTCCTGAGACGACCTTTTTGCCCTCGTCAACGCATTCAGCTTCGGTTTCATTTATAAGTGTTGGGACCTCGTCTACCGAGCCTGCAACAATTTCTACACCAACGTCATCTGAAGGGCCGTCAGCAATTTCGTCATCAACAACTCCATCGAATACTGGCTCCGTAGCAGTTACATGCACTGAAGTGGGACAAATCCTGGATGTTCCTACTAACGAGTGTGTCTGTGACACCGGATACGACCCAACCACGGATCCTCTCGGGTTATTGGCCTGTGTTTCCAACGTCGTCTGCGCAGGCCTGGGCCAAATCCTTGATGTCCCTACCAATGCGTGTGTCTGCGACACTACGGGATTTGACACAACCACAGATCCCCTGGGTAACTTGGCCTGTGTCTCCAATGTCGTCTGTACAGCTGTTGGGCAAGTCCTTGATCCTACAACCAACGCTTGTATATGCAAACCTGGCTTCGATACAGAGATCGATCCAGTTACTGCAGCCTTGGTATGCACTTCCTCTGTCATATGTACAGGTATCGGCCAGATACTAGACGTCGATTCGAATACTTGCGTCTGTAGTGCTGGCTTCGACACGAATCTTGATCCAATCACCAACGTCCTCCTCTGTATCTCGAACGTACTGTGCGTGGGATTAGGACAAGTGCTTGATCCACTGAGCAATACGTGCACTTGTCTGGCTGGGTTTTCGCCCGATACTTCTGGTCCCTCACTTGTGTGTGTGTCAACTGTGGTTTGTGATTCTCCGAGTCAGACTCTTGACGTGCCGTCAAACACATGCGTTTGTGCTACCGATTATGTTGGCAATCCAGCCGCTGGCATCCCTTGTGTTCTCACCTGCCCTGCGCCTGGACAACAGCTTGACATCTTGGGAACTACTTGCATATGTCAAGATGGTTTCACCACTTCGTTTCCAGATGGAATTCTTACATGTACTCTCCCTGTTTGCACTGCAAATCTTCAGCCTTGCGATCTAGGCAATCCTGGCGCTTGTTGTTCCCTATGTTGTATGAGTGTTGGAGGCGCCGGCCCTCCTTCGGTTTGTTGCGACTTCTAAGGGAATGTCTATTTCATCTTCATACCTGGCTGATATTGAGTTACAATTAGTATCTTATTTTTGCACTATTAGCTAGGGGACATGGTTTCTCAATGTACCAAAAGTTGCTTCTCAAATACTTGACTCGCCAGAAATTTGTTTCTCCTTTATATAAGTAATATTGCCTGGCAATTTTGCGGTAGATGTTCAACCTACCTCCTGTTCCATGACCGAGGAAGTGGAAGCTAAACTCTCGCCGAACGAGATTTAAAATCCAGGCCACTGGTCGAGTTCTTTGTTAAGACCAATGCCAGTACGACCTCAATGCTGTCTACACTACAAGAAGGTGGTTGTCTCAGGTCAGGAACACGGCCATGGCGCGATCATACTTTTTGAAGTTTCTAGTTCAGGAATTGTGAGAAAGCGCAGGTTGGATGACTGTTCTGGAATTCGAGCTGGCGATCAAGGCTTTGAAGGAGTTGAGAGCCCGTAGAATCTGAAGTGACCACGTTTTGTTTCGTCTCGGGTTGTGCCTCTCGACGGAGTGATAGATGTTGAACGAGGATCAACCAAACCCGACCAGGCCTCTCCAAAGATGTCGCCGCCTTCACATCGCTCTATCATGAAATCCCAGTATCCTTCGTGCTTTAGATTCAAATCCTTATCGCTCATCTACGCTTAGCAATTGGCGGAAGAGGCAAAGAGTTATTGAGGTCTTCCGTCGAGAACACTCCCAACTGTCCCACCTATGACTTGGAAGAATCAACAGCCCCGGTAGCAGCAGCCTCCTCATTGCGCAACTTCCGTGCATGCTTGCAATGTTCCTTGTGACCTGGCCATTGCTTAGCTTGGCAGTCCTTTGAGCAATACCTGTAGTGAAAGTCAGTTCTAGTCGCCTAGAGACCAAGCATCAGACGACTCACCAGATACTCCTGCAACCACCACACATCTTGAGTCCAGTCTTGCCACAATTGTGACAGAGCTTCGAGTCTAATGTCTGAAGGTTCAGCGGCTTTCCAACCCGCCTATGCATAGCTTCACCCGATCTAGCGATATCCCATGCCTTGGTCGAGCACAACCCCCCATTGAAGCAGATAGGGACTGCAAGGTCGATGGTGCTTGGATCATATGCTGTTTTAGAGCCAAGCGTAGGCTGAAGAGGTTGTATGTGCTGTGGTTGGTCAGCAATTCGGCGGGCTTGTGGCAGAAGATACAGGTCCATTTCTTAGAGTCAAGGATCTTCTTGGTGTTCTTGGCGGCGAGGGCTCGAGCAAGGGCGTCGAAGTAATCTTGAAGCTCTTGAGTGTATTGAGAGGGATGCTGGGGCGAGCTCAGAGGGACAAATTGACTTGATTAAGCTGAACTTTCTTGGATCGCCACAGTGCACGACGTATGTGATCGAGATCGGTGGCACCGACATTTTGGGTTGTTTGTAGGATATTTTGAGGCAATTGGAGACGGCTGAAGGTGATTTTTTATTGCTGAAGCACTGTAGGCGGCGTTTATCGAAGGTGGATGTAGGTGAGAGAGTGCTTGTTGACACAGCAAGTAAGCTTATGCGAAGTAGAATTTCTATGTTGTTGGTGTCCAGTGGTGGGCATGTTGCAGATCAAAACGCGGGTGTGCTTATATGCGTGCTCAGTGGGGTCAATCAGCCTTTCCAGGACTGTTATTACGCAGTAAGCCGACGCAAATTCGTTTCAGGAGGTGAATCAGGTCGATTGATTCGTTACGTGTTTGGTGGCTGAAAACGCGAAGCAATTAAATACTTTCACCATACTGGGCATGATAAGTTGGGATCTGTAACCACTGGAGAAAGTCACGGGCGAAGTAGTAATGAAAGGTAAAATCAGGTAGAACATCACTTCGTAACAGGCTAATGATCTCGTTGCAAACCTTGTTGAAGCTGACTGTATTAAGAGTGAAGCCAATGCTCTAATCAATTGACCTAATGCATTCATTTACAAGATATTTCGAAAACTAAAAACTTCCTAGGTTGCTGCTTTCTGATTCACTGATTCATGTCACATTTCTCTCCAGCTTATTAGATTCCCACCTCGGAGCCATCATTGCAACTTATCGAATTCACCCCACTCAACTTTACCGTTCATATATAAGCTCTGCTCGAGAGTCCTTATTCATAACATATCGAGCGATTTTCGAGATGGCTGTCTCTACTAGTTGAGAATCTCTATCTCCAGCTGAACACTGGTACTCCCACTGAATGAACAAAGACAGCTTGGAAGACAAGTGGCTTGCATTTTGGATAAGTGCATTTCTCATTAGACCCTCAGCTCTCGAATTTCAAGTTATTGTTGCTATGTCAATCTTTGCTGTCAATAGACTTACAATACAGTTTTGGTCAACGAATTCAAAGCTCGATTCGCCTACTCTTGAAATACAGTTCCGGGATTAATTATCCAAGATGAGCTTGAGGATTCAAAATGATCTAGACTCCCAGAAGGCCAAAAAGCTAGTGCCAAAACACGTCAAGCTCTAAGCAGCGGAATCTAAATACTCATCTCATAGATCTTTCTCCACCATCTCCACTCTGCTCTCTCAGCCCGATCACCCTCTCTCAACACGCTCCAATTCATCCTTCCCATATGCTAAACCAGTCAACAAATCCAACTCACTTATCCTCACCCACCTGGTCCGATACCATATCTTATACACCACAAAGCTAACCACAATAATCGGCGCCGCAAGATAAACCTCAAAGAATCCCACCACCAGATCCTTCGTACTCATACTAGCATATCCCTGCGGAGCAAAGCCGACCCAGAACTGCGCTACGAAGACCAACAAATTAAAGATAGCTCCCGCCCAAGACCCAAGAACACCAGGCTGCGAGCGAAATGGAAGTTCGGAAAGCGTATGACCAGCAGCTTTCCACGCAGCGCGGAACCGAATATGACACAAACAAATCGTCATCCAAGTAAAGATACTCGAGAGACCCGACAGCGCAAGCAGCCAATTAAAGACCTCACCGGAAGAGTCCGCGTCCAAGACGGCAGTGTAAGCGATCAGACCGACGGCGCTGGTGACGAGGATGGAGATGAGAGGTCGTCCTTTCCGATCGATGTACGCGAGGCATTTTGGGGCTTGGTTCTGCTCGGCAAGGGCGGCGAGGGTGCGTGAGGAGCCGTAGATGGCGGAGTTGCCGACGCTGAGGACGGCGATTGTTATCACGGCGTTGAAGATGGAGGGGAGGGCGGGGATGGTGGCGTTCGTTATGGCGAGGACGAAGGGGGAGGCTTTGGCGTCGGCGGAGGTGGTGCCGTTGAGGAGGCGGGGGTCGTTGTAGGGGACGAGGAGGCCGATGAGGGTTAAGGATATCAGGTAGAACTGTTGTAATTGGGTGTGAGCTCATCTTTTTGTTTCTTTGTTTTGAAGAAATTGGGGTGCTTACAAGCGAGATCCTCCAGAACACCTGTTTGACTGCCTTTGGAAGGCTTTTCCTTGGATTTTCTGTCTCGGCTGCTGCGAGACCTACGAGTTCGGTGCCGCTGAATGCAAATGCCGCAGTGACGAAGACGGAGCAGAGGCCTTTGAAGCCGTTGTGGAATGCGCCTGGATGGTGCCAGTTCTTGCCTCCGATGTATTCTCCTTTAGGACCACCGCCACAATCGAGGATGATACCTAGAATGCTATTCCTGTTTAGCCACTGTTCCTCAAGAAGCTTTGTATTGGTGGAGAGGATATGGAAGTCATACATAAACCCAACAATGGCAACGACCTTCACCATCGAAAAATAAAACTCCGCCTCTCCAAAACCCTCCACGCCAAAAAGATTAATCGTAATAACCAGCACCAAGAAAATCGTTACCCAGAGCGCAGGCGATACAGGACTATCCCAATACTCGATAGTAATAGCCGCAGCTACGATCTCAAGAGGTAGAGTCACCATCCATTGAAGTGCGTAGTTCCAACCCATAGCAAACCCCCACGCGGGATCTAGGAATCGGGTTGCGAATGCGCTGAAAGAACCGGCGATGGGGTAGAGGCAAGATAGTTCGCCGAGGGCGTAGACGGTACAATACAGCATGAAGGAGATGAGGGAGAAGGCTATGAGAAGGGATGCGGGTCCGCCTGCTGCGAGGGCTTTGCCGGAGCCGACGAAGAGGCCGGTCCCTGGAGATTTGAAGGTCAGTATACCAGTTCTCAAAATATACAGCTCGATGACACGATACCATGAGTCTGGAATTACGCACCAATCGATCCGCCAACAGCAAGCATCTGCAAATGCCTGTTCTTCAACTTCTTTGCTAGAGGGGAAATAGCTACGTTCTTGATCGCGCTCTCAACATCGTAGCTGCCGTTACTACTCGAGGCCTCACTGATTAGGTTTCCATTTCCATTTTCGCGATGTTGTTTTAGAGTCACGATATCACCAGCTTCTGTGACGTGTTGGTTTGGATCCTGGCGGAAACTGTCGATAATACGGGTAGGAATGGAACGTTTGATGGGTTTGGCTTGTTCAGATTTCTCGGCTTGTGAAGACAAGGTCTCAATCTTGGGCTTCTCCATTGCATGAGTATAAGATGAATCTTAACTGGAATTCAAAAGAGTACAAATTATGTGACAAAGATATATTGAGAAGTGTTTCATCAACATCAGACCGGAGCGGAAGGCAAGTCCGTACATATAGGCGTTTTCGACCCCCACGAAAAGTATCGGATTTCCATGCATTGTGATATTGAACTTTGCATGCATGAGAAAGTGTTGCGCTTAGCAACATGCCAGTATTTTTCATATCGTTACCAGGAAGAATTGAAAGGTCCCGAGAGTTGAAGGGAAAATTGGATTGAGGCAACAGCTCACGTTTTGATGGAGATGCAGTGTCACGCCATGTTCGTTCCGTGGCGTGTGAGCCTCTACCCGCCTTCGATCTGCACTTCGGGATGAGCCGAGATCGTGTGAATGTTTATCGTCGGACTTCGTGCTGGAGCTGCCTGTGGTTGCAAAAACAAGTGAGCAGTCCGTGGATGCTAAACAGGCAAAAATGTAACAACGTTAGCATAGGCAGTGTAAGATTCGCGAAGAAAGAAGAAGAAAATCCCCCGGAAGAGAAATTGGCATTCAGCAGTCCATCGCATGGAGAAGGAAGATGTCTGATGGAGTGGTTGGCTTGCATGGTCCCGACACTTCAACTTTGCTCTTTTAGCATTCTTGAGAAAGAATATCGAGATTGGTCTCTGGAAATGATAATCTCTGTGTCGTCATACAGTATCATGACCTATAACAAAGAAGAGTGATGCTTTTGTCAAATTCCCGAGTGTTGTCACCGTCATCCATCTGTCTGTGGCATGAGAAAGTCACCCAAATGGTGCTCAGCCATATCTTACTACTGTGGATCTTCGCTCTGTTACACTCTTCTTTGATTATCTGATGACCTGGCTCCGCCCTTCTCTGTTCGTGTGAGCATCAAAATTCAACAAGCGCAGTCGCTACACACCATAGGTCTTCTGTCGAAAGTGAGATCTTCTTTTACTCTTCCTGCTCCAAGGCGTCGTTGCTTATATATCGCCGTGGAAGAAAAGAAAAGAATAATATGGATCGAATAAAGGTGGGCGGCCAATAACGAGTCAAATCTGGTCACAGTTTACATCATTCATTTGTATAATCTATGAAATTGCTCTTTAAACATGGGGCCGTTTCTAGAGATCTGAATCTGTCACTCCTTTTTTCAAAATAGGGGGCGACTCCACTATAGAATATTAGATGAAACTAGTGACTTAAGTACGCTATTCAAATTTCCAACTCTGCGCTGTCGGATGCGAGTATCTTGTTGTTGTCAAATCGCGATATATTCTCAATGACTTCCAATCATCGACAATGTGGAACTAGTTTAATAAATCTGATCAAGCCATGTGAATCAATAGCTGACTACTTCAATAAATGCTCTCCTAAGCAATGGAACAAGTCTGCTTCTTCTAATCCTGGAAGTAGTAAGCTGCCTGTTAACGTTTAAGCCTCACTTCCCCTTCCAAGCATTGACATTGCTTTGTATAATTGGGTTAGGTACATTGTCAAGTAAGCATGACAAGAGATACACAGATGTCGAAAGTGCGGTATCTAAATTCACGTGAAGCTGATCGCAACTGAATGATTAGTGGGAGTTCAATACCAAACAAAGATGCTTCAAGGTGTGAACATTTTCTACTCCCACTAACATCAAGATCTGCCTTTGCATTTACTCTTGTAAAATCGACATGTGCATTCTCTTCACTCCCAACGGCTTCCTTCTCACGGTTCTGCGATCAATGAACCCAAGCGGTACTTATGAGCTTTATAATCAGCAGACGTTCATAATCGTATCTTTGGAGTAAAGTTCTAAGATGCGTAAGCCAGAGAGATTGCTTCGCCGGAGTGCAGGAGCACTTCCCATTCTTCCGGGCTTTGAGTCTCAGCTCTTAGGTTGTATTATACAGTAGTCGGTATGACATTTGTATATGTACCTGCCAGGAAACTGCTAAGACCCTCACTAAGAGGGACAAAGCTCTAGCTTAGGTAGATAGCGAGAGTGAGTGTTGAGAGCGAAGTTGAAAGGATTTGTGGATAAAGTGAACACTGAATGTTTGGGCTAAAAGGAGAAGTCAAAGCTGCAGGAATAAGGGTAGATGCTAGAAACAATTCTCTGGTTCTTGGGGAAGCTGATATTCGGCCTCTCATTGTCATAATCGAGCAGACAGGACACAAATCATAGCGAGGAATCTGCGATGTTAGCGCTGGGCATGCTCATAGAACCCATAACCTCTACAAAGAATAAGACCCTGCCCATTGGTAGAGAAAGGAAAGACTTGGACGTCCACAAATGAACAGATATCCTGGAAGGACATGAACAAGAGTTGCCAAGAGGATATCAGAACGCATGATCACATGATCAGCGAGTTTTCTTCAGTCAGCCTGGAAAGCAGCGAGTCCCAGAATGTCAAATCAGAAGAACTTCAAATAGAGCGAGGAGGAAATAAAACACACACGGCTCCAACCTGACAACCACGAGACCACCAGGCGGCGACGGCATAGAAGGACATTCCATTGTTATCGGCCCATGACGGCATCTTCACTCGGATCTCGGTCGAGATAAGATCCGTTTCGGGCCCCCCGACCCAATATCAAATCATTATTCAACAAGAACTCTCCAGCTTCCGAACAAAGATCGTGTGATTAAAGCGTGTGATCTTGCTTCCTCATCTCTTAATAATCAACATCATCCAGACCTCCAAACCTTATAGTACCGGAAGGCCGGTTGAAGAGTTCAATTGTCATGTCAGCAACAGTGTGACTGTGGCTTTGTGACCCATTGCCATTTAAAGATATCGCTTAAGTGACCGCCGCCACCACCCGCTTGCTCATGCCGCCCAGAGAGTCAGGATGCACGCCCAGCACCTGTCCCTGTTTTTGAGCCACAGCTACCGTATTTACCCTGACTAATCCGCGATCATCGCTGTGCATTGCATGAAACGGAAAAAAGCCAAAAGAGATCAAGCCTCAACAAGACCGACCGCGTCTGGTTTTTCTCTGAACCTGGCTGGCAGCAAGCAACAGCACTGGTGTCTCGCGGACCTAAGCTCCGGCATCTTCGGCGCTTGGAAGGGTCCTGGGGAGCAAGGTATGGGACAAGCCGGATGCGAATGGAGATTTTTCGAGAAGAGTTTTATTAAAAGGATGGGATTGTTCTTTTATTTTCTTGTTGATCCAGCCGCGATGACGTGGGAATGAGCGATCTGGTTGTCAGGCTGGAGACTGGATGGATGTGAGTGCTTGACTTGACATGACAGCTTTTGGTGGACATGAGTCGAGACAGGTCCGATCAGCACAAGCAATTTGATTGGGTGCTCAGCCGTTGCCGAGGATGAGGCGCGGGAGGTCGACTTGGAAGGCTTCTGATTTGGTAGCGGGCCTTGGAATGGACCCTCTTTCTGCAACGTGGAGGAGCAGGCTGGGCGAGCGAGGGTGGACGTGGCTCGTGGGAATGGGCGCAAAGAAAAGTGACATCACAAAATAATTCTAGAGTGAAACCTTGAACACCACCAACACCAACGCCCGCATACGGCCGCGTCGTGGTCAGCCACACTTTACGAAGTTACGTGCATCCAGGTCCTGCTTGTTGACATCTGTGACACCAGAGCACCAGAATCAGGGAATAGCCGGGAGAGATCAGCAAAGCCTGGACAGTGTAATCTTATCTTTCCTGCTTTCAGTGCATTGCATGTTTCTTATCTTCACGGTTGTCCGACCTCTCTTTTCTTCACCCGTCAGGTCAAGTTCATTCAATTCCATCAATTCATCCCAATTCCACTGGACCTGTGTCCAGATTTTTGGCTTCTGACCTGATTGAACCCCCCGCCCGTCAACCTCACCGTCGCCGTCCGGTCTCACCAGCCTTACCGCAAACTCGCGATCGGCAAACAAATAGCTTCCGAGAGATCCGTACCTCGAATGCTCATTCGCCATTGCATTGGCTACAATCAGCCCTTCCAGACCGCAGAGCCAGCAAACACTGGCTTTTGACGTTCGTTAGTGATTAATCAGCTACTTGCAGAGCAGACCCGCTCGCCATAAACATAACAGAGACCGACTCCTGCCGACGACACCCTCTTCCTCTTCTCTTTTTCCCCCAAGCGATACCCAGATACCCAGATACCCAGGATACACGAGCGGTCGTCAACATGTCGTTTCTCAAGAAGCCATTTAAGAAGTTGAAGGACATCGGTAACCTTTCCAGCGATTCCCATCCCACTAAAACCGACACCGATTCTACATCCAACAAATCCTCCACGAACGGGTCAAGCACCCCACAAAATGGTCAGATCAATGGGAATGGCAAGGCCGTCAATGGCGCAGACGTGGATTCTAGACGCCAGAGTCGAGAAATCATTGCGGCGGAGAAAGAACGTCGAAGTATGGATAAGCAGCGAGCGAAGGCAGAGACGAGGAAGCGCGAGACACTGGCGAGAATAGAAGACGAGAAGTTTTTGGAGGAAGGACCCCCAGATATGACGAGATTGTATAAACCATTCAGCATGAATATGAGCAAGAACTGGAACCACGAGAACCGGATTTTGTTTAAGAATCTGGATTTTGAAAGTACGTTTTTACGTTCTGGGGGTTTAGGATGTGGCTGACGATTCGCAGAGACTGAGGGCACCGTTATTTCATTCCGGGCTCGAATTCACACCCTCCGCCGATTGAGTGCAAAATTGGTATTCATCGTATTTCGCCAACAAACTATGACCATCCAAGGAGTTCTGCAGAGTTTCAAGCCAATCGAGGAGTTGAAAAGTCTGTTTTCCAGCCCCCGTTACCCAAAAATTACCCCGCTAACCTTTCCCGCAGAGGATGAAGACAACAAAGGCACGATTTCCGAACAGATGGTCCGAAGCGTCGAGCATTACCCCAGCGAAACGATCGTCGTCGTACATGCGAAGCTGCGGAAGGCTATGAAGAGGGTGAAGAATGCGACGGTTCATGATTACGAATTGGAGGTATATGAGGTGCACAAGGTGGGGAATTTGACTGAGCATGTCCCGTTCACGGTGTATGATGCGGAGAATATCAATCGGGATAGGGATGATATTGAGGATGATGATGATACGGAATCTTCGTTATATCCTTCTGCCGCAGATACTCCAAAGGATACCCCTAAGGATACGCCGAAGGTAGGAACTCCACGGTCGTCTACAGACATGATTCGAGCTTCTACGGATATCATTCGGAGGTCGACAATTGGACGGGCTTCTGGGGACAAGAGCAGAAGTAAGTATTGATCTGTCAGTCAAGAGGACTATGCTAATTTCTACAGCGAGTATGGATGTCTTCAGATCACAAAGATCCCTTCCCCAACGAGTTCGTCTTAACAATCGTATTGTTGATCTACGAACCGCCCCTTCACAAGCAATTTTCCGCATTCAGTCTGGAATTTGCAACCTTTTCCGCACATATCTCGACAGTCAAGGCTTTATTGAGATCCATACTCCAAAGCTACAAGGTGGTGCTACAGAATCCGGTGCTTCAGTCTTCGAATTGAACTATTTCGGACGACCTGCTTTCCTAGCTCAATCTCCCCAGTTGGCCAAGCAAATGGCAATTGCAGCAGATTTCGAGCGTGTGTACGAGGTTGGACCAGTTTTCCGTGCTGAGGACAGTAACACACCAAGACATCTGACTGAGTACACTGGACTGGATTTGGAGATGGCTTTGGAGGAGCATTACCACGAGGCTTTGGACATCATTGATGGAATGTTCAAGAATCTGTGGAAGGGGATCTATGAGCGGTATCAACCAGAAATTGATCTCATTTCCGAGTTCTACCCACAAGAGAGAGTTATGTGGTTGGAAGAAACACCTCGGATTAAGTTTGCCGATGGTGTCAAGCTTCTGATTGAAGATGGTTGGGTGGATGAGGAGGGCAACCCTCCCAAGGATACCGAAGATTTGGCTACCAGAGCAGAAATTCGACTAGGCGCTATTGTTCGGGAAAAGTACAAGACGGATTATTATATCTTGGACAAATTCCCAGCTTCGGCGAGACCATTCTACACTATGCCCGATCCTGGAGACAACCGATACACCAATTCTTTTGATATCTTCATGAGAGGACAGGAAATTCTGTCTGGTGGTCAACGTATCCACGATGCCAAGTTCCTGGAAAAGAACCTGAAAGCCAAGGGAATTCACCCAGAGACCATGATCGAGTATCTGGAAGGTTTCCGTTGGGGTGCTCCACCTCATGCTGGTTGTGGTATTGGTCTTGAACGTCTTACATACCTCTTCCTCAACCTTGGCAACATCAGACTGGCATCTCTCTTCCCACGAGACCCGAAGTCTCTTCCAGCACAACCACCAAGAATGAGGCTTCGTCACGAGGATGCCAGTACTACCAACCCACCATGGGAAGCAAAAGATTACGAAGACCCTGAGGAAGCCACCTCAGAAGAAGCCATGAACGGAATCACAGAACGCAAACACCAATTCCAGCCCCTGGAAAAGCTAATCGCCAACTACGGCGACGCAGCCAACACCTCCTGGCTGGACAAACGCTACCAAGTCTGGCGCCACCCTTCGACAGGCGCTGCCCAAGGCTACATCGTACACAACAACTTCGCCATCGCCGTCGGCGAGCCCCTCTGCGCCAAATCCCAATACCCGCAAATCATCTCCGCGTACCTCCAATTCCTCAAAGAAGAGCACAAAGAGCTCAAACCCCTCTGGATGATCGCCGGCCCCCAAATAGAAGAATACCTCGGCGAGAAATTCCTCTGGCGCACCCTCGGCTGCATCGCCGAAGAGCGCACCGACCCCCGCAACAACCCAGCCTCCAAAGACAAAGACCTAGCCCGCAAGATCCGCCACGCCGAAGCTGAAGGCGTGAAAGAAATCGACCTCCCATTCGGGGAACCGATCCCAGAAGACCTGAAAGCTAAAATCGACGCGAGGGTAGAAGATTGGAAAAAGGGAAGAAAAGGCACACAGGTCCATCTCACGCAGATCCGACCCTGGGTAGACCAAGAACACCGTCGCTATTACTACTCTCAAACCCCCGACGGCACCATCCAAGCCATCGTCGTCCTGCACCAACTCTCGCCCCAAAACGGCTACCAAGTAAAATTCTCACTCGAATTTCCCGGTGCCCCTTCAGGAACCATCNAGTCCCTAATTCTCCACGCCCTGAAAAACGTCGCAGCCGCAGACCCGGAGTGTAAACAGGTTACATTTGGAACCGGGGCGATGCCGACGCTTGAGGGGGGGAGGAATCTGGGGAAGACGAAGACGAAGGCGTTGAGGAAGGCGTATGAGGCTATTAATAAGCAGTTTAAACTCACGAATAAGAGTGAGTTTAGGGAGAAGATGGGGGTTAGGAATGAGCCGGTGTATGTTTGTTATCCGAGGGGCGGACTTGGGGCGGGGGGGATTAGAGCGATTATGGGGTTTTTGGAGGAGGAGGGTTAGGTGTAGGGGTTGGGTGATGAAGTGGGATGAAGCGGGATGTGGATGGGGAGGGAGAGTTGTATATTGGATTCAAGATGGATGTCCGTATCGCATGGCGTTCTCGGTTCAGCTAAGATCGGTTCAGTTCAGTTCAGTTCAGCAAGCGGGCTTGTAGCTTTCCTGCTTTTCATTTGTTTTGCAGCACAGAGATGAAAGGTGAGGGAAGAGTAACGTACAGTATAAAATACCAGAGAAACAAAGAGATTAATTACATCCATTACTTCCATTACTTCCACTTTACTTCCTATATACGTCTCCGCGCTTCCTGCCTGTGCTGTCTGTTGAATTTATCATGATATTCTTTGGATGTGGAAGTGAAAGTGGAAGGGTGAATGTAGGAGTGAGTCTTAAAGTGAAAGTTCAGATGTGTTGTTGTATTGGAACAAGGAGAGGAGAGAGGAGAGGGGTATAAATATCCCCTTTTGGGAATGAAATTTCTCCTTCTCCGCAAGTTGTCCGCGCAACGTATGGTGGATGGCCGATGGCAGATGGTTGGTGGTGGGCGCAGGAGAGGTCGAGGTGGGGTTGAGGGGGGGTTGAGAGTGTGAGAGAGCGTGGGGAAGTTCACTGTAGTTGAATAATCTATGGCAATGGTGGAATGGATTATGCTTGTGTTGGAGTGAGATTGAGAAGGGGAAAGGGAAGGAGGGAATTGGGGGATGGGAGAGGCGAGGGAGGAAATGAGGTTTGAAGGTGGAGTTAGACTTGGCAATGATACTTATCTTGACGGAAGTACATCGGATGACGATTTTATTTGGCGTATCGCGTCCTGGTTATTTGAACGAGGTTTGAAGAGAGCTTAAGGTTGAGAAGAGGAAGGAAATGAGGGAGACCTACCTACCTCTGGGTGTTGCTTACTCTCAAAAAAGANAGAAAGNGACAGAGTGGGGAAGTAGGGGATATGCTCTGAAGCACAAGCCACCCAGACGACCATTTCGCACCGTAAGGGCTAGCTCATCGTCATTTGGTGACTTGATAAGAGCACTGTGAGGACGGAAGAGGTTTGTTCTTATACTTCAAGTCTACATTCTTGGAGCGTGGTCAAGACCAGGGGGGTCGGGGTTGGGAGTTGAATCGAAGTGGATGGATCTAATCAATATGGCAGTTTGAAGTGGTAAACGAAGTTTGAAGTAGATTTTCCCACGTCTCTTTCCTCGATGTCAAATAACTTCTCGTATTTCGTTTCCGGTGTTTCGTGAATCTTTGGGGTTGAAGGGGAAGGATTGCTAAGGTTGAGATTGAGGTGTATATATTCCTCATCTCTCTCGCGGAAAGAAGTGTCGGTGACTAGAAGTCAGCAGATTCCGTTGAATGCTGTGCTGTGTAGCTGGTTGGAGTTTGTATGAGTAAGATTGGATGATTCTTGAGGTCTTGGCTTGGCTTGGCTTTGGATTAAATTTCCCTGGTTGGGGGAGTAGAGGTTGGAATCGTGGTAATGTATGGGATTCGAGGATTTGAGGATTTGAGATATGAGAAACGGCAGAGAGAAGATAAAGAAAGAAGGGGTGTTACTGACAACACTTGAGATCGGCTAGTGAATTGTGCCTCGACGACGAGATATTGACTAGTAAAATCTCCGGCATAGGTCAGTTCAGTGAGAGAACTTTTCTTTAGCTATCCAAGTCGAACTCAGAGGAACAGTCTTAAGTCTGATTTTGATGGATGTTGTGAGTCAAAGATATGGAATTATGTCTGGGGCACACCATTTGGTCTTCCTACAGGTATCCTATGATACTTGACGTCTAGCTATGAATAGAGGAGATTGGCTTTATAACCTCGGCGTCTCTTGTCATGAGCCTTTTGCGTTGGTGTAACGGGATATACTCATTTGATTTCCACGTAGGTAGAGGTGGGAATTAACGCTGACGTAGTGAATATTTCTCCAACAGTCTGTTGAGGCGAACCAGCAGAGAGGGAACTCGAGTATGTAATGTTCAGTGAACAGCTCACCTCATGTGCTTTTTAAAGAGAGATTGGTCATTATACGACTACTGAGCAAGTATAAAACCTCTCAGCTTTCCGTTAATCGGAAGTAGCATCAAAACAAACCAAAATTTCGCCAGAATCGATAATGTGGGGGAGTGTACGCATACTCATACTCTCATCTACATAATAGACATGATAAACAATGCGAATTGAGGATTTCGCGAAGCCGAGAAGTCATGGGCTGATTTGCTAGCGTCTGCGTTTACACCAGTTTGGCGGAGGGGTGACAAGCGGAAATCAACCAAGACCATCATGAATTGACAACGTGGACTTCCTTGACGACAAAAAGGGGCATCGCATAGGTTAAACCCCTCAAATCCATCATCTTTCACACCACTGTCGGGTCCGCAACAGAATATGACCTCTCATTCCTCTTTCCCTTGGTCGAACATCCCCGAAAAGGCGATTCAAAGGGGGGTTGTCGCTAATTTTGCCTCCAATTTCCACTCTGGAACTTTTCTCGTCTGTGAATGAGAGTTTGGCTTCCTGGCAAAGATTGAGAAGGCAATATATAAGCTTGATAGCTGAGATAGTTATAATAGATGGGAGATGATCGGTGGTTGAAAGATTTTTGGGTACGCAAGGTCGCACGGTGACTCAACCAGAGCGGAGTTTGGATCCTTGAGTCAATGAGACAACAACGAGAAAATATATCTGCGCAGAAAAGGTATGTGAATATAAATTCTTGTCTCGTCATCAGTGTAGAAGGCATAAACAGGTTGAGAGATGCCGGAATTGTGGCACATGGGGTGCGGTGAAACGTGATAGCGCTGGCAGATTAATAGACCTGTGTGCATGTTCCTCGAGAAAGTTGATAGGACGAATGAGATATGCTCAAACAGATACACTGCAGGAGTATCCTGAAGATGTGTAGAGTCGAGAAAGATTTTGCGAGCAGGCAAGTGGTAAAGACAGCGAGTAGCAGAATAACAGTATCCCGCTGCCCAACAGTGATGATCTCAAGCTTAAGACAGGTACAAATCCCCATCCTAGCGACTGTTGTTAATGTAGAACAAACGCCATACACAGAGAATAGAAGATCTTTGAGTCTTAGCCAATCAGCTGATTTGGTACCCGAAGCCAAGCTTGTGTAAGCCCCGCCCCAAAGAAAGTCTATTTGTTTACTTCTCGCTAACGATTACCGAACCCCGAATTCTCAGCCCTCGGTACCTGACAGATTATGGATACGGCCGTTCAGAATACGGTCAAAATAACAATTCACAAGACTCACAAATCATGGTGAGCTGCGCTCCAGATGCTGATGTCCGTTAAGTAAGCTTAACTCCGCATCGTGGTTTCCGTACCTAGTACATCATAGCGTGGTGCATCTCAGGCATTTTTCAAACCGAGAAGTGGACAGCGGAGTTTGCTTGTCGGTTCCTCCATTGACGTGTGGAAAGCAATTTTAAATATTAAGTAAGTAACTGAAGGATGTACTGCTTATAGCTGGAAACTTCCAAGAGCCCTTTTGCTGCGGCTTTTGATTACCAGAATCGTGGAAGCCAAGACCCGAAATTCGGGTTTCGAATGCCGAAGTCGGATTGACGGCAAGACTGCACTAGAACAACCGTCGTTGATAAGCTTGGTATTTCCTCTTCAACTTCAGGTATCTCAACTGAGTCAAAGTATTAGTAGTCGTCACTAGTTTTACAGTCTCAACGGTGTACATACATGGAAATTCCGTGAAATTCTGGACCTGACATCCCCTCAGCAGAAATGAGCAGATTCAACAAGGTACAATCTACTGGCTCTGCATTCAGCCTTTCTACCATATTAATCGTGTATCTCAGGCAATAATTATTGGTGCTGGTCCGGCTGGACTTTCAGCAGCACTACTTTTGAAGAAAAATAACCACTTCATACCTGTGGTCTACGACGCGTACCCACAGGCAACCACTGTCGGGGGGGCAATCGGACTCCAACCCAATGGCCTACGAATCTTGAAAGACTTAGGCCTGCATGACGAGCTTCTAACCCGCGGCTCAAGCGGTGGTAAAGTCATCCTGCATTCAACGAAAGGTTCCGTAATAGGCGAGCTTGATTTCGTGTCTTGGAGTAAGAAGCAGACCGGTTGCGTGCAATTGGAGATCCGGAGGGACGATCTCTTGGAAGTGCTTTATCAAGCAGCTGAAAAGGAGGGCATCGAGGTTCATTACGACAAGACTCTCTCGAAAATCATAGAAGGCGATCAGCAAGTCACGGCAACATTCTCGGACGGAACGACAGATACAGGCGATTTCCTCCTCGGTTGTGATGGCCTTCGCTCAACGGTTCGAAGTTCCTACGTGGATCCCGATGTTGAACCCGAGTACTCGGGTATAACAGACATCTTCTCCCTCGTCCCTACATCTGATCATCCAACGCTAGCCGGACTTGGCAGAAAAACTCACGCGACTTTCACCACAGAAGGATTTTTCGCAGTCATGTGCTGTAGAGCACAGCAGGATATCAACTACTGGTTTTTCTCGTCCGAGCTTCCCGCCTCTGTCTCAGGAGTAGAGGAAGTCGATTTCAAGCCCATCATTCACAATGCAGCAAACAAGATCGCCGGCGAGTGGGGAGATGTGCTCAGGATTTTGGTCGATAAGAGTAAGAATCTGAGATTTTACCCTATTTGGACTCTCCCACTAGGTGGGAAGTGGTACAAGGGACGGTGTCTGCTGCTGGGAGATGCAGCGCACGCGATGTCCCCTCATGCTGGTCAAGGTGTCTCCATGGCACTCGAGGATGCTGTGTACTTCTCTCGATTACTTGGCGAGACGTCGCTTGGATTGAATGATATCTTTCGGAGGTATGATGAGAAGCGGAGACCAAGGACTGATGCGGTGTATAAGGCTGCTAAGCGGAATGGTGCGTCGCGGAAGAAGACTGGACCTTGGCGCATATGGTTTAACGAGATTGTTTTGACGGTGTTTTTGGCGGTGTATCGCATTTTCAATCTGCAGAGTTTTGGTATTGGGCAGAAGTTGGCTGCTTATGATATCAAGGAGGAACCTTTGTGGTATATTAGTTAATGGATTTGATTTAGACACTGGGAAACTTCACAAGAGAATGATCTCATTCAGTGTATGCTATGGGCAGGAATGGAACTCAATATGAACATGTCGCGAAGATCGAGGACTGGGAACAGATAGCGAGCAGCTTCAATAGAGCTAATGAGTTAGACGATGCCCCGAAAGAAGAACAAGACTGCCAGGTGCTGCAAATTTGATGTGTAAAGTCAAATTTCACACAACCCTCCGAGCCATCTTGTTACTGTTTGCGAAAGTAATCGCATAGGAAAAGCGGATTAATCCCGTGTACACAGCCAGGACTTATGTGCTCATCCATTTGGGATCTGGTGATGATACGCCACAAAAGCCTTTTGAAATTGTCTTCATCGGATTCCCCGCTTTCCAAATGTTTCTAACATGACCTAGGGAGGCGTTCATGTTTAGATTAGATAAAACTAAGCAAGGAGGCACGAGTTCAGACGCTGCGCGATTACAACAGACCAAATCTAGCAGCGACAATGTGAGCAATTGATTGTAGAACCGGAACCCATACAAACACTGCGACTACGTTGAAATTACATGATGAAGCTAGAATTTGCTAGTTTCTGCTGGCTATACATTAACACCGATGTTCCAGATGCACCTTTACCCAGATCCACAAACGACCTCCTGGAATGCCCTGCATATCTCGACCCAGCAGGTGTGGTGACGAATGCTTTTAAGATTAGGTGTCAGCTTTGAGTGTACCAAAGTATAGCAAGTGAGGTGCGACTGCGAGCAACATCCTTTTGCGGGTTGGGCAGCTAAAATTCTCACGAAGGTCTGATGATTGGTACGGGCTCTGTCTTTGCACCTGGGATTGTTGGACGTTCAAAAGGAGGTCAACTGATGGGGATTAGTACGGTGCGGAGGCTTCCAAGACTGAACCCTGGGAAGATGGACGGAATCTATATCATCGAAAATGCTAATGCTCACTTGCCTGCGGTGGCGGATAGTCGTGGCAAGCTACTCAAATCCTGTTCCTTTCTTATTGGTCTCTAAGGTATCTATTCTATCGTCACATCGTTTACACCATCACCAAGAGTCCTGAATAACTTTCTTCGAGTCATAGTCGCCGTTGTGGCTCCCATGCTGGCTAATTTGATCCTCCACAACCATCATCTCCTTTGACACCATGATCCCCTTTGATGGCCGATCTCCATTATGCCCTGGGCCAGCATATGTATCCAGGTTCTGCAGCTTCACATTGTTGATAATCTGCTCCTCGCTCTCGCTGTAGGTGAGGCTGTCTGTTGTATGTCTTGTAGTTTTGCGACTACGTCCCACGCCTGATGCGTCTCCGCCTCCCCCATCGCCGATCGTTCGGAAGCCTGTTGGGTGTTTGGAGTTGGTCTTTGTCGAGAAGAG
Source organism: Deltaproteobacteria bacterium (assembly GCA_002685535.1). Classification (GTDB taxonomy): domain Bacteria; phylum SAR324; class SAR324; order SAR324; family NAC60-12; genus Arctic96AD-7. The sequence goes on from NYXK01000071.1 coordinate 277,936, forward strand.
GTGGCTGCCCATTATCGGCTTCAACCAGGTCTTGAGCAGAGGGAAGATCATTGGCAGGTTCGTTGTGATCACCGAGGTGAACGTTTCTCGGACTCCCCATTGCCCTGCAAGTTGGGCGCCATGGACTTGATCCTGTGAAGCAAACGGTGTCAGATCAATGTCGTGCAAGATGAACACAGAATTCAAGGCTACTTACAGTCTCAACGAAAACAGTCTTCAGGAGTGAGCAGACCAGAACGAATATACCCGCACCAAGCACGATTGAAATTGATATCTTCTTGGCCAGCCTGAGAGTTGTTCCCCAAAGCATCGGAATCGGAATTATGAGGAGGTACAGATCAGTGACGACACTAGAGGCGAAAGTGATCCAAACGATGGGCTTCGAGACTGCGCCTTGGCAGAAGTCTGGCAGAAGTCCATTAGTCCATGTCTCCAGCTGGAGAGGAAAGAAGATCACAGAAGATCACTTACTGCCTGGATCCGGATTGATTTGCCAGTAATGAGAGAATGGCTGGCAAGGCGCATAGATACCAATTATCGAGGCCACAAATGTGGCGCCAACAAGACCGAAACCAATCCAGACACGGATTCTGAAGTGACTGCTAAGTCCTTCCTACACGTTTTGTCAGTCCAAGCTCTGCCGCAAAACCGAGGCCAGAGTGCTCAATATACCATGAGTCTAATGTAGAAAAACAGCACGGCCGATTTAAGTGTGGCGATCAAGCAGACGTANAAAGTCCACCCCACTACCTGGATCTTCGATCCGAAAACTCTAGGAAAAGATCGTCAGTGTTCCACGCAGATCGTCGCGCAACTTTAAGCTTACCTGTTGGCGTATTCTGTTGAAGAAACGTCTAACGCTGCCCGCTCAGCGACTGTCATGGAATTGTTTGCCAATCCTCCAGCATAATTGACTGCAACGAAGATCAAACTAGATTGTGTCGTATACAAAGCCTGCAGCATCATCATGTTAGCTCTGCATATTCTACTGTCTTAGTATGGGAACACTCACGATCGCCAGCCAAACCAGATAATCATCTGGACGGAGATCCCTCCATCCAACAGCTTTCACTCGAGCATATGTCCGGAACATTGTGAAAGCGACTCCAAAAGCATAGAGCGTCCATAACTCGGTGTTGAAAACGCGTAGCGCTTCCTTCATTGCAGCAGCCCCAGCTGCAGCTGCAGCAGCGGCCTCCGCTGTGGTTGTGGAGTTTGACGACATCTCTGTCAGATCAATGAGATTGCGCTGTCGACGATCGATGAACGATGATCCCAAGCATTGTGTGGGATAACTCTAGATATGTACGAGGCCCAACTTCAGTTGAACAAGAACTCTTTGGTTCCCCTTCAGGAGTATCAGAGGTACCGGTACCATAAAACGACGTGCTGTAAGGTCGAGCGTGCCTGGCGACGTGATATCGTGCCGGTAGTTGCACCGAGAAAGCTTAGGACAAAGACCCTGCTTCAGCGTGGTAGCAAGAGCGTTGCGCAAGGGTGGTGAAACAAAATCTTCCTGCGAGCCCAACGGAGTTTGTGACTGGAATCGGAGATGACTCCGGGAAGAACCCATTGTTGACCTGAAATTGGCGAATGGTTGCGTTCTTGACTAACCTTGATTTTGACTTAGATTGAACTCAAAAACATGGGTCTACGAATTGATATTTGACAGTTCCTGACGATTTGTATCCGTAGATACGCCAAAGTCCCCAGAGTCACAGAGGGTCTGAGAATGGATGTTTTTACAAATCATACGATCTTTAAAAAAAGGTTTCCAACCTTACGATTTGATCCTTGAACCCATGAGTTCTGTTTCGCGGGTGAAACAGCGATATGAACTGCTGTACATGCCTCAATTTGTTCTGCCTAGCTACTCGTACTTTGCCTTGTCTTATGTCATCTGGGCAAGTGGAGGATTGCCCAAAAGTGTCCAGGTGTGAATTAATATCCGACCGACCTGGCTTACGGAGCACAACAATCCTGCTTGTTATCACTTCAATTATGTGACCAAGGGGGAAAGCCATCGTGAGAAGTTGACATGCAAGACTGAGGACAGGGAACATGCCATGATATTTGTGGACTTGTTTGACATCTCTCGCCCCACCTTTGTGACCCCTTGTGGTTAAGCGAGCGAGCTGAACTCAAATTGAGAATCCTTCGGAGCGGGCCGGTAAGGGAATAAAGGAGACTTAAGTCAATGAAGAACAAAGATATGTGGTTGTATTAAGGAGGCACCTAGCTTGAGATGGCATCCACGACAATAGCAAAGATTCAAAGATCTGGCATGGCATGTTCAATAATTAACTTGGAGGTAACTCGGTGACAGGAGACCCTGATTTCGCCTTATCCGAGTCAGTTATCGGGCGTTCGTCCATTACGGAAGTTTCTGCGGACCTGTCCGGCTAATGCCCATGATTGCAGTGGGACGAATAATCTCCGGCACAAGATCTTTGGAGACGAGGTCACCAGGTCAAACAAAACATGAATTTTTACCTTCCCTTTCCATCAAAACCACGTTTCTGGGCGGAGCCAAGACTAAACAGTGTAACGCTGAATCTCGATCTGTCACTTTGTGGTACATGCTGAATTCACTTCCGGAGAATAGAAACTTGGTAATCGTTAAGCTTTCAGCCATTTTCTGGCTGCCTTGCTCGCTTATGCGAGGGAAGTGGAATTGATTAAGGATGCAAAGTGCAAACTTAAATTCAGACTAATGACCGTGGAGTGCCCGGAGGAACAACTCTAGGTCCTTCTGACGTGAGCTAGAACAATTGAGGAAGAAGAATCCCTAGTTTCGTCAAATCATGAGGATGCCCGATATCCCACTTTTGCTTGAGACATGAATCCTTTGAAAACGTGGAAAGACTGAGACAAACATTTTTCAAGCTGATTGTGACAACCTGTTGGATCAGATATTATAAAGATCGATACCAAACTGGACCTAGCTGTATGAGCCTTGAATAGTTTTCAAGCTCGGAGACAAAGGCAGTTTCTGTACAAGATCATCTTCCGCAAAGAATTTAATCAACAATCGAACTTTTCCCCATCACTTGTGGTTTGGACTCTTGGAAGCCATCCGACAATGCCGCAAAACGCACAGACATACATATACCCCGCCTCTATATCAGCGATATTATCAGTATGCAGGTGCATGGAAAACCCAGCAAGCTGGCCACCGGGCCCCGCTGACAAGCTTTGGGTCGGCAGGTACGCTACAGTGTCCTAATCTGGAACCCTGTAGTCGATTCTACCTTGTGTAACCCTTGCTGACAAGAATCTCGAATTCAGGAGTCTTGACTCGGCAGGAACAGGATAATGAGGAATTCAGCCGGGCGAAACTAAGAAATTATCGTCGTTGTTCAACAGCAAACGGATGATACCGTATCTGATATACGGTCTCCAATTGTTTTACGTGTTCGATGAGTATACTCGATCCTTGGTTAAGAAAATTGGAATGGCTCTATCGCTCCCACACTAATGACCTGGTGCTTCGCCATGGAGCTTCGACTTCCCACTGGTTAACCACTACATAAAGTTTCATGTCCTCGCAGAGCATGTTGGTGCGTGCCTGGACAGGATGCAGTCGCCCCTTTAGATCCCAAGCTTGCGTGTTTCTAAGCCCATCTTGTTGGTCAAGTCTCCCAAGCATTACATCTCTCAAATGACAGCTTCTAGAAAGCCTGGGAGGGTCGTACGAGGCTGAGGACTATCGGTCTGCTGCGGGTCAACTACGGGTCTGACTTTAGTTGACGTTCCTTTCGGGGGCAAAGAGGGGTCATCAAGTTAAATTGCCTTAAGCTTCTATCGATTAGGGCCACATGGCTGCCACATGGGTTGTGATTTGATAATCATAAACTAAGGGGTAAAAAGCATATATCTAGTCACTTCACTCATCCCATCCCAGTCTTCTCTCAGCACCAGCACTTTCACGCCCGTCTTTTTGACCCAGGCATACTTTCGTTTCTTTGTGCTGCTCCTCCCCTCCCCCACCATGCAGTTCCTCCAAATCGCCGCCTTTTCGGCTTGGGCCGCAGCAACTGTCTGTGGTGCCACCTCTGTGCCGGTTATTGCCCGTGGTGTCAACTACAACCAGTTGTCGGCGAAGCTCTCTGCATCTGCCAAGATTTATCTCCCAGGGTCCGAGCTCTTCTCTGATTATACTGCTCGCTGGTCCAATGTCAGCACACCTGTGGCAAATGTCGTCGTTGTTCCAGCCACCGAAAAGGATGTTGTCCAGATTGTAAGAGATTGAAAAGCGTTCAGGTCACGAGAAAATATGCTGATTACCTTTCCAGGTCAAGTTCGCGAACCAGAACTCCGTGCCTTTCCTCGTGACAAATGGTGTTCACGGGTCTATTACCACCCTTGGGGCCATGAAGTCAGGTATCGAGATCTACATGACCCAACTCAACAGTATCAAGATCGCCGCAGATGGAAAGACAGTCACTGTTGGCGGCGGTGTCATGTCCAAAAACATCACCGACACTCTCTGGGCAGCCGGCAAGCAGACTGTCACAGGTACTTGTGAATGCGTGAGTTACTTGGGCCCCGGTCTCGGTGGTGGTCACGGATGGCTCCAAGGCCGCTACGGACTCGTCTCCGATCAATTCGTCTCATGGAATGTCGTCCTCGCCAGCGGGAAATTGGTCACTGTCAACAAGAACTCTGACCTCTTCTGGGCAATGAAAGGAGCTGGTCACAACTTTGGTATCGTCACTTCCATGACTTCCAAGATTTACGATCTCGTCCGTCCAAACTACGCCCTCAAGACACTCATCTTCACTGGTGACAAAGTCCAGGATGTCTACAGAGTTGCCAACGAGCAATGGCTCATCAATGGCAAGGTCATGCCTGTCGATCTGATCAACTGGTCTTATTGGTTCTTCGATCCCACCATGGACACCAAGGTAAGCTCAGATATCTAAGTATCGTACCCGTCCACTGCTAATACTTTCTCAGCCCGTCATCGCATTCTACCTCATCCAAGAAGGCGTCGACGTTGTCAGCTCCGCTTACTCCGCCGCCTTCGAAGCCCTCGGACCAATCGTTAACACCGACACCCCAGGAGACTACCGTGATTTGGCTGCCTGGACCGGAATCTCTCTCACAGATGGACCATGCAGCAAGTCCGGAAACGCCAATCCCCGTTTCCCAATCTACCTCAAGTCTTACAACACCGCCGCTCAAGCCGCCGTGTACGAGCTCTTCAAGAACGCCACCACCACCCCCGGCACTCCCTTCGCCAACGCCCTCTTCATGTTCGAGGGCTACTCCATGCAAGGAGTCCAGGCTCTCCGCACCGACGCCACTGCTTTCGCCTACCGTGAGGATAACCTCCTCGTCGCTCCCCTCCTCACCTACAAATCCACCGGCGCTGCCTCCGATGCCGTGGCATCCAAGCTCGGCAACCAGATCCGTGACGTCTTGTACAAGGCCAGCGGACAAAAGAGCCTTAACACTTATGTCAACTACGCTTATGGTGATGAGACTGCTAAGGCTTGGTATGGAGCTGATAGCTGGCGTCAAAGCCGTCTTCAGTGCTTGAAGAAGGATTATGACCCAAGTGGAAAGTTCAGCTTCTACGCTCCTATCGCGTAATGTAACGTATAGCTTTTGGTTGAGCAAGAATGAACTTACGCTTGATCCTAAACAAACCTCTTTTAGCACCGCTTCTGATCGTGATTGAATATCCTAGGCAAAGTCTCACTCTGGTTTGACATGATGGTGATTAACATATGGAAAACTAGCTGCAGTATGCGAGACAAAACAAAGAAACGAGTAACATATCGCTAATCGCGATCTTGGGGGGGAAGGCGTCATTTAATGCAGAAANGAAACGTCCGTCAAAAAGGGTGGCTATTCTCTGATTCATCTACAGAATCTGATTCTCTTGTTTATGTGGAGCGGCAGAACTTCACTCAGACACGTAAACGCGGCTACGTGAGGTGGGATATGAGCTGACTGCAATGAAACTTGTATCGAACAGAAGAAATGACTTGCTGATTATGATACTGAGCAAGTTACTTGTGCAATGTCCTAGTTGCAGTCAAAATTCGCCTTGAAAGAAAGGCATCTTCACGCTGAACGGAGTGGTTGAAAAAGATCTGGCGAAGGTGGAAGTTACGACAGCGAGTACTCTGACGGCAACATCAGATCTGTACCACCTAGTCAAGTCGTTAATACTGTAGTATCAATCAGAGTATATTCCCTGGCGACTAGTCGTGCTGAAGAATCACCTTGGTCTGAGCTACGCTTACACAGCGCCTCTTCCCAACCCCGAAGTCTATGTTACCTTCGGTATCTTTCTCCTCATCAACATGGAACAGGTATTCCCCTGTTCTCAGTGAGTGCTTCCACTCCTTATATAGAGCCTCAGAATCTAAGATGGTGAATCATTCGCGTATCCTCACATCGACAAGAGTGAATGGACTCAATCTACCTCAACTATAAATACGACGACTTTTGAAGTGGATGAGTCTCAATGCACGGCATGAAAAAAGGGGGCGAAAGCGTTGTATGCGAGACTCCGAATCCCATCCAATACCTCCAATCTGCGCGAGATATCGAGATTGGCAGTCTTGAAATGGCGTGAGTAAATCTNCAGAAGGATGAGAACATGTATGCCAAGAGAATAGAGGGGGGTAGCGGGGTCATTTAAGCGAGAGAGAAAGGGGAATGACAACAACAACTTTGTTGGCAATAAGCATTTGACAGCGGGTTTGAGGATTTGAATACTTTCAAACAGCTGATTCTCCTGTTACATTGTTCCTTGTGAGAAGAACCGGGAGTATTTAAGGCTCGTTCAAAATAAGGAAGGTTTAGTTCGTGCCGGCTCGCTTCCTCGACTTGACGGCATTCGAAGTAGATCAGTTGAGGATTCCGGCTTGTTCAGCTACGAAAACACCGAATGCAAACAAGTATAAATTAACGATCTAAGAAAGGTAAGGGTTGGGCTTAGCAGGTTAGGCAATTTTAGACGAGTCTTCAAAGTGATGTTGAGGGAAGAGTAGCTGTGTTCATGCTGATGAGCTACCTAAGTAATGGACACTGGAGAAAGCAATCTACATTTGTTAGGGGATTGAGGCAGCTTAGTTCATGGGGCCTGGTCATGTCTCTATTGTTGCAGCCGCAAAGCGTTGCGGGATGCATCTCAGAATTAAGAATGAAATAGATTCTGACGTCGAGTTCGCTCTGGCATGTGGCCGCCGAAACTTTGAAAAGAAATCTAAATCAGAAACAGACAATAATTACAAGTAGTTTCAAGATGACAGTAGGTAATGGCTTGACAGCCAAATTTAACAGCCCTGATCGCATATGCTAGCTAGTTCTGGAAACCCTCACTCGATTGACTCGACTGATATTTGATGAATGGGAAGGTAAGAAATTGCTCGTCAGACAAAATCCCACTTTGTAACATTGACCTACAGAATCTACCGCAAAATCTCCTTAAAAGACACTTGAAAGGGGAGCTTACACTTTGGGCCTTGGACTTCATCGAAATAGTCAGTCTTTTGATATGAATATTCCACTATTCCGAGCTCGGTCATAGAATCAGGAAAATTCGGATTCCTATCATTTGAGCCTCACATTCGGCTAAACCAATCATCAATGGACTCTTAATCAGGCGAAATACACTTTGAGGTGACCCGTTTAGGATTGGAAGCGCCTTGCCAAGCGTGTAACCGCTCACAGCTCACCGAGCATTTGCTGACTAAGAACGTCAACCAACAACCTCAACCTCTTGAGCTCTCTGAACTTCTTGACAACTCAAAACAAATTGAGTAACAGACCTGGGGAGTGAGTGAAAATCATGCAATGTCACTCCTATATCCCAGTCCTCTAGATTCCAGCGAACAGCAAATCCGACTTCTTTCACTCGAAAGCACCGATCCCNCCCCCGCCTGGAAACTCCACACCGTCACCCTCGAGCCGAACCTCCACTTCGCAGCCCTATCCTACGTCTGGGGCGACAAATCTCACACAACAAACATCTCAGTCAATAACACCCTCATCCCCGTAACCACCAACCTCGCCGCCGCCCTCCAACATGTCCATCGATACTGGTCCTACGAGTTCCCCACCAAAGACCCATCAACCTTCCGAATCTGGATCGATTTCCTCTGCATCGACCAATCCAACACCCTCGAGCGCAGTTCGCAAGTCCTCCTCATGCCCAAGGTCTACACCTCCGCCGCTCTCGTCCTCGGCTGGCTAGGTGACCACGGTCCCGACAACAACCACGAACTAAAACTCGCAACTCTAGCCGCCAAAGTCCTCGGCGACGCATTCCGGTCTCGAAAGTGGGATCCCGAGAAATTAAGTAGTGACTTGTCTTGGCTGAGTGAGAACGCCGCACTGATCCAAGCGCCTGTCTGTGACAAGCTTTGGAACGGGTTGCGGTTTCTAGGAAGCTTGCCGTATTGGAATCGGATTTGGATTTTGCAGGAGAATGTTCTGGCTCGTACGGTGTTGTATATCAGTCCTAATGCTATGATTGAGAAATCGACGTTGATGAGTGTGTGTCTTATGGTTTCGCAAGCTTTAGGATTGGAGTTTGAGAGGAGGGATGTGCAGAAGCCGGAGGCGGTGCCGGATCATATATGGTTTAAGTTTAGGCCGCCGGAATCGACGGAGTTCTCGGAGATTAGAGAGATTGTGAGGTTTTGGACTGCGGCGACTGTTTATGGTGAGCGGTCTGATGCTGGGAGTGTGAAGGAGAGGATGGAGGCGAGTTTGCAGATTTCGGAGTTTGGGGGGACGTTGTTGGCGAGTGATGAGAGGGATCATATTTATGGTCTTTTGGGACTTAATGATTTGCCTATTAGGGTGGATTATAGCCAGGAGACGAAGGTGAGGGATGTGTATGTCGAGTACTGCAGAGTTGTGCTGGATATGTTGCGGGAAATGGACAAACGGTCATATATCTTTCTGCGCGATGCTGGGGTTGGCGTCTTCAACAACAACGAGGATCTTCCATCCTGGGCTCCAAATTTCCCAGAGCGTGCCACTGGAGAACCGACTCTGATTTTCGGAGCAAAGCTGAGGCTTGTGTATCTCGAGCCAAAGATCCCATTTGCAAGCCTCTCAGGACCTGTTCTCTCTCTTGCTGTAGTGCGCATTCAGAGTCTCGAAAGAAGAGGTGGAAGCCCGACTCTGAAGAATTTGACTGAGGAAGGTGAGGTCAGGAATTGGTGCCAGGACTTTGTGCTGAGACATGAATCATATCCGAACCAGAAGATCCCAGCGCTCTGGGTGCTATTCTTGGTAGCTATGAGAATGCAAGGCTTGGTGTTCGATACTTCCACGATGTTGTTGCTACAGCATTTTGTTGGGTCATTGAAATATGCTATACCGAATACCAGTACCGAGCGGCCGCGAGTCCAGTTTGCTCGCCACATGAAAACCCCAGAAGTCAAAGGGATATCTGTTGGTGTGGAGCTTGATGGGAGTCAGAATCCGGCTTTCATGAATTGGGTGTCTCCGGACATAGCATTTGACAATCCCAGTCAGTCGCTCGAGAATAGAATGTTTGAAGTCAGAGCTCGACTGGTGTTCTTACTACGAAGAAATTACAATGCAAGGCTGTTTGAAACAGACGGAGGATTTCTAGGTATGGGACCGAAACTTTGCGAACAAGGGGATATCATATGTCTCGTGGATGGCTATGAGGATTTGGTGTTGCTTCGAAAATTGGGTGAGAGGTATCAGTATGTTGGGCCTTGCATGGTGCTCGGAGTTTCGAGTGCTTATATTAAGAACCAACTGGCAGCGGGTGAGTTTGAGGTTGAAACAATAGAGCTCATCTAACATTCGGGGGGCCGAGTTTGTTGATATCTTTTATGCGTGTTGTTCTGCCGTGAAATAATCATGACACCCGAAAATGTTGTTATAATCGCTCATGAACTGTTCAATTTCATCCGGGAATCTAAATCAAAAGGACTGGCTCCATGGAGCGAGACTCAGGATTGATTCCTTGTGGTTCATAAAGATACGCATGCGGCTGAACGTGAGAGGGTGATGGAGTCGTGGAGGAAAGCTGATTTGGGAAGATAAAGTGGTGATTACGGCGCCGCTGGAGGAGTTGGAGTCGGTTGTAGAGGGTGCAGACATTTGTGATGGTTTCAGCGGAGTGGCCGATGGCGATGGNAAGGAGGTGGCAGAGGATGGCGAGGATGGACAAGCAGCGGGGATATTGTCTGAGATTGTTAAAGTGTGGGAGAGGGTGGATGCCAGTGATGAGCATGAGGGAATGGGGGAAGCTGGGATGTAGGAGGGAGACCCCTTTGAGGTTAGTTGCGGGTGGTATGTCTTATTCGTCTTAATTCGATGATGATGAGATGAGAGTGGCAGTAGAACAGAAATTCACAAAGCAATCTCACGTTCTCATCACCACCAAAGCGAAGACCGAGGAAATCAATCGAGATAGATTTTGCGTGCGTTGACTACACCCTTCCTATCACTTGATCGCGAAACCGACCAGAGCCTTCACACTCTACAGGTCCAGAAGCAACACCTCCATTTTGACTCCTGAGTCTTTACCACTCTCAGTTCCAGTGGCATGCGCTAGACATGAGTGCTGTGCCTGTTCTTATAGACATGTCATCATTGCCCCCGGATTCTGGGAAGGGTACAAAGAGAGATGCAGGACTTGCTTGGTGGGAGGAGACGGAAGTGTATTAATTACAGAATAGATCTCGAACAGACTCCATTTTCAGGCTACAATAGCCTTAGTATCAATCCCCAGGTTACGGGAAGCAGAATATGAGTAGGATAAATATCATCTTGTTTCCCTCATGGCTCTACAACACTAATTACCTTTGCTACCACAGTACAGCTACTAGGGCGGCTCCGTGTGCTTGGATGAGCGCTCTCTGAATGATTGGTGAGTTCGAAGGTAAAGCCCAGGAAGCAGGTTTTCTTAAAACAGATGTGTTCTGGTGGAGGAAGAGGTTTGAAATGAAAAGGAATATTAAACAGTGTAATCAGCGATGGTGATCAAAACAACGACAACATAACTGCTTACTGACAACAATCGCTAGTATCAATAATCAAACCTCCGAGAATAAAACAGTATCTTTGCATAGAGGAGGAGGATTAGTACCCTACGCAACGAGGGATTGATCGAGGAATCTAGAAGAGAGACCCGTGGACTTGAAGTGAATAGTGTCCATAGCCTGACCATTGATACTGCCAACAGCTACTTGCTCAATGCGTAGTGCCAGAGCCCACCAGCCAAAAGCTTGCTCCAATGCTTTGGCAAACTGAGTGTATTTATAATTCAGGCTGGAGTAGCGGGGGGAGAATAGCTCGCTTGACATCTCGCTTGCTCACTTCCCAATTCAACCGCAATAAGTATCCGATACCCCAATGGACCCTCATCGAGGAAGAATGAGGAAAAGAGAAAGCAAGGTAGCAAAAGAAGAAGAGCAGAATTGTACAAAATCTCAACCACTTCCTAGCGTGGGAGAATTATGGAGGCTTATGTATTATGTAGTGTATATACACACCATCAGAGAAAGGGGACGAACCACGCCTTACCATGCATTATATGCTGTGCAATGCGATGCAATGCAAATGCTACTCCACCAACCAAACATATTCAAAACAGTCCAATACCATCGGGACAAATCCAGTCCAACTCCTCCAAACCAAATTCCCAGCCTCCTCATCATTTCGCCCCTGTTATCTTTTCCAACCTCAGATCATTCACAACCATATACCGACTCAATCCAATCCATCCCCAACGGAACCACCTCATCTGACTCTTATGCGCACTCGTCATCGCCGTCTGCGCAGCGCGCACTTCTTGGACGCCGCTTAAGAAGAGCAAGGGCGACGGATGTTCATTCATCTGTTTCTTGCTCGCGATAATCACCACCAAACTAATAATCGAGTCAAAGAAACTCGTGTATTTCCTCACGACATTCACCGTCGAAAGCGAGTACAAATCCACCGGAGACCCCCAACCTGGTCGATTATGTATGAGAGAGGAAATAAAGTGTCGTGCGCCGTGGAAGAGGGAGATGTGGTTCGGGTGTGAGGAGACGCCTGATGCATCGAAGGTTATCAGGACGTCGATTGTGGCAGTTGGCGCGTCTGCGGATTTGTTCTTCATTGGGTTTGAGAGGTTCGGCGCGAAGGCTGAGGAGAGGAGGGTCGCGATTTTCTGTTTATCCCAGGCGGTGGTCATACTGTCTGGAAAGTCACTGTAGAAACAATGTATTTATCAGCCGTGGTGCAAGACATGGAGGTGGGGTGGAGGGGCTGATTGGAATGGAGGGAGGGGAAGCATACGGGCTTTCAACCACAAATACATCGTCTTCTTTGCGCAGACCCAATGCCATGCCGCTCTTTACCAATTCCTTCTTGCGCGTTTCGCCGAGCCCGTCTGCGTCTCCTGGAATATATATCAGCGGGGTTGCTCAATTGCCATCACATCCCGCTTTGCGCCCAGTACGAGCACAAGGGGTAACGTACCACTGCTCAAACACAGGATCTTGACATGATTCCCCAAGTCTGGACTCGTCAATGCTAGGAGCGTCGGCGCAAAGAACATAGCCTCGTCATCGGGATGCGCGATCAGAAGACATATGCGCTTGTTGCGCAGTTTGGGGAAGCGGCTGCGCGCAATGTTGACGGTGTACAGCCATGCGGTGATGGCGACGAGGGGAATCGCAAGGAGAGTGAACCATTGCATGGTTATGCTGGAAGAGTGGGAGCGGGAACGGTGGAGTATTGGCAGACTGCGGAGGTCTGGTGTTGAGTATCCTGTTTGTTTGCTGCAGGAGAAGCGTGGGTAAGGGGCGACTGATAGGTGGTGATGCCACCTGGCATTGGGAGGATCAGTGAGACGACAACGATGACCGAGGGGCGGACGGAACCAAATGAATTGTTACTCTAGGCCCGGTTAGCGAGGGGTGGCATTGACATGGGTGACGGCGGGCGCTAGACTGGAAAGCGGATAGCGGGGGAATTTAAAGTTGGGCCACAGATGCAATGCAGGTCAGATCTCATCCGATGAAGAATCCTAAACAACCTTATAATTAATTCTGCTGCGACCTCGATTGTGGCCAGCTTCAATGCTCATCTGGTCGGCCAGGAAGTGTACCACCAGGACGAAGTAGACCAGGAGTACCAAGAGAAGAGGCGAAGAGGCATTTGTTGATTATCTTCCGGAGCTGTGTCCTGGTTCGTAAAGGCACACGACACCGAGGTACCTGGAGGAGAGCATTCGGAGCTATCGGCAGCGAATTGCGGATTGCGGATTCTATCTCGAGAGTAGGAGAGGAGTAACGACAATCTGTTAGCAGAGGTGTCATAAATAGCGGGGTCCGCGGACTTGCCTGAAGAAGGAGCAGAGTGCGAACGTCATCCCGGGCATCGACAAGAGCTTGAGGACATACACAAAGCCAAGAGATAAGCTGCGGACAGCAAACCTTCAACATGGCACGCCACCGCAAAGACAAGACTCCCAAGAAGATCCCCCTCTCCCAGCCCGATCGATCCGGTCCATCCCAAGCAACACTCCTCGACATCGCTGAACAACGCGGCCTCCTGAAGACCTACGATGGCCAAAATGACACATCGTCCCTCGAAGGCAGAGTGAGGGAAGAAGCGGATACAGAAGCATTAGTTGGCAGATTGGGCGAGTCGGTGTTATGGAGTATAAGCTTGACAATGTTGCATTTCACGCTGGATGTGTTGATCTCGCATCAGTACGGACAGGATAGTATTGTTTGGCCGGATATCATTTGGAGGGCTGTGCAGGCTTTTCCTGGTACGTTGCCCCCTTTCAATTGATATGATTTACGAGTCGGGCCTAATGCTGCTACAGTTATCTTCCTCTTGATGTACTTCTTCCATCAACACCCGACACCCTCGCCTGTCATCCCGCCTCTCGCTCCGAAAGCTTTGAAGATCACATACCAAACACTGTTCTTCGTTGGCTCCGTCTCCGCAGGCTGTTACTTGATCTATATTACGAATATGCATGGATATTATGCTGTGATGAAGCAGTCTCCTCCACTTGGATGTTTATGGGTCTGGTCTGTTATTGAACTAGATCTTATACCTGCCGTGGGAAGTCTGCTGTGGTGTGTAGTTTTCTTGAAGTGGGGAGGGTACAATTATTTGTGAAATGACGGAGATGTACATATATGTTGTAGATATGCGTGCATATTATTCCGGGTATCCAAGAAGCATTTACCTGCCAGTTCCCCACAGCTGTCTGTTACAACTCGGACGTGCCCGTTCTCGTTACAGCAACAACAGGAGCCAAACCGGAGCAGCAAAACCTCAATGTTGAGGGGCAAGAGAACAACAGATCATACCATCCAATGGGTATGCACCGTTGCTCTCCGCTATTTCAGCTATCATTTTGTTCATTTCCTCCAGCTGTAGTCAAGCCCAATGCCTTCGCCAGATCATGTGACGTGGCCTCGCTTGTTTGTTTTCTTTCGTACTCGACCTGCTTTATGGGTCTCAATGCCATGCGGTGACTCTTATAACGTTGATCTATCTGTCGGAAAAGGCCTTCAATGACGGCCATCCGCAGTTCTTCCTAATATCCTTCGCTAGAAGAAGCAATGAGGCATTGTTGAGGTGGCCTAATTGACCTTTGATCGGAGACTTCTCCTCTGTGCATAGTCTCTAGCGTAGCTGGTTTCATTTTCCTGCACCTTGCCGTAATCAATTGAAATAAACAGAGTACTTTGGATATCGAATGAAATGCAGGCAGTTTTCCGATGAGAGTCTATCTTTCGTTTAACGATGCCGTCCTTTCTGGAAAGTTTTCCGTTCTTTGTGATTCTGCTTGATAGGAGACGAACGTTCTCGTATCTGTGCGCTGCCTTACTGCATTTTCTAGGCCCTTTGATGTCCGTAAAGACCATTCCAGTCATCTTCCAAGCACATGTATGCACTCTTTTACCCGTAAAGAAGAATCATTAAAGCCTTCATGGAGAAGAAAGGCGGGCGGAACACGACATGCAGGATCTCTTCCTCTTTCCTCCTATTTCTCTGATCTTAGCTCTTTTCCAGCCAGGTATGGGGGGGGGGAACACAATTCAACCAACATCCTCCATTATCAACCCAGAATACATCCAACAACCAAGATGGCTTCACCACAACCGGTCGCGCCAGATGTTCCTCCTCCAAACTCAAAACCCTCCTCTCCAATAACAACTTCCCCAATGAGCGAGACTGTCCCAACACTTCTGACCATGCCTTCATCAGCTGAGACGAATATACCCCCACCGGTTGTAGCGTCGTCTTACCAAGCGATTGAGCACCTAGATCCTTCACTGTCTGAAAAGCTCCCAGTTCTTGCCGACAAGTCCACACCGTCCAAGCCTTCATCCACAAGTCCATCTTCGAAGTTGAAGATCTCGACACCCCGCTTTGGTAACCTCCGCAAAGACCGCGACCAAGCAAATGACAACCAAGGGAGCTCTTCTCCTCTCGCTGAAGCGTTGGTCGACATGCCGAAAATCAGCTGAAGAAAGTCGCTGCTACAGTGTCTGGAGCGGAAATGTACGCAGCCGTCGACGAACTACCCGGTCGAACTCGTCCAGCAACGTCTCTTCCCACCGCTAATCAGTGGCTGAGTTCCACTGAGGGGATCGGAGGCATGTCCCACATCGCGACTTCAGCACCACCCAAGAGCGGACAACCAGACTACGCAGAAGCATCAGAATCAGTCAACACATCGACACTCTCGCTCACCGAAGCACGCCCGGCCGATGGTCCCGAAGACCCAACATCCACTCCCGTGTCCAAAATAACAGGTAATAAGAGAGACAAAACCAAGCGGAAGACCCAGCCCAAACCTAAGCCCAAGGCTACACCCAGACCCCAGGACCAAAAGATCTTCGTACCCGTCCCCATCACCGGTCGCGAACCTGCGCCGATGAAGAAGCCGCGTGCTCCTGCCCGTCGGTCCATTGCCAAAGGCTTGAAGAAAGCTACTGAGTCTGGGTCTGGGGTGAAGGGGAAAGCGTACAAAAGAGTAGGGACGGTCAAGGATTTGAATGATATTGAGGATGATGATGAGGATGGTGGTGGAGACGATATACGCGCCTACGCTCCCGTCCACGTACCAAGCAAGCCGACTTTAGCGAGGTCGAAGAACATGGATCGGATTATGGGATCTCCGGGTCAATCTAAAGGTTTGCCATCTAAGGACCAGGATCCATTTACCGAGCAGGAGGAAGACGACGGAGAGGGGGGTGAGAATGAGGATGAGCGTGGATTGAGATATCGTGGTGGAATGGGCTCACCTGATCGTGATCCAGAGGGAAGTGACGACTACAATGATAGCTCGGACTCAGGCTCAGACTCCTCGAGCGACAGCAATACCGACAGTGGTATCGACCCTACGGTCAGCACGTCTACACTCTTCAGCACATCCACATACCAACACGCCGATAGCGCGGCGTTCATCGCCGAACTCTCTACTCGGATGTCGGTACTCGAGAAGAAGAACAAGAAGTTGTTGAAGCAGAATAAGGAGTTGGGAAAGGAGAGGGATATGTTGCGGGATCAGCTTGAGAAGGCTTTGGAGGATGCGAAGGCGCTTAGGGTGGGGATTAAGAGGAAATATGTGGAGGTTATGGCGGCGGAGGAGAGGGTTAGAGAGGTTGAGGGGGAGATTAGGGGCTTAGGGATGGGAGTGTGGGAGGGGAAGGGTTCGGAAATGAGGAGCATGAGGATGAGGAGAGTGAGAGCGATGAGAATGATGTTGATGAGGGTAGGAGTGAAGGGGTGAGTTTGGGTTTGGAATTGGATTGATTGGAGGAGGGGGCAGGGAAGAGAGCCGAGGACCCCTCGGTGAAGAGGTTCGAAATATCCTCGCAAGATATGTCTTCAGAGACGAAGGTGGACGGTAGTATCAGGGGAGAAACTTCAGGTTCTTTGGATTTGGATTTGCCTTTTTTTTTTTTTTTTCTTTGGAAGCTAGGAAGTAGTTGGAGAAGGGTCGATCCGGGTTCTGTCTCTTGCTCATCGATTGGAGGACGAGGATCAAGCTTGAGCCAGGGGACATGTTGAACCAGGAACGGCATCACATGGGTCTTGTTGTCCTGGGAATGGGATGGCATATCTTTGCAGTCAAATGTGCGGGCTGATTGATGGTCTGTTTTCTAGAGGTTGCATGTTTGGAGTTTGGGTCTGCATTTAAATAGAATAAGTCCATCCCACCTGACATTGCTGATGCCTTTCGGTCTGTCCGACACTGGAAGATCCTACTGACTCGAGTCCACGGAGACGAGGAAATCATGGATCCTGATATGGATCTTGCACACTTCGCTCGCCTGATTCATCAAGCTGCACCAACATCACTTGAGCTCATCGTCGTGCCAATATCGATCGAAAGATGCTGCAGTAGCCAAGCCAAGCCGATTGACGACGTCTTGGAAACTCTCCATATTGTAAGAAATGCCGGCGAAATCTCAATCAGAGGAGCCGCTCGGGATGATATTCCACCATCGTTGTTTAGGATGTTCAACTGGCCAGCCAGAGTCGATATCGACGCTCTACGCACACCATCCGATATGCCCTCGCTCATACTCCAGCCCCAGATGACTATTCTAGTTACTGGTAACTCGCAAGTAGAATTCACATTCATGATGTTCAAGCAGCTTCTCCAATACGCAAAAGCTTTCGAATACCTCGACGAATTCAAGTCTCAAATGGCTGGACAACCTGACAAGTTAAATCCTGTTTGTCATGAAGATGAATATAATCACCGTCCAATCGGTATCAATCCTTACGTGGATTACCAAGTGAACCAGTCGAGCAAGCACTTCGCCACGCGAAAGCTGCCGCAGCGCAAAATAATGTGATGGGCTTCAAAACACAGAGCAGCAGTTTTCCATTACCTCGAGCGACAATATCAAACAATTGCTGCTTGTTTCGCTAATTTGAGAGCTGTCATCGGCAGTGAGAAGAGAGCTGGAGATGTTCTCGATCCCATGGACCCTTTCACAAGTTTGGGCCCAAGTGGTGACGATCGCATGCTGCACAAGATACTGGGAGCCATGGTGTTACTGGTTGATTACAAAGACTGTTTCGAGCCCGAATGTCCCGTCGTGGTTCGAATCAACAAGAAAGCCTGCGAGGTTAAGCTTGAGTGTGTGAAACGTTGCTTTCCCCGCAAGATGCTTCTCAAGAATATGAATCGCCACCATGCGATCGAGGACTACCCATTTATCGTCAGAGATTTCACGGGCCTTTGTGATCATCTAGATGAACAATTTTCCGAAATCGAAGCTGGACGAGAGGACCTGTTGAAGTACGATGCCCCGGGTATGAATGTCGACCTAGGACCTGCCTACCGTATCAATATCACCCCAAGAGCCTTCCAAGCTATGAATGATTGGAACCAACGATCTCCATAATCGCCAGATCCATCAACTACGAGGCGGAATGCGTAGCGGCCATCATCCAAAATTAATGCTTTCGCACGAATTGCTCGCACTTTGATCTACGTTCTTTGTTCTTTCGATGATTGGACCTGCAGGAGATTCGAATAATTAGGCTTCAACGATCCTTGATGACCACGGATTTGATCCTGGCGGTTTTGACTCGAAGCTTTCGCAATTTGGCTTTGTTTGGTCCATTTTCTTAAGCTACTCAGACAGAATGCAACTTTTCTTGGTTCGTGCTTTGATTCGCTCTCACAACAACGCGGGTTCTCAAGCCGACTCTATCCACATTCTTGTCTCTTTCGATGTAGCTTGGTAGAGATTTGGGAACTGGTGTGAAGATAGTTGTTTGGCTGGTTGGATAGAGAGACAGCACCAATAGTCAGTGCTTGAATACAAAAATTCGGTCCTCGATTGAGGCCTATGTGAACTTTTCGTAACCTAGAGCAGCTTCAATTAGGAAAATCATATTTCGTCAATTTTCAGGGGGCGTTGACGATACCTCGCTTGATTAATCGTGACGATAGTATAAGATTGGCCGTGAGCCCTTCGTGATGCCAGCGAGATATAAGCTCAACGATGGAATTGCTTGAATCACGAACCCAAGCTTCTCAAAGTCTTGTATTCTTAGGAGTATCAGCTCCGCCTGACCTGCTGATGGAGCCACAGGATACAAACATCGAGACCGCCAATCGCATCAGATGGCCTCGGCCATGGTCTCCATTTGGCTAGCTCGGCTCAGGGGTATTTACAATTATGCAGGTACAAAGTGGAGATGGACCAACCTTAGCGAGCGCTGAAGACAACCTTCTTTGTTTGGAGTAGCTCGCCAAGCAGACACGATAAGCTTCCCTGGCCTACATGTGCATACGGAAAACGTTATTCCATGGATTGCTCTGCATTGGGAAGCTGTGGTTGCATTGAGCTGCATCTTGCCTCCAATGGGAAGGTCGGTATGCAGGGAATATTGGTGAGTGACCAAAGGGACCCATGGACATGCGTCCGAACTACGAAGATCACAATTCATAATCGCGATAACGTATTGCGTTGTAGTGAGGGATGCGATTCAGGTCCAAGGCTCGGCGCGTAGTATCCACGCGCCCGAAGGTAGAAATTATTATAGATACACAGACCTGCCCATGGTAGCCCCTCCATCAGCGACTTTGAAGCCAGCTGTGTCGTCAAGATGTTGTTCTCAAAGCAGGTCGTCCTCTTCTTTCAAGCAGCTTCGCTCGCTTCCGCTGTAACACTTCCGAGTGGTTACAAAGCGAGTCCGAGAAGCCAAAAAGTCGTCCCAGGGGCATTCATTGTTACCTTCGAATCGAGCCTGGTATGTTCTAGGCCAACACCACCTCATTAACTTTACTGATGCTCTCAGCCCTCGTCTGCCAATTTCTACCAAAATTTGACAGCCAATGGTATTCCAGTCACGACTCGACAGACCTTCGACCCTACGATCTTTGCTGGAACATCATTCCATTTGCACGATGTGAATGATACCCATCTCGACACAATTGGAAATTTTACTCAAGTCAAGAGCATTTCTCCAGTCAGACTCCATCAAAGAGCTGCTCCAGTTGGTGATGTGGCCAATCTTGCGAAGCTTTGGTCAGCTGCGAAGCTGCAAGGCCGAGCAGTAGCCGACAGCGAGGACATGACCACTCACAAGATGACGTAAATGTCACTGTATCAATATTTTTGCACTATCGCTGACTTCATTTTAGTGGTGTTGACAAACTGCAAGCCGAAGGTCTCGATGGGAGTGGAATCACAATCGGCATTATTGACACCGGGTTCGCTTGCATGCCTAGAATCTATTGAGCTCGCACTAACGAAAAGCAGTATCGATTACAACTTGCCAGCGCTCGGTGGAGGAATCGGACCGGGGTTCAAAGTCGCATACGGCTATGATCTCGTTGGCGACTACGATGCCAATGGCAATCCTGCCCCTGATGATGATCCCATGGACTGTCTCGGTCACGGAACACACGTTGCAGGTATTATTGGTGCCTCGAATGATCCATACATCTTGGGCGTTGCCCCAAATGCAACACTCCACATGTACAAAGTCTTTGCCTGTGAGGATAATGCACCAACGGATATCCTGATCCAAGCATTTATCATGGCACACAACAACGGGGTTGATGTAATCACGTCCAGTATCGGTTCCAACAATGGATGGCCGGAAGAGTAAGCTTGAAGTAGGCGCTTTTAGAATTCCTGCTAAGTTGCAACTAGTCCTTGGTCAGCAGCTACGGCTGCAATCGTTGCAGCTGGAACCCCATGCATGCTTGCTGCAGGAAATGCTGGTGAGGATGGCATGTTCTATGCGTCTTCAGCTGCATCCGGAACCGATGTTACCGCTGTTGGATCTGTGGACAACACCAACACACCCACTGCCGCAACAATCGCAACGTACACAGCCGATGGTGGCGCACCGGTTGAATTTGTCTACAACTTGGCTGTGGGCAACTTCTCCGGCATCAGTCTCCCTATCGTTGCTACGAGCCTAGACAGCACAGTAGCAGACGATGGTTGTGCTCCAATAACCGTTGATCTGACTGGAACTATTGCTCTCATTCGTCGTGGAACTTGCACATTCGATACGAAGGTCGCCAATGCTGTTGCCGCTGGTGCTCAATACGTCTTCCTCTACAACAATGTCGCCATACCTGTCTCTCCTGCAATTACAGTCACTGATGTCTTGGGTGTGGCCATGCTTACGAACGTCCTTGGAGAGGAAATGGTTGCGGAACTAGCAGCAGGTCACAAGATTCAGGCCACCTTCGGCAAAGACCCCATTTTGAAGATCGATACCCCAGGACCTGTAAATGACGCTAGTGGCAACACCATGAGCACTTTCTCCTCGTATGGCTTGTCGGCTGAGAACACAATCAAGCCTCTTGTATCGGGACCAGGAGGCTCGATTTTGTCGACATACCTTACTTCTGCAGGCAGCTATGCCGTCCTCTCCGGTACTTCGATGGCAACCCCTTTCGTTGCTGGAGTTGTTGCGTTATACATGCAAGCGAAGGGCAGAGGTATCAGTCCCAAAGTCATCAACAGCGCTCTTGCGGCAACAGCAAACCCGTTGAACTTCAACGATGGAACGAAGAATTCAACTTTCTTGGCTTCAGTGGCTCAGCAAGGATGTGAGTTGATTAAATTTCTGGGACTTATGAGACTTTTACTGACAGGATAAAAGCTGGACTTGTTGATGCATACCAAATGGTTCGGGGTGGAATCGCCATCTCAGAAGCAAATCTGGCACTTAATGACACTGCCAATTCTGTGAAGAACCCCGCGTTCTACGTCGAGAACACCGGCAAGACTTCAATGACCTACATTCTGAGCCATCAACCGGCTGCAAATAGCTACGCCTTCGACAACTCGTACGGAACTGCTGACAATTACGGTGTTGTGTCATTCCCACCCCAGATGGATGAGAAATATTCAAGTGTTGTGATCTCACCCTCGACACTGACCATCGCCCCTGGGGCAAAGAAGCGAGTCAGCATCAGCGTTACCTCAGATGCAAGCCTCAACAGCAAACTTGTCCCTGTCTACAGTGGCTTCATCAAAGTCACTTCATCGTCAGGGGAGGTTGCTGGCATTCCATACGCCGGTGTCGCCACTAAAATGAACGACATTCCTATCGCTGATCCTTCGCTCAACATCTACGACAACGGATACGCCTTTGGCGTCGTGCCGTATTCTGGACCCGGAAAGACTTCCTCAGGATCCATTGATCTGTACAAGCCATCCGTCGGAAGTGTCCCATTCTACTACTGGTCCAATACTTGGTCGTCGAAGGTCATCCGCATTGACATCGTCAGTGTAAACGGCACAAATCCTGTTTTCGCTGCAGGTCTTGCAACCGTCGGCTCGATGGCCGGGTTCCCGTGGACTTGGGAAGCAAGGAGCTTGGCCGGGTACTACTATGCCAATTCATTTGATGGATTACTAGCCGATGAGACTTTGGTCAATTCAGGCGTGTACAAAATGGTTTTAAGACTGGCAAAGGCTTTTGCTGACCCAGCTCGGGGCAGAGAATACGAGACGTTCGAGACCCCACCATTTTATATGGATATGGAATAAACAATAGATCTAGACAAGCGTCAAACATATTGTAGTAAAGAAAATTCACTTTCATATATACTTAAATCAAAACACCAACTGAT
The DNA here is from genome assembly GCA_002685535.1 of Deltaproteobacteria bacterium. Lineage (GTDB taxonomy): Bacteria > SAR324 > SAR324 > SAR324 > NAC60-12 > Arctic96AD-7. Next base: position 300,539 of record NYXK01000071.1, read on the forward strand.
TTAAGACTTCTATCACGTCTCTATTCAGACCGTCCAGCCGGCGCTTACTCAGAGTCCTCGGAGTACTGCTCATCATTCATATCATGATGAGACCACTCATCGTCATCTGTCGAATCGTGATCCTCCTCATCGATCTCAATTTCATCATATGCTAGGACCCATGTGCTCGAGTGATACTCGGGGTCGCTGGTAGGCTCTGAAATCGTCCAGTCGAACATTTCGTGACAGAGCGGGTCTTCTACATCGATATCGCCACAGTCGTGTTCGCTGTCCAGATCAGCAGCAAAGAGGGCCTTCCTAGCAGCTCTGTTCTTCATTCATATCTTCCATGGCCTCCTTAAGTGGGGTAGTCCAATCCAACTGTATGGTAATTGTGTCGTGGCCCCGTAATTCCGACCAGTTTTGCAGCTTTTGAAGTCCAATCTCCCTCATTCCCTTCGCGTAGATATTATCAGACGCCTTATACGACCCACGCATCCTACGCTTCTGATCAGTAGGAATCTCGCGCACGAACGACTGGCGGTAGTCCTCGAGAAGAGCCAAACATAGGAAGGAGTCAGAATCATACAGATCCTCAAGCCATCTGCACCGACTTGTCGTTCTCTTGATAAGCTTATTCATCTCTAGAGAAGCAGCTGGTATTGAGGCTCGAAATACTCGAGCACCAATTTACGGGCAGCCCGATAGGCCGACAGGTCTTTGTCTTCGCTGGTGGTATTAGCGATCTCGATATTACTCTCTACTAGTTGTAGATAATACGGATTGAAGGACTTCTTAGGGTATTCAGTAGAATAATTCAGCTCATTGTCATGCAAGAGCCCTCAAATTCCTGCCTCATATTCCTGAGATATCTCGCTTCGTCCCAGTCGAACTCCATTGCTTTCTTGAACGGCTCATGTCGCTCAAACGACTGAGCATAAGCAAGTAGCCTTTCGTTGAAGACTCGCACATCCTGGTTTTTGGCTTGTACCAAAAATTGAAGGTCTCGAGAATACTCTGGATCAATGTTGATTGATACTCAATTGCGGCGTATCAAGGCTTTAAGGAACACCTGCGTACCAGGATGCCGCAGCTCTCCAAGCTCGAATTGAAGGATGTTTCGCAGAATACTGAACGGATCAAGTAAATGATTCACCTCGATGTATTCTGATTCGGTGGTAATGTTGTTTTAGATTTCTCGTGTTATTGCATCGAGGAAGTGGCAGATTTTGGGGACTGCTGGTGCTTTTCGGGACTTCTTGTCCTTCGACCGTATTTGAGCGAGCTCAGCTTGTAGGAACGCAATCATTGCAGCTTGATCGTATGAGTCTGCCATGGCTGCCTATTATCTGAATGTGACCCCGTACTTCGGCACTGGAATTAAGATGGTATATTGTCCAGTGACCTTTGAGGACTCAGGAAACATACTTTCTCGACATAGAGTCGAGGTAGTCTGCTTGTTTTGGTTCTATCATAGGACTTCCTTGATTGGTACAAATCTTTGCAGCCTAGCTGTTTCCTTTCAGAGAAAAGTTTCAGAGAGCTGTCCATTCCAGGCCGAATTTAAAAGGTAACTTCGAAATCCACATATCGCTAAGCCCACATTTCAGTGGAGCTCAGAATATATGTGTGTTGTCTAAGTTACAGATGATAGAATTCCAGCACCAGATACAATTTCAAACTGTATCACTGACCAGTTGACTTTGGATCTTACGTGACAATGTATCAAAGGTGGCCACGAGCTTGATTCGTATATCTCGTGAATTAGGAAGCTAATATTCGGATATAATATCGATTCTTAGCCCATATGTCACGGTAGCTCGAAGTCGATCATACTTAACAAATAGTAACATGCAGAAGTTTAGCCACGCAGACATCACAAACTTATCAATTTTTCTTTTCTCACAACCTCTCCGCTATGTAAGGAGCGAAGTCAGCTTAAGGCATGATGGCGTGATACTATCAAGGAAAATCAACGTTCAGAGCATGAATAGAGCTTGTTTTTGGAGAAATTTCGAGTTTTCCCGCACAGACTCTCTCGACGAAAGAGCGCATCAAAGCCTCTCATCATATTGAAATGACTGAGGTTCTAGCAGCGTTATATGTTTGACATTGGAATGCAAACTGAGCACCGGGCCTGGTTCTCACACCGAATTGAAATGAAGTGAGATATCGCTTACCCACTTGTGAAGGTGAGCCACTAGACAGCTTTGTAAAGCGATGGCAAAGTCATCAAGCTGGTCACGTCTGCATCACAAACGCGACTATTTGTGTTCACGGCACATGTAATGGTTTCAATTTGATCACTATCTCCTGGGTCAACCCTCGACCATCTCGAGTCTGCAGATCTTCCATCACGACTTTCCCTGTCCTTATCTGCCAAGCCAACCCACTGCTTTCAAAGCACCTCTATCAGTGAATCCTGTTTCTACCGTCTTATAGCCTTACAAAGGATGTACAACATCAGCGCATTCCCGAGCCGATATAGATGACACGATGTCTGCTGCTGCTGAAGGCTCTTTTGATGTTGGCACCTGCACCAAGCCGACCATAATTAAGTCTTGCAACAAAAGACGTGCCCTTTGTATCTTGACTTGCTCTTGTGATGATCGTATGGGATGGTGGTGTGGTTTCGTCGACTTCGTTGGATGCAAAGATATCAAAGAGACCAAAGCGGGGTATCTTGGCTTTTTCGAAATTCAATTGCTCCGTATCCTTGCTCGACTTTTCTGGTGGCCGTCAGTGTGTATATCCGGTGAGTTTAGGAGCTCTCCGCAACATACCGCTGAGGACTCTCTTGGGAACCTTTTCGAGGTGATTGGAGTTGATATCAAACACAGCGACGGAAGCACGCGCATCTTTGGGGCTCTTTGCCCTAAATGAAGTGCACATAGTTCAAACAAGGTGCGCAGACAAATAACGACGTTCTGTTTGACCAAACCAGGTATGTGGGACTGATTACATGAGTCTATGGTGTTATTAAGCGGGGCATGGGGTTCCTTAGGGAAGGGGACCGACTCCTTTCATAGTTGCTTCACGGATAGCGCATTCCTGTGCTTTTGGAGGCGCCCGTCATCCGACACCAATGAGACACTAGATTGTCCGGGGCTTCATCGATTCGTAAATGCCCGTTAATCTCGGTGCAAGGGCTTGCCCAATTGGGAGTTGAGTGAGCGGCTGACAGTTTGTCTTGCAGAACGCCCGATTTGACCAACTTTCTCGTTGCGTCGCACAAAGGAGTTTCCACACATCAGCTCTGATAGCCCACTTTTGAATAATTCTGCCTCGCGGACTGTCATGACCAAGTCGCATACCACCGTGAGCGAGGGAGTTCATTGGCCGTCAACAATCGATAAAACGCCATGCAACCAACAAGTGAGACATATAGCCGTGAAATCCTCTTGCCGACCGAGCGAAAGGCTGCAACAATTGTCACCAGTCTAGAGAACCAAGTGTGCATTGGACTTCTGCGCACATTTGTCCCGTGTCTTGCATTTTCTTCTTCTTGTTCATCGCCACCCCATCTTCAGAATCTCACACTCAAAAGGGCATTATGTCTGAAAATTGATATCGATTCAGCCCATGCATAGCCATTTCACCATGTCGGTGAGGTTCTGTTCCATTTTCAATAATGCGGGCTACGTGGGCGGCAAACTTGAGGCTCGTAGACATGGTCCCGACAGTAAGCTCCAAAGAGCTCATAAGGCTGTGAGAGCCTTAACCTGTAGAGCTGTCCTTGAACTCGACTACACGGATTGCCACGTCTCTCAAGCAATACAAGGCACCGGCAAGGAGTTCTCCCATCTTCAATCAGATCGATATGACTCGCCCTGAGGACGCCCACGATTCTCCTCCAACACAACCGGGCCTTTTAGCAAACCCTATCTCTACCTCGGAGAGGTTCCGTGATATCTCTACAGAGGCCGGAGTGCTGTCTGTCATGGCCGAAGGATGCGATATACCAGATCATGGCCTGTGCCGATCGCCAGTGCTATCCACTCTTCCTGAAAATGGAGTTCCAACACATGTTATGCCGCAGCTTCCTACCGGAGTGCACGATTTTGCTCCGGTCCGCCAGGACACAGGCTCGAACTCATCGATGTCCGAAAACAGCGACATGATCAGGTCCAATCGATCAAGTGTAGTTGGACAGAATCCCCTGGCAGGTCAATCACAAAACACTTCCGATAATCCACATCAAGTGAGACAGAACCAACTCCTCGCGGCAGGATTTGACACCTTCAAAAGCTCTCTCAGAACGGACGTTGTACCACGACAACTAGAGTCACGACGAGCACCGCTGGATAGTGATTTTTCGAGCGTAGCGAACGTATCCGACAACCTTTCCTGGGAAATTAGAAGATATGGAGCAAGTCAAGCTGACAGTGACGTGGCATACGTTGTTATCTGCTTGCACGACAGTGGACGCGATGAATCGGCTTGGATTCCGTTCGCGAAACAGCACTTGGCACATCCACAGACTACATTCCTCTTTCTGGGCGGAATAAAGCGGATTCGAGCGCCAGCTAATGGCCAAGGGATGGGTCTTTATTGGAGTGATGACGGTCCTGACGGGAATACATTCCAAAGAGCTACTCGCCTCATATTGGAGGAAATCGTTATTGGAATCTTGATCACGAAGTGTAATATTCCTCCGAGAAACATTGCGCTCATAGGTGAAGGACAAGGCGGCACAGCAGCACTCACCATGGCTTGCGCTTGGGGAGCGACACGCCTTGGGGGCATAGTATCGCTGAACGGACCATGTCCTGAGTACATTATATCTCAAATGCAATACCCAAAAATTCCGACACCTGTGTTGCTTCTTGGGGGTGACCTCGGACACATTTCGCCACACGCTGCCCACAAAATTCGACATTTGTTCCTCCACGTCGACATACAACTTCAAACTGGCACCCAAGATTTTGCGTTGAATAACAAGTCTGATGGTGCTCAAATGGTGTCGGAATTCCTTGCACATGCACTGCGACAGGAGGAGTGGGAAACGCAAGCAATCTTGACTTTAGGTAAGTGGTACGAGCTCGAACTCCTAATAATCTAACCAATTGTAGATGGCGGTGGCATTCGAGGGTATGGTACCCTTCTGGTGATGAGAGATTTGATGAGGCGGGTCGGAATTGAAGAGAGAAGATTGGACAGCACGGTAACCTCAAGCTTTCATCCCGGTGTATACCAACCAACCATGGCCGAGCCTGGCACTCAGAGTACCATTTCTGCAGCCGATTCGCAGACGGGGGTAGTATGTGCAACTGGTACTCATGGACTAGAGGAAAGCGACCTATACTTACCTTGTCATTACTTCACATATGTTGGTGGAACAAGCACAGGAGGGTATATTATTCTTTACACATCTATCAGGTTCAAGAGGCTAACACTACTATGATAGGTTCATCGGTATCATGCTCTCGAGATTTCGTATGTCCGTAAATGATTGTATCACGGAATACAAGTCTCTTGGGCGGAAAGTCTTCGCTCATCCACGCCCGCTTTTGATGGGCGGGCTTTCGTGGCACAAATTTAGTGCACAGCCCTTGACAGCTGCCATTCAGGATGTGACAAATCGACATTGTTTCAAGCTAGGTTCATTTGGGGTGCAGTTCCCATCAGATCCTGACTTTTGTCGAACGTGAGTTGCCAGCTACCTGAAAGTAAATTTTGCTGTACTGATATTCTGCCAATTGAAGTGTTGTACTAGCGTACTCTGAAAATGCAACGTCAGAGGCACCTTATCTATTTCGAACATATCGGACGCCGTCGCCCAAAGGCCGCCAGGATGGCCGGCTGCCCGGACCTGGGAGTCTTCGTAGAGAAACGACACTCAAAATTCACAACCCTGGAGCTCCGTCAAATGTGGACATATCACTTGTCGGAAGAGCAACTAGCGCTGCGCCAACGTACTTCCCTCCGGTTCGAGTACCCATTATCGATTCAAATGGGATTCGTACGAGTGTAAGGTTCAAGGATGGGGGTTTTGGGTCGAACAACCCGAGCTTAGAAGTCTTTCGCGATGTGAAATACATGCATGGTGGATTAACCAAAAACATCAACATATTTGTTAGCCTCGGTACGGGTAAAAGTGACTTGAAGCTATTCAACCAGGAGGGCTGGACCAGAGCGGCAACACGTGTTCGAGAGACTTACGCCACCCTGAAGGCGCTCAGGGCATTCCCGTCCAGGACTCAAGGAGCACATAACGCTATGGTCGACTACGCTAATCAAGATAATCGCAAGATATTCACATATCTTCGATTTGATGGTGGTGAACGACTTGGGCAAGTGAAAATGGACGAATGGAAAAGTAAAAGGCTTTCCAATCTACTCAAGTGGAAGCACACTGTTTCTGGATCGAAAACCCTTCAGGACATCGAAGATTCAGTTGCCGTCTACCTTACAAAGCCAGACGTACAATCAGACCTAGATGAATGCGCCAGGCTCCTGGTTCGTCGCCGACGTCTCCGGCAGCGCGACAAACACCGATGGGATCGATACGCGTCTGCATCTTGGTACGAATGTCCCTTTCCATGCAACGATCCCGTGGAGTATAGGACATATGGTTCCTTTGAGGACCATATCCGAGGAACGCATAGTAGCGAGTTAACAGAATCGGGATATCCAAGTGTTGAAGAGCTTGTAGAGAAACAAAACTGTCGACGATGCTGGCTATATCCCAAGCAAGAGAAAGTTACTACAGAATCCGCAACTGTAGCTCCTGCTGAAGGATGAGCTGACAACGTGGGGTAACATCGGATATCCAAGTCAATCATGACGGAATAACAAAAATGGTTGTTCAGCAAGTGACTTATAGAACTGAAAGGTATCATTTGTCACCCCCTCTCACGAATTCCTTCTAACATACGCTACTACAGGACTGGTATTCCATCTACGGCGTATTGTCATAATTTTTCCATTGCGCTATCAAGGACAGTGAGGGAGGCACTTATCAGGGCGAAGTACAATTCTATTATATTTCGGTAGCTTCCGTAGAGAAAAACATCTTTTCACCAGCCTAGCCTAGAAATACAACTAGTTTTCCTTGCCGACAGCACATATCCATATCTTCAATGACACCAATCGTAGAGCAGCATGATCTTCTCGACCGACCTATTCCTCGCCTTAGATTTCTTCATAGCAACGAGGAATTTCTTTCGAGGCATATCGCTGTTTTCGCTGCCTGGTATTGTGCGTCCTTGACCCTGGGACGTTCCTCCAGCTTGCCCAGTATTGTGAGCAGGTCTCTTGGAAGGCGATTCCTCCTCAACATAGCGATCTCGGCCTCTCTTTGCTTCAGCGGCCAAGGCTGTAGTATATGTTGATGCGGGGTGGTAGGAAAGGCTGGACGAGGGGGTCTTGAACGGGGTGGAGTTGGTGTGCTCAAATGAGTCAAGTCGATGGGCTCATCTGAATCGTCGAGGACTTCAATTGGACGCATAGCTCGGGGGGCTTGGGTGATGATGTTGACAGGAGGTTCATATTGAAGGAGGAAGAGAGATGGGCTTTCAGATCTGGAAGTCTGTAAAGAGGTAAGTTAACTATGATATCCTCTTGGTTCAGAAGTCTTAATCGAGCTGCAGGGATATGCGATACTTCCATATTCTGGTTCTGCCGAGTCTGAGATGGTAAGACCAGTTGGTTCCAGTGCGCGATTCTGGAAGGAAGACTCCGTAGCGCCCTAGGCAGGTCAGTCTTGGAAATCACCAGCAAGTGTAGGAATACATTTACGTCGTCTGTGCATTCAATCTCAGCTTTTTCGTTGTCAGAGATTTCGGCAGCGTTCTGTCTGTGGAACTCTCTAGCTCTAGCCTCTGTCTGGGCTCTGACAGCAGCTCTCCGCAATCGCTCTTGCTCCTTTTCCTTCTCCCGTACTCGTGGATGCCATGAGGACGCTAGACTACCGGCTCTCGGGAATATACCTACTGAGCCACGATTTTGGGGTCCTGGTCCGCGTTGAGGTCTCGCGCTGCTCATCTTAGTCGACTTCGAAAGGCTTCGACTCTGTTGATCCTTTGGATTCATCTTGACGAGGTGTTTGTGCAAGGTCAGGAGCGAAAGTGCTACCCAAAGACCAGAGGAAGGAAAGGCGGATAAGTAGGTGTGCTTCGATTGTCGAGATGGTTGTGATGTCGAAAGAATCAAAGTTGCTGCCGAAGTGGGAGGCCCCGTATTTGTAGGCGGGTTGGAAACGAGTGCCCATACCCCTGTTCAATAAGCTCGGGTTTCTTTGATTTTCCAGAGCGAGCATCGGCGGGCCTTACCTACCCTTACACTTTCTAGAACCTATAATGTTGAGGGAAAGGAAGATTCAATTTGTCTAAGATCACGTAGCGTATTGTTGCAAGCCTGCACAGTCAGGTTCAAAATTGCAATTCCAACTCAAAGTGCTCAGCCGCGCAGTGGTGCCGACAGCCGCACCTCACAGTTGCGTTCAAAGGCCTCAAAGGATGCACAGTTTGAATAAGAAATAAGCAAACCTGTTGGCTTTATCGCGCGCGGTATGTCTGATACGTAGTTGTTTATGGTAGTCTATTGTGTGGCCAGTAAGTATCGCTCGAATAGGAAATTTACTCGAGCATAACCGACGGCAGGGGTCAAAACGACCCCGCACCATACTTGCTTGCAACAAGTTAGATATCTTCAGGCGCTCTGGATCCTTATTCAAGGTTATTTTCCCAATCTAAAGTTATTCTGGTTATTTCCACTTGTATTTGAGGTCTTGAAAGAGATTTCCAGCCAAGAATCCACCAGGTTCCTGCATCATGCAGCTCAAAGCACTCAAACCCTCCCTTTCAAAATCCCAAGAAACCTTTTTAATTTCATCGCACTCTGTAGAACCTAAGAGCGTTAAACAGACTCTCGCTATCCCTCAATTCTGCCCCATTCTACGCGGCGTACCAAAGAGTCATTCTCACTTCCGGTGCCAGGGCGAGGCTTCTCGTCCTTGCAGGGACCTCTCACCAAGCTTTAAATACCTCCTCTTCCACCATCAACTTGCCAAATCTTTACAACAACGTCACCCAAGGCAACCTACTTCCCTCTGTCATTGTACTCATTCTTCTACAAGCACGTCAAGTCTTCGTCTTCGCAGATAAATCAACACCATGGACTCCTCCCGCTCTTCAAACACCCCAAATAACACGAACTCTGGCTCTCTATAGCAACGAGGTGGTTTTAGCAATGGTATTTATGCCGGTGGTAGTGGAGATTCCTCTTTGGAGGCTCGGGACTCGATTTCCAGCTCCAGCTCGGAAGATGAAGGCAGAGTACGTTAGCTTTTGTGTCTCCTTCTTCCAAAATATCTGTGAGCAAGAGCTAACTCATGTTCACAGCGACCATCGGCGACCTCTCTCGGTGTCTCTGGTGGCGACACAACAACTAGTAATCCTCCAAGCTGTGGTTCAGAACCATTCAGAAGCTCAGTAAGTCTCTCCCCTTCTGCATTTTCCGCACCCCATATCCTCCACCCGTTGCTCTATTCAGAGACATGGCACTAAGTATTCTCTTCCATTGGACCTCTCAAGCTCCCCGTCACTCCCCTTCCCCTCCAACACCAGGAGGTTTTCGAAACTCGGTAAGTTCTCAAACCTTTTTCCCATTTCACAAATTCCTTTCCATCAAAATCCCAATGTGAAATCAAAAATGCCGACACACAGAAAGGCTGGCAGATCATTTCTCTTTTCCCTCCAGGCCGCCCAATCCTCTCACCCCTCAACCTCGACTCCCATCACTGGAAATGGCAACTCCAACCAGCCACCCCAGCAGAGAGCTCGCGACCCTTTGGATCCAATCGAATCTATGCTCTTCAGCGATCTCAACGCTGACCGAGATCAACGATTTGGAGACGGAACACAACAGGTCACTGCTCGAGAGAGATTCATGGCTGGCTTGAGACAGAATGGTAGAACGGATGAAGAGATCAGAGATATTATGGAAGTTTATGATAGGGTTCATTGAGTTTGGGAATTGGGATGGAGAAGGGAGGGTTTTGGTTTTAGACTTTTCCAGATATGGAGAAGTATCGATGAACATTGAACAGCATCGAACGAATGGATAGTGTCTCCCTCTTTTTTTAAACTTTTCAACTTCTGCAAAACCACGTGAAATTGTAGGTACCATAGCATATATACTTATGTGTACGATACTCCTACACAAGCCTAGTATCGCACTCAAAAGGTAAAGATTCATCATTGGCTGCGTTACTTATTCAAACGACTCTGACACCATGATATCAACCTACGAATGTGTCGGAATTTTGCCGAGGGGTAAGATCCTCATCGCGAAGAAAAATTAATAGATCCAAATCCTCTTAATGCTCACCGGCAGAATGTCTAGATCTGACGTGAAAAGTGTGTCATCGGGTATAATAATCATCCCCGTCCAAGCTGAGAGAACATCTCCCATCAACTTACTAATGATGGTATATTTCTCTCTCAATCGATCCCGGGCTTCAAAATTCGACATTCGACATTGAGGCACGGTGAATGTAGTTTCTCTACTTCCATTCATCTTTCCAAAATGAATCCTGACATACGATTTTTGGTTACCGGCCGCCAAAATCGAGGACCTTCCCCGTCTCGCAAGATTAAGCTTTGAGTTCTCAGTGCTCGGGGGAGAATCTTGAATATGGGTGGATGGAGGTCTGCTGTCTAAAAGAGAGAGGGAAGGATAGATGGGAATAAGTGGTGATAGTGCATTTATTATCTGTGGACTGGTGTCTGTAGCCAAATGTTCAGTCCTATTCGCCGCGGCCTCAGTCTCGCTCTTGGAGAGCACATCCTCACTGTTCAAATGCCATGACATACAATGGAAATAACAAGTTTAGAATTATCAGAGCCGAGATATCACGAGCAGTAGATTCAAAGGTGGACCGACTAGACCAGATATACATTACCACTCTTCACTGATCTACCTTATATATTCTACTCTACTCTACCAATCTTTCTATACCTACAAATCTGCCAAGCAAGGACCGCAAATCCCGCCCGCCAAAGCTTGCGCATTTTGCAAAGATAGCGTGAGCAAGAACGACGAAATACGCTGATAGTGGTAAGATGTGGAAAATAGAACATGATCTGAAATACACAGCCAAATAAAACAAAACAAAACCCAACAAAACGCCGGATTTGCCAGCCCGCCTGCCTGCCGTATGCATGCATGTTTATCTGGCCCCGGTGTGCCTATCTCCAGTATATATGTGTATCTCACTTCCACCTAGTCGGTGTATAAACTAGAATCTCCCCCACGCCAAATATTACTTTGGCGTTTCTTCCACCTCGCTCTATATCGTATCATCTCACCTCATCACATCTATCGGTCCTAGCACACTCACGGCATCCAAATCCATCCAACTGGCCTAGATAGAAGGTGACTCGTACCAAGTCCACGCTCTTTCTCTTTACGAGCTGGCTCCCCCACCACCCCCCACAATCTTCGGCAGCATCTTCCACTTCTCCTTGCCCGGCACTCCAGGCCTCCCAAACTCCCCATCTAAATCCAAAATAATCTTCAACGCATTCCTACTCCTCAAATAACTCAACGGGCCCTCCTGTCCCTGCAGCGACGCCCCCGGACTCGCAGCACCAACACCCATATGCGGCGCTTCTTTCGCCGCCGCACCCGGCATTGGGAGCAAGCCCTGGAGGACTTCGTATCCGGCGAGGGTGAAACCGAATTGAGGACTTGAGCGGAGGATACGCGCTGGACCGCCCTTGAAGAAGGCTTTGAAGCCTTCTTCGCGGAAGACGGTTTGCGCACATTGGCGTAGAGATGTGTATGAGGATTCGCCCTTTCTGGCTTCGACTTGTAGGCGGGTTTTGATGACGTCGCAGGGGGTGGTGAGGTACGCGGCTGGCATGCCGGCTATGGCGCCTGCGGTGAGGAGTTGCAGGATACCGAGGGACTTTGTCTGTGACTCGCCGAAGTAGTCGCGCTTCAGGTGGTTGTAGGTAGGGAAGTAGATGGCGGAGAAGGGGACGTCGCGGAGGAGGCAGGCGGAGGCGCCTTTGTAGAGGCCTACTAGACCGAGGTTGCGGACAATCCACATTGCTGAGCGGCGGGGGGCGCCATCGACGGATTTGGCGACTTCTCCTTGGACTTGGAGGCGGATTTTGACGATCTCGAGAGGATTGGTGAAGATCTGTTTTGAAAGGGTGCGCGGTTAGCGAGGATGGGTAAATAGGAGGTGGAGGTGGAGAGAGCAACGTACGACTTGGCATGCACCTGCGCTGCCACCGGCTAGAATCTCGTGAGGGATTCGAATTGATCCATCCTTGCCTGAGAAATGCCCTCGAACTAGGTCGTTCACGGTCAACTTGATAGCTTTCTCAGGAGCGACACCGACAAGTTGAGGCAAGACACCAGAATACAAGCCCTTAAATCCCTCGTTCCTGATCACCTTCTTTGCACAATCGAGTGAGTTCTTGTACAGCATCTCGCCAACGCGTGATGATCGCTGATTCTGCATCCGAGTCTTCACCAAATCGATTGGGTATACCATGAAGGCACCAAAGGCACCGGCCAGAGAACCAAGCGCGAAGTGGTGTGCAGATTCCAGGACATTGTGGAGGAAGTTCTGGCCAGTGGTCTTAGCTTTTGCAACGCTCGCGCTTCCAACTTCTGCAAAGGCATTGTAAAGAGGATTACGCCATGATGCATCGAGGACCTTGGCGAAATCAGAGAGGCCGAGTCGTCCGGATGGCTCATCAAGACTGGCGAAGTGGAAGAGGATATCTGCCTCCATGGGAGTAAAGAGGGAGAAGCGAGTGATGCGCGCAGCTTCATTGAGGAACTCCGTACGAGTGATCTTCCCATCTGTGCTTTGCGCGGTGGCTTGTCGGATGATCATCTCCACGAGGTCCATCTCCCTAATGATATTCTGGAAAGCGCGGACATTGGCATACGATATCTTGCTTCCGGTCGAGATGTTGCAGAGAGTGTGAAGGTTCTCCAAGAGATGATCCGAGAGCTTGTGTCGCGCCGTCTGGAGAATGATGCGCTGGAACTGCTCGGGCTCTATATATCCATCTCCATCCTTGTCGAAGTAGTGGAAAGCCTGTCTTATCCTCTCTCCTTGCAATCCTCTCAGCATCTGCGAGAATTGTGGGTATGTGAGATCATGTCGACGCTTCTTGCCTCCACTGTAAAGAGTCGCCCATTCGCAATTCCAGTCAAACGGTATACTATCCGGTCCCTTGTTCATCTCGTACAGCTTCTTCAAGTCATCATACTTGACGGTTCCGGTCTGGTCGACATCGAACAATCGGAAGGCAATTTCGTACTCGGCATCCGGCTTCGCAAGGAGGTTCTCGAAGGTCCCCCAATCGAAGAGATTGATCTTGCCTGTGTTCCTCCTATCTGCCACTCTGAATAGAATGGCATATTGTTCGCGTTTGATCTTATGCTACAACCACACAAGTCTCGTCAGTCAATTGCTTCTCGAAAGCTGTGGCACGAAGGCACAAGTTCTGACTCACATAGTCTTCCGTCGGCGGCGCAACCGCATTGATAAACTCCTCCTCGCCCATAAACAGCTCTCCGGTCTCCTCATCCTTCCTCGCGTTCTTTTCGAAGATGGACCTAGATTGTGCTGACAATTGGACGTCGGCTTCTGTGCCAACAAGGGCCTCTTTCACCACCTCCTTCACTGTCGTGAGATCCGCCATCTTGACTTTTCCGAAACCTCCAACGTGTCAATGTCGTGCGAACAGCTCTATAATAAGTGGAAGAACGTTGTTCTCAGCGGTGAAGAGAAGAAAGTCTGGTTTTGATGACTTCTGGCGGATTGAAAAATGGGGCAATGGGCCGACGACGGCGGCGCAAAAAGCAAGGTTATAAAAATCCACGGGATGCGCCAATTGATCGCTGTGGCTGATTTCGACTCCGTAAAACTTGTCTTCCAGTATTTCGAAGCGTCTTGAATCTGGGGAAAGTCGGGGTAGTGGTCTGGGAGTCTCTCTCCTGAGCTCTGTGCTGTGATGCTCCCTAGCTTGTGCTGGTGACTGTTGGCCTCGGACGAGAGAAATTTGTCTCTGTCGGATTTAAGTCGGGAGACCTTCCTTGCTGATGGCCTCCTTACTACAGTAGGGTGCAAAAAGTAACTGCACCCCCCCTTGCAAGCGGCCGCTAGCGCTTCGTGCTCCAGGCTTGTCAGAGTGCGCAG
>NYXK01000072.1 GCA_002685535.1 Deltaproteobacteria bacterium
GGCGGGGGGGGGGTGGAACGCTTCTGTTTGGCTTTTTTGGAGGGGCTTGGGCTGAATGGCTCCGAGGTACTTTGTTTCTCCCTAACCCGCGCCCTCGTTCCCTCCCATCAGGCTGGAAATATTGTAATTGGATTAATTTAGAAAGTGTATATATTTCAAATGTCAATAGGCTACTTCGATCCGTGGCTACTTTGATTTCGTTCAAACTTAGCAGCTCGCAATCCGCCTTCCATCATTATTGGAAAGCATATGTGCAAATCAAAGCTGAAACATCATCCTGCCGACACCGAAGACACGTCTTATTAGATGATGTATACGGATTGGGTATGGTGGAGGTAACGAGGCGGAGAACACGGCGAAGTATATTTACAAGTCCATTACGATTATGGGAGTCGATTTCGATTCTTTTGCAGACACACGTGTCTATGAGAATAAAAACAAACGCACTGATTTTGGCTGTAACTTCACTTTCTCATTGCGCAAAAATGTGTTGTCTCAGGTCGCAGAGCAAGGCGACGAGGTAATCTTTGCTTTTCTTCGTGCTTCAGCTAAGTTCGACGTGGAGTCGAAGGACAAGGATTCTGGCCAGACGCTGCTGTCATATGGCGCAGCGACATGGCACGAGGCCGTGGTGAAGCTACCACTAGAGAAAGGTGCTTAGAAACTACAATAACTCATATATATATATGAGGGGGGTTAGACCTACTGAAAAGCCCTTTTCGTACTAAATTAAGCGAGGGTGGCACAAAAGTGGGGTGGCCCAAAGGATGGGGTAAGACGTTAATCCCGGTAAGCTTGGCTAGTCCGGAATGTCGGAAATGAGGCTCTGAGCGCTTTCGATCATCACATCTATCAGACAACCCCCTAGTCTTTGTAATCAAACGGATTATCCTTGAATTAAGCTTAGGGGTTTAGGTTCTTAGACACGTGGGACTTGACGTGTCTGTGCGTTGAACAATTCTCGCTTGTAGCTGGATAGCTATCCGTGCGCAAATCTAATCCGTAAACACTCCGGCGCAAACATATTCCACTAGCCACATCAGGATTGCATTTCCTTGCACCTCTTACTCCACACATATTCTTTTCAGCTTAGTATGTTTCAGTCAAAATCTTTCTTCCGGAAGTGGTAGAAATGAGCTTGTGAGGCTCGGAGGTTCTGCCGAATAGATAGATATTGTGGACCTCGACGAGGAGGTGCAAAGGGTGATACGAGGTATCGAGATCTATCTTGCGCTCTGACATCCAAATCGACATTTTCAATGATATCATGGACGCTGAACTTATAAGCAATTGATTCCCCTTCTTCTGTTTATTGCCTTTACTTCTATTAGGCATTTTTGTGTCTTCCAACAATTTTCGTACCTGTCTTTCTCTCTCTTCAAGATATACGCGTATCCTTTCATTCTTCAAATTGTCGCTCTTTACACGGCCAACTCATTCATTGACTCTTCACCGTCCACTTTCATTGTTCAGCACATCTGTCTTCTGTCTGTAAATTTTCATCTCAACTACTTGGAGATGCTCTCTGCATTTGTTCTCGCGGTATAGCAAATCCACAATACAGAATTGGAATCTCAACTAATTTCTACTAGTCAGTATGTCTAGCCTACACGCACCTCGTATCAGCAACCGGTTACCGAACAGTCGGAAGCTCAGGTGTTGCTGCACAGATGGTTTTCATCCCACCCTACACCGACACGGTCGTATTCATCGACAACTACCACGAAAATCGTGGGGGACCAGGCTACGATATCGCCAAGGGAAAACACTCCGCCACTCCATACTTGTATGCCGGCACGAAGTTATCTGTCTTCGGAACGGAGTATAACCTTACTTCGAACACCATTCGACCTTTGCAACCAAAATCTAACACGTTTTGTTCTGCTGGGGCTTTCTTTCCTAACGGTACGCTGCTTAATTTGGCTGGGGCTGAGGCGGGCACTGTTCTTCAGGGGTTTGATAAGTTAAGGACTTACAGTGCGGGGCCTTGTAATGGACCTTGTGAGCAGGACTGGAATGAGGTGGGGAAGCTGCAGGTGTACCGATGGTACGCGAGTGCGATGACTATGGCATGTAAAAACATTCTTCAATCAGTTATACTATATTGACTGGTAGACAGGTCGATGGGAGCATACTTGCTGTTGGGGGTTCCAACTATGGAGGGCTGGTTCTGAACGAAGCATCGATCAACGTGCCCACCTACGAGATCATGTACTTCTAACTTATGAGGGCTTTGTGATACAACTAACATCGTTTCTAGACACAGAAATGGGCAGCAAGGCAAAAAGCCCGTCAGGCTGCCTATTTTGGAGTTCACAGCTGCTCAAAACCTTGTTCCTGGGAAGAGCTATAATTTGTACCCAATCCGTAAGCGCACTGTCCTTCATATCTCAAGGATACATCTAACAAGCTTCTAGTTCATGGTCTTCCAAATGCCGGTGTCGAGGACCACATTTTTACAATTGCTGGCAACCAAACAGTAATCTGGGACTACTCGAACGATGTCCTGATCAGGTCACTGCCTGATACTCCCTTAGCTCCACGGTGCTTTCCCTCATCAGCAACATCCGTCCTCCTTCCCCTTTCCTATCCAGATTACAAGCCGAAAGTCCTAGTATGTGGTGGTTCATCAGGGGACATGCCAGCACCAAAAGCGCTCGACGACTGCTGGACGATTAATCCACAAGACGAGTCTCCCATCTGGGAAGAGGACGACAAACTTCCAAACGGACCTCAAGTGATGAGTGATGGGATCCTTCTGCCCAATGGCCAAGTTCTCTTTATAAACGGAGCTGGAAAAGGCTCAGGAGGAGGTCTGCAAGCCGACAACCCAGTTCTCACACCTGCAATCTACGACCCCACCGCAGCTGCTGGGAAGCGATTCACATCCATGCCCGCCACTGCCATCCCGCGGCTGTATCACTCCGTTGCCGTTCTCCTTCCATCTGGCGAAGTTCTCGTCGCCGGTTCGAACCCAACAGTCGGATACAGCGCCACCGGTAAAGTCAATTCGGGATGGCCATACTTTCACAACCACGGCCACACCTGCGCTTTACAACAACAGCAAAATAAGGAATCATCCTATCCAACCGAATATCGTGTGGAGACATTCTCGCCTCCTTACCTCTCATCCATCTCATCTCATGGACGACCTCTTATCATATCGTTACCTGCGAGCATCTTCTATGGCAGAACATTCCTGATCGAGGCCCGCTTAGAGAGAGGTGCGAGGATCAGGAGTAATGTCCAGATTAATCTTATAGCCCCGGGCTTTCACACTCATGGCCAGGCTATGGGTCAAAAAATGGTGAAGATGGGCTTCAAGGCTATTGCGAACTCGTATGGCTTCAAGGTTTATGCTCCTAGGGATGCAAGTGTCATCGCTCCTGGGGTGTATCTGATGTTCGTTGTACAAGATGGAGTTCCTAGTGTGGGAAAATGGGTATCTATCGCGTGAAGATGACATGGTAGAGCGAGAAAGGAATTGATAATATGAAACGTATATAATACATAATTTTATAATCAAGATCATTTAATTTAAGTATAAGTTTTTTTGTGAGGGTTTCGTCGCTGTTTAACCGCCCACAACGGCTTACCACTACACCCGTGATTATCTCGATTGTTGGCTCGGGACAATCGCGATTATCATCATCCTGCTTCATTTCGTTCGTGATTTCGTTGCCTCTGTTGCTGTCTTAAGACCAACCCAAGTTCTTTATCCGCTTCAACTATAGTCTCATCTGTTCTTCGTTCAATGATGATGACGTACGAATGTCAATGTCATGGCCGCCTTGAGAACTACAGTAGGGTGCAACAAGTCTATACACGCCATGGGGTGCTAAGGGGCCACTTACTCGATTTATATCAATTAAACACAAGTAAACAAACAAATATTCATCCAATTTACATGACAGATTAACACTTACAATACACGCACGCCACTACTCATTCCTTATAAGCCATCAGAGCGCTGACAGCGTTAAGCTTCCTGCGTGGTTGTGTCTATTATTTAAATCCAAGACTATTTACTTATACCGAAGACTTCCCCTTAATTTCCTCGTGGAGTTATCAATACTTATAAGTCACGTTTCACCTAGGGTCCTTCATCTCTGTGTTCACTATCATCCTCTTTTCCTCAAGGTTTCCCATTCGCGAGATGAATCTCGATAACATTTCTAGAAAGAGAAATACATCGTTGAGATGGATGGGTCGGAGGCAAAATATGTATTTCCAAGGAGAGAAGTCCGCGAGGCAGACCATAGGCGAAGAAGCAAATTCGAAGGACTGCGTATGCTTTTGGAAGAGTGAGGTGGGGAATTAGAACGTGTTGGGACAAGATTCTTTAAGCTGTATGTGCTTGGGAGGTCGAATTTAATGAGTAACTTGAGAGATTGGTGGCTGATGTGTTGTGTCGACCGAATGGCTGTCATCTTTCCTGTCAATGTCACTTCCAAGCTTCTTTTCCAGCAGAAGTAGCTTGTCTTCTCAGTCCTCGACATCCGAATCGAAGCTCCTGCTCCAAGCCACCACTCATCAAGATGGAATTGAAGAAGTACCATGCTCGTTTATTTCTCGCCGCCAGTTAACAGGGACTTGGCACATTACTTCTGTAAGTTTACCCAAATGTGTCCTTCCAGCATATCAGGCCCATTTCCTCGTTGTTGTATTTCTCGTTGCACGTAGTTGTGTTTGGGGGTATTTATATCTCTGTTCGGGATCTCTAAGGTGGATTGCGAAGGGTTCAGCAAGTACGAGTCATAAGATGGTAGTTTGATCTTTCCTTTTGCAAAATTAAGTGTATCATGGAATTCTTCCATGAGAGGTAAAATGTCACACAGGAAAAACTTTTACAAGAAAGATATCTCTGTACACAAGACGAGCCGCGCAATTTCAAGAGGGACCTGGTGGAAAACGAAAGCAAGATCAAGCTCCTAACAAACGGCCCACGCTGCGGTCCTGACTGGTATCTCAATGTTGAAACTTCAAGGTCATTTTGACTTCTTGAAAAGCGCGATAGAGACTTTAGTTATATAGTTATGTTCTTCTCTGCGGGTATCCAGCTACTAGACATAGATACTCAGAAAACCGTATGTTGTCAGTTGTCCGGTCGTTGCCACTTCCATTCTCTTCTCATACCATAAGTTCCTTCCTCGTCTCCATGATTTCGAAAAACTTGGCTATGTGGTTTTGTGGCTACTGATTATTAGTAATATTAGACCAGCATCACTGATTACTCATCGATCGTCCATAGACTCATTATTAGTAGTTTTACCGTTGTCCCTATGAACTCTACGATAGTGCTTGAGATCATGCATATCTATTCTTCGGATCAGTTCTAGAGCTCCTATACCTCTACCTTTCCGCCTCAGGCCGGTGCTCAGTTTCCTAGTCATATCAATCAAATTGATTTCTCTTCCACGGTATAGATCTCCTCAACTCGCTGCAATAATTACCTCACGCATCGATTTTGAGCATCGAGAAGTATAAAGGTTGGACTCGCAGCATGGTTGTGTGGCTAAGCGTCGAGAAGAACAATCATCCCGATACATGGAAGAGCTCGAAGCTGAGAAGTTTCATCTTACTCTGACTTTCATGTTTGTGAAGTGTGAGGCGTGGTTTGGAGTCCTAAGCCTTTTTGAATAAGCATGACTTTTTTCCAGTGCCTTCAAGAGAGCAGTCATCCGTGGGGGATAATCTGTCACTGTCATCTATTTCTGTGTCATCCGTATTTTTTGTTGCCAATCCCCTCTTCAAGCATGTCCGAATATCGCTCTATGCTACTCAGTATTCCCTCAAAACGTCATCAGTCGCGCTCTTTACTTCTTCCACTTTGTTCTCGGGACTCATCACCCCTTTGGACCAGATACCAATAAGATTTCCCCAACATCAAGGAGCCGAATTATGCCCGTCATTGTGCTTGACGTAGGAATTCAAACCTCTCTCCACGGATTATGTAGTTGACTGATGAGCCAATGCTTACCAGTAGATGTATATCGAGAAGTGTTCTTTGTTCTTCCTCCCAGCACTAATCGCTTGCACCGCTTGCTATAGCTTGTCTCTCTCCCTCAGCGAGAAAAGGTGACGGGCGCATTCGCCATGAGCAGCTCCGATAATCTAGTCTGGTAATATTTTAACATCTAGGTATTGAAGCTCAGAGGTCCACCAAGAGCTGTTTCATGAATGCAGATGATCTGTTACTGTGCGCGCACTCTCTAGTCGTTAGACGCGATCAGCTTGTTCTGGATAATCTAATTACCTCTCTCCACTGAGATCGTCTTGGATTTTAATTGTCATACAGGTATACTAGACATCAACCTCTCGGGTTTTCAGGATGCAGTGTTACGCGTTTGTTGTCATCTCTCTTTCCTTTGTCAAGATCTGGCATTTATCAACACCACAAGTATCTGTCTGTCGGATGACTTGCCTTTGCCAGCATATGTAGCAATACTGGCTGGATTGCAGTTATATTGATACTATCTGACTAGCAGATGGGAGGGAACATTTTGCCCGTAGATACATCTCTCGGGACTCCACCAAGGAGCCTTTTTACTTTCGACACACGGAGTATGTGTATGTGGTGAGGATCTTGCTCAACAAGATATTATTATATGAACTGAACAGCTTTCTTTCCAAGCAACTTAACATTTTTGGACGGCGCCAGAATTGAATTCTGTCACTTTCATTTAGGAGCCATATTCGTCAGAAGATAGTGAGATACTTTCAAGCGTTTATACGGCACGGCTTGTTTGATTTAGGGGAGTAATTTGCATCAATATAGAATATCACACAATTATTAGGCTCAGACAACAAGAGTGATCAGATACGCACTGAAAAGTCTCAGGGGTTTGCTCTCCATAGTCGTTCAGCATTTGATCACATAATGAAGACGGTAGAAAGGTTGCCACAAAGCTCTGCTGCTCTGTCAGAGTCGTAAACCTCTGGGTAGATGTTAATACTAAAAAACAATGACCGATATTTCCAAGTACTGTCATTTCTTCTTTCAGTGTCATTGGTTTCCGTCGTTGCTCAACCGGATGATTACAAGTATTCTATTTACGGAAAAAGTTCAACGTACAAGAGTCAAAGTACCAAGATTAGTATCGATCGTTTGAAAGTGTCATGATCGGTGAGCATATAAGGAACTGCGCTTGTGAGGAATGGACTTAGCTACACAGGGGGGGAACTTATATATCAGCAGAGCTCTTTCCTACCAATTTCTCACTACAGGGCAGTGATCGGAAGCAGCCACGACGGGCAAGGGAATGGTCTCTGAAGCAATTTCTGTATAAAATGGTTCCTACGACCAAGCCAAGTAATGTTCGAAATCCATGTGCAAAGCATTTGAGACTTTAAAGTATTATTTAATTTATTTTCCTACGAGTAAAGAAATTAAGATGCTAATATTACAGCTAACTGCCCGTAACAGGACGGACGCCATTGACACGCTGTCTACAAGATCATTGCAGCACCCAATAAGATTATTCCCACAACTCTAAACGGCTTCGTGGAGTCAGCGGCATCACCAACGACGGTGGGAATAGGCGAAGGTACGGCGGTCTGGCTTCCCGAGCCTGTACCAGTGATCAAAGTTGTGGCAGATACAAGTGTTGTTGCGCCGATCACGGTCGTGGATCCCACGACTGAAGTCGAGGTGAAATTTCCTGGATTGACAAGAACCGTGGTGGTGGTCGAGGCGGAGGCATATGAGGAAGGCCCTGCAATTAATTCCATCAGCATATATCACAACCAAAGTCTAGGATCGGAGGATGAGCTTACCAGTCGTTGGAGTAGCAGTCGCACCACCAGCTTGCGCAACACTGAAAGTGCTTATGATCGGCACAACACCATCACCAGTCCCCTCCTTCGAAGCAGCAAAACATTGCTCCCTCAGTGATGCAGCAAAAGACTTGTTTGATCCTGGCGACGTGACATAAGATTCATAGGCCGCCTCACAAGCGTCACAAGCCTCTTTCTGAACAGCACAAAGCGATTGATTTGCACCAGGAGCAGAGCCGCACTCAAGCCTCTCCTGATCACAAGTACTCGCCGCAGTGGTTGTAGTTACCGGCGCCGAACTCGTCGAAGTAGCAGACACGACAGCAGAAGTCGCTACAGTCGGCGTAGTTCCGGCAACAGTCAAGCTTGAGATGATAGGTAGGACGCCATTTCCATCACCGATTGCTGAGGCGGCGAAACACTCGTTACGGAGGGATGCGGCGAGCGATTTGTTGGAGTTGGGAGAGGTGATATATGATTCGTAGGCTGCTTCGCAGGCGTCACAGGCGGATTTCTGGGAGGCACAGAGGGATTGATTCGCTCCTGGGGCGGCGCCGCAGGTTAGACGTTGTTGGTCGCAGGTGCTGGATTGGCGGGGGATGAGGGAGGAGCTGGCGAGTGTGCTGGATGCCAGGCTAGCGATGAGCACGAGGGATTGGTAGTGCATTTTGATGAATATATCTGATGCAGTGGAGAAGATGAGATATTCAATGACCGGAGGAGTTCTTAGAATTGATGTTGATATTTGATTGGAGCAACGGGAAGAGAGAGGGCACGAAACCAAGAAAAAGGCGAGCTCCTCCTTTATACTCGTCTCAGATGTTCCGTGCAGGGCAAATCCAAATGTTACATCGGACTACGATGAAGATTTTGACCATCCATACTCCTCGTATCCTGCATTCTCTCTGATGTAATGTTTGTTTACTTTCTTGCCGTGCGGCCTTGGCTGTGACCCTTACTAATCCGATTGTGCCTGAGCTAAACCATTCATGGAAAATGAACAAGTGAAACATGGAGAAGCGAACAAGGGGCAAGAGCCTTGTACGAGATGGTGGCGTTTGAATTGATGCAGGTTTGACGTGCAAGAGAATACGAGGAGGTTAATAAGCATCGCTAAGCATTCTTGGCCAATGGATGTCACCTACCATTCCAGATGTGAATCTTGGGTGTGCAGATTCTTTCCCATATCTGCTCTTCGTAACATTGTGTCATTTCGGTATCGAAGGCGCTCGATAGAAACCCATTTCTATTTATGTCCCAGTGCAATCGACCCGGTACTGTAGCCGAGAAATACTTTCTACCAATTAACATCCACCAGTAGCACTTCCCCCAACACAAGCCTGCCCATTACATTTCCATCCTATCTCTTCTTTGGCATTATCGCACAGATACTTCGTCGGCTCCGTTCCATTAGCCAAAACCAAGTCTACACCAATGATCTCAATCCTCTCGCAAGGCGCCACCGCACTACACTGGAAACTCGCCACGGAAGTGCTTTTGGTTGTGCCTGTGATATTTTGGAGAGATATGTCGCTAATTTTGAAGGGCGAGGAGGTGCAGTTTCCGGTTCCGCCGGATCCCATGAAACGCGTACATTGGGAGATGGTGATGGGAATGCCACGCATACCGGTTGAGTGGAGGTTGGTGAAGGTTAGGTCTTTGGCAACTTAAATGTTGTTAGCAGACTGGAGGGAAAAGGGAAGTTCAAGACAAGTGTTTGGGTGAGGAATTGAAGGTTCATCTTACAGCCAAGACCTCCGCCGCCTCCATTTGGAGGATATCCGACTGACTCGCCAGTCCACGTCTTGAAATATGCCTGAGAAGAGACATATCAGCACTAGGGTAATGAATGCGGGAGGCGGGACGGGGAGTCATACTGCATGTAAAGTGTTTGAGAATGTACAGTTGTTGACCTTGAGCCTCTCAACTGTCTCAAATTGTCCTTTGTACTGGCCGATACTACCGATTGCAACTCCCAAGCCATTGAAGAATCGAGAGTTGGTGATAGAGATGTCGGTGCTGTTCGCTTTGAGGGAGATACTGTCATCGCCATTCTCTACTGTCCAATTATTGAATGCAATATGGTGAGAGTATATTGTGTCGGCTCCATCGGTGTTGGCTTAAGCGGAGTCAGTGACATGTCCTGAGAACGAAACAAGATTATGTGAGTGACATTGAGTGAGACTTACAGCTAGTGCCACCCACCACCGTACTATTTGTGACAATGCTGTCGAAAAGGACGTGATGCGAGTGAATGATAGAAGTAGACCTGCAGGAAATCAGCAACTTTATGCATTCATAAAAGATAACCTTGATTCCAACATGGAGAGGAAAAGCCGAAGTGGCTCTCAGCGTTATGAGAATTTCAAAATGAGAACTCACCACATCTGAGATCTCAAGAGACTCAACCCCTTCACCACCGAGTTCGTAAGTCCGTTAAAAGTGATAGCGTGAGGTCGGCCCGGATAATTCGATGTGTTCGGCTGTTGACGAATAAAGGCATACCAAGCTGCCCCGTTCCCATCAAGAATACCCGTTCCAAACCCGTTGAATTTCACTCTATCGCCCCCAAACACCCAAGCTGTAGATTGATTCTGATAGCCGACGGGGAGAGAATTGTTGAGCCAGTACGGAATATTTGTTCCCCACTGTTGGAAAATCAGCTAAGATGTTTTTCGGAAGATCAAAGTGAGCTCAAACCAGAAGTGTACCAGGAAGATTAACTTCACAGTCATGCAATCCTGTAGTATTCATGACGCTGTTGATGTAATATGTCTTCTTCAGGAAATTGATGGTGCCACCATGTCCACACTTTCTGAAAGCTTTGAGGATTGCCGGAGCATCGTCTGTCAAATTGCTCCCTCCAGGCTTGACTGTGCAAATTTTACGATGGCCGGCGTTGGACAAACCGCTCGCAAGTGACGGCGCAGCAACCCAGCCGAGGAACAACAGGCAAGAGAAGAGCAGATTGTAGGAAGGCATGATATGCAGTCAGACAAATTCAAAAGCTGAAGAAACTGGAGTCATCTATGAGTCAAGCTTGCATTGTAATGAAGGATCTTGTCTGGAAGGTATCCTTATATTGAAATTCATAAGCGCAACCCACGTTGCAAGATGCTTCCAATCAGCCCCTGCGAAAGTAAATCTTGCCTAAGCTTCGTAACAATAGGTAGCGACCCTATATATTTAGTTTATACCTGACCTTGTATACTTTCCTTCCCATAAATGAGCTTGGGGTCAAGAAGAGGTGATTCTCGGAACCGAAGGGCGGGGTAGTGGGGTAAGTAAGTGTCGATCGGCTCGGACAGGACTTGGCATCGATATGGAATTCTTCCGGTCAGATCTTCCGGGTTGGAATGATATACCGAGCCTGATACCAAGAATTAAGAGTCGGCAATGTAATGTCAACATCTTCAGTTGCTGCGTCAAATCCTGCCGAACGACAGCTTACAATGTTACATCAGCGTCATCGACTAGATATTCCGAAGCAGGTATTTAAAGGCAGAACCTCAAGCCTTCTGTACGTCATAGCACAACCCTTTCAGTCCTCGATACGTCTCTCAAGGTTCCGACGCAAAAAATATGCTGGAAGGCGCATAGCTGTTATGTCTCGAGCATTGTTGCTGATGTTTCAAATCGGCTTTTAATGACTTGCATCTCACGATGCTCCCTCGTATTCGCATTCTGCGGAAGATGAATTCATGATTACTGATCAGCTTACTGGTACGATTTTCAGGTATTATTTCGACATCTCACCTCTTCACAGATAGGATCGTTGTTTGTCGTCTCCAAGGCAGTTCTAGCAGGAATGTACTACATCGGAATCTAGACCATGCGTCAAATACTATCTCTGAGCCTTCTCCTGTTTTTACTAAACGATATGATAGGTCTTTCTTCCCCAGGATGATCCCCAACGTGACCAGATCCACTTCATGGAGGTCGTGCAGGTGCATTTTTGTTATGATTGGGCTACGGCCCGGCTCGCTTCCACATGTAGGCAATCGTAGCGACCATGCAGATGCCCGCAGTAGCTTGTGATAAGAATATGGTACTTCTCTCACAACCAAATACTCTTGCAACTCACTGTATACCCCTTTCTTTTTGTCAACAACTAGTCACTACCAAATGTATAGCTGATGAAAGAAACACCAATATGACTTCCCTCCCTAAGCTTATCAAGCCATGCAGCGAGAACCCTGCTACAGTTACAGCTTCCTTGGCAATTACTTTCTTCGTCGTCTTCGCCGTGCAGACACTTCGTACGTGGTACAGATTGCGACATGTTAAGGGCCCATTCTGGGCTGGGTTCTCCAAAGTCTGGCTGATCCGCGCTGTATCCTCAGGGAACATGCACTGGGAGTTTGCAAACGTAAACAAACGATATGGTGAGCTTTTCTGCCATTTGTGATAGCATGAACAGTTGCTGATTCATATTATGTGTAGGTTCACTAGCTAGAATCGGACCCAATCATTTAGTAACGAGTGACCCCAACCAGATGCGGCGGATGCTGGGTGTCAGATCAATGTACACGAGATCTGAGTGGTATATCGGCATGAAGTTCGACCCAAGTCGAGAGAATGTCGAGTCTGAAAGGAATGAAGAGAGGCACAATCAACTTCGTACCAAAATGGCAGCCGGCGTGAGGAGTTTCCTTTTGAGTTTTATGCCTTTTGGCTGACATGATTTAAGTACTCAGGCAAAGAACTTGAGAACATGGAGCAGAAGATCGACCAGAACGTAGCAAACCTGGTAACTCTGATTGAGAAATACCTCACTACGGGATCGGACTTCAAGCCATTTGACTTTGGCCGCAAAGCTCAATTCTTCACCCTGGATGTGATCACACATCTCGCGTATGGCAAAGCCTTTGGATTTCTGGAGACGGATTCTGATGTTTACGAATACATCAAGACGATGGAAGAGACTCTTCCTGCAGCTATGCTCGTCACGGTGCTGCCGTGGATGAATTGGTTACTACAAACCAAGCTAGTAAAACGTATTCTCCCATCCGAGAAAGATCCCATTGGCTTTGGGAAACTACTAGGGTAACTCCTCCTGGTCTTTGATGGAAGCTGACTAATTAACTGCAGGATTGCGAAGAAAACAGTCGGCAAACGATTCGGGCCAAATGCAGAGGAAATGGGGAACGATATGTTGGACTCTTTCATACGTCATGGTCTTACCCAAGATGAGGCAGAATCCGAGACTATACTGCAGATGTAAGTTTCATTTCTGTGGCTACCTGTACTACAACTGACGAAGTTTAGTATCGCAGGATCAGATACCACCGCAGTTGCAGTCCGGATCATTTTCCTTCACCTGATGTCAAATCCACGCATCCTCTCACGATTCCGTGCCGAATTCTCTCGAGCATCAATCTCATCTCCAATTCGAGACTCCGAAGCCAGGAATCTTCCTTATCTGCAAGCAATCATTAAAGAAGGCCTCAGGTATTGGCCACCAGTTGTCGGACTTATGGCAAAGGAGGTTCCACCAGCAGGCGATGTAATCAACGGAATGTTCATTCCAGGCGGCACGTCCATCGGATACGATGCATTTGGAATCTTCAGGGATAAAGAGATATTTGGCGAAGACGCCGATGTGTTTCGTCCCGAAAGGTGGCTTAAGGATTCGGCAGAGAAGATAAAGGAGCTTGAACAGACGTTGGATCTTGTATTTTCGTTTGGGAAATATCAGTGCTTGGGTAGGAATGTGGCACTGATGGAGCTCAATAAAGTGTTCGTTGAGGTGAGGAATCGCGTCGATTTCTTGTAAACGTCCAATACTGACTGCTTCAACAGCTTTTCCGGCGCTTCGACTTCGCGGCTGTTGATCCGCAGAAACCTGTTGGGACAAATGTTGCGAGAGGGATATTTTTGATACATAATTTCTGGCTTACTGTTACAAGTCTGCCAGAAGAGATTTAGACAGGATTTGAGACCTCAGGTAAAGACAGGCTATAGCCTACAGTAAAACGCCTAATGAGGAATCAATCAACCAGAAAAGCATGAGGCCCAGGGAAGCGGAAACGAAAGCGGAAGGAAAGCATGGTCACAATCAATAAAATCTGTAAACAAGGGAAAGCTACTAATTGCTAGCAATGAATATGACCAGCCCCAAAATCTGATGCCATTCTCGGCCGGGAAGCTCCGAGCCGCCTGCTTATTTCTCTTGGTGGTGGAACCGTTCAATAGAGGTCTTTGTCTCACGTAGATTGATTTTAGGCGGTTCTGAAGTACCTTCTTCACTTCCAGCTTTATAAAGCGTTCCCCAAGAGATACTGTATCAGATAGCGTCAAGCTGGTATTCTTCACTCAATAGATAGCTTGGTTGCACAGGATTCCAATAAATGTCTACCAAAATCATGTCTGCAATAAAGGAGTTCACGAGTTCACGAAAAGCTTTTTTGGGCCACAACGACCAGAATGGAAGGTTTGATATGTTGAAACAAGGCAAACATGTCTACAGCTGACCGAATCTGAACACTCTGTCAGGCAGCGAGCTACTAAACTCGACTTTAATAAGGCTTAATACATGATTGACAATTGGAGATCACTTGGCCTGGTGAAGCACGCTATCTCTCGTTCCTTGTCGTGACTGGCAAGATTTACCTGATGTATACTGTATAATTATACTCAATGAATCTTCTTTTCAAGTAACGCCAACGACCGTAATATGGAGGCCTAATTCACCGTCTTTCCTGTTCAGCACTTAGCTCAAGTAGACATGCCTCCTCATTGTTGAATCTCGAGGCCTGATTGGCTAGCTGCGTGGATCACTCTCTTAGTCCTACTCCAGCTCGAGTAAATACAGTAACCAATCTCCCAAACGACATCAGCCTTGAAGACAATATGAAAGAGAATCCACTAGTGACTTCTTGGCAAGAGGAATAGTCGACCGGAGGCCCTTAAAAGGACCACAATCTTCCCTCTATCGTCCTCCTTCTGGAACAGCGAACTTCTTCCTTCGACTTCTGGGGTCTGCTTAACCAGCACTTTCGGCCTTTTTTTTGGAACTTTAATCACAGCTCACAATTCTCATTGCACGATCTGCTTCATAGCTTTCCTTATTTACTTGAGCTTCTACCCGTTGATACCTATCGATAGAGAACCTCCTTCGGTATTGTGTCTTCGATTTGGTATCTACACATCCTTCACCGAGCCATCCGGACTCCTTTCACACCCTACAACAAACAAACACCATGAGCACCACTCGCATCCTCGGCAAAGATGCCGTTGAGTTCATTACTCATGGACTGTTCGATCCTTCTGTCCTTCTGAGCCCGATCCCTATCACAACCCCCTTCGCTCTTGGTCTAGAAGCCGCACTCAAGGGAATTGATCTGATGGATCCCGCGGTCTGCCCTCATGTACAAGTGACCAAGGTCTTTCAGGAGTACACCGGAACCACCATCGACTTCTCCTCGCACTGGAATGTCCAACTCAACCTTGCGTTGACTCGACTGGTGCGAGTCATTGCCAATGAGCATGGCTGGCTTGAAGGATGGAAGGCTCTTGCCATGGCTTGCCCTGATTGTGGAATGCATGACCAACTCATGCAAGATGGTAAGCCTGCTTCAGATTTTCAACTCGGTGCGGGCTAACCTCTAGATAGTTGCCACCGGTGTTGATGTGTTCAAGTCAGTCAAAGTCTCCACCCTCCCTCGCGACAAGCTCGACATTAAGTTCCGAATTGTCGCTTCCCCAAGCCCAACGAATGTCTACGAGATCGGACCCAAGACACTAGGTGGACACAACTGGGAGGACGATGAGCAATACAAGGCTGCAGTCAAATCCTGGGATGCACCAATCGACCTACCCATGGGCCCATGTCCTTTCTTTGCCTGGATTGGAGTCGCGAAGAAAGTCGAGTCGTTCAAGGACTCGCCGAAGGAAGCCGCGGCCTTTTGGACGTCTCAACTCCTCGGCATCGTTGACTATGACTTTGACAAGGATGAAAAGAATATGAAGGGAGGAATTGGACACGCTATCAAGCACACCGCTGAGATGGCAGTTCAGACTGATGGAAAAATGCGAGGCGCTGCGTGGATTGGCCTCTTGACCATGGATCAGCAATGTTTTGATCGCTCCATTCAGATGAAGTGGGTCCAAGGAGGCCAAGGTAGCTTTGTGCTGGGACCTGATGATATTGACCCTGAAGAGTTTGGCATCGCTGGTTATGTTGACTGTGCTGCCTTAGCTCCTTTCGCTTACCAGTCAGCCGAAGAACTCCTTCCATCCAGACTGGCCATGTTCGTTGCAGTCATCTTCGCCAACCAGCATGATTTGCTTTTCGACATGGGCTGCTCCAGCAGAATCTCTTGTGCTGCATACGCCGACGCAGCTGGGGTTTTCAAGTACGATCTTCCTCAGGCTTGGACAATTGGAATGATCGATGCAATCGCCACTCGTGCTTTGAACGGCCCCAAAGATCAGAAGGCTCTTTACGGTGACAACGCACTTCTCGTTGTCTGTGTATGGAATATCTTCAATGTTCGATACCGTGCTTGGGAGCGTTTCGTCAAGTGCACTCGAATGTTGCGCATGTCCAAGTCCAAAGTCTCTGCGGGCATTCTGAAGCGCGCTCAGCAAGGCCTGGTTTTGATCCCGAAGAATTTGGATGAGTCGATTGGTGAGGCTTTTGAGCGACTCTTGGATCCTGCCAATGCGTCGAAGATGGTCAATCGCAAGTCCTGCACAGCCGATTACCAAATCTCCGACCCCGCTGAACACCTTAAGGAATACACCGTCGACGCTCCAGAGCTCTGCGAAAAGTGCACTTCACCTTTCCTCCAAGCCTTCCTTAAACATACCGATGTCATTCAAGCCATCCCCGGAATTCCTGCTTTAGTCGTTCACTCAGCTCCTGTATCAATCGCAGCCGCCATTCGCCGAGGCTGCCTCTTCGCCATGACAGGTGAATGCTGCGACGCTTGCGCCTGCCAGATCGGTCTTTGGGGCAACCGCATGTCAGATAAAGCCGTGATTTCGCTCATGACAGTCGAACCTATCATGTCGTCGAGAGAGTGGTTGCTTTGCAACTATTTCATGGGTTGCGTGGCTTTCTCGCCTTTTCGCATGATCTCTGTTCTGGCGAACTTTGATTTGAATGCCGATATCAGTTTTGAGGATGGGGCGATGGGGGTTAGAGATGTGGCAGATTGCTAGATTGATGCTGGGCCAGGGAATTTTGGTTCTGGTAGTGGTTGTGGATTAGGAGTCTGTTGTCGGCGTGGCAGTTGTCGTCAATGTTGGTGGGGGATATCGACTGGCTGGGGAGTTTGGAGTTTGGAGTTTGGAGTTTGGGGGGCTTCGATGGGACAGATATGTCCTTTTTTAGAATAGTTCAGCGTTAGCAAAGAAACCAAGCAGAAGTTGGTCGCAGAAGCACACCTGTTCTATGGACACTCATGAATCATTACCCGTGCAGGCTTGGGAAAAGCCTATTCAAGTGCTTGTCTACATAATTCTGGCTCTTATTGTCGCTTCTCGAGGGCGTTCTAAGTAGCTCTTTTCCCCGGCATCAAAGCTGTTTTATAGATGGAAAGGCTGTCAAGAGCATCTTCCGTAGCATTTCGGCACAATATAACGGGTGTCAACGTCTTGAATGGTTCTAGATGAACTGAATGTAATGTGACCAGGAACAATTGGTCAATCTATGATTGTGACTTTCACCTCCAGTCCCATGCCCAAGGAATGAAATAAATTGAGGTTCATCTCTTTAATGATTAATGTTCATCAAACATTATATTAAATGTGAGATCCAATCCGGCAAGAAACGGGAGTTCAAGAGACTTTATTTGGGTAACTGCTCGAGATCTTCAGAGAATGGAAAGTCGAGGATGCCAGATTGCCTTTGAGTTACCGTCCAAATCTTTGCATCAATTCAATGGCCCATAAGTCAAAATCCCCAGTCAACGGATTTATCGAATTGACACTTGGTGCCAGTCACTGATATGGACACAAGGAAACTTGAAAGTTGTAGCAGTGCCAACAGACCGGCTACGCGGCTCGGTACTGGTGATTCCGCCGAATTGTCTCTGGACATGTTGTATAAAACTTATGTAAGGCTCAGTAATTGAATAGACCCAAGCTATGTCAACCTAAACGCTGCATACGACCGTTGGTCACTGACATTACGCTGAGAAGGCTCGTCGGCGTAAGATCGCGCAAGCAACGGACAGCGAAAACAAGCTTTCGAGGGTGTTAAACTTCCATGCTAAGCTTCAATTCTAAATCAATTATATGGGGCCTTCATAACATTTATCGATCAGACAATCAGAGACACTTTCACGGGTTCAGGGATAATATTTCACAGACATAAATTTCCACCACTTGGAATCCGTACGGAAGTGATGAGGGTACAATTTTTATTTGCCGTTGCCTTCGAAAGTCCTGTAAACCTTATTTGACAGGGTTAAGTCTGCTACTTAGCTGACTCGCTCCTTTACCAGGAAGGGTCGTTTAGATAAAATGAAGCAGAAGCGTTGCATGACGATGAAGTATGATTGATTGATTATACGCATCGTGCCATTGATATTACGTCCGTAAGAATGATGGGGACAATATATATAGAGAGAGATTAAGAACAGCGAATTAAAGGAATCATCCCTTCTCGCCAGCTTGCATCTTCTAACAGAACTTGTATCAGAAAATCTGACTCCTCATCACCTGAACCATGCGACTCATCGCCCTTTGTATTGGTGCTGCCATGTCTTTGTCACTGTACGTACTTTTGGGAATCCACGTCACGGTCTTACTGAAAGCTCTTTCGTAGTCTGGCACAGGCGGATAAACATGAACTCTGCACCTGTCTAAGCAACAATCAAATCGCCGACGCTGCAACAAGAACATGTTGTGCACAGGGCGGATTTGTCGGAACTGTCGGTAAGTAAATTTCACGTTCTATTCCTTCTCATTACTAGATCATGTTGTACTAATGCGTAACGCTTAGAACGCGTCAGTGATGACGTGAAGGGTTATCAGGGCAATTATGTAAGTGCATTTGATGTTCTGGAATTGAAGGACTGAGTAGAACTGATTACTGGGGTAGTGTAAAAAAGGAGCTCATTCCATCGATGGTGGGAATTGGCACAAGTGCTGTGGCCAGCAGACAAGCGGTGCTGGGGGGTACTGCCCCCTTTGAATTTCGATGTGCGCGTCTGAGGATATCTGGGATAGCATCTGTTAGATGCTGAGGATCTTGGGATGTTTCTACGACTCTGTGAGGTATCGAAAGTATTCTGTGAAGGAAAGTAGACAGAGGAGTGTGCAATGGAAGACGACATTGAACATTATCTTGCTTGACCTAGGTGGTTGTTTGCTGATTATATTTCCATGAGTAGTCCCAACTCCTTACTTGAGAATTAGGTATGCTCTGTGTAAATATATGAAAGGGCAAGTAACATGAGTGCTTTGTTGATGCTTCCCGTGAATGATGTCGGTTGGCTTGTATATTTCAACGTCTTGTTCTTGAAAAAGGAACAGTCGGTTTTCTTGAGCTACCTGCTGATTTGCCGTCAACACCGAACTCGTTCTTATCTCTGGATCTTCTTACACCTCAGCACACCCCGAATCCAACGTGTTATGCAGAGCTGCTACTAGAATTCGGAAATTCATTGTCATAATCTATTGTTGAGAACCTTTGTTGCTAGATGTTGATGGATTCATCCACACGATGTGAGTGTGTGTCATTGAATTGGCTTCACCATCCTCATTTCACATCCACTGGAGAATATATAAGAGAGTAGTCCTGGGCTTCCTGAAAAGTCCAACAAATGCAGGAGTATGTGGGAAGGTGATCGATGCTGTCATGCTGTCGAGTAAGAGGTGCAGGTTTTTGGCTCTACGCAATAATCTGGGCATCTCCAGCTCATTGGGAGTGACGTGGTCCTCGGTGTGTTGTCATGTGGCTATTTGCCGTCATCGTTGATCATACCATCACTTTCTTGTGCCGGATCTACTGTACGGGTCCAATGCTTCATTGTTCTATGCTATTTGAGCATTCATAGACCTAGAGCATCATGTGTCAGCGTATCTGAAGGCAATTGTTCAGCTACGAAGATATCTTGCACTCTCCCATCACCCCCTGTGGTCTTGCCCAAATCCATGTCGCTCGTTGAGTTCGCATTCTCAAGACCCTTCCCCGAAGATATTATACACTTCACCACTACCATAGTTCTTAGATGATCGCTGCATCAAATTTTAACCAATTCTTACGCTCACAATGTTTCAATGTCACAGCTAGGCATACCAAGCGTTCAGTGAAGGTACTGACCAGCCCAGCGGTATTCTGGGCTTCGGTGAAAGGGACATAAAAACATGCAGAAGTCCAAGATTGATGACCAAGAGACAAAAGATCTTGAGACTAAAGGATGCAATGAGTACGGTGAGGCCCTCTTGATTGTCGATACTTCGTTTGGTTCGAGATATTTGCCATTTCCGGGCGAAGATCTCAGACCATACATCTCACCGCTTCGCGTGGGCCTGCCAAGAAATTATATTACAGAGCACTTCTTCTCTCTTATTTGAATTGATGTCTGGTGGATCTTCTTTGTCAATCAGACACATGTTGTTATTTGATTCCCTTCCATTTCCTGAGCCTTGTCCATTTATTTTCCATAAAGCTCCTCGTTTGTGCCGAAATCGTTTCAATGTGCGAGTTTTGTATATAGCCACCTGAAGCCTCGAAACCACCCCCCAGTTCTGATTCCAAGACTCATCTTTTCTAACCTTTCACGATAGTTTGAGTCAAATCAGTCAATAAAGAAATAAATCTATGAATAGCAGGCACACATTCCTACCGTAAAGACGAAAGGATCATAAAATCTGATAGAATAAGTGGTCCGAGACTATATCAAGGACATGCCATCCACAAACATGAACACAGATGAGCAAGGAAATGCGAGTATTTGAGGATTATGGCTGTGATTAGAAGGGGAGCTTCCCTACGAGAAACATGAAACACTGGAAATGGGGCTCCAGAGATGAAAGAATAAGGATATGGATCGGTGTAGAGGCCAGTGAACGGAGTGATGGGGATGATGGGTGTCGATGGGGATCAATTGTTGTCATCAGACCTTCCGCTGTCACTTCTTCAATCGTTGCTCACCAGGTTTTATCTCTCCTCAATTTCCCAAGAGCGGAAATACCCTCATTGGCAATTATAACCCCACCGCATCCAATCATAATGCAGCCTTTCTCGCTCCTATACTCATTCGATACCTAAATGCCCTTTTCCAACACAGTAATGATTCTATATGGACATGCTGTATCTTGCTGGAATCACCAAATGGGCGCAAGGTACTTATAAACGCCTTCGTTTGTTGACATGAAAATACTGTGCCGGAGAAGAAGGATCCGCTTGCGGTCGCCCAATGAGTATGAATCCAAACCAACATTGATTCTGGATCCCTAAAGGAATTTCAAATCGTTTCAATCTCTCAGTATTTCTCATTTTCCAATATTTCTCTACTAACCCTTCATTTCGCGTCACCTCACCTCTTCCCTGCTCCTGACCAGCTGTGCACAGATTGCCATCATTTCTACAAAGTATATGACACCCCTCAACCGTCCCTGTCCAATGAATCAACATCACAGATAGATCCGAGACCAGGAACAAACTAATCGGTCAACCTGCTGTTCTACCTAACTAAACTTAGGTCCAGCCCTCTGAAAGATTCCCGTCAGGAATTCAAGAGAATCTCTAACCACGGTAATGAGCAACGAAGTATGAAAGGTTGGTCAAAGCCGTGATATCATGTTAGGAAAAGAAGGTCTCAAGGGCTCCGTTGCCATCATATGCTGTGCTGTCACTCGAGTGTTTGCTGTCAATTCAAGCGCTGGGGGAGGGAAGCCTGGGGAGAGAACCTCTGGATGTGATGGAAAAGCCACGGTAGATGACGCATCTTACTACGAAGAGAGTGCTGGAAGGTGAAATTTGAGCCGCATGAGGCGCGGAACCGAAGATTGCCAGCGCTGTTACTCACTCTTAGTGATATAATGGAAGCCGATCCATTTGGATTTGTCTATGATCGTAGATTAGTGAGAGGTTAGCTTCTATAGACATAGCTATGGTGAGAAAATGATGTCCGAGACGAAAATTTGGGGTTGTGAGAGAGTGAGTGCATGGGAAAAATCGGATGAGGATTGAGCCTTTTTTTTTTCAAAAGCATAAGCATGATCTACCAAAGCACCAGACTCCCCAAGCTCCCCGATCCATAACCCCTCATTACCCCTCCTTCCCTCGCCCCAACCCATTCTAGTGACCACCCGTAGTAGGCAACCCCAACCCAACCTTAAAACTATCATAAATCAACCACTGAAACGCCGTCAACGTCCCAATCATCAAAATCCTAACCGGCAGCCCATTCCACAGTCCCTTAAACCCAATATTCCCATAAATGCGCGTCATCGCCTTGCCCGCGCCCTCACCCTTCTTGCGATCCGAGTTGAGTTTCGAGACCATGACGTCCGCGGGGTGCGAGACGACGGCGCAGCCTACGCCGGCGATGTAGCCGCCGAGGAAGGAGACGCCGGTTTGTTGGAGGCCATTGTAGGAGGATTTGGGCTTGCCGAGGTAGGAGTAGATGGCGTTGA
The DNA here is from genome assembly GCA_002685535.1 of Deltaproteobacteria bacterium. Lineage (GTDB taxonomy): Bacteria > SAR324 > SAR324 > SAR324 > NAC60-12 > Arctic96AD-7. The sequence goes on from NYXK01000072.1 coordinate 22,375, forward strand.
CGGTGGTTTCGAAGGTTGCGAATTTTACCATTGTGTAGGGAATTTGGCGGCCCCAGAGGGGGTAGAGACCTTTATAAAGTCTAGAGTAAATGCCTGTCAGTATTCTACTCTGGTTCCCAAGTTCCATGTCCGCATCTTTCCCTCAATTGAGTTACAATAAGGGCAAATGGGAAGTGTGTAGAGTATAAAGACAGAAAAGGCAAAACTCACCCTCCATACCCCTCCTCCTTAATAACCTTCCCCATCCCCTCCCTCAAACTACTTGCAAACGGCGGCAGCGTCGTCTGCATCCGAACCTTAATACTCTCAAACGGGCACAGCGCAATATCGGCTAGGAACTCGGCACTCGCGCTCGCAGCCAGGAAAACGGCCGTGGGATTCATCCCCGGGAACAGCTTCTCGCCATAGGTGTACTTGAAGACTTCGTAGAAGCCGTACTTGCCGCCGCCTTGGAAACAGTAGCCGACGAATGTGGGCGACCAGCCGAAGAAGACGCCGCGCAGACCTTCAGCTTTGTAGATTGTGCGCCAGGCTTGGAGGTTCGATTTGTAGAGGGCCGAGTCGACTTGGCGGCGGCATTTTACGAGGTCGAGGGGGGTTACGGCTGTGTGGGTTGGGCCGCAGGCTGGGAGGGGAATTTGTTAGCTATGTACGTGTGGTCTGCTGGGGATGTTTGGAGAGTTGGGCTGTGGGAGGGGAAGGGAGGAGGGCAGGGAGGAAGGAAGGAAGGAGGGCAGTACCTATTATTCCACCCAGACCGCATGCAGCGAAATATTGTCCACTGTACAGCTCTATCTTCGGCTTGGGAAGCGCTTTCTCGAGTGTAGACATCTTTGCAGCCTTTCAATTCCTCTCAATTGATCAAAAGTGAAGCTTATCGCAATCCAGTCAACAAACAAATACGATATCGAGAAACAAGCTTTCTGGAGCTCCAAGTCTTGGCTTGATATCGAATCAAGGGAGGAGGAGAGCCGGCACAAATCAATTGGCACGAGGGGAAATGGTAGAGTGGAGAGGGGAGTATATCTTCAATAACTGAAGGAAAGAAAGGAAGAAGAAGTTCTTGGGAGCAAGAGGTTTTGTATGTTGATGTTAGTCTGGGCATAGGCGTGCCGTCGTTTCCTTGATAGCACCCAGCTCGGTTGCTTCGGGTGGCAGGGGTAGCTTGAAGGGTACGTCATTGGCGTGGAAATATTCCGAGAAGTATGCTGACTGTACAGATGCAGCTAGATTGGGCATGCATGAGCGTGAGCTTTTATATTCCCCTTTAATGGTTGACTTGAAGGGGTACTTCTTACGAAGATTAAGCTGCCCCTCCTTGATTGAAAGTTTACGTCGCGAGCGAGGAAATGCTATATGGCGGCCGAATCTGGTGATGAAAGCATCACGTGAACCAGCCCGCTTCTTGAGGGCTCGTAGCTCGCTAATCGCGTTGTATTTATGTGAATCCCGACCGAAAAGACTAGCTAGCTACCTTGAAGACAGAAGAAGCATTTCAGACACTAGGACGATGTAAATTATTGTATTGTATAATATGCTATGTTCAATTTGTAGATGTTTGTTCATTCCCTATTTGACAAAGGAAAATAAACATAGCACCACAATCCCCCACCCCTCTAAGAATACTCCTTTTCCACCAGTCCATCCAGCAAATGCCGCTTGTGATCGCCCAATACCTGATATCTGTCCATGCGTGCAAAAATTCGAACCCCCAACCATGTTGCCCCCGATGTCCATGGAATGTCTAGAAATTGTCGCCGAAATGTTCAACTGAATGACTGCAAACAAAGGAAATAAGTGACTCGATCCTGACCCCGTCATTATCATCGCCCACCAACCCTATTCGATCTATTCCATTCAACCCTCCCTGACCCAGCTGCCTTAGCCTCATCCAAGCAGCAAGCCGTGGATGGAAATCGCTACAGCGAGATGCGTCGACATCGTGCCGTGCTGTAGAGCGAATCTACATCCTCCCACCACTCTCAAACGCCCCCATCCTATACCCACTGTCCTTACTCCTCGTCGAGCTAGCATTACTTCCCCCCCTCAGTCTGCCACTCATCCCCAGAATCTCACTCCCCCCCAGTCCTCCTCCCCCTCCATTTCCCTTCCCCACCCCCGCAACCATCTCATCAAACCTCTTCGTCGTCCCAATGACGCGTCCCCCAATAACCTCCACTGCATCCCTCTGCCTCCTTAACAGCACCTCCAGTCTCGGTATCTCGAACTCCGCGATACCGCGGACGCGACGACTCGTTTCGGAGAGGTCTTCGTCGAGAGAGGAGGAGAGCGAGGTGATGGAGGAGTGGATTTCGGATTTTACTTGTGAGGAGGATTCGAGCACGGCTTTGTCGACGCGGGCGATGGCGGCCGAGTTGACGCGGACGGCGGCGTCGATGGCTTTGAGGGAGGGAATTAGGGCTTCGAGTTTTGTGTCGGAGTGGTCGATGCTGGATTTGAGGGTGGTGAGGGAGGTGCGGAGGGCCGTGTCGGTTTTTTGGACTTCGTCTAAGACCCTGCTATGCAGCGTCTCTACTCGAGCCTGTGTCGTTTCGGCTTCGTCTTTGATTGCTGAGGAGAGGGTTGAGACGTGTGTGTTTAGCGCCGACGATGTAGATTTATTCTGCGTGGCGAGATCCGTGAAGCCTTTGCTCAGCTGGCTCGACAGATTTGAAGTGTGAGCCTCGATCGCTTTGGTTGATATCCTGGTCAAATCCCCTTCCTCCTTCACCGATCCCATCAACCCCTCCATCTTCCCATCAACCACCTTCCTCATCTCCACATTCTCGCTCTTAACATCCTCTAAACCAGATTTCGCTATTTCTATCATGTCGGAACTAAATTTTGAAATGGAGCGCTCAATATATCCCTCCAGTGACGAATTCAAATTCTGTACTCCAGTTAGAATGACCTTCTGCACGGCATCGACAGAAGAAGACGTAGTCTTCCCTTGCTGGCGAATCGCTTCTAGGATCGTGTCCGTGTTGGCCTCGGCCTTCTTGTCGGCTTTCTTGCGGGCTGAGGTGGCGGAGGAGAAGTGCGCTGCGGTGTCAGTGGACAAGGTTGTGGTAGTTGTTTGGAGAGTGTCGAGAGTGGATTGGGCTGTGGTGAGGGAGGTGAGGAGGGATTGGGAGGATGCGGTATGGCTGGCCGTCGAGGTGGATACTTCGGTGGTGATGTGTTTGGTGAGCGTGGTACCTGTGAGTGATATGGCATCCAGGGTGGTTGTGTGGTTGAGAGTTGATTTGTGAGATGCGGCATCGATGTTGCTTGAAAGTTCCTTGATTGTGTCCTCGAGATGAAGTTCTGTCCTGTCCAGTCCAGTTAGGCAAGTCTCAGTTGCTAATTTTACGGCTTCTTGAATAGTCTCGCGATGTTTTTCGGCCTCTTGGGATAGCTCTTTGATGGTATCCTTGATATGTGATTCTGCGCTGCCGACTCCGGTAGAGAAAATCTCGGATGTTAGCTTTATCTCTTCCAAAGTATCCTTATGGTTCTTGTATGCTTTTGAGGCGAGATGGCCGATTTCCTGTGTAATGATACCATTCGTTTCGGTGACCTTCCCCGAGAGGATCTGCTCTACGGAATCAAGCTTCTCATCGACTGAAGTCCTGTATTGCTGTAATTCGGAAGTAGTTAGGTCCCTTGCCGTGACAATAGCCGCATTCGTATTCGTTGACTCATGAAGGATGAGGTCAGAAAGAGTGGTGTTGTTTTCCTTCATGGTCTGGAGAGCCGCTTCGTGTGTCGACGCCGCCTGGGAAATTCCGGCATCGATATCTTTCGTCAGCTTCTCGATACGCTCAACGAGATCTTTCCTAGATTTGCTGGACTCCTCCGATAGATCCCTCTTCACACCATCAAGACTACCCAAAAGTGCCACTTTAACCGCTCCAACCTTTTCATCGTGTCCAGTCTTTGCTTTCTGAATTTCAGCAACAGTAGTCTCCTTCGCCGCTTCCACCGTCCCACTGACATCCTTCAATTCCGTCTTCATCGTGTCGAATAGCACTCGACTCTGCGCCTCAACAGAAGCAATAACCTCCTTGCACATATTCATTGCATCAGCAGCGGCGTCATCGAATTTGAGATTCCCTTCTTTCACGACCCCGCTAATAGCATCTCTCGCTTCCTGGTTCTCTGTTTTCACCACGGCAAGATCTTCCAGCACCGCGACCTTGCAAGCCTGACTCTCAGCGATGAGGACCTCTTTCATGTTCTCCAGATCCTGTCGGAGCGTCGAGAAGATCGTGGACTGAGATTCAATATTTTCAGCTGCCATTTTGATGACTGTGTCGCTGGCTTCTTGGACCTTGGATGTAATGGCATCGTTGTTGGCCGATAGTGTATCTCTGACGCCTGTGACTTCGGATATGATTGATTTCTTTGTCGCGTCGAGGCTGATGACCAGCGCAGCGAGCGCCTTCTCAGTCTCGTTCTTAATTGAATCTCGTGTTGTTTTCGACTCGGTCTGGAGTGCGCTAAGCGTCTCCTCCTGCCTCTTTCCACTCGTCGTAGCGGCAGTATCAAGTTTGCTTCCATTCAACCTTACAAGCTCCGCTAGCTCATCTTTCGAGACTTGTATTGCCTGCCCAACACCACCGACGGCATTTAGCAGATCTTCTCTTGTACTTTTTGAGCCCGTGTCGATCGCATCCTTGACTTCTTCTAGCTCCGAAGCCCTGGATTTGATTGTCTTCTCAGACTCGGTAGCCAATGTATCGCGGACTGCTTGGGACTCGCTGGTGAGAGCGGAGAGGGTCGCAGCATGCGCTTCTTTGCTGTCGTGGGACGTTGTCTCCAACGCTTTACTGACTTCGCTGATCCTGGATGTGATTGAACCTTCGACGCGCTTCAGGCTCTTTTGCAAGCCGTCAAAGTCCGTCGAAGAACCTTGCACAGCACTCAATACCTCACGCTGTCCCTCTGCGCTCTTCGCCGCATGTTCTTCAACCTTCGTGAGAGCAGATGATACACCACCAAGATCTGATTTCACAACCAAGATATCAGCAGAGATACCCGCAGCGCTTGCAAGGATCGCTGCTTCAGTCTCCTTTGAGGTACGAGCGATATTCGAAAGTGCAGAATCCAGACCCTCGATACCTGAATTGGCCTTTGCCGATTCCTCCTTGCTAGATTTCTGAATGTCGATAAGAACAGTGTGCGAATCTTGGACAGCCTGCAACGTCTTCTCTCCTCCCGCTTCAACCACACTCTTCAGCTCTGACAGGTATGCATCCGTCTTCTTGATCGACGCTGCCAGCGACTCTCGCATCGTGCTCAAAGTCTCCTTATTCTCCTTGGTTACTGCATCGATATCCTTAACAACCACAGCCGTCGCTGAAACCCCATCGACGACTTCAGCTATCGGGTCGACCGTCTGCTGTAAAGTCTTCAAATTCGACGTCAAAGCCGCTGAATTGCTCATTGACAGCTCTTTGAAGTTCTCCAGGGCAGCGTTATTGAGCTGCAAGTCCTTGCCAATAGTATTCCCGAAATCCTTGACATCTCTCCCTAAATCCACAATCTTGTCTTCAATGGCCGATTTCACATCCTCGGCTACACTTCTCGTCCACTCCTCGCCCCTCTTAGCGGATGTCTCGACTTCAATCTTCAGTGCTTCAAGGGCGGAAGACGTGGTAGCGAGGTCGATGGATTTGATCTCTGCTCTCAACACATTCGTACTCGTCGAGACTCGCGAACTGAGATCTGCTTTCAAGTCCGCGACATCGTCGTGCATGGAAGTTGTGAGCGTGGTCGTTGCATCCAGGATATCCTTTGAAAACGTAGTTTGAACATCTTGGATGCTAGAGTGGATAGCGTCGGAGTTGGTGGTGAGTTTAGTATCGAGGGAGAGGATGCCTTCGTAAGCTGTTGCTAGAGAAGAGGCATTTTGTTGAGCGAGGTGCTTGATAGTACTACTTGTCTTCGACTCGTTCTCGAGGAGTCTTTTGAGAGCGCCCAGCTCGTGAGTGGTGCTTGCGGATTCCAGTTTGCCGGATTTGAGGAATGTTGATATCTCAGCGCTCTTCTCGTTCAGCCCATCGACTGATTTCTGCAAACTCTCATCTCGGCCACGTGAGGACTCAAGCAGCTCTTTCGCGGACGCCACCTCAGCAGCCTGTTTCGAGATACAGCTCTGACCCCAAGACTCAACCTGTAAAAGAATTTCCTCATACTTGCTTGTCTCTTGGATGTCCTGGATCATGCGCTTGATGGCAAGCGCATCGACACCAAGTTCGGATCGGCTCAATTCAATGGCTGTTTTGGTGGTGTTGAACTCTTCGCGGATTTCGGCTTTTTCGGTCTCGAATAATGCTTTATTTGAGCGGACTTCTTCTAGAATTTGAGAAACTGGACTGTGTAACTGTTGGGCTCGTGACTCAGTGTCTTCCTTCAGGGTTTGGAACCCGCTTTGTAACTTTCGATCCAGGCTTCCAACGTGGGTTGTGATGGCTTCAACGGCTGACTGGGAGGCGGTCTCGTGGGAAGCTGATATCTTCTTTTCGATGCTGGATTGTAAATTGGATAATTCTTTCGATAGTCCGTCTTTAGAGGTCGTGTTGGATACCGTTTGATGGATCGTACTGAGAGAATCAGTGTGCGAAGAAAGTACAGTGTCCACATTCGATCGCATTTCCGAGAGCGTCTTGGCCAAATCATCCAAGGTGGCTTTTTGAGGTTTCGAATCTTTGATCAATGCCGTCAGGGAAGTTTCCAACCCTTCCAACTTTGTCGAATGCGAAGAAAGAGGTCTCAGCCGCTCCTCGATATTTTCCGCACTCGAGGCCAAGTCTCCCAGTCTTCCAATAACAGCTGCATCAAATGCGACTACCGCACCTTCTGTCCTCGTCAGGATTGAATAAGCATCACTCAATTTCCTCGCATGCGATACACCTAAGTTATCCAAAGACCGGACATGCATCCTCACGGCTTCCACGTCCTCTTTGATAGACCCCGCATTCACCTCCTGAGATTCCGATAGCTCCTGACAGATCTCATTCGTCGACTCGACCATCAGATGCATCTTTCCCACTGCCGAAGCCATACTATCCAATTTTGACGTATTGGCCGACAAAAATTTCGAGCTCACCGACGCCAGATTCCTCGCTGCCTCAGCCTCCTTCTTGAAATCCGACATCCCCCGCTCAATCGTCTCCAACTTGGCCACCTGCACCGGAATAGCCGAAGTGTCCAACCCAGACACCTTATCCTGAATGGCAGTGATGCTCCTCCTCAAAGCCTTCTCGGAAAATTCAGCTCTTGAACTAACCTTGTTGACCGCAGCAAGAACATCATCTTCATCCAGTTTTGCGCGCATCGTCTCGATCGTCTCGGCACTAGCACGAATCGACTTCCCCATATCATCACAAGCACCGACCACTCTCCTCTGCAGCGCATCCGTCTTCTTGCCCAGCTCTCGCTGGACTTCCCAGATGGAGTTGTTCAGAGTGGTGTTTCGGTCTTGCAGCTCGTTGGAGATCTCGCCGAAGCGGATTGCCGAGCGCAAGTCTGCATTGACCACCGCCTCATCCACATCACCCGTTTTGCGATCCAGGTCTTCAATGCGACTTTCCAGCGCACTCAGACGGCTCTCAAAACTCTTCAGAAAGCGCGCCTGCCCAGACACGATCTCATTCAATTCATCCGAGTGATCCGGAATATGGATCTCATTCACTTTCTTCTCGAGACTTTCTTGCCCGAGAGCTAGAGTGTCCAGAGAATGCCGGTAATCAGGAATCACGACGCGGGTCAGCTGATCTTCGATGCCCTTTAACACGACCGGTAAATCCTCGACGTGCGCTTGGAGCGTGGATTCGAGGTTGAGGTTTGTGGTTTTGAGCTGGTTGAGCTTTTCCTGGTGGCGCGAGAAAGCCGGGTCGACCTGAGACGCGACGGCGATCTTGAAGGCATTGCTCTCAAATGCCGCGAGCACGGCTTGCTCGACTATCTTTGAAATGTCGTGGTCTTCGTTCCATGGGAAGGCCGTTTGTGGTCTGTTGGCGTGTGGGATCCCGGTGTGTGAGGATTGGCGCTTTTCTTTCCACCAGTTGATGGGTGAGCCTCTCATAGACATGTTGTTATTGTTGTTATTTTTGTTGTTGTGGATGTCTCATCTGAGGGCAAACAAAATGGAAGGGCAAAAGGGTGGGCGGATGCACCGTGAATCATGGTACCCGCCAGATACTGAAGGATTGAACGATGAAACCAATCAATTGAGATATAAATGATAAGCAAAAGATGACTCGATCTCGAAGATGTCGTGTTATGCAGCTGCTGTGTTGTACAATATCGTGTCGTATGTTGTCGAGTTTGTATTATTATGAAGCGGACTCGACCGCGAGGATGAAGAAGAAAAAAGACGTGACACCACCCACCGCTATTATGAGCTGGCCTACCCTGCCCCATGCCCACCTCATGTTTTCGTGCTCCATCTCCCTGTCCCCGGCGTATCTTTCCCTGTCTCGCGTTCTTTTTTCGCGCTGGGTACTCGAGTAGTGGCTGGTAGTGGAGCCACTTGCGGCTGCCACGACTGATCTGACCCGTTTCCAGGCTTGGGCCAGCGAACCCGACAGGCTGTTGCACGCGCATAACCCCGGCCAAACGGAGCCAGAGCGGGGACTGCTTCAGTGGTTCATGCACGTCTCGTGATCCGTCACATTGTTGTATGTACGTTGTTACGGTGTGAAAAGGTGAATGTGAAGCGGTGTCTGGATTTGTTGTTACGAAAGTAATTTTTATGGAGAGTTGGTTGTTCTGTTTGGATGGAGAGAATGCGTAGTGGACTGGGTGCAATCACGGGGTTAGATGGTGTCGCTAATTTTAGGCGGTGGGGGATCTCGCTTGGGGGAATGGACTGTTCAGTTTGTAAACATGCTCGATCATTAGGACCTTCATGTCAGTAGTTTGAACTCCGAGAAGACCATAAAAGCTTGAGGCGGATTCAAGAACGAGAGCTCAGATTCGTTTGAAATATTGCATTCTAGGGTCATAAAATGTGAATACTCTGCAATTCATGACTGAGAGGACGAGCTTCAAGGAATGACTATTTGCTGTCCCAAGGCAAGTGTTCGTCCGAGGTACTCTGAATAATATGTGCATGGCAGCAGCTCAACATTCATATACTGCGCTCGTGGGATAGTTTGATCGATTGCTTAATAAAGCATTTATCCGAAATGAAGAGTCAGAATAGATCAGAATTCCAATCACTCTTGTTCCAACGATCCGTTAGCTATTTCTCCATCCGGAGCATAATACTCTCTTTAACATCAACTAAGTACTCAACATAATTCAGCCTAACAATATCTCCATCCCTCCAGCTTCACTCAAGCTAAGTCGGCACGTCTTCAAGAGCACTCTACGTTCAAAAGGGTAAAAGAAAATGTGCAGAGATCACTACAGTCGCTACAGTAAGTGCTGTAAACAAGTAGCGTGCATCGAATGGGAACCGTGTAAAGGCCCATGTACGACCGGCCTCAATATATTACGATTCACCTACGATTTGTGGTCGGTGTCGGGTGGAGAGGGCGGCAAGGGAGAGGGAGCATTATAGGAGGAATGTTAGGCCGAGTCCTTATTTCTAGGTCAGACTCGAAGAGGTGGTAGGGAATCTGGAGTATTTGGGTTGGAAGAGAAGTCGGGCAGTGGGGCGTGATGAAAGGTAAAGTGGTAACTCAAGTAGAGCTTCAAGGACTTGATAGATAGCATGATATACTGTCTTCTCGTGGTATTCAAGCATGAAACTATTGTGAGAGCTAAACCACTTACACTGAAATATGAATAGACAGAAAAAGTCTTTGGACATTGAATGTTTACCAGGACCAGAGATCGAGCTATATCAAAGAAAAAAGGATTCTTGATTCGATGCTACGTACAACTAGAAACTTGCATTCGAAAAGTCACTATGATAGCAGCTCGATAACATTAATTTTAGCATATTGCTATAGAAGGAAGAAAGCTGTCTCTATGTTGACTTGGTATCTTGCGTGCTGGTCGGACCAACCGGGACTAGCTTGGCGGGGTTACCCAGCACCTCAATATCGCTCACCGTCTCACCCTTCATGTCCCATCATTTCACATTAACACTCATCTCTGGGTAAATGCAATTATGACCATACTGAGGCAATCGTATCTTGGACGAAAGCTAGACAAGCAGCTCTGTCTCCAGAAAGGGGTGCGATCTCATGCAGCCGAATTTGACGATCCCCGCCCCGGTCATATCTCCATCTTGCCAGACGAACTTCTCTCTAATATATTGAGCTATATTCCTCCTAAAACCGGGGATTACCTCTGCAAACCCGATCAAAGGAAAGACAGTGTTCCATTGACGCTCGTCTGCAAAACATGGCGACGCATCGACGAACGAACCCTCTTTCGCAGCATAACGACCCGTCATCCTGCATCATTGATGCTCTCACGCCTGAGAACACTGCTCGAAATCTTTGAGACCCGTCCCCATATCCAAGATTATCCACGTGAGGTTCACATCTCGATGCATCGAACTCCCCATCTCCTTCGGGCAAAGCCCGAGCGCGAAATACTACACCCTCGAAGCGATCCAGCGAATCCTCAATATCCACCACTCATCACTGCAACGCATCACCCTCGGAATCCTCCCCGGAAGTCCGAAGCATCGCGTTGGGTGCCCTGACTTCTCGCATTTCTGACATCTGGAGAGGCTACAAACGTCAGCGTATAATGTGATACGCTCCGAGACGCCCGTTGACGCAGCGAGGAAATTGGCGGCTCCTAAGCTGCGCGGTGCCACGCTGAGTTTCTGGACTGTGGATCAGGATGGTGGTTTGGATCGAGGTCATTTTGGGATGGAGGAGGGGGTGTGGATGAGACGGTTTGCGGAGGTTAGAAGGAGGGAGGATTTGGGAAGGAGGTTGGAGAAAGTGGTGGTTGAGATGGGTTTGAGAGGGGATAGTCCTGCTTGTCTTTATGAACCATTGGGACCGGAGTACTTTGTACGGAGTCCTGTTGAGGATAGGGCGGAGCGGATTGCTTGGCCGTGGAGGTATTTGGAGGAGGCGAGAGAAGGTGCGATGGAGTTTGGGTTGGAGATTGAGCTTGAGGTGGATTGGACGAGGGAGGAATGGGATAGGATTGTGAGGGGTGAGAAGTGGGGAATGGTTGATGAGTTAGAGGATCTATAGCCTGGAGTGGTTGCGTTGTCGTTGTGAGGAAGGAGGGCCGCTATTACTTGCTTGAGATATCTAATGATTTGATACATGGTGGTGCAGAATGCACCGATATAAAAATTAATATGCTCTCATTCGAGTCTGCTGACAAATATATCTACGTCTGTCACTGAGATACTAATCACCGAAAAGCCAATGTTTGACCTGCAGTGAGCATACTTTGTTTTATATTTTGATGCATTTTACAGGTCCATCTATCTCGTTCCAGACACATATATACACATCTCCTTATCTACTGTCACCTAGAATACAGTAGCCCCCACTACCAACAGGCATCCCAAAACCTCTGCATCCTCGTCATCTGCGCCCTCTCCTTCTCGGGCTCCTCATCCCAATGCCTACACTCCTCATCGACCTCCGCCTTCCCACTAAGCAGATCCGCCTCCGCTGGCACCACAAAGCTCGTCCTCTTCAGCACCTTCCAAAGCACAAACATGAAACTCGCGAACGCCACGCCGAAATAACTCGTAATGAACCCTTGCGTATCAAACGGCTTAAGCGTATTCCAACCCGAGAATAAGACAACGACACAGCCGGCCCCGATGGCGAAATAGGCCGTGTAGGGTTGGAAGGGTGCTTTCCATGGGAGGGTGTCCCGGGAGATGCCTTGGGCCTTGAGAGCCCGGTACCAGCCGATGAAGGTTACGAGGTAGCCTGTATACGAGAGGACGAAGCCGATGGTGGCGAGGTTGACGAACCAGCCGAAGACGGTAACGGATGAGGAGGACGCGACCATGAATGCCAAGCAGCCGATTAGAGAGGGCACTGCCACGGTATACAGTGGGACGCCGGCCTTGGAGCATTTCTTGAAGATCTGGGGGGCTTGGCCGTCGAGGGCGAGGGAGTAGAGCGTTCGCGATGCGGCGTATAGGTAGGCGTTTCCGCAGGACCAGGCGGAGAGGAGGATGAGGAAGTTGATAAGGGAGGGGAGGCCTTCGATTCCCAAGTTCTGGATACCAATGACCCATGGTGAGGCGGCGGCGCCGCTTGAGCCTTCCGCCAGGGCATCAAGCAATCGCTGGTCGCGGCTTGAGCAGAGGATGCCGACTGCGAAGACGCCCATGACGTAGAATCCGGCGATGCGATAGAACGCACGCTTTGCGACTCGAGGGATCTGGCGACGGGGGTTGGCGATCTCACCAGCTGCTAGGGCGAGAAGGTCGGGTCCGGCGACGGAGAAGGCGGCGTAGAGGACGACCTTCCACCATCCCAGAAATTCGCCCAGAGAACCGGTCGTCCAGTAAGCATGGATGAAGTCTCCATTCTTCCAGTGACGGAAACCGTAGGCATCGTGTTTGGGATTACCTCCTACCATTGTGATGAAGGTTAGGAGGATGAGGCCGACGATCAGAAGGATTTTGGTGGACTATTGGATGTGTGAGCTTGGGTAGAAAGGTGAGCGGGAAATTAACCTACCGCCATGATGAATTCTGATTCGCCGTACCACTGGACAGCGAAAACGTTGGCAGCAATCATCACTACTAGAGCTAGGGCAACCCAAGCAGCTGGATTAGTCTTGTCATCCCAGAATGAAATGACAGTTGCGACAGCCGACAGCTCTGCACAGAGCAACATAGCAGCAGTGTAGAAGTACGTCCATCCAAGAGCGAATCCAAATGCCTCATCGACGTAGCGTTTCGCGAACTCGAAAATAGATCCGCGAATGGGGAGGTAAGTTGCCATTTCTCCAACGCATAAATTGCAGGGCCAGATGAAAGCAATGCAGTAGGCGATGTATCCGAGCACCAAAGATAGAGGTCCAGAGGAGCGAAGGGAGCCACCGATTCCGACGAACAGTCCAGTACCGATACTTCCTCCGAGGGCCATCAATTGGACGTGGCGACCTGAGGAGTGTTAGATGAGAGATTTGAGATACATCACGAGAAAATATGGAGCTCACCTGATAGACCACGTTTTGTCTGTCCGAAGACAGGATCGACGTGGACTTCATTGTAGACAGGATTATTGTCGTCTGACACAGAGCGCGTTGAAGGCGCCTTGGTAGTCTTTTCAGGATCCATGGTGAAGTGAAAGGTGACTGACGGAAGCGAACTTGAGGAAGAAACCGTACCAGTGCGGGGGAATGTTTGTATACTTATACCTTCATCGATCCACAGGATCATATGGATTTAGTAATTACCCCTTGTTCTCCCCCGCGGGCAACGGGCAATGGACGATAAGAGAGGGGTGGTAAGGAGGCAACAACCTACCGTAACCAGATACCAGATACCTACTTACCTGCAAGCAATCCATGCATGCTGCACAGCGATTGTTCATTTCCATATCGTAAAGAAACATGCAATCGTTCCATGGGATTACCATATCGGGTAGATACGGCCACCGTTCAAACCCAAACAGCCATCACTCCATATCGCATCTCTCATATCTCTCTTATCCAAGTCGTGCTTTTGGCCTTGACTCGTCAGACTCGTCAGACCCATCGAGATAAACACGGAAAAGGCCCAAAAAGAGATTTCACTGCCGATAGATATATCTTGGCTGTGCCTTGGCGCTGAGTTTTGCTTGTCAGAGATAAGATTTCTGGCTTCCGGATAGCTGCCGTGAACCAATGGGCTGTTGGGAGACTCGGCAATTCCGAGAAGAGTGGGATGGCGGATACGCAATTCGCTGCCGATGGGTTTTGACGGGTTCGGGGAATTGAGTTAGGGGCGACAGTAGGGCTGTGCGCTACTGATATTGTTTTTCGGAGCGAANATGTTCGCTGAGATTGTGTGGTGTGATGTTGGTGTGAGATTGGATTGGATTGGGAGGGGGAGGTTGGAGATATGTACTGGAAGGGAGGAAAGGGCGGGAAAGTTCTTCGATGAGTTTTCAGCCCCTAAAGCTAGACCGTGTTGGGGCGTTGAAGCGAGTAAAAGAGTCACATGACCTTCTCTTTTCAACCAGATCAGCGAACATTTTCTGGTTCCAGTAACCCCGACACTTTCTAGCCTGGACAATCCATCGCCGTTCAAAGATTAATCCTTGATCTGGATGAGAGTTTTGCGTCTTGTCCTTATATACCACTCGAATCATAAACACAAAATGCGGAAGTAGAAGAGTAGGACAACTAGTTTCGGTCTTCTTTAATATGGAGAACAACTATTTTGCATTACTGCAACGGGCGAGACAAAATCGCAAATGACTAAGAACGCTTTGTACAGTTTCAGGATCCATATAGGTAAACCACGTACTTCCTCTTAGACCTTCTCGAAAGTCGACCTCAAGAAAGGATTCTTGATGTCAACCACATTCCCATGCCGATCCATCCTGACAATGAACTCGTCAAGACCCGAATTTCCATAAACGAAAACATCCGCAATACTCCATGCAGACAACATATCCGAGAAAAGACTCGTATCCACCGTCTCAGATAGGATGTTGAAAACAGCTCTGAAAGCCACGACCTCGCCTCCATCTGGAGTCGGAGTTCTCAATCCCGTCGGATACAAATTGACAGTGATACTTGCCGGATCTATCAACTGTATCCCTTCTTTATACAACTCCAGTGCCGCAGTTGCAGTTTCGATCTCGCCTGTAGCGAGAGGCCTGAGAATCGGTAAAAGTGGAGGAAGGGCAGAGCCATTATGAATCCAATTCGTGAGTGCAAGACCTGACTCTCCTTCCACACTGCTCAACGTAAAGCTTGCATTGGTCCCAGTCTCTGCAGCCTTATACTCCCCTGTATACTGCCCCATAGCTTCCAACCTCGCAGCTTCCTCTAGCGCAGGCAAGAATACATCAACGACCCAGCCTGCGAGGACATCGGTGTTCGCACCTGGTCCAGCTTGCAGCATAGTGAAACCCACGTCATAATCAGGTACGAGGATCATGTATCCGCCATAAGCGCCGATTTTTCCGCTTTTCGTGTACAGGTCGACGACGCGGTTGGAGGTGGGGAGGACGGCGCGTTGGATCTCCCAGGGTGCGCCGATGGACGTGAGGAGTGAGGCCGTATGTGTAAGTGGTTTCATCCATCTGCGAGTTAGGGATGGTGGGAGGAGGGAGGAGGACAAGATGGAGCGACCGAGGGTGGAGAGGTCGGCGGTGCTGCTCCAGACGCCGCCGGTGCTAGGATGTGGTGTTAATAACTCTTCTTCTTGGTACTGGAACAGAATAGATGGGAGATGAGAAGGATTTGGGAAGAGAGTCCAGAGAACTTACGGCCAGACACCACCCATGTCGAAATCCCAAAACGTTGTCGTCACATTTCCTGGAATGACGCCAAGAGAATCATCAGGTTTGTCGTAGCTTGTTCGCGAGAGGTGCAGGGGCTTAATCAACGCTTCGTCGAAGAGAGTCTTGAAATCTTTCCCTGTGATGCGTGATAGCGCTATAGCGAGGAGTTCGAACGCAGCATTCGAATAGACAGGTGTTTGGAAGGTGGGAAATACGGGGTGTCGAGAAGCGAAACCTTTCAGGAATCCTGTTGGGGTCGGAGTTAGCTTCAGAATGTCAGGGTTAGAAAGTTGAATCGTTATTGGCATACCGGCTTCAGGACATGGAGGTCTGGTGAAGGATGCGCCGCAAGTTGGCTTTTCACTTTGAGACAGTGGTGGGAGACCGATCTCTGAGAGGGGAAAGTCGGCCAGTGAGATGTCGAGCCATCCATCTATGAGGGATTAACCATCAGTTTGGACACCCTCTTATACGGATCTTGACTTGAAAAGCTTACATTCTGACCCGATACCAGCCATATGACTTGCCAAGGCCCCAATTGTAACTTCCTCCCACTTCGGCCTGCTCACAGGATCTTTCCCACTTTCATCGTCAACGCCATCGCTCAAAAGTTCCGGGACCCATTTCGTAATTGGCTGATTGAAGTTTCGATCTCCATCACTTATCAGAGATGTGTAAACAGTAAGGAGCTTCGTGATACTTCCAATACGGTAGATCGTGTCTCTATCGACTTCTTTCACACCCTGTGAGATGTTCGTTAGGATTGGTGGAGAGAAGTGGTACTGGAAGATAGGTTCTGCAGAGCTGGACGAGTAGAACTCGAACGAGAATGCGGTGGAGCTGTTGTCAAAGTCTCCATGGGTCGATGTTCCACTTGCAAGGGAAGTGGTGATGATGTTGAGGAAGGCTTGATTCGCGGCTTGGATTGTGGGGTTGAATGAGAGATTTTGAGGGATAGGGTAGGCGGGCCCGAGGAAGCCTGAGGTGCTGAGAGCATTGGAGAAATTTGAGCAGAGCATGACTGTCATACACGACAGAAAGTACTTTTTGAACATTGTGATTTTTGGGCCAAAAGGGGAATGCTTCGAGGATTTATGGGGATGATCATGTATTCGGAAATGACCGATTCATCGCGGTCTTCTTATACAAATTGTTAACAGCGCTGCATACTCGTACAGCTTACTTCTCTTTCTGCCTCGTAACTATTCAAGGCGGCCTTTGTTATGATTCGCTGCCTCGCTGTGAAGCTCTCGCCCTTTGGCGATTGGTCAGATCGTTCCGGTCATGTGATCTGACACAATCTTTACGCAGCTGCGCCTTTCTAGAGCCAAGATAGCAGTTGTGGAGGCAGTGCGACGAGTCATTTTTGTTTCTGCCAAATTTGAGTTAAGCTTGATTAACTATATTCAGCATATCTAAAGACATGAGTTACTTGTCATGCCCTGCGTGTATTGTTCTGTGCCAGGGCTTCCAGGCTCCAGCTTGTTGACATGTCTCGCTTAGCCTTGGAGGGGAAGCGGAAGGTATTTCAGCCTAGAGCCAATTCTCGGCTGCATGCCACCGATGTCAGACGCCACGCATTACTTCAGGCACATTCAGCGTGGCGGGTGAATTCGTAACGACACTTCTTTAAAGCTTGTGCTACATTCGCGGTAGAAGCTGAATTGCCATTCATCATTGCGATCAGAATCATGAGGATTGCGCTATCGGGAGGTTCTATCTTTGAACGCACGTGCTGGCGCTGGACTGTTGCATTCTCCACTATTCTTCCTATGGATTAAGTCGAGGCCGATACGGCATTTATGATCTTAGGATTTTATCACCGCGATCAAAAGAGTACAGTTTTCTGAATGTGGGGTATTGACGATCAAGGTTGGGATCAACACTATCGTCTGTATTCTTCCAAGCAAACTATAGTGAAACAATATACAATGTCCAAACAAAATACAGCGCTGCTCATTACCGATTATTCCAGAATGTGGGGCCCCTTCTCGCTTCACTATCTCGGAATGATTTTCCTGTTTGAAGACTGCTTTCCATTGGCTGTGCAATATGAAACGTCAACAAGCTGCTCTTCGCCTGTAGTATAAGTCCCGGCAGTTGTGGGGATGCAAGATGGATATCTATTTACGTCCTGTATATCTCCTATGTCCACGAAACCACTTCCATGTTTTTTCTGTCTGAAATTTTTCGTTTCTGTTTCCTCTCCCGCCACTGCCCAGCAGTCACCCGCCACGATGTTTCTCACTACTCTCATCCCTCTGCTCTCCCTTCTGTCCTTCTCTACCGGCAACCCGCAATTCCAGACTGGCAGCTCAACGATGCTCCGATTCGGTTGTTCTCAAATAATCATCGACCGCGTCGATCCGCTCGTCAATCCCGCACAGATCCCATCGCCACACATGCACCAGATCGTTGGTGGCAACACGTTCAATGCGTCGATGCCGAGTGCTGATATCGGGGAGCTGGCAAGTTGTACAACGTGTAGTTTCGCGGACGACTTTTCGAATTATTGGACGGCGAATTTGTATTTCAAGGCGAGGAATGGAAGCTATAAAAGAGTTCCGCAGGTGCCAAATAGGTGAGTTGGCAGATGAAGAGTGGGGAAATGGGAGCAGACTTGTGTGCTGATAGGCGGCCAAGAGAGTTGTTCAACGACAAATTCACGACTCAGACGAGTGGTGGTTTCGTTGTGTATTATGTCTCGGATGGGAAGAACAAAGTGACCGCGTTCAAGCCTGTAAGTTGATTTTGCTTTCCAGAGAACTTATGCCGAAACGTGTTGCAGGGATTCCGCATGCTCGTTGGAGATGCAACCCAGAGAGAAAAGATCGGAAGCGGAAGAAAGTCTCAATCGTGCTTCCGCTGCTACACCGGGCCAGACTTTGGCGGGGACAATGCAGCGCCTTGTCAAGATGCGAAGTAAGTCCTGAGCTAAGTGCGCAGAATCTATAGGCTAACGAGAGTCACAGATTAGACACTGAAACTCTCCCAACTGGTGCATGCAAAGGTGGAATTCGCTCGAATATCTTGTATCCGACGTAAGAAGTCTCGCAGTTCGACTGAACTTGATGGGCATCTTGCTAATACGCCCTGCAGTTGTTGGGACGGTGTGAATCTCGACAGTCCAGATCACAAGTCTCATGTTGCGTATCCAAAGAATGGACCTCAACAGTTCACAGGCACAAGTACGGGTGGAGCTTGTCCATCAACCCATCCTGTCAAGATTCCGCAAATCATGCTCGAGGTACGTCGTACTTCGGATTCCACCCACGGCCCCTGTATTGGAACTCAAAGATACTGACTACGTCGCAGATTGTCTGGGATACCACAGCTTTCAACAACAAAGCGGACTGGCCTGCCGACGGCTCACAACCCTTCGTCCTCAGCACAGGCGACAGTACCGGGTACAGCCAACATGGCGACTATGTATTTGGCTGGAAAGGCGACTCACTACAACGTGCTATGGATGGTGGTCCTTGCACTGGCGCTTCGTGCGCTGGCTTGAAGGAGTTGGCGATGGGTGCCGAGAAGGCGTGCAAGGTGCCAAGACTGTATCCTGAGAACGCGGATGGTTGTAAGTTTGAGTTGCACTTATCCTGACTGTTACCTTCATGGGTTTAGCCAAACGAGATGCGATTCTGACCCATTTCAGGGATTGATAAATTGCCTGGTATGGACTACTAGCTTACAGGTTGGTGTCGACGTCAACTTCATTTCCAGTCAGATACACCGGAAGATGGTGTTATAAAGTTCGCCAGAAAGTGTCCTTTCGTCTTTTCGTACTTTACTTGGGCGCGGGAAGCTTCTTCGAGACCGAGTGTACGATTTGAAGAGGACGATCCCACGGCAGTGACCCCTGGAGGGCCATCGGAGCGTCACTGCCTCAACATACGGTTTATCAGAGAGGCTTGCTCACATGCTTCGCCCTAAAACAGAGAAGCTTGAGAGTCGTGTACCTAGAAAGAGTAGCGACTTAGGGACCGTATGCTTTTAGAGTCGCGCAAGCACAAGCAATATATCTCCTTGTCGCCAAAAATCTCTATGTTCCATGGGTCCCTCAAGGACAAATGCTGTGGAAGCTATCTAATTCTCTAGCAAACAGGCTAATTAGACCACAGGAGAATGATGCCACAAAAAAGCGCCGAAATGCATACAGTGTTTTGCCAAAAACAGTAGACAGTGGAATGAGATCTATAGATTGCTCAGGTAGGATTGATTGGCACTGAACTCGGAAGCTTGAAGTTTAGGTGGAAATTTATACGAGGATTCTTTAGCTTGAATAGGCCATCTCAATGTCTTGGGCCTGTCCGAGGACTTTGCTTCTCAAAGAATGGGGTTTAAACACATTTAGAAAATCCAGTGCATCATCATAAGCAACGATCAAATGCCTCCTGGGGCCTTGAAATGTCACAATCTACGCAAAGACTACGTTATTCCTTTTTCAAGCCAAAATATCGATAGAGAGTGCGAATAAACTTGCTCAACCTGGATATTGTATGCTCTCACAATGTACAGGTCTCATAGTCGACGTAGCGCCATGCCGGACTTGATAGATCACAGAAAATTGTTGGTTAGGTAGTGATTGCAAGAAGTTTTATTATAAGAGGTTGAACGATTGCAATGCTCGGGTGGGTCCGGTAGGACACGTTCTGCTGGTACCGACCGGGAAGCATGCTATTGCATATGTGGATATACGACAGTGGACATTAAAGAATACATCGTCGATATCTTTCCCGAAATTTCATCGTGAAGGATGTTCAATGTCTCGAGCTCCCGCCTTCTTCCCCTTGAGTCTGAGATTCCATCGATGCCAAGGTAACAACATCACCAATCCCCAAGCCAAGAATACAGACAGCGTGAGAGGCATAGTGATGGCCCAGTAGTACTTGAAGGCTGGTTTGACGGATGGCATACCATCACCGTCCCAAGCAATGACCGGCATTGCGAAGATTGCCTTGGTAGCGTCAGCAATCTTCGGCCAGTTCTTCGCACAACGAGAGAAGAAATATTCTGAATAGCTAAAATTGGTTTCTGAAAACTCACAGCAACAAAGGCTCCTGGTAAGAAGAACATCCCGAGCACGGCAATAGTTTTCATGGCTGAGCTGTCCGCCTTGGCGGCTTTGGCTATAGCGGCTGAGCTTTCGACGAGAGCGATATTGGTTTTGGCGTCTTTCTGGGTCATGAATTGATACACCTGCAGATTCCATCAGTTCGCTATAAAGAAGCAAATACATTAAAAGGCGTACATACCACCTGTATTAGTGTTGCTATTCGCTTCTCAATGTATTCGCAAGTGCCCAATAGGTCTCGGCAAATCTCCACATTGTGTTCAACAGCGTGTTCAAAATTGAGTAAGACGAATTGATCACCAGTCTTGCCCAAGTCCGTCTCAGTCGCATCGCTGAATCTCTGAATCACTTCCAACGATCTAAGAATAGATTTCACGATGCGAGCTTCGTCGGCAACCCTTTTGTTGGAGAAGTTGAGGACCTTGTGGTTGTCATGAAATCGATTTCAAAAACATCGGAGTTGGGGACGTAAGAATGTTCGTGCTGCCCTGTCAGCTTCGTGAGTACGGAGACTTTATCTGCGTATCTCTCGATTTCATTCAGATTCTCGAGAAGTGCTCCTGAGACAATGGAACATAGCAAAAGCGGATGAAGATCACAACTCTTTACTTGACGTAGAGACGTTAAAATGTCGGCATCGAGTATACCGCGATCACCAACAATCACTACTGCCTCAGTCATGGCAGTTCGATGGTCATAAAGAATCGCGTATTGACAAGGGTGCTGGTAACGAGGTCGTTGTCTGAATAGTAGCCCTTCCGCGTCTTCGTCAGCTGCGGTCGTTGACCAGAACTAGTCTTGTTATAGTACCTCGTAGAATGGTATTGGTGCCAATGTCTTTTGCGTATCGATAGGTGCACGTCTTGATATTTGCCCTTTCCGAAAAGAAATTGTTGTGGAGTCCAAAATGTTTACGAATCAAGTCTTTTGTCTCGAGTATGAGAGAAGAATGCGCGGTAATCATCGATCTCTTTCCTCAGACACGATAAAACATCCTATGAAGCAAGACATTAAAACTCTCGAGTAAAGGTTGAAGAGCAACGATACTAGCATAAAACTCACAATAACCGCAGCCCACTACTGGGTAGACGAATATTCTGCATCCCCAAAGCTTGGACTTGTACATTATTTCTAGAACTGGGTGTCATTTGCGAAACTGCCCCGTTGGTACCAGAAAGACACGTTGATACAGACTCATGGTCCAAAATATCCTCGTTTCGAACCAGCTCAGCCTGATCACGGTATTGCAAAATCTCCACATATCTGCATCGAGTCGATCGTGCGTACTCTTCCACTCGGTCAGCAGGTGCAATGGCTTCGAAGTCAATCGGTTCCATGACAATTAAGCTACATACAGAATGAAGGTCACAATCAGGCCGGGTTCAATATGTGACTTTTGAAGTTGGGGCTGAGCCTGTGAAGGCTGAAGCCTTACCTGCTGCTCATTGGCTGGAGAAAACCAGCTGACACTTCCGGCATGATAGAAAATCTGCCTTGGGCGCAGCCTGAGAGACACAGGCTGACGAGCAAGACAACGTTGCTGGCTAACTTGCTACAGAACTTTAAGTCATTGAGAGAAGTTGCAAATGAGAAAGGAGTCAAATTAGCACAGATAGGCCCCCCAATCAAAACCGAAGCGCCATTCCTGTGAATTCTCATGCGGTGAGAACCTTATTTCGATAGCCGCATCGGCAAGCTCATGCCGCAGCAACTTCATGTCCTCGGGCCGTATCCATGAGCACTTGACAAAACTCGGATCGGTACTCGTCTTACACCAGATTGATCACAACATTTCAGGAGAAGTGCCTAACCGAGGAGAGTAAACAAAAGTCAGAGTGGAGTGAGTGGAGACTTTAGGAAGGGCGGCCGATGTCCGATCATCCGGAGGCTTCTCAGTCCGTCCTCCGACATTTTGAGTTTGCATTATGGAGCATTACCTCTCCGTGCCTGAGTCTCCCTTATCACATCTTGCTGTATCTTGTACCGAGCTTAATTTTCAGTCCATACGTGCTTACAGTATACACAAGCAGAAAGGAAATCGATTGATTGTTGCTCGCAATGCCCGGCTGCGGAGGAGTTGCCGTCCTTGTCACGACATTAGACTAGCACTCACTTACAAACCCCACCTCCCACAGCACCCGGCCCCACCCAGATTTCCAAGAGATTTCCTAAGCAGCGCCTAAACTGCTTACATCGTATTTGATAAGCCGTTGTTCTGGTGGGCGGTGAGACGTCTTTCCGCTCCGAAGCTTCTCCAAGACTGTTATTCTGCCGTTTTGCACGGCATGATGTCAAGCGCGAAAGGTCTGGAAGAATGCCGTGATTGGGCAATGGCTTCACTATCTCCACTACAATGATGCGTAAAAGTTTAAAATACCTTACTAGTCAGGTCAGGGAGGGAAAGCCACCCATTTCAGAGGGCGGAAAATGATAGAGGGCCATAGATAAGGACATGCAGATTCCGTTGTGGGTGTTCCTGAGTAGTATCTTGCTTGCGCTTTCCTGGCATGAGATGGCGTCGTTTGTTTTGAGAAGGACTGGTGCTGGTGGAGGGGTTGTACCCACTTTGTTTGGGAATGGGGCTGCTTTGAGGGGTATAAGAGCTTTCTCTTCCCTCCCTTCTCCGGTGGTTTTGTCCAGACAACCTACACATACCACTGCACCTACGAAATCTCAAACTTCACTATCGAACGCAGATCAACAGAAACACTTCTCTACCACAACCGCAACCATGTCCTCCAAAGCCTTCCTCGAGACCGTTAAGGCCCGTCGCACATATTACGCTCTTAAGAAGGAGAGCACCATCTCCGACGCAAAGATCCAGGAGATTATCAAGGAGGCCGTCCTCCACGTTCCTTCTTCTTTCAACAGCCAGAGCACGAGAGTGGTTCTGCTGGTAAAGGAAGAGCATGATAAGCTTTGGGATATCGCGAAGGAGACATTGAAGGCTATTGTTCCAGCTGAGCAATACCCATCGACCGAGCAGAGATTGAATGGATTCAAGGCTGGTTATGGAACTGTAAGCTGAACCTCGTTATTTTTGTATTTTTATTCTAGAATGAATGCTAACATCTTCCGCACCAGGTCCTCTTCTACGAATCCCGCTCCGTCGTCTCAGGCATGCAAGACAAGTTTGCCATCTACGCCGACAAATTCCCCGGCTGGGCAACCCAGTCCGACGCGATGCATCAATTCGTTATCTGGGCTGCTCTCGAGGCTGAGGGTCTCGGCGCAAACCTCCAGCATTATAACCCGTTGATTGACCAGAAGGTTGCTGATACTTGGGGAATTGATAAGGATTGGGTGTTGAACGCTCAGCTGGTGTTTGGTACGCCTGCGGGTGAGCCGGGTGAGAAGAGCTTTGAGTCTGTGGAGGACAGATTTAAGAGCTTTGGTGTTTAGATTTGGGGAGAGCTGCGAGAAATTTAGTGTGGGATGAAGATGCATTGCTGGTGTTTCGGAAAGCGATTTTGGATTTTATATAGATATTGATCAAATGTTGTCATTTTCAAGTACAGTGGGTTTTGATGAGAGCCTTTCATGCCAATTTATGAGTTTTGCTCGCTGCCGACGATTCATGCTGATGTAGGACATGACTTGCGCAAGCCAACAATACACAGATGCGGCCGCATGGAGGGGCATATTTTACCCCTCCATGCAAGTCCACTAGCGAGCTCTCCAGGAGGCTGTACTTTCTATTATTCCAGATCCAACGCAAAATAAAAGTCCTCGCAATCTCTGTCCTGAATTGTTACAAGCAGCTATCCAGATGTTTCAAATCCTATGCATTGCAGAGCAGAAAAACTTCTGAATGGCCAACAGGGTGGCGAAGATGATCAAGCGGGCAGTGCGGGAAATGCGGATATCGCGGATCGTATCCGCTTGGCAGTTCTAGAAAGGAGAAAATGGTAAGCGGGCCACATGCGAGTGGAGGCGTGTTATGCATAGCTTGCAAGGGCGAGTGGGCTCCAATTAGAGGCATTGATTGGCTGATTATCACGGAATTAGCGCCGTTGAAATGTTCGTTTTGTTTCTTGTTTTGTTATTTGCAGGAGGTAAGCGAGGGGTGTGGAAGCGAGGTGAGAAAGTGAGGACAGGACAGCTCAGCTCAAGGAGGAACAGTAAATATATATTTGATGGTATCTTTGCAATGATATCATTCCTTAATTCGATAAACTCGCTGTCTATTTCTCGATCTGAATTCCATGCTCAAACCATGCGTCGTTACACAACTGCACTCCCGGCAACAGGCGGTGCAGTGCCCAGCAATTGGACAAGATGCCCGATACACGTGCCCAAGAAGACCTCTCTCTCACTCTCATCCATAGTCTGTATGATGACATCCCATTTTTCCTTCCTCGTCCACTCCTTCAGAAACCCTTCCTTGTCTTCATCAACTACCTTCCCACCAGGTCCAAACCTCCTAACAACTGCCTTCCCTTCTTCTCCCCCGCCACTTCCTTTCGGATTCCACCCCTCACCCCACGCAAACCCAACCCAGGCATCCTGTATCCTTTTCTGTATCTCCCTCTCCCTCTCCGGATCTTGCGTCCCATCAAAGATTTTTGGACTACCATGCAAATAGGCGAGATCTAAAGCATGAGTCGGTATACCTTTGAATGCACCTCCAAATGGCTGTCGTTGTTCGAATGAGTATTCGTGGACGAAGATACCTTGTTGCCTTGCGAGGTTCGAGAGGGTATGGGAGGGGTGGTAGAAAGCTAGGTCTTCGATGATATTGAGGATGGACTCGGCGGCTGTGGAGGGACGTGTGCTGGGTGTGAGATTGTAGGCTGTGAGGATGAGATCGAGCTTCGAGGGGCTGGTTTGAGTAGCTGGGAAGAGGGTGTGAAGTGTTGAGATGAGGGCTGATGTCGATGGTTTGGGTTCAATCATGGGGAACTTCGCTGCTACGCAAGAGATGACGGAGCTTTCTTTGCCGGTGTTTCCGATGATGAGGTCGCCTTTGAACGTGAAGTTTGAGGCGAAGTGGGATGGGAAGAAGATGTCGTCGATGACGGGGACGTGGCCAAAGCCGTTGCGCGGGTCGGAGGTTGTGTATGCTGTCAGGAGATCTTGCCATGGTACGGACTCGAGGTCGGAAAGGGTGGTAATGCCGAGAGCGGATTTGGTGGCGTTGTAAAGGGGAGTCGAGGCTGCGATGGTCATTGTGGGGGTGAATTTTGGGGTTCGGAGGGTCTGAGATTGCATTATTGCATGGGAAATTGGGGGTGGTGGTGTGCAGTGAAGGAGGGTCTGGATGAGGACGGAGTCGTGGGATTCGCCGTAGGGTGTTATGTTGATCGGCGAGCCACCAAAAGGAGAGATATACTTGGAGATCCAAGTGAGTGCAGTGTGCTGTAGGAATGGTGTCTTAGATTATTTCTTTATGGCATTGGGAGGAACTGTACGGGTGTGGACTTACGACATCTCGCGGTCCGAAGTTCGCAGCGTTGTCGGGCCCGTTGATATTAGCCATCTCCTCAGATGCTATGTAGCCGAACACAGAGAGACGATAGCTACATGTACTGATCAGTATAAAGTCCTCGATGAGCTGTGATAAATCAGAGAGGTCAAGGATTACTTCACAGTAACCATGACGACTGGCTTCCCGATCTCCACGCTTCTTTTCACAATACTTCCTCCATCACACCACCAATCCGAATTCGATCCTGAGAAACCTCCGCCTCCGTGGACGTATACGAGCACAGGGAGGTTGTCGCCTGACTTTGCGCCTGCTGGCGTCGTGATATTGAGATTCAGGCATTCGAACTCGGAGAATATGTCAGATTCGTGAGATGAGATGGAGGTAGGAAGACCGATGAGCGAATCTTCTAGACGGGCAGTTTGTGGTGGTTGTGGACATTTCGGACTCAAGGTTGGTTAGCCATGTACTTTTGCGCCAGGCCGGGAAACACACCCATAACTTGTAGCATTCGTCTCTTTCTCAAACGACCTATTCGAAGTCGATTGTCTAAATCGACCGGGAATATCCGCAAACTTGATGCCCTTGAACTGCCACACTGCGTCTTCAGAAGAAGATATACGGTGATGGATACCCGTAAACGTGGTGTCGAGACCAGAGTGCTGAATGGTCGGCGCTGGTGAATGAGACATGTTCTTTGATTCTGTGCCAGATGGGTCGACTTCGATTTCTGCTTTGTCCTCCTCGGAGGGATAGACGTGTGAAGGACATAGTAGGAAGAGAGTTATGAGGAGGTCTATATCGCTGAGTCTGAAATCTATCATTTGTAATGGAGATGGAGGAGAGGGGTACCCAGTCCGGGCTTGGCGAGATTATTTGGTGGGTGATTATCTGATGCAGCATTCTGTCCTGGG
This sequence comes from Deltaproteobacteria bacterium, assembly GCA_002685535.1. GTDB lineage: Bacteria > SAR324 > SAR324 > SAR324 > NAC60-12 > Arctic96AD-7. The sequence continues at coordinate 49,171 of NYXK01000072.1, forward strand.
TGTGATTTACGTGATTATATATCATTGGAGGCATGATCAGATGCTGGACTGACGTGAGAAGATCAACGGCAAGTCGTCGGCGATATGGCTGAAGGGAAAGATGAGGTTGGGTAAAGACACTTTGACAGGATGATTGTTTAGATGTGCTGATACTGTCGCACTGAAATGCTGGGCTTGATGGATGCGCGTAGCAGAAGGACATAAGCTTTGCCAGCGGCTGAAACATGAATAACATACCGGAATGGCAAGCGATGTTTCGTGCTGATGTGATACCCAATTTGATATGCCCTGTTGCCGAAATTAGAGCTAGGTCTTACTGGACCTGCGGCCGCCAGGAACAGATTTCGGAACTCCGGCAGGAGGAAGCCACTTTCTACTGATATGAATTCTCAAACTCTGAACTTGCTTGAGTCCACCAATTCATTCTAAGAACAAAATAACTGTGAAGTGCTTCTCGAGGAGGAGAACACTATAGCACTGGAGATTTGGCATGCTTTACTACTGCACAACAGCTCGAAACAGGAACCAATGCTCGTAGGCTGTAGGAAAGTTCAAGTAAAGAGGTGACCATTCAAATCGCTTCAATTCTGCAGCTACTCGGGATCTCCAGGTTCACTGATAGCCTTGCTGACATGCCAAGAGATGAATAATCTCCCACTTGAAAAAATCGGTGATCCTTCTTGAAGTTTGCAAGGACAAGGCCGCGAATCTCAGGGATCTAGTATTTGGAAGCCTACTGTGGTGGTTTAATCATGAAAACCCCTCTTAACTCAGGGCCTCTGGCCATAGGCCCCTAGGCCCCTAGGCGCATTAGACAGCCTCGAAGGCCAGTGCAGCAGCAATCCCAACAATCCAGCACGATCATTGATAAAGACAGTAGCAATCAGACAGGGGAAGCGATAACAAAAGGATAATGCTCTGAATGGGATAGAGGAGTCCTAAACCAGGTTCGAACTTATGAGGGATTGAGATTGGCCATGAGGGAATTCAGCCCTCGAATCAGCCTCACGAGGCGGACGGATCGCAAAGTCATGCCCCCACGACGAGGCTCTGCCATATTGGCCATCACGCTCACGGCATCAATCCTGAAGCCGTCGCCATCGATGCTGCTCCGACTCAAGTCATCGACTCGATGCATGTCAGATGAAGCTTTGAAGACAACAAAAAACGAGCTCCACAATGTCAAATAACGTTGGCTCAACTTCGGCCTCGGCTGCGCTGGACGGAAGCGACGATCCTTGGACGTTGGCCAGCGCCCGCTTCCTTGCTGACCTCGACCCCTCTGAGCGCGACATCTTCAACAATGCAACACTCGAGAATCTCTTCTATACTACAAGCAATGCGAATCGAGACGATGCAGAGAAGAGCCGTGTGCGAGCTTTGGCGACGAAGTTGGGACCGTTCGTGTCTGCCATAGAGAGTTATGGCAAGGCTCTGGATACATTTGCCTAGATTGCTCCTCTGTACCTGTCGCCGATATGGGGAAGCATAAGGGTTTTATTGATACTGGCAAGGAGCTATGGGAGATTTTTCGAAAGGGTTGTGGATACACTAGGGAGGATTGGTGATGTGCTGCCCAGATTTCGTAAGTTGTCTCCTACCAAAGCTCGGAGGGTTCTGATGGAAGTGGCTAAGACCTACAGGTGACTACGAACGAATATACAATCGAGAGAAACATCAACGTCTCACCCAAGCTTTGTCGAACGCATACCTGGATATAATCTTGCTCTGCACACAGTGCCGAAAGACCGTACGCGAGCAAAAGACTTCTTCCCTCCGTAGGCTTCTCAAACCAGTGTCCCTTGACCAGTAATTTGACGAAGCGGTCGAATGCTTCCGCCAACATAAGAAGAATGTCATTGAAGAGGCCAGGGTCTGCCATATGATTGAAGTTGCTGAGGAACGAAACGAGGAGTTGACCCTCTTTGCTGCCGAACGAAAATGCAGGCTGTTATCAAGACTTTTAACTGTCGGATTCGAGTACAAGCATCAGAAACTCAAGGCACTCAGATACGAAGGTACAGGAACTTGGCTTGTCGAGGACAAGATGTACGAGAAATGGGAAGCATCGGCACAATCTGCAATTTTGTGCTGTCATGGCATTCGTATGTAAATCGACGCCTTGAAGATATCATGAAGTGCTGACAGCAGCAGCTGGCTGCGGAAAGTCAGTCCTAGCATCCAGCATTGTGGATTCCCTTATTACCAGCAATCCCACCATGTAATATTATTGTGACTATTCCGACAAACGAACACTTGATCCAACCAACTTGTTTGGCACTCTCGCGCGACAAATGCTCGAAAAGTTGGAATGCATACCCGAAGCGCTTGCAACTGCAATAGAGAATGCAGCTCATGACGGGGATAGGCTCACTGAAAGCTCATGTGCGCTTGATCTTCTTCGGAGAGGTATCGGACTCTGCAAGCATCCTGTATCTATCGCTATCGATGGAATTGACGAATTGACCGAGCAGTCCCAAAAGGTCGTCTGCAACGGTCTGAGAGAGCTGGTCCAAAGCGATCACTTGCCGACCAAGCTTTTCCTAACAGGTCGGGAAGATCTGTCGTCCTTACTTGCTGTTTCTTGAACGGTTTCATTCGCCAGTATTTCCGTCGATCCCTTGGTGATCACCTCGGACATTCGTAAATTTGTCGAAGCCTCGATCCGACGTAGGATTGTCGAGGGTACGCTGGTTTTACAGGATCCGACTTTGGAGATGTTGGTCGTAGAGAAGCTTGTCACTGGAGCCCAAGGAATGTAAGTTACTGGATTTTCTGTTGATGTCAACTGCTAAGATCAAAGCAAGGTTCTTGTGGGTCGAATTCCAGCTCTGTGACCTTTGCGAAGCCGAATCCGACTATGGAATCAGACTGGTCCTCGAAAACCTGCCCCGGAGTTTAAGAGAGACATACGATAGACTACTGAGGAGAATCGAGGGGCCGGAAAGACGCAGCATGATCTTAAGGATGTTCAAGTGGATAGTTTGTGCTCGTCAACCCCTTCATGTCGATCAAATCCGAGAAGGAATCGCATTCACTTTAGAGGACGAAGAATGGAGCCAGGAGAAGATTCCAACAAATCTTAGTCGCCTCATTCGCGCCTGCACCAACCTCGTCATTGTCGATGCTGGAACTCAGATCGTTCAATTGGCCCGTTACACTGTCCAGCAATATTTTCTGAGAGACGAAGGTGGATTCTTTCATTTCGGCCTCAAAGATGCACATGAGATGGCCGGAGAGTTCTGCTTAGCATACCTCTCATTTTCTTGCTTCGAGACTCAGGTTACTCGCTACAGAAGCAAACCAAACACCGGATTAGCTGCTTTGCAAACGATGGCAGCTAATGCCGCTTTTGTTGCTCCAGATAATCCCGGGCGGCGAGTTATACAGGCTTGGAATATCATGCGTGGCTCCAGAGCAGCATCTGGCAACCTCAACATAGTGAATCTCACCACGAATTAACCACGAATTTTAAATTGAAGGCAGATTGCATGTCTGCGTATTGTTTCCTCGAGTATGTTGGAGTGCATTGGTTGTGGCATACTGTCGATTTTGTATCGTCGCCTCGCACAAGTCGAAGGGATCAAATATTCAGAAACTTAGTCTGCTGGAAAGATTTGATTTTCGATTTCCGCCCTTGGGCATCATTTGACAAGTCAACATATAGGTCAAGCTCTATAGCCCTCTTTGGATGGGCTCTGAACGCTAACCACGGATACCTACTTCGCATGGCGTCTATGGAGTTGGACCACTTCGTCCCCAAGCTGCTCGTCCTAGGTGCTTGGCAAACTATCGTTACACTTCATTCAGATGATACCCTTGTTCTACATGACTCCGATATCGATCTTCTGGTGACTCTTCAGCAAGAGCATTGCAGATCCAATTCTGCACCAGCATGGGAACCTTGATCGGCCACCGCGTTAAAACACACAGATGATCTTTCATTTTCTCGTCTCTTGAAGAGGATTATGACCAGCATGAAGAACGCTTTCTTCATAGCTTACAAGGCATTCCGCCACAAACCGTCATAGTATGTACATATCTCAACTTCCCTCCTTCAAGACGGAATTCATGGCTATCGGCAGCCATCATCATATGCTCCCACACACAAAAGATGCTTACCGATCCCATCGACTCATCAATCACATATCGCCGATTTGTATTACCGGCCTGACTATGATTCGAAGGAATCCCCGGCTTGCACGAATCATCCGGCTTTCCAGTCCCTGTATACGCACTCCCCTCCAATCTCACACACGGTGTACCCCAAGGGACTTTCGCAGGTGCACGAGCATCATTCCACATATCCATATAAGCATCCCCCGCCGCCTGAATCACCGCACGACTATCCCTCTTCCCCTCTGGAATCACATCCCATTTCTCCTGCAATACATACTGCAGGGTCTTCTTCGCATCAAAGATCCACGAATTGGTTGTCGAAGCAATCGAGTCAATCAACGTGATCTTGCCCTCGGCATCATCATGTCTGAGCTGTGTGCCAATCACATATGGGTTTGCAGTATCGGTGATGATTATCTCGCTGTAGGTTGCGCAAGCTACGAGATCGGTGTTAGTACGGCGGTGGTCGATTTTGAGGGCTTTTGCTAGGACCGACTTTTTGGCGTCGGTGGCTTCGTTGTTTTCGATGTAGGACCAGTTGGAGGAGAGGTAAGGCTGGAGGGGAGTGAGGGAGCCGGATGTTTGGGAGGCGATGTAGGCGTCTGCGGCGGCGAGAATGAGGGTTTTATTACACGCCAGCACGGGGACTGAGTGGGTAAGACGAGTGAATGTCGTCAAGATGACGATGAGTGTGGAACTGAAAATCATAATTGAAGTCTTCCGGGGTTCTTTTCTGGCGCAATGGAATTCTTCTCGATATTTCTCGACCTCAGCCTATATCGTCCGTTCAGAACGAACATCGCCAGAAGACAAAAGGCATTGAAGAATTCAAATAGGTATTCCATCTCTTCTGATTGTGCTATCTGCCGTGGATGGATGAAAATCAACAATTGTGACAAGCAGTTCAGCCACTGCTGTTGTACATGGGCACCAGAATTACCCAATTGAGCCGGAACGACCCGGAAGGTACCGGCAGTTGAAGATATATCCACCCCGCAGTTCCAATTTGGACTCTGCACGGCCTAATTGTGGTTGCGATTAGTTTCCCATCTACCATTGAGTCTGGGCTTTCTTTCGTTCATGAAAGGTCTCGCAGCCAAAGGTACTCTTTCCACGAAAGCCGGCACCAAACATTGCTTTGGTGGAATGTTGATGAGTTGGTCCTTGGTCACTTTGAGATCAACGATGAAAAGGAACATATCTCTTTATTGACACCAATCATCTATCTGTCATGAATTCATTTTCCGATCCCGCAGAAAGCAGAAAACCCCACCGCCCACCAAAATATAGTACATTACAGACCTCATCACCTCTGTTTAAACACCCCTCACACTTGTCTTGATATCATTCCTCTTCCACCCATTTCTCGCCTGTTCCTCATCACCCGTCGCTATCCTCTCCGTCTTCATTTCAAACGTCACATCTCTTTGAATCTCAATCCTCCCATCCTGATTCTCCCCAGAATCCGTATCATTATTTATCCTCTCCTGACTCTCCGCCCTCATACCTCCCTTACTCATACTCGACATATGAAAATCCCTACTATTAATCCTCGCCCGACTACCCGTTCCACCCCAAGCTTTCGACCCCGTCATCGGATTCGAAGTGACTTTCGTCTTCGACGATCCCCACGTCTGCATCGCCGGGAATATCTCTCTCAACAACGGCCAAATGGTTGGCAGGTTCGTGACGTACACAGCGACGGAGGCTTCGCGGAAGTACCAGTTCATGTAGACGTAGGAGATGAGGCCGGGGACGAGGCAGTAGATCTTTGTGAGGATGGCGGCGACGATGATGAAGAAACCCATGCCGAAGATTACGAGGAGGATGGCTTTTTGTTGCATGGGGAGGCGGATGCTGGCGAGGATGGGGATGCCGATTGCGAGCATGGCGATGTCGCCGGGGATGTTGAGGCTGCCTTGGATGATCTCGAAGAATTGGTAGGTTGCGCATTGTGCTATGTGTCATGTTAGAGAAAGTTTGGATGAAATCAGGGTGAAGGGACGGTGGTAGGGGAGGTACGTACAGTTTGAGGGGGGGACGGCCCAGTATTGTGATGTTGGTGTGCATACTGTAAAGAGGGCAATTTCGCATCCAATCAAACTGATCACGGTGTAGATAGCGACGTAGGTCACATACTTCCTCTGCGGTAATCCCTCGCTGAATCCTGGTCAGTTTTGCTCACGATTCCCAGATCATGTCGAACCAATTGTCAACATGATCAAAAAGTCTTCACTTACGTGATACTAGCATAAAGATGCAGCATGCAGGCCTTCATGCTCCAAATCGCCAACAACATCGAATGCTCCGTCACAAACACCCACTTGCTGCCCAGAATTCTGTCTTTAATGCTTTCGGGCGTCAAGGCTGCAGTCTCTTCTTCGGTCATGTAGTTCGAGCCGCCACCAGACATGACTCGGTTGAAAGCTACGCACATGAGCGTGTACCAGATGATACCGTTAAACATCATGTAGTCATCGAATTGGAGGTGTCTGATACCGAATCGACGGATGCGCGCAGTGCTAAGAATGTGTCAGATCATTCATTGTTGGTTGATTTCTGATATCTGAGAACTGATTTCGAGGAATGAAGACTTACTATCGCAACGCCACAAGGAACAATGCAACACCATATAGCGTCCATGTCTCGCGAGCGAAATCTGCAGCTGAGTCTGCCATCTTGAATGTGAACTTGTGAGTGAAGCTGACAATGCCGTTGTGAAGTCAGAACAAACAACAGACGATCTTTCCTCTTCACAGTCTGGCGGAATCGTCAACTGAGATCAGATCTCAGACTCAAATCGATCGAGCGACAGATTGACAGACAGCACAGGCTCTGGTTCATGATGGGAGGGGACCCTTAGATCCTTGAGTATTATCTTGGGAGTAATATGTCAGGGGCGCTCGCTAGGCGTTGCTGTGCCCGGTCCTGCAGGTGCCAGCCTGGCAGGTAAATTCTAAACAGAACGAACGGACCGGAGAACGAATTTCTGTCCACTCTGATTGCTGCGCTGATTGCTCCGCTGCAGGTCCATACGTTCAAGGCATAGTGAGGCGGCCCACTTGGTTTGGGCGAGTGGTGTTGACGGACGAACCCCAGGAGCTGGGCGAGGCGAGGCAAAGCTAGGGTTAGCAGAGGAAATGTAAGTGGGGGTGAATCGGGTGATAATCCCATTGATTTGATCCATTGATGCTAGACAAGGACCAGGGACTCAGGGGTAAAGGACCCTGGATATCGTACTCTCTTATTTGCTTTAGCTTTGTTTGGGAGTTGTGTCCTTCCTTCCCACGTCAAGGAAAAAGACGGAGAAGAAAAATAAATATATGGAGGGGCTGATACTACGTCGTTCGTTTCGAATCTTTCGATACTCCTCTTTCTCGTCTAGAGAGACCAGAAAAAGAATCGAGACGTCACATTGGCTTCTTATTCTCGTTTTGTTACCTGGGTTTCGTTAATGGATCTTTGTTGCACTGCAGTTCTGAAGTAACATTGTGGCCCCCGCCGAAACGGCAGTCAATTCTGCGTCGAGATACCAGATTTTAGCTGGCTACGTACGTACGCAGCTAAGAAAAAAATAAGATGTGAACAAGAACAAGTAGTCTACTTGAGTACGCTAAGTATTGGTGACGGCACGAGCCTACCAATGAGAACAGCTGCGCATATCACTTGGTATTTAGAAAGTTCGCGCTTGAGGGCAAAGATCAGGAGAGGGAAAGGCTGACCGAGAGGCCGCGGCAAGATATCAGATGGCTTGGGAAGCCAAACGAAGCCACACACGGCAGAGGCTTTCCGCTGGGTTCATCGCTAACGAATCAATTTGACCCAGGGACCAGACTTTCCAAACGGTGGACTGGAAGCCACCGTCGCACAGCATGAGAACGTCGATGTACAGAATGATCATCCCGTGTTGGTTTCCTTCACGCGGTACTGTACAAGACTCGGTAGCTCACCCGGTATCTTACCGGTATATATATTTTGGAAACGAAGGCGTTTTTCCAACCACGTTCAGAAGAAGATGCGATAGGAGGGATTTAATTTCTATTTCTGCCAGGGCGACGGCTTGGTGACTTCTTGACCATGAAGCCAAGAGGTGTCTAGTCCTAAAGAACTCGCTTACTCATGACAGGGGACTCGGGTAGTGGGGTGGCCGGCTTAAGGAAAAACACCTTGGGGGATCATAGACTACCAAGTACCTCACTCCACATCCTCCGCATCTGGAAAACTTTGTTCTGAAATTTTACTTTTATGCTCCAGGGTTGAGGAATGTGGTCTTGTTGACTTGCTCTCTGACAAAATCTGGCACTCTCCGGTACAGCAATATAGGCCAATGCTGTGGATTTTCACGGTCAGCAATGGAGGGGGAAATGTTTTCTTGAATTTGATTTTGATACACGGCACGAAACAAGCCTAACAACGACGGACGGCGGACCATCCCATCTCGCCATTTTAGCTCATAGCCATCCCTCGGCAATATATGAAGCCATTCGGCGAGCTTCCTCTCGCGGAAGGCTCAATCCGGGCCGGTTGTCCTGAAGTGTCTTGGCTGCATGGGCCGGGTCGCACTCTCAGTGCCAGTAAGCTCGCTGTCAGGGGTAGCTCCCATGGCGGGTCTAACCTTAAAAGACCGCGAAGAACATTCCTTTTGTGCACAGATGGTGTCACGGAAACGACGCTGAGAGCCACAGGAATCCGCACTGACTGGAACGTGGCGTGGTTATTGTGGATTGCAGTCGCGTTCGAGAAGAAGCGTGGTTCAAGCGAGTCCTGCGAAGACAGGGAAAAAAGGGGTGGATGAGGGGGTGGAGGATCGGCCAAGCCAAATAAGCGAAGCTATATTGATGCAAGCATGCCTGCCCTGGGATTCTTTTAGTCTTCTTTTTCCCCACTCTATTCGTGTCCTCGACAGGAGCGGAAGCAGCTCATCTCACACGCGGCATGGAAGACTTCATCCAATAATCATCTCATACTCTCCATGCGTGCAGAGCCGCCAAGACAACCAGGTCCCAGGCCAAATTTTTGATTTGAGCACATCTCTTTCGTTCACTACGATTGTGGCAATCTTTTCCTCCTCTGTTCCTCCTCTCTAAAACACTTGTTTTCTTATTTTTCTTATCACTCATCACACCTATCAGACCCTTTGTCTTGTATTCGTCGTTCTTATCGTCACTCTTTTATCAAGATGGAACACGAGAAGCAGGACGGTACGGTGCTCAGCGCCAAAGAGTCGAATGGACCGTCTCCCCCTCCGTCGCCTGAGCACTCGGTGGAAACACTGATCAACCCGTCTGGACACAAGCAAGAGCTTGAGCGTAACTTTTCGCTGCTCAGTCTGTGCGCCGTGGCTATCACCACTGGTAATACTTGGGTTGCTATTGGAGGCAGTGTTGTATGTGAAGTCCATATGAATGAGAGAAGTGAAGGACTAACGGGATCAGGTTGTTGCCATCTACAATGGAGGACCACCTGGTGTTTTGTATGAGTTGTGAGTACTCTTGGTGGTCAGATTGCCGGCAATCTACTGACAGTAAATAGTATCACAGTCTCGGTCTGTTACTGGTTGATTGCAGCATCAATCGCCGAGCTGGCTTCGGCTATGCCATCTTCAAGCGGAGGTATGAAATTGCAATGCACCCTGTTGTAAACATCACTAATACAATGAAGTGTACCATTGGGCCACAGTAACAGCAGGAAGATATGGGCGTCCTTGCGGATACTTCGCAGGATGGTGGAACTTCCTCGCCTGGGTCTTCGGCGCAGCTTCAATCTCGAGTATTTTGGCCAACCAGACTGTCTCGATGTATGCCATCTTCCATCCAGCGTTTGAAGCAAAGCCATGGCACACGTTCGTCAGCTACGTGATTTGCACATGGCTTTCTTGCTTTATCGTTTTGTTTGGCAACAGATCTTTACCAATGGTTGGAAATATTGGTGGATTCCTCATCATTGCTGGTGTTTTCGTCTGCATTGTTGTGTGTGCTGTTATGCCTACCGTCAATGGTGTGGGTCATGCTTCGACAGACTTTGTTTGGAAGGAGTGGCAGAATATGGCGGGATATAGTGATGGATTTGTGTTTGTTGCTGGTATGCTTAACGGTGCTTTTGCTGTTGGTACACCGGATTGTGTCTCTCATCTTGCTGAGGAGATCCCAAAGTAAGTCTTCAAATCCACTGATCCACGGAGTTTCACTAACAGTTCCACAGTCCTTCTCGCAACATCCCAAAGGCAATGCTCTTTCAATTCATCATTGGATTCACTACCGCCTTCTTCTACCTCATTTCCCTCTTCTACTCCATCCAAGACCTCGACGCCATCTTCGAAGCGGCGTCCGTCTTCCCCCTGGCGGCAATCTATCGCCAAGCAACAGGAACCAACGCCGGGGCCGTCGGCCTCCTCGTGGTCACTTTCCTCCCAACTTTCATCACCTGCGTAGGATGCTACATCACCGCCGGTCGCACATTCTGGACTCTGTCCCGCGACAACGCCACTCCCTTCGCCCCCTTCTTCGCAACCATCTCTCCCACCTTCCACAACCCCTTTAACGCAACCGTCCTCTGCGGCGTAATCTGCACAGTCATGGGCTGCATCTACGTCGGCTCAACCGTAGCATTCAACGCGTTCGTCGGCTCCTTCATCATCCTCTCCACACTCTCCTACCTCTGCGCCATCCTGCCTCATCTCCTCAGCGGCAGGAAGAACATCCAGCCTGGCTGGTTCTGGATGCATGGCCCAATTGGATATGTGGTGAATGGCTTCAGCTGTTTGTATATCGTGGCGTTTATTGTGATTTTCTGCTTCCCGTACTCTGCGCCGTTTGATCTGGCGGCGATGAATTGGTCGAGTTTGATTACGGGGGGCTTGACGCTTTTTGTGGCCGGGTTTTGGTTCTGGAGACAGAGTGATTATCAGGGTCCGAGACTGGTGAGTCTGGATGAGGCGGCGTTGGCGAAGGATGCGGCGTAGCTCGATTGTGAGGGCATTCCGCTTTTGGAGAGGTGGGAGAGTTTGTGATAGCTTGGTAATTTTGTATATAGAGGTTGTGTATCAGGGAGCTGCAATATAGAACCTGCCTCTCTACCATCTCCAGCTTATCTTTAACAGATAGCTCTTGGCCAGTGTTGTGGAAAGTTGCCAGTCCTCGCTAAAGGACTCTTCTTTCACATCGCAGCAGTGCGGACAGTTCCCCTTGCCCCAACAGCCGTCTCCATTGGCATGTGCCGGTAATGTTGATCCAACGTTGGCGTGAGGTATGTGATGTTGTATTACATTCCATTGAGTCTATATCGCTACAAGGCTGACCAGAGTGGTCTTTCCAGCCACATTCTATACAAAACAAAAGAAATCTTAGTGATTTATCTACTGCTCATCCTCACCGTTCTTCTTCTCCTTCAATCGCAACATACTCTCCCCTCCCGAGCTAGGCGCCCGTTCCTCCAACTCTGCACCCTCCTCAAGTTGCTCATCATCCTGTACAACATCGCTTAACATCCTGTAATCGCCAGCCTTGGCGCTCCCATTCGGCACCCAGAAAATGCGATCAAATCGAATCAGGAGCAAGGTATAAATGACCACAAGTTCTAGTCCGAACTCAATAACATAGAACGCTGGTTTCGAGTCCCACCAGGCTGGATTGGGTGTTGGCGGCGCATCCGCCCATGCTGTGCCGAATCGGAAGCCGATGATGAAGAGGACGAAGATCATCAACGCACTTATAATCATGGTTTTGCGCTTGATCGATCCCGCGCCAAAGTTCTCAGGTGCTGAGGTCCGGGGTAGGAAGATGGAGAGGCAAAGAATGATGAGAGAGGCTATGTTGAACAACAGCATAATCAAGGCTGAAGAACGCTGAACCCAAACCGCTACCTTCTTGATATTCGCATCGAGCGTGTAGAAGCTCTCAATCGTGAAGCTTATCGTCAAGACAAACGCCACGAACAGCGTGATGTACAACACCTTGCACGCGATTCTCAGCTTCGGACTCCATCCCAACTCCGGATGCGTGGCTCTGAACAGGCGCAAGGAAAGCAGCAGCATGACGATATAGGCAACGAGGACGCCGGCGGCAGAGAAGATCATGGATGCAATCACGACGCTGGCATTGGTTGGTCGAGTGGCCCATACGATGCGAAGCACGAATGTTGCGTTACGCGCCATGCAGAAGCCGAACATCGCCCAGGACATGAGGAACTTGTGGCCGCGTTTGCGATTGATTTGGAAGATTGTCATGTTGCCTATGGCGCCAAGGACGTAGAAGGCGAGGAAGACGGCGCAGATGGGGATGTCGAGACTGACTGTGGGGAAGCCGCCGACGATGGCTTTGCCTTTTGGGATATAGGGTGGCTGCAAGAGAGGTGTCAGGAAGTGTTTCATCGTATGAGTAGGAGAGAACTTACTCCCGAGTGGGAATCTTGGGCCTGGGACATGGCTGATATCAATTGCAGGTATTAGGTCCTGATATTATCACCCAAAATCGAGACCCTGGGATAGAGAATAGGTGTTAGGGAAATGGTACGGAAGCAGCCGAGTGTTTAAAACAAGCTTCAAGGGCAAGCCGAGTGTGTGGAATTTTGCCGGGAGAATAATCGAGATCTTGTGAGTCGCAGCTTCGAGATCACTGGCTGAAGTCAAAGTACCACATGCTTGGGACGCAGATATATAAGGGACACCTGATCAACATCTCGGCCTTCGGAATGGACTTTACGCGATTGGAGACCATGCTTGACCTCAAAACCCGGAGAGAAGTCTCGCCGCCTCATTGTTCAACCGGCCACACAAGGCCATGATAATGACGGAAGTGGATTACAAGAGTGGGTGTCAGAGACAAATGCAGGAACAAATTTCCTTGCCGGTCTCCGTTGCGGTCTAACATTTACAGCTCCCCTTAGCCACTATTTTGAAGCTAAGCGAGATTCGGCTTCCGTCTCGGGCCAAGACACTGATCTGTGGCGCGGCGGGAAAACAGGGATGACAAAGCCTGTGGAAAGTCCGGCATCGACGACTCCCTCCCTACGTAAAGATCATCAGCATGCAATTGAGAGGTTATTATGGATGTTGTCCTACGCTTCGCAATGCAACTGTGCGCTCGCTCCGCAGATGTCAATAACTTTGTGATCCTGCATTAAGTTTATTTGCAGCTTGGCTGCGGTTCCCACCCACCTCGGCGTCCCGCATTCAAAAATCCGTAGGGCTTAAGTCCGAAGTCATCAGGATCGGGTTGCAGTGTCAATAAAAGCCCGTCCAAGGCTGATCAGGATGTCAACACTTTCTGAACAGCAAATTGGGGTGGCTCCTAATGTCTCGGAAAGTGGAGTGAAGACTGTCCGTAAAGGAACACGAAGCTGTACCGAATGTATTGCATCTGGCCTCATACGCGAGGTTTACCTGACTGACAGAATCTAGGTAGACACCGCAAAGTCCGCTGTGTATGGCCATCTGAAGGCGCGTCGACTTGTCAAGGATGTATCGCTCGTCGAAAGACCTGTGAGGTCCAGGTACGAATGAGACGGACCAATGAGGCCGTCGCAAGCACCTCTCGAGCTCGATTGCAGCATTTGGAGAAGGAGGTATCGACTCTTTGGAGCGTTGTCCACCAGCTTGAAGCGAGACTCAATGCGGGAACCCCTAATGGGGATCCTCGGCCGCAAGCAGTGGCTGTATCACGGACGAACCATCCAGTCGAATCAGTAAGTGAGATGCTTAGCGATGAAGATGAGCACTTCGACTCCGATGATTCTGGACTTTCTCCGTCAAACACACCAATCCATCTCTTGCATCTATTTGACAATGGATTGCTCGAACCTGAGTCCCCGTCATCGAACACCTCTTCGCGACATCATAATAGCCTCAAGCATTCACATACTGTTGCCACGTATCAGAAACTCTTGCCGCCAAAAGAACTCATGATCAGGATCACCAAATACGCCACTCCATGGCTTTCCATCTACAACCTACTGTTCCCCCAGAGTAACATGCCGAGAACCGAGGAGGATCTCTTGGCCCAGTACGACAAGTCGGGGTCTCCAGCGGCCGATCTACTAGGGATGGCATCGCTCCTCGTTTCTCTTGCATTGACTGTCCAGCAATTTCCGGACGACTTCACTGGTGAAGGGCCGGACAGGATGCGAGACCCAGGATCCTTTGTCAAAGATGTCAGCGACTTAGTCGAGCGCACCGTTACTAATGACGATAACCTGGGTGGGACACTTGATGGTATTGGAACGACATTACTATATCTTAGACTGTGAGTTGTGACGTGCTTGAAAAATATTTCTGTACTGATTGTGAACTCTCAGACAACTTGGTCAGGCACCAGTGAGCAAAATGTGGCTGATCCTGCGCCGGATCGTCGCTCTTGCTGAGCTCAATGGCTTACCAAGAGCCGCAGCAGCTTTGAAGAGACACCAAGATAGTCTCTCCCAACCAGCCCCAGATCCGTCTGTCCTTGTGTCACTGAAGATGAAAGCCGACGTTTGGACCTCAATATGTGCAATCGATCGAGTGCAATCACTGATGTGGTCTTTACCTCTTGCAACATCAAACTATCCTCTTCCCAAACAGGCAATCATTGCTGCGAATGGGCAAGTAGACGCGCAGGCATTCCAGTACACCATGATAGAACTAGCAACAAGATTGCTCGAGGCAGACAGCCTAAGTCAAGCCGGCAGACCTCTCGCAGAAATATTCCAAGTCGTCGTTGAAACTGACCAGGCAATGCGCGCGTTAAACAACCAAGTGCCTAAAGGTTGGCACAGAATAGAATGGTCTGAGTTCAACGTTTACGCGATCCTCCAGTACTGGCAACAATATATGAACATTCGAATCCACCTGCAGCTAGCATTGAGGTACGACGGCCAGGACTTCGCTTTCAGCTTCATCACCTGTCTGGGCGCCGCGCAGGAACTCGCAAAACGATACATATCCTTGCGACCTCTCCTCGCACCAGGCTTCTTTGCAAACAGAGTTCTGGACTTGCAAGCTTTCACTGGTATAGTGTTCCTCATCTTAGCCGTTGCTCGAGGCTCACTTTCGTCTGGAGCATTCTTGCAGACAGTTGACGCCAATTCTGTACTGGAACTGGTGGATCGAGCCGTCGAAACGATGAGATATGCTGCTGCACGAGCCGCAGGAGAATTTGCTCGACAGGCAGCGGACTCGATATGCTCGCTGCGATCACTGTTACTACAGCCTCAGACCTCTGACTCCCAGAAGATCACCTTGCATCTCGCTCTTGTAGGCAATATACATGTCTCGCGCAAAGCGAAGGCTTCAAATGGTGTGCAAGGACTTCAGCCGTACCTTCCGCCAAATCAACAGCAGGATATGTCTTGGCAGCCGTCGAATCCTATCGTCGGGAATGTTGGGGGGCGAGGAGATATGTTTGCGCCTTCTATTGATGGCTTGATGGATTCGCTGTCTTACTCGATGGAGCTCCCGGAGAATTACCCGTTTTTTGCAGATCAGACTTCGGGGACGGAACCATGGCTCACGTGGTCGGGCTGGGATGGAAGCAGTTGAAGGAATCAACTTGAATGAATAACGAGTTAGAATAATAGTTTTGTCATTTGCTGTATGACACTAGATAGCTTGATCACAGGGAGAACGAAGACCTGCCTGTTGTACAATAGCTGTATCATCTGCCTCCTCTCAGTCATATGCTCCAAAAAAACACATGTTGTTTGCTTATTCGAGGGAGTAATCGTGTGAACTGTCTACCCACGATGACGGGTTAGACCCAACAGCAGAATGTTGGTGGCTACTATAAAGGCTTTTCTGCTGGCTTCAATTATGCCAAAGACAGGATGCTGTGCCGTCTGCCTTCCAGACTATCCTCAAGGTCAGATTCTGAATACAAAGCAATGCCTCTGAAACATGTTCATGATTGTCATTGAAGTCGATTATTGAAGACAATTGATTGCCAAGCTCCAAGATTTGAAGTTGAATTTAATCATCCGCAAGATCGACATGGCCAGATCGAAATCTACCATGCCCCATCTGGCGTTCAAATTCATCTGTCCGAGTTTGGTCTGCCCACAAAGTGAATATGATGGCTTCACCCAAGGCTACAAACATGACGCAGCTCGAGTCAACCCGTGGGTAAATGCCTGATCTCTCGAGCGCAAGTCGCTAGCCTAATTCTTTTCAAATATCAGGCACTCGAAGCTGAACAGTAGCGACATATATAGACAGCCCCCTTTCTCGTCCCACAAACCTTTCCCCTTTCACAACAACAACGCTTCTCATCTTAACAGCGTCTTGTACCTTGCACAGCAAAGCTTTCCTCCAAACTACAAACAACACCTCACAAGTCACTTTCCTCGAGTCTCCGTCACGCCTCTACACAACTTCGAGCTGTACAACACAAGAAACCACAAGTCTTCTCGTCCTCCACATCGATCTACACCCTCAACATCAATCCAACCCAGTCAAATCTCTTCTCTCCGTCTCTTCTCTCCGTCAACCAAATCTCAACTACCATCAAGATGTGCTGGGAGAAACGCATCCAATTCTCCTGCGGCTGCGAGGAAGTCCAACAAGTCCGCTTCTGCGAATGGGCCGCTATGCCATGGCTCACCAACGTTGCTCATCCGAAGGGCTTGCCGATGCAGCCTACGATTGATATCTTGCCTGTTAACCGGGTTTGTCAGTACTGTGCTTCTGAGAAGGGAAAGGGAAAGACTGGAGAGTGTGCTGAGAGAAGTGAAGATGGAGAGGGGGAAGTTACGAATGAGGATGAGGACGAGGATATGGGAGAGGGTGATGAGGATGAGGATATGGATGCTGAGGGAGAGAGCATCAGTGAGGATGAGTTGCGGGCTATGATTGGAGATGGATACTCTTTGGATCGTTATGGAGTTCTTTCGGGCTTTGGAGGAAGTTTGGGTGCGCGTGTTGGGGCTTCTGCTGGTTCAGCGTCTGCTGGTGGTGTTCGGAGTTCTCTGGTTCCTGTCGCGGAGGAGGACGAAGAGGATGAGGATGATGAGGAAGGCGGTGCTGGGATCTCGTAGGGTAGTCACATTGGACTCGATTGGTACTTATGTCGCCAGTTTGTGTGGGGACATTGGGGTCTGTGAATAGAGCAGAATCCAACGAGAGAATGCAAATCATCCGATGCCCTGGATACTTCTTATTGTCTGCGTAATCTCGCAATCTCAATGTACCAAAATATATGAGTGACATTGATTTTCGATTTGGCTGATTCTATTGAATTTTATATAACCTAATGTGGTTAAGCTTTTGGTGTTTGTCGTTGGGGAAGGAGTGTTTGGCGTGTCCTCGCTTAGCACTTCGCCCAGACAATAGCGACATATAACAGTCTTGACCTCGACCTCGACCCTCATGTTCTTGATGGGTTTCGACAATTGAGTCCAAATTTCTTGATCTATCGAAGCAAGACCTCGAGTCTTAATCTCCTAAGAGCAAGATACAACACTTTCACTCTCATACACCAACCAAAATCCAACATCCAATCGAAAACATGTGCACCGAAACAATTGTTGTTTACCCCTGCGGCTGCTTTGAAGTCACCGAGCTCAATTGTTGTACCCGTAAGGTAGACAGGTCAATATTTCGGCTTATGTATACAATCTTCGACGAGCCTTACCCTTCCGAGATCAACATGCAAGTCACTTGCGCAGAATGCGAGGACCCTAAGCAGTCACAATACGCACAAGGAGAGTGAGATCAGGCTGGCAAAAACGATAACAACCTCGATGAAAATGACTACCACAAGTAATCCGACCAATTAGTTGAGGAGAGTGACCAGTCGAATCTGTACGACGCTGATACTGATGCCGGCTCAATACACTCGACCCCAGATGATGAAGCACAGAGCGAGCCAATCAGAGGCCAGATTACCAGACACAAAGAGGACGAAAACCCTCAAAATTTCCTCCGCCTCGCTATTCACGACGATGAGGAAGTTGTCCAGCAAGACAAAGGCATTAACCGGAGACACCGCTGTAGAGGAGTTGTCGCAGAACATTACACACTTAAAGATTGCTCCGGGCACGGGCGAAGACGAGGAGAGTGATAACCAATAATACTTCAGAATGAACAAGGTGAAACAGGCTGAAGAGCATCAGACGGTTCCTAAGGTTGTGAACGTCACCGATTATGTGGTCACAGACGCCGGGGAAGATGAATGGTTTGACGCGCAAGAACAATGGCAGGAATAGGTCACACTTGGAAGTTGCTTGCAGACAGTGCTGATAGGGCACACCAAGAGAAGGAGTCTGTCAGAAGGCGAGGGCTTTGTTCGCAGTCAATGGGTAGAAATAGAACGATTGTGTCGCACATTGAGTTTCCCTTTAATGACACCATCCATGAATAGCATACGTACAAAGAAGCCTGTGGAGAAAACTTCTCAAAGTAAAAACGTGAATAATTACAACAAAGGATCACACGAGTCTGGAATGATCTCACCCAAATAGCCGACCAAAGATTTCTTCTTTATCCGGGAAGCTATATGAACTCCGCGCCGTCAAGCCTTCTCCGATACCAACAGAATAAAATTCTCCTACAATCAAGTCCAGACGTCCGCCACATACCCAGCCTCGGCCCAGATTAAATGAACTACAAAGCTTTCGACATACCACTCTGAAGATAGGCATTATGTGTACTCAAAAGGAAGACTTATACGAATGCACCCATACGGACCCGATGAAAAGCCACAAGATACAGTGCTGGGATTCCAAATGTATGGGAACACAGACCGTCTATGAAAAGTTTGCCAGAGACTGTCCAAGCTGCACACAGAGCGATGAAGAGTACAGACGTCAGTTATGGCGTCGGGGGAAGAATAAATGCAGAAGGACATTTGGTATGAAAGAGAAGTGAGGGGGCCGAGGGGCAACATGATGAGTCAAAGAACATCGAGGAGAGGTTGTTGGAGAGATGATCAAGACTGGAGCGGGTAGCAAGTTGAAGTACTTCTAAAGATAGAAGACAGGTATGCCAGATGAACCTTTTATCGGCTTGGATTAGGAAAACCTCAGACACGCTCAAGTAAGTAGCATGTATTATTTTAATTCTTGAAAATTAATTTCGTCCTTTAAAGTCGTCCATCCCTACATAGCAACCCGATTCGCTCAAGATAGAGGTCCCTTTTCCCTTTTTGCTATATGCAATACTTTCGACAAAATGATTGTTACTGTGTTAGTTTTGGAAGATATCAAACCATTTCCTTATGGAGCCTTGGAAATTCTGCATTCACTCCAATTCACTCCAAATTCATCTTCCATTTTAGGGGTTACTCCAGAAGAAATCATCCAGTGAGGTACATGAGCTTTCGGCATGATTGCAGGAGTACTGTCACAAAGAGATTTGGCGGCCTGACTTGGAAATTAAGTGTGCAAAACATGATGTGTCATCGATGAGTCTTTAGAGATATGAAGCAGAGTTAAAAGACAGAGCCGAGGCGAGTGCAGCTGACAATCTTGCAACAAAAGTTCAAAAATTCAATCAGGCGTCTGGGGTTGATGCTGGTAAGACCCCAACGCCGATGACCTCACAAAATCGTTAACTTAAGATCATATTTCGTCACAATCTGTGCTCTTTCCCATTGCCTCCGAACACCTATATCAAGATCTATAACACAATAAAAACCGAATAAACCCAGACGTAACTTGACATCGGATCCCATGATTATTGCTAGAAGATAGATGAATGAATGAATATAAGTATTCCAAATTGGAAAATAAGCATGTTCTCCGTGTATGTGACACTTACATAACTCGCAATTTTGAGGTTTTAAAAATCATCTTAGGTCGTTTAATCAAAGAAGTTCTGGAACCACGGATTGACCAGAGACAGTCAAGAATGTTTATGGAAGTATACGTCGCAGGCGGAGAAGGCACAGTTCGGCCGCAGCCAAGTGCTCGCGTGGAATTGAATCTCGTATCGGTCAGACCATCCGGGTATTGGCACCGTCGGGTATCAAGAACGGAACCTTGGAAACAGGCAACAATACGAAGTCTTCCCACTGGAAAACAAGATATCACGAGTTTGTACAATCCGCTGAATTCTCTCCCTCATCCCTTCACGTCATCAGAGCACTGTTCGGAAGCCGGCAGTACTGGTTCAGCCTTTACCGGAAGATTTCCACGGTAGTGGCGCCGTCTATCAAACTTTATTTCGTACAAAGTTGTTCGAGAAACCAATCAGGTAGAAGCCTCTCGAACGGTGCATTTGATGGCGCAGATCAAGCGAGGAAGTCCTCTAGAAAGGGGCAAACCGAGATTTCATGCGTCAATTTCTGGGGGGCGCAGCCCTGAAAGCGACGCTACGGTTGGCTAACAATGGACGCCAGGAACGCTGTGCCGTTGCCAAGGGCGGGCGCCCCTCGTATTCCCCTGGATCCTTAAAATCTGACGAGATCCAGATTTTTATATTGAGGATCGTCCCCTTACAAGCGTTATTTCTACCTTCCCCGTCTTTTAAACTCTCTTTCCCCAACTCAAAGTTCTCTTACAACCTTTTCTGTCTCATTTGCTTGATCATTCGTGATCACCACGCTCGTTATGGTTCGCGCCAACACGCTGGCTGCCCTCGCCGCTTTTTCTTCGCTGTCGGTGCATGGCTTTGACTTGGACGTGAAGAGTGATGGTAAGTCCAGATGACATCAAGACAGGTCATAATTGTGGCTAAAACATTTGAAGATTCTATCAAGTCAACCGCCTCCTCCATCGCAAGTGTCCTGGTCGGCTACTACAATGGCAATGAAACCGGAGAAACACCCGGTCTTTTGCCTGAGCCGTATTACTGGTGGAATGCTGGAGCTATGTGGGATACTTTGATCCAATATTGGCAACTCACTGGCGACGATCAATACAATGGAATTGTCAGCCAAGCTCTTCAGTTCCAGAGTGGTAGCGATGACAGACGTGACTTTATGCCACTCAATCAGACCAAGACCCTAGGCAACGACGACCAGGCTACTTGGGCTCTCGCTGCCATGTCTGCCGCGGAACAGGACTTCCCTGCACCAGAGAACACCACCTGGTTCGCACTTGCTGACGCGGTGTTCAATGAGCAAGTTGTTCGGTGGGACACCGCATCATGTGGAGGCGGTCTAAGATGGCAAATATTTACCTTCAACGCTGGATACAACTACAAGAACAGTATCTCCAATGGTGACCTCTTCCAACTTGCTGCCCGCCTCGCTCGCTACACTGGAAACACTACATACTCCGACTGGGCGGCCAAGGTATACGACTGGACGACCTCGATCGGCTTCATTGATGATGAATACAATGTCTTCGATGGTGCCGACACAACTCAGAATTGCAGTGCGGTCAGCAAGCTTCAGTTCTCCTACGTCGCCGGAACATATATTAACGGAGCCGCATACATGTATAACATCTCGAGTGGAGATGATCAAGAAACCTGGAAGACTGAACTTGACGGACTTCTCAAGAAAAATCTCGATGTCTTCTTCCCCGATGGTATTGCCACCGAAGTCTCTTGCGAGGAAAGCGGAACCTGCAACACGGACAACCTTTCCATGAAGGGTATATTTGCCCAGAATCTCCTCGACACCATCAAAGTAGCACCCTATACCGGCGACAAGATTCTGAAGGTCTTGAGCAGCTCGGCCGGGGCAGCTGCCTCTGCATGCTCAAGCACCGGATGCTCGTTGGCCTGGAACGGTACCGAGACTGAGTCTGGAGATGGAGGTGTTGGTCCAGCCTTGAGTGCTTTGAGCTATGTCCAGGGACTTCTTGTCGGCAAAGCCGCAGCACCTGTCACGGAGGCCACTGGAGGTGCTGGGTCGAACAGCAGTGGCACATCGAGTGGGGGATCTGGCACATCGACAAATTCCACTGGATCTGGAAGTCCTACGAGCTCAGGAACTTCTGCCCCGACTACCACTGGAAATGCGGCTGTTGCTTTGGGATCGACGATGGGCATGGGAGGAGTTGCCGCGATTATGGGCTCTGCTGCCTGGTTACTGTTGTAAGATGCATACGCACTGTCAATGTATCTTAGTGCGTGTAAGTATTCACACGGATTTGTAGCAGTTGAAAATCATTATTTTCATTCTCACAGTCCCATGTCGCTGTGAGGTTGTTTGTTTATTGATCGTTGGCTGAAGACCCCTGACGTCCATTCAAGGCTGAGCAGTGGTGGCTTAGTGAGCTGCATACAGCGCTCTTCATCTCAAAATCCATCGCAACTCCAATTTATCTTCCCTTTTTCTCTTCCCTGGTCACAATTCTCTGAGTGTCAAGGCCTGCTCATTGCGCTACGGTGTATTTCTTCTAGTCACGGCATCGTTTAAACATTTCCATGGTATTATTGTGCGAGCGTAGATGGCGAAATGCTTGATCCTCTCACAGCCTTGGCCTTCACAGGCAACATCCTCCAATACATCGACTTCGGACTAAAAGCAACGTCCAAAGCTCGCGAAGTCTACCTCTCTGCTGATGGAGTTACTGCCGAGAACGCGGATCTCGAAGTGCTGACAACTGACATCGCATCCGTGTCGGGAAAGTTGGCAGCCTCGTCGGGCAACTCGAGCGGCAACGCCAGCCTTGATGATATCTGCCGACAGTGTAAGGGGAGTGCGGATGATCTTTTGGTAGCGTTGAATAAGTTGAAAGTTGAAGGAACTAAGGGGAAGTGGGAAAGTGCGAGAAAAGGACTGAAGGCCGTGTGGGGAAAGAAGAAGGTCGATGACTTGCGGGTGAGGCTTGAAAGTTGGAGAGACGAGATTCAGTTCCATGTTGTTGTACAATTGAGGTATGCCATGATATCTACGTTGAGGATACCGCATTGAATAATTATCGTGCTAATTAATTCTCGATCCCCAGGAACGATATCGATGCTGAAGCGCTTCGAAAGTCTGAGCGTTTTGATACACTGGATGAATATGTGAAGGCCATTCTGACCACGATCTCTGTGACAGAGAACACGATTCGACAAGCGATGATAGTTGAAAGCAACAGCTCAGAAACGAGGCACAAGGATACAAGGGCTGCAACCCTTACCGAGCACAGCAAGACACGAGAGCACGTCAAGCAGGCTATGTTTATTGAAAGCGGGAACGCAGAGTCGAGACACCAGCAGACAGAAGCCGTCATACTTACAAATAGCACTGAAGTGAAAGAGGAGATCTGCAATACTATAGGCGTGGAAGGCGAGAACTCCAATCACCGACATAGCCAAACCCAGGAGATCATTGTTGCCAAGCAGACAGAAGCACGAGTTGAGATTACGCAAGCACTGGACACACTCGACTCGAATCTCCGAGCCGAACAAGAAGCGACTAGAAAAGAGTTGGAGCAATTGAAAGTCGCCCTGAAGCAGATCGAAAAGGATATGGCTCGACGAGACGAAGAGCTGAAGATACTAATCATCGATTTGAGTAAAACTCATACCGAAAAGGAGAAGAAGCGGTTGCAGGAGAGGAGCAATGCTGTGACTATCGCTTTATATGCTTTGATCACCGTATACGAGAGTCTTCAGGTACGTGTCACTCATTGTGGATTAGGTATTGCGGTATGCTGATGTGTTGTCAGAGCATGTTTGTCGCGCTCCAATCACAGGGCAAACTGATGATTGCTTCCAAATCCTGGAGGGGCATTTGGGAAACCAAGATTACCCAACGCTCGTACACGCCAGAAAGAGGTATTCAACTTGTAGTCTTCAAAGACGTCCTCAGTAACACCACCCAAATGAGAGATAGCGGAGATCGAGATAGGGTTATCGAACGTGCTATTCAGGATCTATGTAGCCCAGTCTGGGAAGCTTTAGATCCTCGCTCGTTCGAAGGATGGAAGTACCAATGGCGCCTAGAAGCTGACGGCCCCCGAAGCATGGTTGAGTACCAGAACGGAGCCCTTGAGTTCACTGACTTGTCGAAGTTGAAGTTTGGGAGTGAGCCAAATTCGAGCCCTTATGATGGGCTGGGAAATCTCATTATCATCTCCACTTTACTTGAACACGCCTTAGGATCTGTGTCCAGCACCGTCGAGCTCATGAGGAGTCTCAATGAAGGTGGCAGGTGCCGGCGCGGCCTACCCTTTCATTCATCCCACGAGTTCACTATGCTTGTCACCGAGTGGACTAAGGCAGGTCGGATTATTGGGTACAGGGCTAAGGCTGAGGAATTGCTAGATTTGAGATGTGCCAAATGGGGCATCGAAGATTCAGCTACGGCGAAGAACCCCCAAGGTGCTCGAAAGCTGTACCGGTGGCTGTTCCTGGAAATCGAATCCGAAACATGCTTTTTTGACATTGTTTCTCCTGATGGCGGTCGGGCTGGGGGTGCGGCGCTATTCGCTATCGTCGAATACCTCATTCATTTCGATTTCAGACTCACAGCGCCAGTCATGACAATGACGGAGCATGGACTACAAGCGCATGTCAATCGCGATGAGCTGTCTGTTGTTACTTTGGTGCCGACGGAAGCCAGTATGAAAGAAGATGAGCCGCGAACAAGCCAAGATCTGCAACGCCGAGTCCTTCACCAAGCAAACAGAGTCCGCCAAGAACGTCACTTACCTCTCAAAATCAAAAGAGAAGCTCGTGTTCTGGAGGACAAGCTATCACAAGGATCGAGCCAGCCTCGAAGTACAGTTACTCAGCGGGATGTAGTGAAGGATCTTGAAATAACGGGCAACTTTTTACTGTCAGAGCTGCGTTGATCCCCGTCAACAGGGATTGGCTGAGATCGCATAGCCAGGTCAGATATCCAGGCTTTCAGCTTGTCATGTCAAGACCCTATGTGCGCAGCCTACAGATTGCAGTGTTTCAAACTCCTTCGAGGAGAAGTATACCAAATGAAGAACAAGAATATCCAATCGAGCTCCTGCTTCTATCAGGTGAAGCAAACAGCTCATATGGCATCGGCTCAATGCGTGATAAGCATGTGGCGCCAAATCGATAGATCGTCACGATTTCTTCGTCTCAAATTAACATGACGAGTAGCGAAACTCAGCTGCTGATACATGTTGTACAGCCAGAAGGGAAACATACGGCCTATTTTTCAAAGTTTGCATACCCAGGATGCGGTGTGCGAAGTATTTCTCATATATCATGAGCCCCTCGAAATTGCTGATTGCTCGGCCACCCGCGTTCCTAAAGCTTGCAAGCTATACTACTATCCTCTTCATCATAAGTTGGAACCTGGATACATATAACTCAAGAATCCTCACGCCGAGTACAAGTACCTGATAGGACATACGGTTCAGTGCCCCAACTGGTATTCCTGGACCAGGAAGTGCTGAACACAACCGGGTAGAATGCTCCTGCGAAATATCACATCAGCTTTCTATTCATCCAAACACTGGGCCTGACAGAGGCAGCAGCCGTGCCAAAGCTCGTATGGATAGCAAAATGCCGGACGCGCGCATGCGACGAGGTACTATCGAGCCGCGAACCCCTTTCGCTCCCGAATGTCCACTTCAACATGAGTGCGCTCGAAATTCCATGCCCAGATGAGGACTCAAAGAGTGGTCAGTAGAGTTGTTTGATGTGCTTGTATGTAAGTGCCTGCAAAGTTCGAGGTTGAGTGTGGGACAGTTAACTTTGTATGACAGGATAAGCCTGCTCGGCGACAGATGGGAACCAACCCGTGAAAGGAGTTTCTTATGATCAGTAGGGCCAGCGGAAGAGCGACCAATGGACTCTGAACATATGCAAGCAGAATAAATATCGCTATCATTGGCCGGCAAGAAGTTTCGTATCATGCCTAGCAAACTGCTCCGTTGAGGGTTGTGTTCTTCTGATCGTTATCTGGTCAGAACCAAATTTGCATACTCATCACGCCGAACAAGTAAACTTCAGATCTGAACTCGTAGGATTGTTAACCTCGATCTCGGACCGAAACCAAAGCTTGAGGACCTGTGCTTGACTTAGGGTAATGAGCACCAGGTTTCATTCTGGTAGGGCAATGACGATTGTTTAGGTACGAAGTTACACTGCCTCACCGGACAACAACATGAGAGGCACAACACATGTCAGATCTCACGAAATTTTCAACGATTCTCCTAACACGAGTGGTCAAGAGGTGCAGATTGTGTAAATTTGTCAGCGTGGATGAAGTTAAGGCGTCCATGTTCCACATCCTTCCGGTCACAGCTCGATAACCGTTAGCTCTTCACCCAACGGAGACACACCGGACGCTATGTTAAATGCCAATGTGGAGTAATATACGAGAATGCGCCTAAATGGACGATTCTCGGACAGTCTGATAGTGCAAGTAATGAGGGGTCAAAAATCTATAAAGCTTGTCCCTCGTATCTCCATGTTGAAGGACCACCACAATCGGCCACCAGGTCCTCTTCCAACGCAATAAACAAGATCAAACCTAACATTCACATCTGAAAATATCATCATGCGATATCCAGCACTCCTTGTCTTTGCAGCTGCCATCCTCACCAATGCAGCACCTCAGGATAGCTGCAAGCACGGTCTCGCCTACTGTGGCCAGGGCCTCCTCCGAAAAGGTGCACACCACATCCATCCTCAGAGCCCAATCCAAAGCAACCTGACCGTTTACCAGGCAACTACTATAGCGACATTATCAACTCATTGAACAACGCCCGTCAATCGACGGATCAAGATCACGTGAACTTTTCACTCTTCCTCTGTAGCGGTGAAGATGATATCCCGTTTCAGAAGTACTGCGGTGCAGGAAGATGTGTTGATGGGGGATCTGGCCGCAGTGATTACTGTTCTTAGAGGAGTTGAAGGATGAGGATATGGGATACGGAAATTGGCTTGGCTTGGATAGATATGCCTAGTCGTGTTTTCTAGACCTGGTGTCATTTTGAGCAAAAGTGCTTCGAGATGCTTTATGGGTATACAATTTGGACAGTCTATACCTATGATCCATTTCGATCAATCTGAGTTGTATCCCGGCCCAGCTTCGGGGCCAAAGTCCGTAGCCAGTTCGTGTATCGAGCGGGCCATATCCCAAACCCTGTCCCGAGTCGACATCAAGTCACCCAATTTGCCTCGCCCAATTCTCCCGAAGAAATGCGTGCTCATCGCCACCTCTTATATCTGCTCACTCAATGCGTTGATCTCCTTCCGAATCTGCCTCAGTCTCTGCTGTTGCAACTCCCACTTCTTGTATATGTCCTGGCACAAATCGTCCGCAGCGGAGTACCTGTGCCATCTGTCAGCCATTGCCCAAAACATTGTTCAAACTTCATTCAACTAACCTCTTCCAAGTCTCTCCACCATATCCTCCCCTCTTCTCATAATCTCTATACGCCTCCTCCTTCTCAATATATGCCAACCCACATTCGGCTTGCTCCTCAGCCTGCACCTCATGAATCCTCTTCTCCTCCTTCTTCAACCAAGCAATCTGATCCGCCTTCTGCAACGTCTCAAAGTCTCTACCTTGGAACTCCCCTTTCCAATCCTCATCATTCTTCAAGCTCTCCCGCTTCTCCTCGCTGCTTCGGAGAGCAAAGCTCGCTCCTTGTATGATTCCATTTCGCTTCCCCAAATCGAAGAGGCCGTATCCGAGGGTGAGGGACCCGAGACCAAGACCTGCGAGCTCCCAGGAAACAAACTTTCGGTGGCTTGTGAAGAGGTAGGTTGCGAGGCCGGCGTAGCCTAAGCCTACGATGATTCTGTCGAGGATTCGGGGTGGTGTTGGGAGATCTGGCGGTGTGATGGCAGAGTGCTGGGCTGCTCGGATGTGTGTCCGCTTTGCAACGAGCGATGGGCGTCGAGAGTCTGCCATGTTGAAGATCTTCGATGTTGCGTTTTGTATACGTGTTTGGGTAAGGGTAAGTCGATAATAATCGTGCTGTCGCGTCGTTCGTGATGGCTTTCAAGGTGGGTGTTGAAGACAAATGCAAGCTATCGTCAGAAATGGATAGAAAAACATGTGCGTGATGTCTTATCTGTCTTCAGGCAGCGAGCTCCTTTATTATGTGGTCAAGCTGTACTCGGTGAAATTTCGTGTCCGGCATGAGAAAGATGGATCGTAAATGTGGTTCTTGATCCACAACTTTCGGGATCAAAATTGGACCCTTATGACATCATGTTGGGGCGCGAGTCATGTGGTGTTGAAACCTCAAGTCAGCATCGAGAGAATGATTAACATTTTTTTCGTGCATATCGAAAATTATCATTGCGCCAGATGGCCGACGACCATTGTCAATAGTGGTGTTAGATTTCGTAGACTTCGCACCGTGAATTTTCGTTGGGTGTATGGCTGATGTGAACAGGGCTGTACATACATAACCTTCTATTAAGCTCCATTGCTCGATTGCTGCAACAATCAGAACTTATGGCTAAAATACTACCTTTAATCTAGCTTTTGAGGATTTCGCTGTCTCTCTGTGGTTTCTTTTCTTCGAGCCGCGATTCCCGTCACGCTCGTATCAATAAACAAAGCCGAAGCGACCCCCTTTCTTGTCGCTTAGCCCGCTGGCGAGAATTCTTCCCGATAAACAATCGCTACAAAGTCCTGAAAATGTCAGCCAATATAAACAGTGCCAATGATTACCATTATGAAATTGGTCGAAGCTACTGCAGTATTTGAGTGTGTCAGGTCTGCCCTGCGTGGATTGAGGAGCACGTCGGCGCAGCCGAACATGTGTCGTTGGCGGAACGACTCTGAAGAGGATTTTCTCTCGCCTCTAACCAGCCATAGTAAGGAGAAGAGTAAAAGCCTGAGAGTCTTATTCAATGTCCCATATCTCATCCATTCGTCCAACCTTCATAGTTGCGAGCAGCCAAGGTCTTACCAAGCAGGTGGGTTTTCGGACAAGTCTTGGTTATCGTTGTTTGGAGACTCGATTCCCTCACTTCATCGATTCGCCATGAGCTGTATGCTTTTAATGCTCCAGGCATAGCTCAGGTTTGACAATATATTTGTGAGCAAAATCTATTTCCCATGGCCTGGGGCCTACGTCAGGTAAGACGATGACTACTTGAAGCGTAAAGGCGCCTCTCTGGATCAGCCTGCGTAGTGCTTCAAAAATGCCACAGAACCCAAGAAGTGAGTCTAGTGATCTTGGGGTTGCTGAATCACACATCTCATGTGCCAAAGCCTATTCATGTTCAAGCGGACTCGGTCCGCTCCAGCTCCACTGTCGCAGCACTATCAGACGAGTAAATCTACGCTCCCTGCAATTTTTTTCTTTTTGATTGTTAACAATTCTACGACTCAGTCAGGCAAACGAGTCTCGGTTAACCCCTCAGTTCTGCCCGCACTACCCCGCCAACAACACAATAAACCTCATGTTAAGCTTGAAGATCTCANGTTCTTCACGTTGTTCAGGAGCTTAGATGCATGTTATAAAAGTAGCCTACCACGCTATCATGAGCGCGTGATACATGTGCTTCCGTGGCGATTACTGTTTACCATATTGTGCACTGGCCTCAAAATGCAAATATCACCTAACAAACAGAGGTTGTTGTAGTGACATAACGGAACAAGATCAACAAACGTAGCAGCAGAACCTGTCTATGTTCTTTGCTGCAAAGTTATAAAATAGCTCTGTGAATACATTGCAAGGAAAATTTCGTCACTAAGCAATACGAAATAGTGTCGCAACAGAAAAGGTACAGGAAATGGGGCCGGGTGAAGGTGGGAAACAGTGAGGGAAAGTGGTGACGGCGCCCGCATGTCATCCAGGTTTATCCAGACGATCGAATATTGCGGCAATTTGGGAGACCAAAGGCCGAAAGGCTGCGGCACGCACAAGGTAATATATGTCGATAGTCATTGAAGGCAATTGCTCTGACGAAGAAGCCAGGGTTTTCGACACCTGGAGATTGAACCATATCCGTAGGAATATGCGCCACATCCCCCTGAAGGTATAGCACTGAGGAGACTCATCAAGCTTACAATACAATAGTGCCAGCACGCACACTTTCTTGAACAGCATTGATTGTGGCTTCCGGACTTCTTGCCCGACTTTAATTCTGTAGCAGTATCTCAGCTATGCAAAAGCTTCTCTCATTCTCTTTCTCGGTCTCGACCTGACTGAGGGTGACCCAACCACGACTTTCCCTCGTCCTTTGCTGAATCTCAGCATTAGACTATCAGTCTCGAACCCAAATCGCAACTTCCTCGGCGGGGGACGATACACAATCGCCGTAAACGCCCCAAACCTATCCTTCCAAAATTACCGATTCGTCGCTTCCCATGCCCTTCCCCATGTCCAGGCTCCAAGCCAGCGCAGTAAACTCCAAACCAAGCCTGCGCAATTGCCCATCCCAGCTAGAAAGCAGCATTCCCATATTGAATCCAATCATTACAACAAGCCGAACCACTTTTTACTTTCCCGCTCCAGCATCCCGAACCCTTATTCCCAATCGATTAATTCGTCTCATGCGTAATCACAGTCGTCGTTTTGATCCCCGCATTCCAATCTACCGCGCCCCTTTCCAGGGCATTCATATCCCCTAACACACTGTTAAGTTCCGTCTGACTCTCATTATAAATATTCTCATTCCTCTGCTTTTCCTCCCTGTTCCCAAAACTTCTCCGCTCACTTCTCCTCAGCGTCCATCTCTTCCTCATCTGGTCTCTTTCCGCTGCACTCCCACCGGCAGAGATATGCGTCGTCACACCGACTCTGCTCAAGCCGAGGAGCTCAGCGAATTCCACGCTGTAGTCTTTGGCTGAGACGCTGTTTCGACGCGCGAATTGGCTGCGGCTGTCGTTTGAGGGGCGCAAAGTCTCTTCACTGTCGATGGAGGAGTCGAAGCGTTTTGAGGCAAAGGAAAGGAAATTCTTGAAGAGGGGACGGAGGGTGGCGATGTTCATGGCTGTTATGGCGATTGCGGGTTCGACCATTGACCATTTGACGAGGTTGATTCCTTCCCAGGAATAGTCGTCGGTTTCGGTTAAGGACTTGATGTAGACTATGCGTACAATTGTTGCTGTGCTTGCACTGCGCTGTGTTAGTCGAAAAAATGGAGGCGAAGAGATGTACGTACAAGAATCCGAGGGAGAGGATGAGGATGACGGAGAACTTGGTTCGAGGGTTCATCTGCATTTTCCAGACGAAAAATATGGGTAGAATTCCAAAAGACCAATCTGTTATGGCAGACATGGCGCAGTGGGCGTAGGTGACGGCGGAAAGTGTGGTGCTGTTCAAGCAGGTTCCTCTTCCATCCTCGGTATATTTCGTCCAGAGGAAGTTGATAGGACTGCATTGGAACATGAGGAAGAAGAAGTACATGGTACTGAAGACCATGACTGCTGCGAGAGTGGAATAAATGACGACTCGCTGGTATCGTTTACTTGAGAGTCGTAAAAAGTATGCGGCGATGGCGACTTTGGTGACAGTTGTTGCAACGACATAGAGGAGTTCGCAGATGAACACAATCTGCTGGGAGTAAGTAAAAATCCAGCAGAAGTCGTATCTCGTCTGACCTGGAATCCCGTTTCTAGTGACCCGGGCTCAATATTCACCATGTGTGCACCGAGGCCATATACCGTGGCTCGTAGACAAAGGGAACAGAAGATGGTGAACACGATCTGGGCGAGTCAGTGGGTCGATTTATCATTGTGGATTGTCCATCCGTACCATCGCCGCAATCGTCAACCAATCTTCCCTCCCCACAAACTTCAATATTGCCAACCGCACATAAAACCGGAGGGCGACGGATATCCAGGTCAGGCATAATGAACAGACAGCCACGCCAGTGACCTTGAAACATGTCAGTACCCGTTCCATCCCATCATTCCATTGGCTTGCTGCAAGACATTCGAAGGCGAGACACATACCTGTGCACCACGAGTGACCCCGGAATACATCTTTCGATCTTGTATCGATTACATCCGCGCACAATTTGCAGTGGCCCAAGGCCCGTGACCAAATGCAAAGGAATGTCTGGATATTCGAGGTAGCGTCGAAAATTCGGAATCGTGGACCGAGAAAAAGACAGGACGGAGAGGAAGGGGTGGGACAAGCAGGTTCTTATGGCCGGCCTGCAGACCGTGCTGTGCTCGAGCCGCTGTCATAAAAGAGAGAAAGATAGAAGAGGAAGTGATGCGATACGGTAGATGCTTAGGTTAGGGACGGTTCGTCATTTAAATTTCCGGCGCAGTGGAACACTTCCATTTTGTGCAGAAAACGCTTGGTGAACGAGTGCAGCGCAGTCTCGCCCTGAAGCTGGTGTCCTCTCTCGAATCAGAAAGCGCGATCGTTCGTGGTCGGCGACACTTAGGTACGCGCTGACATTGACACCTGCCTTCTTCCAGATTAAATACTTGTTTAGTTTGAGCGACCTTGTCGTCGACTGGCTGGGCATCCCTTGAAAAAAATCAGCCTCGTTCGCGGTTTCTAGCCCGCTTGGGTAGTTTGAGTTGACGATCTTAAGCTGGAGTTAAAGCTGCTTTTCTCAGCCGTTGTCCTAACCCGGACGCTCGGAATTGCTGAGCTCGGACGTAACCAATAAATCGTGATAGCTGCTTAAGTCGGCTTGCTGGAATGATGATGATTGGGAGATCATGATGTTGAGAAGACAGGAAGTGGAAATGGGGAGTGGGCGTCGACGCTATTGAGAGCGGGATCTACTGAGAGTTGCAGGGACAGCACAGCCCGCAGAGTGGTCGAGATCACAGATCCAAGATAAGCGAGGGGGGAATTTGGGTCGTGGGACGGCACAGTACCTCCATACATATGAAATGAACGAAAGTAAGTCATATTTGGGAATACTAGGGATGCTGACTTTCACGGAAATTATGACAAGAATAGGCAAAGTAAAGGATTTTATGCAATACAATTGGACAATGAAAACGACTTGCATTGATCGTTCTTTCCTTTTGACAGGTCAGTAATGACGGATTGCATACTGACATGTTCATGCAAGTTGGAAGCTTAACAATCGAGACTTGAAGCCACAATTTGTTGTTTCCCGATGCAGATGATTTGATTTGTTTCGTTGCTTCGTCCCCTCTTCGGTGGCGTTAGCCCGTAGAGCCAAGCCGTCTCTTCCGAGGCATGGCATGGAGAATTAAGCTTGCCTCGCTTAAGGGACAAATTCCCCCTGAGAAGGGGAGCCGGTGTTTATGGATGAGCGAGCGGACTCGCTGACATCGAGTATTATTTCATTCTACGATTTGGTGCACAGAACCTTTTCTGTATGATGCAGCAAGAAGGTGGTTGAGGCTGATCACGCGTTCGACGTCTGCTGTACGACTTCGTGCTCTCAGGATTTGTCAAGAATAGTTCCAAGCAATTTCCGGGTGTGTTACCTGACCGGGCTAGTTCTCGAATCTGTTTACAGTCATTCTTTAGTCGCATGGAAGGGTACCTCCCCAACCACTCGAACATAGAATCTTGAACTGGCGGGTTGAAAAGTTATCGTGCAGTTGCATATTTATCTATCCTATAACCACGTGTCTCCTTCCAGATAGCCGCCCTCGAGCTCACGATCTCTCCACACACCGTCTTTCATTCTTCCCTTTGCTGTACAACTTTCCACCT
This sequence comes from Deltaproteobacteria bacterium, assembly GCA_002685535.1. Taxonomy (GTDB): domain Bacteria; phylum SAR324; class SAR324; order SAR324; family NAC60-12; genus Arctic96AD-7. The sequence continues at coordinate 82,699 of NYXK01000072.1, forward strand.
CTACAGTTTCGCAAAGTAAATCCACCTATCTCCCTTTGAATCCGTATAAAACTTCTTTCTCTGCCCCGCATAGACCCACGACTGCTGACGATCGAGTACAAACCGCTGCAATCCATTCAAATCGCTATGGCGGACAGTAGGCCTCTTGCGATGCGATACAGGGGACAATGCCACCCTGACGGATAAACTCGCCCTCGGATTAAACGCTGCAGCGAAGGCAGGTTTGTGGCATCTTTCTCTCTGGTTTTTCTTGATCTTTAAATGAAGAGAGACAGCGAGGAGATTTTCGATGTTCTTAGCTTGTGCTGGGCTTATTATTCGCGATATTGCGGTATGGCGAAGAAGCCTCTGCTGTAGTCTGCGTGGAACTTTGGTCCCTCGTTGAGTTCTCGTAATGTTCAAGTCAGGCGTTGGAATCTGGCTTTTATATCTCTTACTGTCGAATACCAAGCTCAATACAATCACTGAAGAGCATAGCTCTTGTTTACATGTCATGGGACTATTTGTTAAATCAAAAATCGATTCTCTTGCCAATGCAAAAGGATTTGAGTACTTACATTATGTAATGTATACTTTAGATCCTCTAAAACATACTGATCCCACAGTCAAGTCACGCGATCAAGAAATCTACAACTTTTGCCTTTGCCTTTGGTAGCCATCAATTATTGACTTGCAGTACAGCATCATCCATTGTATCTAGGCTATACCCCTGACCTGAAACATGCCTATACCCTGCCTATACCCTGCCTATACCAGGTGCATCCACCTTACCCCCATAACCCCTTCCNTCATCCATCCATTCTCCTCAATCCTCAGGAGTTTCAGCTGTTTTACTTCACGAACCACTAGTGTCCTCGGGTATAATACCACCACCACATGACCCCATTCCTGTGTATATACCTCTTCTGCAACGACGGATACAAGGTCCCACTCGTCATGTCCATCATATACCTCGCCATAGCACCCAGCTCGTTCAGATTCAGCGTCTCTTTGCCGCAATGCCTCCAAGTATTCATATACGATTTGGACGCGGCACTCGGGGCAGACTTTTGGCACTTTGCTTTCTTGAGGTGGGTTCTTTGTAGGCTGTGGTGTCGATGAGGATATACTTGCTTTCGCGGAAAGTCTTGTTTGATGTTTCTTGAAGACGATGAAAGTTGCAGCTGGAATGGGACATTTATACCTCTGGCGCAGATCGAGTTTACTCATCACAGTTTGAAGATCGACGGTTCCTGTTCGAATGATACTTGTGAGAGGGACAACACTGGCAGGTCTTCACAGTCACCTGTGTGTAGAAACATAACAAAATGTATGAGTGAGCCATGAATAGCTGTAAACTGCAGTAGGCGGCCACGCTTGAATGACTCGTTGGTTGTGATTCTGGCGTTATGTCTTCCTGTAGCGCGCCATCACCCATCGAGCTGTGTCATACAACAGACACTCACCACACGTTGGTAGGGCCATCAACAGAATATATCTTACCATCAAACTGCAACACTGTAACCTAAGAGCATGACAGTCCGAACGTGAAAGATTGTTTGCCTAAATAGCCATTTCCATCATCCTCACATGTCGCCCTCTGCGACCTCAGTTTCCACATACTTGACATTCCATACAACAAGTCTGACCAAATCCCCTCAATCACTACCCAAACACTGCCAAAAAGACCCCACGACTCCATTATGCATTTTCTTTTCCCGAATAAGCAGTCCACAGCTAGAATATGCTGCGTATAGCTTCGAATTGCACAGTATACATGGGCAAGCTGGACATTTGCGGGTGCACCAGCACTTACGGTGGCGTACAGGTCGCTCAGACAGGCAGTGGTGGCATCCTCGGATTTTGAAGGTTGGATCGAGACAGTTGCATGAACAGTCGGCGTAGTCATTTTGTGCTGGGGGTGGGATGATATCCGAATGCTGGCTTGAACGAGGAGTTTTTGAAGCTCTGCTAGGGTGTCTGTAGGATTGGAAGCAGCAGTGGAAGTTCGGAATATTGGCTATGGGCATATTGATCCGTTGGTTGTACATTTATATGTATAGGATACATTCATATGCATAGGAGTGATGGGAAGGTCCGCGGAGTGAAGATTTGTCATTGTGAATCATGTTTTTAGTATTCTATTGTCAGGTTGTGAATATTACGGAGCGATTGTTTTGCTCGCTGGTGAGGATCATAACCACAGCAGAAGAGCAAAGCCAAACCATGACCATGGCCGTGACTACCTCTAACAGATCTCTGGTCTGATGACTTGCCTTCTTTGACAACCCTGGAGCAGCAATATTTCGTGGCTGATTATGAGGACCCTATATGCAAAAACGCACGCACCAGTTATTGATATCGACACTCGCTTGAAAGATGAATATTGGGTCTAGGGAAGAGCACCTCATAGTACGATTGTTGATGATAGAGGTAGTAGTTGTTTACGCAAATCATAGAGAGAGTTTTCCAATGGAAATTGATTTAGAGGAGTGTCCGCCTCGAAGATGCAAAGGCCTATGCCATATATTCACACCACTTAAAACCGTTTGAAAACTCCGATACAGCTTATTCGTCCATATGGGGCCATTTTTCGGTGAAACATTGTTCCTTCCATTTGAAAAACTTTACTTCAGCCCAGCTCGATCCCAGATCGATTAAATGTGTACTTAGAAAGATGCGACTTTGACATTACATGTCTAACCCAGGTCGCTGGAATGTTTGAACAAAAGACTAAATTTGTCATTTATGTCAGACACGCCTATGAAGCTTTTCTCATTTCATTTGTGATTCGATGGCTATTGTATACCCCAGAACAATTCACTACATTGGAAGGTGTGACCGTCACAGTTTCACCTAATTCTTGAACTAAGTTTGTTTCAGCATCCAAGCGCAAACCTTCTCCCCTCGCTCACCCGGACTCCAAATTAGAGCTTAAATCCGGGCTCACTACTCGTCGGAATAAACGACAAGGTTGTTTGCAGCCTTGTGCACCAAACCTTAACGCTCAATTAAGCTAATCCTTATGGGTTGCAGCAGACAAAGTTCAAACGTCTTACATCACTGTATCAGCCACCAACCTGCTAAATTTTGCCCAGGACAAGCTTCGACTTTAAAGAGATAGAATCTTATATCGGATGTCTGCTCTCACATTGTGCAAAAACCACCGGTATACGACGACATGACGGCCCTGGACGACGAGGAGATGGCGGGCCGACCTGGTGTCACCCCTTCAGAATTGGCGCAGGTATCCATAAGGCCCAAATATAATTCCTGCGATTATTCCGGCAGCGTCTTCATAATCTCTTCCGAGGGGCAAATCCTTAAGCTTCCAATTCCAACCAAGTCCGCTCAAGATCCTCTGAATTGGTCAAAATGGAAGCAAGCACGTGCTTTTCTCGCGCTCTACGTGTTCGCCATCTCTGCAGATACTCTGACCCAAGGGTCTAGCTATCTGGTTGATCAATTCAGGGACGAATTCTCATTGGCTGTACGTCACCTCAACTTTGCTGATCTGGGTGAGACAAAGTAACAATTTTTAGGACCAAAGTATATTCCGGGCTGAAAGCATCATTTCAATACCGAAGTTCTACATGGGACTCGGGGCGTTGATCTGGATTCCACTCTCTCTAGCGGTCGGAAGGCGTCCTGTTTTCCTGCTATGCACTGTCATAATGTTTCTATCGTCCCTGGTTGCTGGCTTTGCTGCAAACTTTGCCCAGCTTCTGACAGCCGCTTGTTTTCTTGGATTGGCGCAAGGTCTCAGTTCGAGCATGGTAAGTCTGATCAAATTATACTTCTGGCCGGCAATCTAAGTCAAGATAGGCTCTTTTGATGGTTATTGATCTCACATTCATTCACTATCGACCGCAAGCAATCGCAACGTTTTTGTGTATCGTCGGTTTCGTCACTGCTCTATTCCTTGCGCTTATCCCTATGGTCATTGACCGGGAAACTTCGACGTGGCGCCTATTCTACACCTCCTGGGCAATCCCGTCTCTCTTTGCTATGATACTGGCCTTTTTATTCTACCCAGAAACGTACTTCATTCGCCCTCCAGTCGCTTTCGACGGTCGTGTACTCGTCCAAAGCGCTACCGAGAAGGTGCAAGTCTATGAAGACTGGGAAGAAGTCCCCGGCGGTAAAGCACTACCGGAAACACCGAATCAATCTCCATGGGCTCGCAATCTGAAGTTTTGGGGACTCACTCGCGGCGGCTGGAAGGCCATGTGGGCATGCTATTCGCAGGTCTTGGGCTGCCTCCTGAACCCATTGATCTTCTGGGTAGCGATACTCAATGCCCTTGTCTTTACTAGCATGCTCTCAATCAGAGAGACATATTCGGACATTTTGATGGAACCCCGATATCAGCTCAGCATGAATACTTTTGCGCTCGTCCACTTAGCTGGCGCACTTGGTTGTCTCATTGCTTGGCCCGCCTCTGGGTTTGTGCTCTTCTGCGTCATCAATCGACTCGCGAAACGGAACTTTGGTGTTCGCGACGCAGAACACTACCTGCCAGCTTTCATCCTGCCAATTATCACTGGTACTCTCAACATCATCATTTATGGAATTGCAGTCGAAAGGAAATGGCACTACATGTGGATTTACTTTGCATATGGCCTCAACTCTTTCACACTTGTCAGCTTAGCCACTGCGAACACGCTCTGGGTCACGGAAGCGTTTCCACGATGGGCTGCACCGGCTCTAGTTGTTCTGGGTAGTGTGGCAAATATTGCGAGCTTTGGAGTAAGCTTTGGGATCATGCCTTGGATTCGGTCGCAGGGACATGCGAATGCAGATATTGAAATTGGGGCACTGATTGCCGTCGTGGGTTGTGTAGCCATTCCGATCGCTTTCTGGGGAAAGAAGATGAGGCAGCAGATTCATGAGCGATGGGGGATCAGTGAGATGGGTGCTCTGAGACCACAGTAAGCAGAGTATTTCGAGGCTCCTGGAGAGCATCGGTTTTATAGCCTGGCTCCTGAAGAGATACTTTCTTAATGTAAATACTTGTCCATGATTAAAGCACTCCTCGTCAGTCAGGGAAATGTTCAGACAGAGATAGATTATCGGTAGAGCAGTTCGTAATTTCGCTAGAGTTGAACGAAATGGCTTTTGTTTGTTCCCTCGTACATCAGACTCCGACTCCCTCCAATTTGTGAAAACAACCTACCTTGAGCCACATTCACCAAAGCCCTACTCTGGTTTCTCACCCACAATAACAAGACTAGATAAATCAGCATTCACTACATCTGAACTCACTTCAGGCAAGACTTACAACTCATAATATGAGTGGATCTTCGTGCTCCTGTGTTCCGCTTTGACCTTGGCCATGAAAACATCCAGTTCTAGCTTGGACCAGCCAAGAACGCGAGTGAAAAGTGCTGCACTCAAGCCTTCGATTCCTCCTTGAGGTCCAGCTATATTTTCATTTTGCCACATACCTGGTTCTCGTGTAAGTACTATTTAGTGGTAGGTCCTCATGCCTGGCCTACCTATCATTTTCATCTTCTTGTCTTTTGGCCAAGGATTGTTGGCGACACTTTAGAGCCTTAGCGTCACTGCTGCCACAATTCAATCAAGAGCTTACGTGTAAACTTTCTCCGTGACATTGACGAAGCCTGCAGCAATCATCTGATCTTTGTAATGCCGTGCGCATTCAGCATCGCGACCCATCTTCTGCATCCCCTCACCCCACAGCGCAGACCTAGCTCGTCAGTAAGCCACAATCCTCCAGACATCTGTAGAACATACCACTTAAACAGCGCCGAGTCTTCTGGCCACTCTCCATCATTCAACTTAATTGGCCATGCCGGATCAACCATTTCCAGATATCCGCCCGGATTCAGATTGGCAAACGCCTGATCAAAGAAATTTGGGTAGCTATCCAACGAGCACATCATCATGCGACTATAAATAAAGTCAAACTTATGGCTGTACGTCCACGGCGCCTCCACATCATCGATTTGGAAAGACACATTTGGAGGCGTGAAAGTGGGTTGAATAGGACTGAGATCCACGCCTAAGACTTGACTTTCTGGATGGTCGTCGCCGAAGTCAATGGCCCAGATACCGGTACCAGTACCGATATCGAGGACGTTATGAAGGACTTTCTCTTTGGGGATTGGAGCTGTGAAGAGCTTGCCTCCAAAAATGAGCTGGAATTCGTGGTGTTGGAGGTCGAGGCGATCAGCTTCGACTTCATCGTTCGGAAAAGCGTAGGATCCGTCCTGGGAATGTAAGCAACAACAACAAAAACATACCTGGATTGTGGGAATGTATGATCGTACTTTGTATGCGTGATATGTTCTACCATTTTCTTCACGAAATTTCAGAATACTCGATCCGATGGATGTCGTTGAGCTGCCTCCGGTTGAGTCTCCATCGTAAGCCGAGTCGTAATCGTCCTCTTCGGCTTCAAGCGCCGGCACAGCAGCGGGTGCTTCGACAGAGCTTCTGTCACTTCTAGGTGATGACCCCGCTTGCGCAGGAGGGGAACCTGCTTCAGCCATTGTACCGAGACCGTGGGTGCGGTGCCAGCTGATGAGAAATTGGGTCGGTTCCAAGATTTAATTGTCTGTGGAATATAAGACAACGCAACATCCCACGGGGGAATGGGAATGCAACAGAAATAGGTGCGTGCTGCCCGGCATCTTACGCGAGAGGCCTGATGTGGCATACTTCACGATCATCTGCAGAAGAGTGGGGGGCCTGTCAGTCGCGGATGGCTGCCGCTCTCGTTTCAGTGGCTGCATGCTTCGGTGTTCTCGCTGCTTTGTTGGATATAACCGATGCATGTCGAACAGGGGGCTGCGCCGAGTGGTAAGATGAGCTCATGATATGCGGAGACAGAACCAGGGTCCTGCGGCCGCACGAAACATGAAACGGAATAAGACACGATCATGCCTCCGTACTGAGAGTCCAGTAGTTCGAGATCTCCATGGCGCTAAAATTTAAAAATGATCTCTGTTCTCAAGACTCCTCACGGGCCTTGTTGACTCTATGAGGCTTGTTAAGCGAGAATTATTGAGGTTGAGACTAATTCCCGTACCAGCTGAGATGGCCTTGTGATTCTTCTATGGCTGCATTGGATGCGAAGTGTCTCTAGCCTTCCCTTCCCATAGCACTCAACTCTTTGAGATCGTCAAGCTCTTTCACCAGTCCTTCGAACTTAGCCTTGGCCATTCGCCATGTCGTCAGACCCCTATGAAATGAGTGTCAGCATGTTAGATGAAGTGAAGCGGAGCCAGACAAGGCTACAAAGAAGTTCAGGGTGGGTTGTGAGATGACAGAGAACGTACAAAGGAAGTCGTAGAGGAATGTTTTGTCCCCTGCTTGCGACAGTGTAAAGCGTGTCCGCTAGCTTCTCAGGCTCGATCATACCAGCTGCTGCACCAGCCTTGATTCCCATTTGAACAAATTGCTCCAACTTTCTCGCTGGCATATCGAGTGCTGCATAATCAGGATGAGGCTCGATTCTGGCTTTGCTATGGCCCTCGAATTCGGTTTTGACCCCGCTTGGCTCGACGATACAGAAATTAACTGTAAAATTGGTCAGTGACTTCGGAAGATAGAGAAGGTTCAGTGAACTTACTGTTCCAATCAGGGTGAACTTCTCTCGCGATAGACTCGGTGAATCCCTCGACAGCAAATTTGCTTGCGTGGTAGTAGGCATGGCCGGGAAACGCGACCAAGCCCGCCAGAGACGAGATGTTGAAAATGACACCACCACGCGAGTCTTTGCTCTGCCGCATGTTCTCCACAGCGCGGGTAGTCACACGAGCAGTTCCAAAGAAGAGGGTTTCCAGCTCCTTGTGGGTTTCTTCTTCAGTCGCATTGACGGTATCCCCAGACAGAGAATACCCGGCATTGTTGACGACGATGTCGAGATGAGAGTCAGGTCCGAAATGCTTCACTGCATCAGTGAAAGCAGCATTAACAGACGTGGGCGATATCACGTCCAGAACCAGCTTCAAGATGTTGGGGTTGTCGTCAGGAAGGTACGATAGATGTGACAGCTTGCGAGCTGTTGCGATCAAGCGATGCTTCGGCTTGCTGGCTATAAGGTTTGCGATGGCGCGACCGATACCAGAAGAGCAGCCAGTGACTTTGGTCATTTGTCAACAATATTCACTATTCCTTTACATGATAGAGATTTCCACTTACTCAACCAGGTCGCATCCTCGGGCAAACTGTAAGGTTTTGTATTGACGGGGTTCATATTTGCGAAGAATGCGAAAGTCTTGGGCATCTATATGGCGTGAGGAGGAGTGCCAGTCTGATACGAGGTGATATGATGAAGACAAACGTTCGAATAATATGGTGGTCGCAACGGGTCCTTATATCTGTATGAACATGGGATGGTCCGAGGCGCTAAGAATGGTTGCAAGCCAGTCAATGGGGAAATTTAAATAGCAAACTATTCAAACACACCGGCGAAGTGAGTCATTCGGCAGTAGAATCTGCTGAAACCTTGTAACATTCATCTCTCACATACAAGCTTATTGGATTCAACTTGATTCACTGGTAGGTCGATATGGTTGGCTTGACGTAAACTCCACCGCTGAATACGCGTATTCGGATGTTGCCCGCGGCACGAATGGGCAATCCGTGCCAGACGAAAATTTTCACAATGATTCGCCCGTCAAACGAGTCGGTATGTTACCATGCCCAGTAAACAGATAATTTCTGGCTTCTCAGATTCATTTGGTCGTCCGGTCCTCATCATCGATCGCTATCAATTGAAATCCAGTTCGGCACTGCGTTGCCTTAACAAAGGTAGAGCCTAACAGTGTGCAAACTTCGCACGATGCTGCAGAACTTTGATTCCCTTCGGCTATTACTCATGCATCAGTCTCACACCACCTTTGGGAATCCGCTTCCCTTCCACCTTGAACACTCTTCCATCAAATTCTCCTGCCAGTCTGTTCATTTCTTTCCGGAAGGCATCAACTGACCAAAGAAATCGTCCACCATTCGCCAGATCAGAAGCCTCTGTCATCGCAGGGGCATTCGAGAATAAATTGTGTTTCCTCGGGCCGAAACAGCGACACTCGGAAAGGATTTCTTGACTTTGGTTGCGCATCGACATGCACAATCTGGAATACCTCCTACCTTGGAAACTGCATCAGCAGCCGAGCTAAGTCTCCTTGAAGAGTAGGAAAGACGTAGCGGGATGGGAGTAAGCTCTCGTGGCAGGCCATGGTCTTGATTTGTTGAAAACTTGATACCACCAACAATTCGGAGAGCATGGTCTCCTGACTCCTCAGTTGACATCGATGGCCAACAAGATTTACATGATCAACTTCAGGGTTGAAGTATGCACGTGGAACTGGACGGCTGTTTTTCTCTCTCCATGCCGATATGAAATGGGGGTTAGTTTTGCGCGCAATCAAGCGTTTCCGAGCTCGAATCTTTTGATCTTGCAATCTATGTCGGGTTCGACCTCTATCATTGTCTCGCTGAGTAGGGACCGTCTGGGATATATGCTCCGTTGTCGACTAACGGCAGAGGCTGCAGAAATCTCATCACTAGAGTGGCTTTGATGTACGGGAGGATCGGTTTCCAGTATCTCAAATACACCTCTCGAAAATTGACACAAGTCGTTGGGTGGCTACATGGCTTCTCGGTGCCTTCTGTAGGACAATACCACTTTTGAGTCTCGTCAGACCAATCGTTCTCAACAATACGTCCTTCGGGGACCAAAATCTGCCAAACTATCTGCTTCACGAGTCAGCAAACTGTCTTATGCATGAGTTCATGGCATGAAACGATATTCTCAGACAGCTCATTGAGAGTGATAGCTGTGTAAACATACCTGACGAAGCTCGTGAGGCAATTTGGGGAACATGTGGAAATCTGTGGGAACCATAACACCAGATCTCCTGGATGCATTGATATCATTTGGTGTGATGTTTGCTACCATAGTACACTCCTGTGACTCGATACTCGAGGTTGTTGGACGGAGATGCTTCGAACATCAAAGTATACGCAAGACGAATTAATTTCCACCAGCCGCATTTGTGTTAGCTCACTATGTGACTCACCAATCGAGCCTTATACTTCATGGAGAATGCCTTCCTAAGTGAATGTATACGATCCATCAGCTTGGACGCCAAACTAAGCGAGCGCTGACTTGACAGCACGGAAACTTCAAACTTCTGGATCAACTCGCTCAATTTCGAAATTATCTGCTTCTGACAGGAAAGCAAAGGCAGTCTTCGACGTTTTTCCTCGCCAAAGTACCAATATATCGAAACACAACGGCGCGAGTATTGGTGTTCCCTCCACCCTAGATCCTGAGTCCTCAAGCAACAGCTTCAACCATTGCACTTGTTATCTTCCCCCACGAATTCCCGTCTGACATTACAAGGGTAAGGTTTTCCTTCGCCCGTAAGGGTCTCTGTCACTGACTAGACATCTAATACAGACTGTTCTACACACCAGCAATATGGGAACCCCACAAGAGCGCTGCTCACCCCAAAGTTTCCCTATGTTTACCAAACTGCCGCTCGAGATCAGGCTAATGATATGGGAAACTTTAATTCCACGCGCTCAAGTTGTGGAGGTCGAATATTCAGCTGCACTTGGTGGCTGGTTCTGTCCCATGCACAGTGGCAGCAATCCATATAGCCACTTGGCCATTTACAAGGAGTCTAGGGCCATATACTTGAAGGCCTGGCGGCCGATACTGCCATATCTCCCAAGAAACACCACTCTGTTTCTGCCGGAAGCCATGTTGGAAAAGTATAGAGACTCTTACCCAAACGCTATGAGGATCCCGAAGTCTCCCACCAGCTCAGCATCGAGATACAAGCTGAACACCCATCACCGCTATGCTGCATTGAATAAGAACATTGTCCCCGAGACCAAATTATCAAATGATATTTCAATCCCCTAATCGGCACCCTTTTCATTGCCAGTGGCGCCGGGGAAGGTCTCCGACATGGTCGCTGAAGAGCCTAGGAAGCAGTACTAAGCTCTGGTAAACCCTACGACAATGAAAAGCTAGCGGCTTCAGAGCATGAGGTAGCTCATATGGCACATCTTTACTTGACTTCGGCCCCTTCTAGGTAGTTTCGAGATCCTTGGGCTGAGCATCGTATCTCCGACTTTGGTTTGAGCGATGGGAACGAGCTTCCGCACCCGTCTTTGTTTTCTGTTCAACGTTTCTGGGGATGTCCCAGTTCAGGGCCTCATTTCTGAAGAACTACAGTATTTTGGTGGTGGAAACTTTTGATCGTGTTTTCAGGCTCCTTCTTCTCCCCCCTGCATCTCATGATAGCGAGCGACATCAGAATTGATCTTGATTACTGATGGAGAAATCTTTCTTCATACTTGGTGCATTGGAAACTGTACTTTAGCACTGAATAGCAGAAATGAAGGGAATATTGAAACCACTTGCTCAGGATGTATTTCGAGAAATGTTATTCAGTAACATCTTTTAGTATGATTTGCTGCAGCTATACAATGGTCTGAGATCCATCATTATTTGCTGTTGGAAAGAGAAAGTAGAAGCCATTAACAAGCCTCATTTTATGAACAAGCATTCGGCATAACTTCAAATTGTCATGAATAAAAATAAGAGATTATACTTGCGACTTCTGATTGGGATGCTCATCCCTACATTGGAAAAGGTATAGTTAGTTGCTGTCGTCTGATCTTTTTCGGAACTGTGACAGTGCGGACGGCGGGGCATTTATTCTGCCGGTACTTACAAAGCGAAGCCGAAGTAATTTGCTGGTAAACTTTATTATGCTCATCAACATAGCCTCTTGGTCCTAGCTTCTTCCAACCTGAATGTTCATTGATCTTATGATTTTGGCCCAAAGCATCAGGTCAGCAGTGGAAAGTTTTAGGACTACTGGCGATGGAACTCAAACAGAGTTTGGATGTCCGGATTCTACGGTTCGCAACCGTCAAGGTGGTACAAGCAATCTCCAGGCATCGAAAACGTAGTTTTGATATGCTTATAAGAAGTCAAGAGGAGCCCATTGGTACTTTTCTAGCTAAGATATTCTATCCATCTCATCCTATACCTAAGGTTACCAGCTGAAGTCATGTTTTTCTCCGTCAGTCGAGCCCACCAGTTCATGCTGATTGTGATTGTTGCGAGTTTCGTCTACTCCGCATCAGCCACCATCAAACTTCCTCGTTTTCCACTGACCGTTATTCATGAATTTCCAAGTCCATCATGGATCGAAAACATCGCTATTAGAGAGAATGGAGATCTCCTTGTGACTTCACTCTCATCGCCATTGTCTTTCTTGTGGACCGGTTTAGTCGACAGCCACCTGTTCTTGTGGCAACGATACCACAAGCCACAGGAGTCGCAGGTATCGCCGAGCTTGAAAACGATGTATTTTATGTCGCCGCTGGCAATCTGACTGGGCTCGCACCTGTTCAAGGATCTTCCGCTGTCTGGAAGGTCGACCTCCGTTCGTCCAACGATGAGAATTGCGGAAATAGCTCAACAGCAGCAAAGACTGAACTGGTCACATCGATTCCGGATGCAATCTTCTTGAATGGTGTGTGTCGTTTATCATCCACGGACGACTCGAAACTACTCGTCTCCGACTCAATCCTTGGAAGTATTTTCCTGGTCGATGTCGCTGCCAACACGTATACCATATCCATGACCAACCCGGCATTGTCAGCCAATGGATCAACCACTGGTCTTGTGGCGGGTGTAAACGGGATCCATGTTCATGAGAATGATTTGTTTTTCATGAATCTGGCAAATACGACGTTCTTCAAGGTATGCTTATGACATCTCAGGTGGAGAAGAGACAACATCGTCTCACCTGCTCTGGAATTGCAAGAGTTGAAACGAATCTAGGTTCTGATCTCCCCTGAGAATGGAAACTCTACTGGGCCATTTGAGAAGGTCGTTGATGGAATCCTGGGTGATGACTTCGCTTTGTCACAAGACGGGACAAAAGCTTGGATCGCTTCCAATCCAACCCGAGAACTGATCGAAGTTGATATCGCCTGCAAGACAAGTCGTGTCATTGCTGGGAATCAAAACACTACTGATCTCATCAATCCTACTGCTGTCGGACTTGGAAGATCGGCAGCCGACAACGACTTTCTCTATGTTGTGACTAATGGTGGTGCAGCTGTTCCAGAGGCTGCTGGTTTGACAGGTGGACGCATCATTCGAGTGCCTATTCCAGCTTGAATTGCTCTACTGTTTGCATCTCTCCTGGATGGAAAATAACGGTGTATGGAAGACCGTTCATTTGTGGGAGGCCGTTCTGGATTTTGGGGGCTTGGAGGCTCGAGAGGAAGGAAGTGGATCTTGTGACGCAATGACTTGCCTTTGTTGGAATCTTGCAGCTAAGACTTTGTAAAACGTTCAAGGAGAGTGCGGAAGTAGAAGCCGTGCGAAATGTCCAGGGTTGACAGTGTAAAGAGTTCGTTGTTGGTCAAGTCGTGTCTAGCTATCTGTGTTTCATTAAGATATAAGCGCATAGCTATCCTGACAAAGTCCCTCTGCTATGTTCCAACCGATGAGTCTCTATTAAGCAGAGACTTGCCACTTCTCGATCTCAAGAGCATCATTGGCAAGACAATGAACATCGTTGACGGATCCTTGGTAGCAATAGGCAGTCCTCATGAGCTTGGTGTTGATTTCTGGTTCTCAAGCGACTGTTCTAGTCAATTTAGCATTCCCTTGGAGTGCTAGGTCGAGCATCAGGTGAGAGCCACTAGACGCTAGGCCCTTACTGAATAGCCGACAGCTAGCTCATGTCAACATCATCTCTGGCTCCTTCCCATTTTTGACCTTGTCGCATACAAGCCAGTCTCAGCAACCTCGACAGCCAACTTCGACTTCGACTTCGACTTCGAATCAAAAACCTCAAGACGAGTTCTGTTCAACACCAACAAACTGAAAACTCTCGAGGCCTTCTCGCGCTCGACTTCGAGATCAGCAATCAGCAACCACAGCGACGCGTCTCAACCACGAGAAACAATCCCTTCACCAACGTTGATCACCTTGAGCGCTACATCATCAAAGACACTGTTGCCCGTCTCTGACCTCAGTTGAAGCCCAAAGCTGTCTGGAAAGACGAGGTTTGTGAGATCTCTCGAACCGCATCTGCTCACTTTTCGTCGTAACACACTCTGACTTCCAGTCAGTGTCCGGAATGTCTTCCATCAGCACCGACCCTAAACAACCAAGAGAATCCCCTGCTTCTTGTCCCACTACTACCACCTCCTCTACTCAAGCCGATACCGAATCTGCTGGCATGACCTCTCTTGAACAAACTTCTCCCCTTCGAGAGCTAAAGGCCTCGACCGAATCATCCAAGCTCGAGGCAGTTGGTAAATCCCCCTCCACCGATTTCAACACTACGACATCAGATATCCTCGTGACCCTTGACAAGTTTACGCTGTTCCCGAAGCTGCCGGCCGAGATGCGCTGCAAGATCTGGTTCCACTCCCTACCCGCTCCAAGAGTCGTCGAGATAGATCTGGTATTCCAAGGAAAGTGGGCATGCCGTTCCGAAAGCCAGGGCGACCCTTCAGGTCTCCTTCGTGCCAACAAAGAGTCTCGGGCGGAATTTCTCAAGCACTACTCACCATTCCTTGAGATTGTTATCCCGGTTGATCTTGAAGGTGAGGACCTGTATATTGGTCTCTCTCCATATCATCTAGCCAATGGATCGGTTTCATACATAGATACCAAGATAGATTCTCTCTACATCTCCGCCAACCACTATACCGAGTATCTCAGTATCACTCGGGAGTCAATGAACGACCTTGTCTCGATGGACTCCCTACACAGCCTCGAAACCCTCATTTGTGAGTACTGCGAAGTCAAAGACACACTTGTTGATGATGAGGAGGGACAGTCACCCAACAAGTTCTTGCCGAATCTCCAAACAGTACTCGTCTCGACCGGCGATATTACCTTCGATCATCTCGAGAATCAGAGCATGGAGAGACCACCAGGCGAAATCACCTTTGAGCGACCAGGTGATGGGACTATACAAAGCATTGATGAAGGCGCTCTTCTTTGGCTGAGGATTGAAGAGGCGAAAAAGCTCTTCCTAGATCCAGCTAGGTAAGATTTGGCAATCTGCTCTACTACTCCAATCTTCCGTGGTGGTGTGAAGATGGACCTGGTGAATAGTAACCTCTGAGTATGGTCAACACACTGGACACAGCCTACTGATGTCGGGCTACCTTGAGGAATGGCGCAAAATTGTGGAGCGCACACTGGGCAACTGGAGGTACTAAGCACTTTGTACGCAACTTTGTGGTAACGCAATAATCTTGTTAGAGGTTCTCTTTTCTAGCAGGAATGGCAATTACATGACTCATGGCATAGTCGAAGAGCGCATCATTTCCACAAAATACTTTGATATACATTCGTTCTCCCTCAAGCCTCAGATGATCGTTTCCATAAACTTGGGAAGAACACAGCTCTGTGTTTCGTGAACTTTACCTTTTAAATCCCGCGCTTTAAATAGAATTATAGTCATGCACTGCTGTTGCACACAAAACGTAGCCGAGAACCTTCTTCCTTTCTACCTCGTTGAGATTTACTGCAGAGCCTGAAGGCTTATACGATGAATGCCCAGCTTTATGAGACTTAACTCTTTTGTAGAATCCAAGATCTTTTTAATTAAAAATAAATGAAGAAGTGAATAAGATTTCCCACATCGGAGCAACGAATACAAAGACATCAAGTGGTAAGGCTGCAGTATATAAAGTCTCTGCCTATGTACTCGTGAATCTGCAGTATCACGCAAGGATCGATACCGGAAGTATACGAGGTGGAAAAGATGGGAAGGAAGAAAGGATTCATAGACATGCATAAATATTTTTCCACTAATCTTACAATTGGGCACGTTTCCATGTTGCATGGGATATTTCATCATGGTAGCGGGGTGCTTAGGCTGCTCCAAGCGATGAAAATACCCTCCTCAGGGGGCCTTCCTAAGAATAGATCATGACAGCGACACGCTGCTTGACAACAATTGGAGTTTTAAAGGAGAACTTCAAGCCCTCTACTCGAAGGCGCGACCAATTTTAGTGTGTCACTTTGAATTATTATATCAAATGCTTAGATTTTTCAGGACGATAACACCAAGACACCTTACACGAACGATTGCACTCATGAAACATCGACCTGTGGGGTTGAGCAAGTACTGACCACTCGCAGGCAAGTCCTTCGGCTTTACATACTCAACCAATGCCCTAAATCGAGACAGGGAGTCAAGAAAGAGGATATCTAAGGTGGCAAATGCTTCTTGAACCCGAGATGCCAGCCTGGTTCTTAGGTCGCGTGCTAAGCGAAGACAATAATCATACTTATCAAAGTCGAACTTCCATCATTCAAGGGCAGCTAGAAAGACTCGTTCGTCTCGGATTATATCAACATCGTTCTCCAGAGCCAAATGTCAATAACTTCAAAATATTTCGGCGATACAGTGTTCATGGCGTGGTGAAGCTCAGCAACTTCAGCATCACACGTCTCCATCTGAACCCAACGGATAAGTTTACTGGTTTGCTCCACATTTAAATCAGAAAAAAGGCATAAAGCGTGCGAGGACATGAGAAGCTGGCCGTGCGGAAAAGTCAACGCTTGATGATTTATAGCAGTACCGCAGTCGACGAAGGGTGGGAAAAGGATAGTGTAATGATCACTAGCACGCTGAGGTGAATAGAACACGATAGAATAGCTGGAGGCTCGCTGAATACTCGCTGGTGATTCAATT
>NYXK01000073.1 GCA_002685535.1 Deltaproteobacteria bacterium
ACTCCAAAAGGCTCTCCAAGGCAAGGACCTGCAATACGCCCTTCATTTCCTTGAGAGCCGTGACACCTATCTGGAGCAGGACGTTGTGTTTCTTACCAACAAAAGCAGCGGGAATATCACCAACATCAAAGCCTCTCATCCAATTGATCCTGTTTACCCATCGAAATGTGTAATTCTTACCTGCCTTATCAACGGCGAGCAGACTGCCATCATCGGCCTGCACCTAAAGGCAGTCCCCACTGAACCGAGTGCGGTGGCTAAGAGGGAGAAGCAGGCCGACGCAGTTGTGAAGCAGCTTAACAGGCTTTCGGTTGCTGGTTATGCCACCTTGGTGCTTGGTGATTTAAATGATTGGGATCCGGTCGTGCCAGATGCAGATCCTAGCGAACAGGCGACTCCCACTTCACAGGCCTTGAAGAAGATGAAGGACTACGTTCCCGGCGGTGACAATGAACTAGTGAATAGCCTCAAGTGGGTTGAGCCAATGGAAAAGAGGTACACCTACAACTACAAAGGTTCAAAGACGGTGCTGGATCACATCCTCCTGCCTCTTGGTTGGCAGGATAGAGTCTCTGGAGTCACAATCGACCACGACAGACCTGATGGGGCAAGCGACCATTGGCCTGTTATTCTGGACTTAAGTTGGTGAAGAATTGAAAACTGAAGGCAAATAAATCTATTTTAACTCATTAGGCTTTATGAATGTTGAAACAGTAAAATATGTGATTTGGGCAAATGAGAATGAAAAGCCACGACGAAATCGCAAACCTCCTCCGCAAACACGGCGGAGACGGGCGAAGAATTGAACGCCACCTGCAAATGAAACACCTCCTTCTTACAACAATCGCAGCTGTGTTGGTGCGGGGCTGATTGAGTGACCGGTTATGTTTGGATTTTTTGAAAAACGACGGCGGAAGAAAATTCGGGAGGGAGATTTCCCCGGCGCCTGGGCGGAAATCCTGGAAACGAACTTCCCCATCCACCGGCAACTCTCGGCGGCGGACCAGCGGGAGTTGCAGGGGCACATCCTTGTTTTTCTCGACGAGAAAATGTTCGAGGGCTGCGGCGGGCTTGTGATCGATGACGAGATCCGGGTGACCATCGCCGCGCAGGCCTGCATCCTGTTGCTGCACCGCGAGCCGGCCTACTACCCGACGCTGCGCACGATCCTCGTTTACCCCAGCTCGTACCTCGCGAAGCATCCTCACGACGAGAAAAAGAAGCATCATCGCCTTGGCGAGTCGTGGCAGTTCGGGCCGGTCGTGCTCGCTTGGGACTCGAGCCGGCGCGGCGGCAAAAACGCCTTTGACGGCCACAACGTCGTGATACACGAATTCGCGCATCAGCTCGACCAGATTGACGGCGCGGCCGACGGCGCGCCCACGCTTGGCCAAGGGGAGGAGCGGGGCCAGCGCAGGCAACTGTACCGCTCGTGGGCACTGGTGTTCAGCCGCGATTTTGAGTGCCTGCAGAAGAAGGCGGCCAAGGGCAAGAGGACCGTGATCGACCACTATGGCGCAACGAACCCGGCGGAGTTTTTCGCGACAGCCACCGAGGCGTTCTTCGAGAAACCACGGCAATTGAAAAAGAAAAGGCCGGAGCTGTATGAAGAACTCCGGGCCTATTACAGGCAGAACCCCGTGGCGTGGCACGGGAGCCGCGATCGTTAAAAAATCAAATCGCCTACCAGTTGTCTCGGCGTCCTCCACGGTCGCCACGGTCGCCACGGTCGCGGTAACCGCCACCGCCACCACCCCGGCCGCCGCCGCCGCCGCCGCCGCGATCCTCACGCTGCCGGGCCTCGTTCACGGTCAGTTTGCGTCCCATGAAATCCTGACCGTCGAATTTCTCAACGGCAGCCTTTGCTTCCTCGTCACTGGAATAAGTCACGAAGCCGAAGCCCCGTGATCTGCCCGTGTCACGATCATTTACGACCACTGCATCAGTGATCGCGCCGCATTCTCCGAAAGTCTCCCGGAGATCGTCATCTGTGGCGTCCCAATTCAGGCCGCCCACGAATATTTTATTTCCCATAATAACTTTTTCTCGGCGATAACCCGGACTGGGAAATCGCCACTCGCCGGAGACGGTGAAGCCGGCTCCAGCGCTTGGCAAGCTGTAAAAGTCAGCCCAATGTGATTTTTGTGTACGCCGCGCCCTCGTTGATCGTGGGGGTCTCGGGCCGCCCCTTGTAGCGATAAATAAGGTCGAGATTGTGAATGCCAAGCAGGTGCAGCACTGTGGCGTGCAGGTCGTGCACGTGCAGACGATCCTCCGTCGCCCACAGGCCCAGCTCGTCCGTCGAGCCGATCACCTGGCCGCCCTTCACGCCACCGCCGGCCATCCACATGGTAAAACCGGTGGGGTTGTGGTCACGGCCGTCGCCCTTTTCGCTCATCGGCGTGCGGCCAAACTCGCCGCCCCAGATCACCAGCGTCTCCTCCAGCAACCCGCGCGACTTGAGATCCTTCAGCAGCCCGGCGGTCGGCAGATCGCTCTGGCGACATTGACGCGAATGGTTTTCCTCCATCTTCGAATGCGAATCCCACTTGCTGCCCGCGCCGTGGTAAATCTGCACGAACCGCACGCCGCGCTCGACCATTCGCCGCGCCAACAGGCANCACCGGCCGAACGGCTCCGTGTCCCTGTTGCCGAAGCCGTAGAGCCGCCGGGTCGCTTCCGATTCGCGGCTCAAGTCCACCGCNTCCGGCGCGGCGGACTGCATGCGATAGGCTANCTCATAACTNCGNATGCGCGCCTCGAGTTCGCTCTGGTGCTCGCGCGTGGCGCGGTGCTGCTCGTTGAGCCGCCGCAACAACTCGAGCTTTCGCCGATGCGTTGCCGGCGTCACGCCCTTGGGGATGTTCAAGTGCCGAAACGGCTCCGTGCCGGGGCTGAGCCGGATGCCTTGGTACGCCGCCGGCATGAAACCGGCGCTCCAGTTGCGCGGCCCGTTTGTCGGCGTCGACTTGGTGTCGGTCATCACGACAAACGCCGGTAGGTTTTCGTTCGCGGTGCCGAGCCCGTAATTCACCCACGAGCCAAGGCTTGGCCGGCCGGCGAGCGGTTGGCCGGTGTTCATTTGGCAGACGCCGCCCGAGTGGTTGATGCCGTTGGTCCAGCAGGAGCGAATCACCGCGAGATCATCAACGCACCCGGCGGTGTGCGGCAGCCAGTCACTCACCCATGCGCCGCTTTGGCCGTGGCGCTTCCACGTGCGCGGACTCGCGAGCAGCGGCGACTCCGTCTCGCCCATCGCCGTGATCGGCCGCTTGAAACTCTGCGGCATCCGCTGCCCGGCGAGCTTGTTGAGCAGCGGCTTGGGATCGAACAGGTCGATGTGGCTTGGCCCACCCTCCATGAACAGGAAAATCACTCGCTTGGCCCTGGGCGCAAAATGCGGCTGCACAAACGACGGCCGCGCCGCCTTGGCCAGGGCGTTGTCGCGCGCGAGCAACCCACTGAGCGCCAACGCGCCAAATCCCGCGCCGCCGCGTAGTAACAGTTCTCGCCGCGAAAAAAGTTCATCCGCAACTGGCGCTCGAACATTCATGACTCAGTCCACATACAGAAACGCATTGGCGTTCATAAGCACATGGCAGTACTCGGTCAGCGCGGCCAGGCCGTGCGGCTTGTTCGCCGCGCCGCAGGCATCAAGAAACGCCAGCGCATCGTTCAGTTGTGACGGCAGTGGCGCTTGGCCAAAAGCCAACTCGTGAGCATCCACGATCTTCGCCCCGGCGTTGCCGGGATGCCGCTTGGCCAGGCGCTTGGCCAGGGCTGCCGCCCGTTGGCGCGTCCACTCGCTGTTCAGCAGCAGCAGCGACTGCGTCGCGGTGGTCGTCACGTTGCGCTGCGGCATGTGCGAAATGTGATCCGGCATGTCGAACGTGTGCATCACCTCGTTCGGGCTGTTACGCATCACCTTGCGATACACCGAGCGGCGGTTCGACTCGTCCGCCGCCACGCCTTCGCCGCCGGACTCCAGATCCAGTTCGCCGGAGACCGCCAGCAACCCGTCGCGCACCTGCTCGGCACCCAGGCGCCGGATCGATGCGCGGGCAAACCACGTGTTGGCCGGGTCGGCCAGTTCCGACTGCTCGTTGGCCGACGCCTGCCGGTACGTCGCGCTGGTGACTATCAGCCGGTGCATTTTCTTGAGGCTCCAGCCGTCGGCGANAANTCGCGNCGCCAGCCAGTCGAGCAGTTCGGGATGCGTCGGTGGCTCGCCCAGTTTGCCAAAATCGCTGGTGTTGGCGGCCAGACCTCGACCGAAGTGCTGCTGCCAAAGCCGATTGACCATCACACGGCTCATCAGCGGATTGTCCGGATCCGTGATCCACCATGCCAGGGCGGTGCGGCGGCCGGTCGATTGCAGGGCGGCCTGCGGCGGCGTGATGCGTGCCGGGCCGGGATCGAGGATGCTCAAGAAACCCGGCTCGACAACGTCGCCTTTTTTCGGAATGCGCGTGGCCGGCGCCACCGGGCCGGCGTCACTGACTACAAATTTCACCTGCGGCAACGGCCTCGGCTTTTGCGCCTCGAACGCCTTCAACTCCGATCGCAGCCGCTCCCATTCTGCTTTGCTGGCGCCCATGAGCCGCTCGGGTAACTTGGCCGGCTCAACGCCAAACTGCCGCTCCGACAACTCCGCGATCTGCCGCTGGTATGCTGTGCGATCCTCCGGGCGCTTGCGGATCATGGTTTTGATTTTGTCGATAAACTTGCCGAAACCCTCGCCGGTGGTGTTTTTCAAAAGNGCAGGCTGCTCAATGGCGTCGAGTTGCCTGCGGATGTCCCCCGTCGCGGCAGCCCAGGCCTTGTGCTTCCTAAAAAATTTGCTGCGCTGCGGAACAGTGCCAACCGGCATCGAGTCGCGCGGCAGTAGTGGCGCGAAGAACGCCTGTATCCGGTAATAATCACGCTGCGGGATCGGGTCGAACTTGTGGTCGTGGCATCGGGCACATTGCAGGCCCATGCCCAAAAGCACGTCACCGGTGACGTTGGTGACGTCGGCGAGGATGTCGCGCCACTGCGTCTCCACGTCGCGCTGGTTGNACTCGTAAATCCAGTGACGCAGAAACATCGTTGCGATAAGCGCGTCGCGATTTCCGGGATCAATCTCGTCGCCGGCCAACTGCTCTCGCACAAAACGATCGTACGGCTTGTTGGTGTTGAAGGAGCGGATGACATAATCGCGGTACCGCCACGCCTCAGGCCGGTAGTGATCCGATTTGTAGCCGTCGGAATCGGCGTAGCGTACAAGGTCAAGCCAAAGAGTCGCCTGCCGTTCACCGTAGCGCGGACTGGCGAGCAGGCGGTCGATCAGTTTTTCGTAGGCATCTGGAGAATCGTCATCAAGAAAGGAGGTGATTTGTTCTGGTGCCGGCGGCAGGCCGGTGAGGTCGAGGCACACGCGNCGAATCAACGNCCGGCGATCCGCCGCCGGGGCCGGCGACAACTCATGGACAGTCAGCTTGCGGGCGATNAAGTGATCGATTGCATTGACTGCCCAGCCGCCGCCTTCCGTTGGCATTGCCGCTTGGCGCACCGGCTGGAACGCCCACCAATCGCGGTCTGCCTGGGTGAACTCCGCCGCAAAAACAGGGCCACCCAGCAACACCCACAAAATGGCCAAGCGCTGAATCATCCCCGCGAAAATACCACCCTTATTCNTGAAAAACCATCCCCCGCTTGGCCAAGCGCNTGNCTTGGGNTTGCACGANGGGANNTNGGTGAAGTAGGCTTCNCNNATTCACTCCGTTTGACATGAANACTTCCTCCACTTCACGAACACCCCGACGGCAGTTTATCAAGTCCTCGAGCGCCTCAATCAGCGCCCTGGCCACTGTTCACCTGACCAGCGGTCTGCGGGCCGCCAGCCCCAATGACAAGGTGTCGCTGGGCATCATCGGCCCGGGCGGCATGGGGCGNAATCACATCGGGAATCTCAANNAGCGCAAGGACGTCGAGATCGCGTTTGTCTGCGATCCCGATTCCAACCATCAGGTCAACGCCGCGAAGTTGGTCGAGTCCGGTACTGGCATCAAACCGAAGCAGGTGGGCGACCTCCGGGAAATACTGGAGGTTAAAAGTGTGGACGCCGTTTTCATAGCCACGCCGGATCACTGGCACGCACCGGCCGCCATCCTCGCCGCAGAGGCTGGCAAACATGTCTACGTGGAGAAGCCGTGCTCGCACAACGTCCGCGAGGGGCGACTGATGATCGAGGCGGCGAGGCGTAACAAGCGTGTCATGCAGGTGGGCACCCAGTCGCGCAGCACCAAGCATGTGATGAAGGCCATGGAGCTGTTGCACAATGGAGCGATCGGCCGNGTGCTGGTGTCCAAGGCATGGAATAGCCAGAAGCGCTCGTCGATTGGTAAGGCCAAGCCCAGCGCACCGCCGGCTCATCTTGACTTTGAGACGTGGCTTGGCCCGGCGCCNAAGGTGCCGTACCAGCCGAACATGCTGCATGGTATCTGGCGCTGGTGGCACGCGTTTGGCACCGGCGACATGGGCAACGACGGCGTGCACGANCTCGACATCGCCCGCTGGGGCCTCGGTGTCACGACACACCCGAGCCGTATAGCTGCACTGGGCGGAAAATATTTCTTCGATGACGACCAGCAGTTTCCCGACACACAGAATGTCCTTTTCGAGTACGCGCAGAGCGCCGAGGACGGCCGGCCGCGACAACTCATTTTCGAGCAGCGCATCTGGGCGCCTTACTTTGAGCAGGGTTACGAGAACGGCAATGCGTTTTATGGGACAAACGGGTTCATGCTACTAGGCAAGCACGGCGGCTGGAAATTGATCGGCGCCCGTAACAAGTTGCGCGAGCAGATGAGCGGCTCCCCGGATCTGCGGGCGCATCACGACGATTTTTTCCGCTGTATCCGTGAAGGCGGCACGCCAAACGCCGACATTGAGATTGGCCATCTATCTTCATCGCTCTGCCACCTCGGCAACATCGCCACACGCGTCCGCCGCGTTCTTGAGTTCAATCCCCAACGAGAGCAAATCGTCGACGACAACGAGGCCAACGAGCTGGTCGCCCGCAAGTACCGCGATCATTGGGGCCGGCCAAACGGCGTTTGAGTCGGGTTTGCGGTTGATTCGACCAGCGTTCTCTGGCAAGGAGTGTCCCCCATGAAGCGAGCATTATCCGCATTCCTGACGACCACCAGCGCGGCGCTTGGCTTGGTTTGCGCGCAGGCCGAGCCACTGCTGAAGGCGCATTTCGCCGGCATCGACAACCTGATCAAGCGCGACGACGCCAAGACGCTGCACTCGGTTTGGCAGCTCAAGCAAACCCAGGCATTCCGCAACGAGGTACTCGACAAACTAGCCAAGCGGATGGGCGGCGACAACGCCGAGCACGAGGCGACCCTGCGCAAGCTGCTGCCCGACCTCGGGCACGGTGAATTGTTCCTGGGTGTCGCCCCGACCGGGGGCCGATCGGAAGTCGCGCTCATCACGGCGCTGGACAAAAAACGCGGCGCGCTATGGATCAAGAGCCTTCGGCAACTGGCCAAACAACGCGGCGGTGAGGCGCTTGAGCAGACCGTGGCCGGCTTCACCGGGTGGCGTGTGGACTTCGACAACGGACACACCCTCGGCTTCGGCTTTGCTGACGGCTGGCTGCTGTTCGGTTCCGGGCAGGGGACTCTCAACCATTTAAAAAAAGCGGCCGAACGAATCGCCGACACCGGTCGGCCTTTTCCGGCTGAAGAGGAGCACGACCTCAGCATCACTCTGGACGCCAAGATTCTACCGGGCGTGGTTCGTGACAACTTGCCTAGTGAGCCAAACCTGATCCAGCTGACTTCGCACCTGAAGAAGGATAATTTTTACAGCAAGGTTGCCGTGGAGTTCGCCGAACCGCTATCGGCCAACGTTCCGGATTGGGAAATCCCTACGCGTACCATCACCGAGCCACTGGCCAGCTTCACCGCCGCACGCGGTGCGGGCCTGCTCACAGCGAGGCCGATCCTCACGCTGCTGGGGCTCGACGCTAGCAACGACCAGTTCTTCGCGTGGTCGCAGTCGCGCACCAAGTTCCAGTCGTTTTTCTCCGTGAAAGTCGATAAGCCGAAGGAGGCGATCTCCGGCTTGGCCAAGCGCGTCGGTGATTTCAAAAAAAACGGTGGCAAGGGCGAGAACTTTATGGGCCAAGTCGTGCATGACAAAAAAAAGCCGGCACTCACCTGGGGCAACGTGCCGTTGTTCGCGCCGTACGTCACCGTCGGCAACTCGGACGACAAAGGCTATATCGTCGGTGGCGTCTTCCCACCGGATCCGTTCAAGAAGCCGATCCCGGCCGAGTTGCTTGCCGAGTTTTCCGACAAGGATAATTTGGTCTATTACAACTGGGAAATCACCGGGCAACGGCTCGAGAAGTGGAACCTTCTGATCCAGTTCGCCGCAATCCTCTCGAATCGGCGCGAGCAACTCGTCAACGACACCAAGGGGATTGAGTTCCTCACCGCGTTGCGCCCCAAACTCGGCAACACCATCACCGACGCCACCGTCGACAGCAACCGACTCACGATCACCCGCAAGTCGCAGCTGGGCCTGACCGCGTTTGAGCTTTCCCTGCTCACCCGCTGGCTGGACAACCCGCGTTTCCCCTCGACAACGCTGGAGTGGCCACCCGCTCCTCCCAAGCAACGCACGGCCAAGCCAAAGCAGCCCAAGAAAACTGCAAAGAAAAAGTAACGCACAAATCGATGCTGCGACTCGGCGTCAATATTGACCACGTGGCCACGCTGCGGCAGGCGCGTTATCGCGACTTCGACCACGGCGAACCGTGCCCCGTTGACGCCGTTCGCCAAGCAGAGGCTGCCGGCGCGCATGGTATCACCGCCCACCTGCGCGAGGATCGCCGGCATATTCTTGACCGTGACATTTGGGCCATTCGCGACGCGGTGCAGACGCGCCTCAACTTCGAGATGGCCAACACGCCGGAGATGATCGACATCGCCCTGCTCCTCAAGCCGGAGGCTGTCTGCCTCGTACCGGAAAACCGCGCCGAGGTCACGACCGAGGGTGGGCTCGATGTTGTCGGCCAGGTCGATGCCATCGCCGCCGGCGCCGGCACGCTTGGCCAAGCCGGCATCGAGGTAAGCCTGTTCATCGACCCCGATCCCGCACAGATCGAGGCCACTATCAAGACCGGCAGTCCTTTCATCGAGCTGCACACTGGCGCCTACGCCGAGGCGTACAGCGACGAGGCACGACGCGCCGTCGAGCTCGAGCGCTTGACCAAGGTTGCCGAGCAAGCCAAGTCGCTTGGTCTTGGCGTCAACGCCGGCCATGGCCTCAACTACGAGAACACCCGTGGTATTTTTGCCGTGCCGCACCTCAACGAGTTGAACATCGGCCATAGCATCGTCAGCCGCGCAATCACCGTCGGACTTGGCCGGGCGGTACGCGA
The DNA here is from genome assembly GCA_002685535.1 of Deltaproteobacteria bacterium. Classification (GTDB taxonomy): domain Bacteria; phylum SAR324; class SAR324; order SAR324; family NAC60-12; genus Arctic96AD-7. Next base: position 9,440 of record NYXK01000073.1, read on the forward strand.
AATACTCGAGTTGATGGACGGCTACTCACAAACGGGATGATTCTCGGCATCGGCATCGACACCATCGAGATCGAGCGCATCCGCGACTCGCACCATAAATACGGCGACCGCTTCATCGAGCGCATCCTGCTCCCCACCGAGATCGACTACTGCCTGCAACACAAAGACCCAACGCCAAGCTTTGCCGTGCGCTTCGCCGCGAAGGAAGCCATCTCCAAGTCGTTCGGCACCGGCATCAGCGCCGAGCTGGGCTGGCTCGACATGGAGGTCGCACGACACGACACCGGCGCGCCATACGTCGTCTTACACGGCAAGGGGAAGGCATTGCTCGAGGCGCGCGGCGGCAATGTTCACATCAGCCTCAGTCACACCGCCCACCAAGCCACCGCGATGGCCATACTTGAAAAGAGGTCGGTCGGTTGATCCCGTTTTTGGAGTGCGCACGCCAAATTAACCCCAATTTGAAGGGAGGTTGGCCCTTTTGTTGCTTTGTTCCACGTCATGGGACAGACGGTGTCAGTGAAACAGAAAAGCGGCTCCACGGCGTCCAAGCGGCTCCGTGTTAGCGAAGCCATTGAAATCGCCAAGGATTACCAGACCGATGTTTACTGGGAGGGCGAGGTTGTATGGCGTTATTCCGACTGGGATAAACAATCCGGAGCCAAACGGGAACTGGCCGTTGCTGTGTGATCAGTCGCTGGCGGGCGGGGGTGAGGTTATCATAGTCGGCTATTTCCTTGGGCATCGTTTTCAGGGCCTCGAGCAGGCCATCGAGGGTTTTTCGGTTTTCCCTGAATCTGGCCACTGAAACCACCTCAAGTCGGATACCAATAGAATTTCGACCGTCTCCGGCAGCACGACCAACGCCTGTCGCTCGACACGAAACTACACGCTGGCCAAGTCAACTTCCGCTCTTGGTTTGGTCAGATCAAACACCGGATGTTGATTCAGTTCGGGGCTCGCGGTCAGGGTGCCAGTTCGCGCGGAGCCACGCTTGGCCATGCAAAGAGTTTGCCAATCCGGTCTTCGCGGGTAGTCTCTGTCGTCCGCCGGGAGG
>NYXK01000074.1 GCA_002685535.1 Deltaproteobacteria bacterium
ATGAATTTATATTATAAATTGGATCAACAATAGCTTTGCAAAATGTGGTGTTTTTAAAAATAATAGTGATGTATGATAAAATATACTCTGGATAATTTGATGAATAACTTGAAAGGGATAATAAAAAAGGAAAAATATGAAAATAAATATTGAATTAGACTGCTCACCGGAAGAATTCAAGGAACTCTTTATTCCGAGTGATAAACAAACGGAATTCACAACAGAATTCTATAATGCCATGCAAAAGTCTTTTGTGAAACAATATTTAGACATGGGTAAAAATTTCATGAATCAATTTGAAGAAAAAACTAAGTGAGGCTTTGGTATTCGTCAAATTTTGTGTGGCGGAGAGGGAGGGATTCGAACCCCCGGTACGCATGACGTACAACAGATTTCGAGTCTGTCACCTTAAACCACTCGGACACCTCTCCGGTTCGGAATTGAAACTATAAAGTACTTTGTCTAGCCCATATTGAAACTATCTTAGAACGGTTTGACCTGCGCCAGAATAATCATCACTGCTGAAACCAGAAAAATACCGATGTGAACCAGCAGGGCCTGAGGTTTCCGCAAATTCTCGTTAGAAATTTGACGTCCGTTCAAGAAACCAAACAAAATTAGAATCAGCAAAAGAGTAACTTTTGCGTGCAACCAGCCGTTACCCGGAGTGGTGAACCGCTCCTGAATCATCGCCAGGTAGACTCCGGAAGATATTGCTATAACCAGAATCGGGTGATAAATCAGCTGATGGACTCTGCGCTGAACCCACTGTACTCCTTCGATCTGCGACTGATCGCTTAAACGTAAGCGAAAAACAACCGTCAGTGACTGCACAAATAAAGTGCCTATCACCAACATCACCGCTACTACATGCAGTGTTAAACTAAAAATATACATTCATTGCCTCCTGTTAAAATGATCAATAATACTACCATTTCGCTATATTTCTTACAAGTTTACAGCCACACTTTCGCGGTACTCAAAAATAAATGCACAAGAAACTTTTGAGTTTTAAAAAAAATCCGTAAGATAGATATTTAATGACTTGAAAAAACATTTACTTAAAGCATATATAAAATAATTAAAAGGAACACAATGGCTAAAAAAAAGAAAAAACGATTTCCTAAAAAAGAATTAAATACATGGCTAAAAAAACACTCACAGTGGAACCATCAGGAGTGGGCCAGCCTGATTGAAGACTTGTCTACTCAAGGTTTCCATGAATGGACGGACANAGAACAAGGGCGAAATGAAATTGGTTTTTATTTGGAAACCAAACGGCGCTGATATACATTACAGGAAATGATGCTGGATTATGAAGACGCGAAAGCGTTAGTTTTCGAAAACGTTATAGCGCTTGAAAAGNGGCTGTGCCCCTTGAACGAATCTCAAGGACTGGCGCTTTCTGAAGACATTTTAGCTCCCCATGGAATGCCTTTATTCGACAATTCAGCGGTCGATGGCTATGCTGTACAAGCAGCAGATCTGGCANCTGCTTCAAAGGATAATCCGGTACGCCTCGAAAAGCTGGGTTATATTTCCGCAGGAGATACCGGAGAAGAACGGATCGTTTCCGGACAATGTGTGCAGATTGCGACAGGCGCTCCGCTTCCTCCGGGTGCTGATACGACAGTGATGAAGGAAGATATTGAANTCGATGCTTCACATGTGCGCTTCTTTCAAGCGATTCCAAAAACAGAAAATGTGCGTTATTCCGGAGAAGATATTGCGGAAGGTCAAACCGTGATTGCGGCCGGAACTGTGATTGGTCCGGCGCAGATGGCGGTACTGGCGACTTTTGGCTTTGCAGAAGTTCCGGTGCGGCGCGTTCCGAAAATCAGCATCGTTTCCACCGGAAGTGAATTGGTGGATGTAGAGCAAAATCCGCAAACAGGACAAATCAGAGAATCAAACCGTTATATGCTGGCAGGAATGGTTAAACAGGAGTCCTGTGAAGTGGTAAAAATGTCGATGGTTCCGGATATTCCGGAAATCCTGAAACAAGAATTTGAAGAAGCGCTACAGGCAGATGTGGCAATGGTTTCCGGTGGAATGTCTGTTGGTGATAAAGATTTTGCCAAACCCCTTTTAAAGGAAATGGGGGTTGAGGAAATTTTCTGGAAAATAAAATTCAAACCCGGAAAACCTCTTTTTTTTGGCCGACGTGGTAAAACCCTGGTTTTTGGACTGCCAGGAAATCCNGCTTCCAGTTACGTTTTGTTTGAAGAATTTGTTCGACCCGCTTTGCGGCAACTGATGGGCCGTAAANTTCTGGAAGAAGAGATGGTCAAAGCAAGACTCGATGAAGCTATTCTTAAAACCCATAAACGCCTGCATTTCATGCGTGGAATACTCCACGTGGAAAATGGTGAATACCACGTGCGCCCCCTCAATTTCCAGGGTTCACACAGCATCGGTTCACTCGTTGAGTCAAATGCGCTGATCCGGGTGGAAGCAAATTCTCAAGCTCTGCCAAAAGGCTGTCAAGTCTCTGTACGACCTCTACTTAATGAAATTGACTGAGCTTATGNCTGCTTCATCACTTTCTCTGAAGGAACTTGCGAAAAAGCTTAAAGTTGAGTTTTCCGGAAACGGAGATTTGCAAATCACGCATGTTTGCGGACTTGACTCACTGCAGCCGGGCGGACTTGCATATCTGACAAGTCCTAGTGGTATAAACAGTGTTCCGACTCCTGCCGGAATGTCGCGGCAAGTCAGTACAACTGTGGATGAAATTAATTCAAGCCAGGTTGCGCTGGTAGTTTCACCGGAAGTTGAACATCCGGAACATAATCTGCTGATTTCCACTGACCCGCTGGCAACCCATGTGGCGGCCACAAAACTACTGAATCCTACTGAGTTAAATATTCCGGGACTCACCAAAAAGTCCACAATTCATCCCAGCGCAGTTATCAGCAAAAGCGCAAAACTCGGCAGGAATGTGATTGTTGGACCAAACGTTGTGATTTACGATGGTGTTAGGATCGGCGAAGACACAATCCTGCATGCAGGAGTAGTGATCATGGCCGACGTTGTGGTTGGCGCGGAATGTATCTTTTATCCAAATGCGGTGGTGCAGGACAAAACCGAAATTGGTGACCGTGTTATTTTACAGTCCGGAGCNGTGATTGGTGCAGACGGTCACGGTTATTTTCAGCGTGAAGGCGTTAACCGGAAAATTCCNCAGGTTGGGAATGTACAACTTGAAGATGATGTTGAAGTTGGNGCATGCACGACCATCGACCGCGCGCGTTTTCGCACAACCATCATCAAGCAGGGCAGTAAGCTCGACAATCAGGTGCAGATTGCACATAATGTAAGTCTTGGTGAACATTCGCTGATCTCCGCACAATCAGCGGTTGGAGGTAGTGTAAAGGCCGGCGATCATTTAATTATGGGCGGGCAGTCCGGAATCAGAGATAATGTAAACATCGGTAATAACGTTACCGCGGTTGCGCGGGCAGTTATCACCGTAAACACGCAGGATAAAGAGGTTATCGGAGGAATGCCAGGAAGACCTGTTCATCAGTGGAGACAGCTTCAGTCGCTCATTAACCGTCTGGCTGAACTTTTTGACCGTGTCCGAAAACTGGAATCACGTCGGAATGTTGAGTAAATGGGGAAAATAATAATGGAAAAACATCGAGCTGTTTTTATTATTTTTTCTCTGTGGTTTTGTGCTAAAATTTATGACAATTCTGTACTTTATCCGCAATCATCACAACTAAGCAGGAAAAATTGATAATGCCAGTTTCAGTAACATTACTTCAAGTACTAGCGGCAATGCTGCGGCTTTACAGCCTGATGCTGGTTGTTTATGCATTGCTTTCGTGGGTCATGCATGAACAGCATTATCCACCTGCTGTCCGCTGGCTGCAGAGCATGGTGGAACCTGTACTCTCGCGTATCAGAAAAGTCATCCCACCCATCGCCGGTATTGATGTTTCGGTGATNGCCGCCCTNTTGATCATTGAAATGATTCGTTCTTTTATACTTTACTGAATCANNTTCCTAAATCACGTTCCGCGTTNCTGGCTGCCGCAGAACCCGGAAAACGTTTGATCACTTCCTCAAAATAATAAACNGCGNGCTGCTCAAGATTTTGCTGAANCTGCAGTTTCCCCANCATATAAATCGAATCCGGAGTTTTATAACCCTGTGATGTAGGACGGTGCTCATAACGTGTCAGAACTTTACGGAAAGACTCNTCCGCTTTTTTCCATTCATTGAGCTCAAAGTATGANCGTCCTATCCAGTAAAATGCATTATCGCTATCAAGGTTATCCGGAAATCTGCTGGTAAAATTTTCAAAAACCAAAATAGCCTGAGAGTGGTTTTTTTGAATAACCGCGGTCATACCCTGATTATATATTTTCTTCACACCGGGATGCCGAATCAAAATAAACGGATCCTCCGGAGGAACAAGATCCGGATCCGAAAAATCGCTTTGNGAACTAACCGTACCTGCCACAGTTGNCTGAGCATTTTTCGAAATCTCTGTAGCTGNAAGTGCNCGTGCCTCAGGATCAGGTAAATCAAGTGGATCTTCTAAATCCTTCAGATTGACTGCTCCATTTTCAACAAAACCCGGTTCCTCTTCAACATCCGCATTTTCCTTTTTGAGATCCAAATTATTTACTTCCGCCAATTCCCGTGTTGCCACGGAAACAGAAGTTTGCGGAAGCTCATTTTCAATATTTTTTAACAAGGAATAATTTTCAATCGGACGCAGAGATTTCTTATTCGCTTTTTTCGACTTGTCCGTATTTTGCTGAAGAGGTTGATTTTCCAGCGCCTGTGAAATCATTGAGGCCGCAGACTCAGAAACCTTGCTTGACCTCAGAGATTCCTCGACCGAACGCTCCAGTAAAACAAAGTTCATCTCCCATTGCTCCTGCAGCAAGAGGAAGTCATCACGCTGATCTTTTTGTTGTTTTTCGAGTTTATTCAACTGCTGCTGAAGNTTCTCAATTTTTATCTGCAACTGACTATTTTCTTCAGAAAGCAGGATTTGTTTTTGAGTAACAGTTTCTGAGCTGGGAAGAGTGGTTGTTGTTTCTTCGGTCTTTTGGGGAGTGAACTTAGGAAAAACGCCGTCCAGCTCTGCGCACCCAGAGAAGAAAAACGGANTTACCACCAAATAAATCAAACAACTTTTTTNTTTAAATCGAATGGTCGGTAGGGTCATTCTTCTCTCATCGTGAGTTGCGCCAGCAATTTACGCTCCCGTAATGTTTCCAGAACTTTTTGCATTTCATCTGCAAGTTCCGGCTGCAGATTTAAACGATAGGCTTCAATCAGTCGTTCCGCAACTTGACTGGTACGCGGGAAACTGGGGTAGTGTTTGAGCAGATATAAATAACGTCCGATTGCGGAACGGTAGGCTTGCTTGTCAAAATAGTAATTTGCAACGTGCAGCTCGTGTTCAGCAAGGTCACTCAGGGCTCTGCTCTGGTAGTCCTGCACGTCCTCCAAATAAGGACTTTGCGGAAAAAGCAAATAGAAACGCTGATATTCGCGAATAAGAGTCCGGTTGGGTTCCATGTTGCGGTCATAATCCCGTGACTTCACAAATAAACCGTAAATGTTGCGTTCATAATTGAGCGCAATCAAACGGTTAAGTGTGTAAGGCACTAGGTGAGTGCGTGGGTTAAGCAGAAGGAAACGTCTGTAACTGCTTTCTGACTCTTCCCACTTATTCTGCAAGAAATACAAATCACCCATTTTCAAATGAGAAAGTGTCGCCAGTCTTGTGCCGGAATGTTCCTCAATCAGGATTTCAAAATTCTTCAATGCTTCAAGATAAAATTCATCCTCAAATGCGACCATTGCCTTTTGATACAACTCTGTGGCAGGCACCCGTACCTGAGTTGTAGCTGTGTCCGTACAACTTTGTAAAAGTGCGGAAAATATCAACAGCACGAAAATATAGAAATATTTAATTGTCTTGTTCAAATCAGGAAAAATCTTCATTTAATTTTAATTCAGTTAATTAAGATGGTCTCTAAAAAAGTACTAAAACCGTGTCATTGCTGGCAAAGCGGAAAATCATTTTTAAACGACAGCAGAAATTTCATTANGATTGGATCAAATATGTTTCATGTTTTACGTTTNCGGTANCGTACCATGGTGACTTCATTGCCTCNATCATTCCAAAAAACCTCATCCATAAAGTTCATGATCATGATCAATCCCCGNCCTTCGATACGCAGCAAATTGTNCGGGTCAGCCGGATCCAGCAAGTCTGCATGTGCAAATCCCTTTCCTTCATCACGAACAACATATTTTGCCGAGTTTCGGCTGATGTCATACTGCAAGATTAACTTCCGGTTTTTATAAGGATCAATGTCACGTTTTTGCGCCGCAGTTTTGTAAAACAATTTAGGATTATCCCTGCGCATTTCTGAACTCAATTCAAGGTTGCCATGAAAAATTGCATTTTCAATTGCTTCCTTGAGCAGCATGTTCATGCGGAACAGCTGTTCTTGTTTTAAAATACCGTAGCTTGGTAAATCCTGCGTCATGAAAGCGATTATCCGGTTCACTCCCTCAAAATCATTGCCGATTTCCAGGGTGCGTGTTTCCTGCAGCAAATGATCCAGCGCATAAGCACTAAAGTGAAAACCCTCATGCAGTGATTCAACTCTGTCCAGTGTACGCCGAAGCTCAAGCGGGTCAATAGCTTTTATAAGATAATCACAGGCCCCGAGCTGCACCGCGTTGAGTGCGTTTTCACTGTCACTGGTTGGACAAAGCATAACCAGCGGACGCCGGCTGTTGACAGATTTGACTTCCTTGAGCAGCTCAAGACCACCAAGTTTTGGCAAAGTCAGCGCACAGAAAATTCCTTCGATTTCCTCTTTTTGAAAAAAATTTAGCGCTTCCTCACCATCTCTCGCACAGAACACGGCATGTCCTGCTTTCACAAGAAAGTCTTGAAGAAAATCCAATACTTCAGCTGAGTCATCAGCAATTAGTAGATTCATTTGGACGTTTTTCGTTGGTTTAAAAGTCGTATTTCTCGAAGAAAATCAACTGCGGAAATTTCGCAGACGCTTCAAGCCATCCTCTAGATCATCCTTTAAATCGTCAACATCCTCAAGTCCGATGTGTATGCGCAGCAATGGACCTTCAAAACGCCACGGAACAGCTGTACGGATTTTTTGAACATTTGTAGGAATGAGCAGACTTTCATAACCACCCCAGGAGTAACCCATACCAAACAAACGCATGCCATTCAGCATCTCCGCTACTGCTTCTTCTGCACACGGTTTGAGTTCAAATCCGAACAATCCGCTGGCACCAAGGAAATCACGTTTCCAAATCTCGTGTCCGGGTGCACCCGGTAGAGCAGGATACAGAACTTGCCGTACTTCCGGACGACTCTGCAGCCATTCCGCAAGCTCCAGCGCACTTGCCTGATGTTGACGCAAACGCACAGCCAGCGTTCGGAAACCCCGCTGAGCTAAATAAAGATCATCCGGTCCGGAACATTGCCCAAGATAACCCGTGCATTCAAGCAGTTCATGCCAGGCCTCTTTAGTAGTGCTAACTGTACCTAACATTGCGTCAGCATGACCAACGATATATTTAGTTCCGGCCTGGATCGAGACATCCACACCGTGTTCAAACGGTTTAAAAAACAAGGGTGAGGCCCATGTGTTGTCCATCAGCACTTTCGCACCGTGAGCGTGCGCGACTTCTGCAATTGCTGGAATATCCTGTACTTCAAATGTGTGGGATCCNGGTGATTCCGTAAAAACGACTTTTGTGTTTGGGCGCAACAGNGAGCGAATGTCTGCACCTGTTAACGGATCATAATACGTGGTTTCAACTCCAAACCGCTTCAAAATCGCATTGCAGAATCTACGTGTCGGCGCATAAACACTGTCCGTCATCAGCAAATGATCCCCTGCCTTCAGAAATGACAGCAGTGCCCCGGTCACGGCTCCAAGACCGGATGAATAAGCCAGACAGCGGTGCCCACCTTCCAATTCAGCTACGGCATTTTCCAAAGCCCACGAGGTGGGTGTGCCTTTGCGACCATAGGCCATTTCNTGCACTCCTGTCTCTTCGAGATAATCACGTGAATTGAGTTGTTCTATGCTTTCCGCAAGCACAGTGGAAACGTGAAATACAGGTGGATTGACCANGCCGCCNTAGCGGTGAGGGTCACGTCCGGAAAGNATGATACGCGTGTTTTCACGCAGAGATGATAAATCAGGATGTTTGCTCATTAGAGTCGATAGTACAGGTTGTGTCAATACCGCCTCGGGTGCTGTAGCGNGTTTTGATCAGTAATTCTTCAGGTTCAAGCAGGGAGTATAAATCATTGAAAATTCGCGCAGTTACTCCTTCCTGGAATATTCCTACATTACGGAAAGTCAGGAAATAATATTTAAGCGCTTTTAGTTCGAGTAGTTTTTGCCGGGGAATATAATCAACCCAGACTATGCCTGTGTCAGGCAGTCCGGAAAAAGGGCAGACAGCGGCAAACTCGTTCATTTGATAGCTGACACGCTGCCGCGGACCCGCATATTCAAATGTTTCCAGAAAACTGGGCTGAATTGAACTTTCATCCTCAAAATCAAANACCCGACCTTCTGCATAATCAATACTGGAGGTATCCATAAAATTTCTCAATTAAGGGTTGCGTTATGTTAAAGAATAAGGATAATGTGAAGATTCAGCCAAGCCACTTTTCAGTACCGATAAAACGCTGCTNTAAGCAAAAAAAAGAGACNGATGATAAAAAGAAAACTTGGTCGTATACTCACCGTGTCTTCAATTNTGCTCTGGTTCATCGACAGATNTTCATCCATAATATCTNCTAATTTTAGCAGGATTTTGTGCGGAGATCTTTATTTACAGCCTGTGAACGGCCTTCTCGGTGATTATTCCTGTGGCTTTAACGCGGACATNCATTTTACCGCTTTGATGTTTCTTATTTTGATTACTGGAATTGTACTCATTATCATATCACCCGTTCAGAATGAAGTGCATTAAAAATATTCTCAAGATCCCATGACTAAACTAGAACTAAAACAAGCTCTTGAAACCATTTTATTTGTCGCAACCCTTCCTCTTTCTCCTAAACAACTGGCAGAAATCATCGGAGAAGTTGAGACAAAAGAGATAAGGGAGATGGTCGCGGAGCTTAATCTGTCCTATGAAAAAACCAAGCGTGTTTTCCGGATCGATCCGGTCGCAGACGGTTTACAGATGCACACACTTCCGGAACATAAGAAATGGGCTCAGTCGCTTGAAACCGTCAAGACCATCAAACTCTCTCCTGCAGTCATGGAAACTTTAGCCATTATTGCCTACAAACAACCCATCACCAGGGCAGGTATTGAATTTATCCGGGGAGTCGATTCGTCCCACACTATCCGCCGATTGATGCAGCAGAAACTAGTTCGTATTGTTGGTCGTGAAATGCTCCCGGGACGTCCCGGAATTTATGGAACTACCAAAAATTTCCTCGAAATATTCGGTCTCACCAATCTAAAATATCTGCCTACTTTAAGCGAACTTGACATGGAAAAGCTGCCTGGAGAAAATCAACTCGAACTACCGCTTGAAGAAGATTCAGAATAGCTTTTGCTAAAGTCTCTGCAACCTCGTGTTTGTAAGTTTTTTTGGCGGTAATTTCACGAACTACTGTGCAATGGCCGTAGAGCTTGTCAGACCTGACCGTCAGGAAAGTATTTCCGTGTCGAAAACCATAAAATCCAATAATATACCGCCAGAGTGATAAGAAAAATATACTCCACCGCAGGCATGGGTATGGCTGAGATTCGCGCTTCTATTTTCTTTTTATATTTATTGTACAAAGCAGGATCAGCAATTCTGGATTCCACCTCACTCATCAGTCTGAACTTAAAAAAGTAAGGTTTGAGCCGCAGTTCATGTAAGGGTTCAATCACCGCATCCGGAACTTTTGTACGTTTCAGCTCCCATAAACCCGGACCTGTAATCTGGTGACTCTGCAGCGCCGGTGCCATNTATGTACCNAGCAGTACAGTTGGTATAATAACGAGTACAATNGCTAATGTTCCGCGNCGGATATCTCCCCAGTTAATAATGTCCATTATTCTCANTTGATGGATTGTGTGTATTTAAAGGATAAGATAATGTAGCATGATTGACACAATGATCAATCCAGATATTAGCAGAATTTACTCAAAGGGAGATTTGCATGGGCAAACACCACAAACAAAAAAAAGAATCAAAAAAAGCTCATCGCAGGCAAAATGCCCGTTGGCTGGTCACCATTACCAGTGTCTTGATCCTGTTGCTNGCNGGCTGGCTCTGGTATGAAAGTCTGGAAGAAGATAACGATCTGGCTGCAATCGGGCAAGGAGAGAACGTAGTGGTTCAAGTTCATGACCCCGGTTGAAATTCCTGCCGTGCGCTCAAGCGGGTGGTCAACTCGCTCAAACCTGAATATGANGGAAAAATACGATTCTTGGTTGCAAATCTAAACTCTAAAGAGGGTCGCTGGTTTGCAGAATATCATAACGTCAGCAAAGTCACTCTGCTCTTTTTTAAACCGGATGGTACAAAAATAAGTTCTTTAAACGGAGAACAGGAAGCGGACTTTTTACGCCGAGNATTTGATCGGGTTTTTAAGTTGAAATAAGTGAAATACTTGAGTCGGGCGCTCAAAGAGTGTAATCATAATCAATTATCAGCGGAGCGTGATCAGAAAAGCGTTCTGCTGTATAAATCGATTCCGCACTAGCCTTTGCTGCAATTNCGGGAGTGGCAACCTGATAATCAAGTCTCCATCCCACATTTTTCTCCCACGCTCTTCCACGGTTTGACCACCAGGTATATTGATCAGCATTTGGATTTAATTCTCGGAAGACATCAACATAACCGTAATCCGTAAATAATTTTGTCAGCCANGCACGTTCTTCCGGTAAAAATCCTGAGTTTTTCTGGTTATTTTTCCAGTTTTTCAGGTCAATTTCCTTGTGNGCGATATTCCAGTCTCCGCAAATNATGAGCTCCCTTCCGGATTTTTTTGCCTCCAGCAGCCATTTTTCAAAATATTCCAGCACCTTGAATTTAAAATTTTGCCGAACATCTCCGCTGCTTCCGGAAGGCAGATAAAGTGATACGATGCTTAATTTGCCAAAATCCGCCTGAATAAAGCGACCTTCCGTGTCCATTTCTGTCCAGCCGATACCTCTTTGTATTCGGTCGGGTTTNNTCTTAAAATAAAGNCCAACTCCGGAATATCCCCTTTTTACAGCAAATTCAAACGCACTTTCTAAACCATCAGGTTCAAGCATNACATCCGTTAACTGCTCCGGTTGTATNCGTGTTTCCTGCAGACAAACCACATCGGCCTCCTGCGTTTTAAGCCAGACAAAAAAACCTTTTGAATCCGCGGAACGGATACCGTTGAGATTTGCAGAAATCAGACGCATAAAAGATATTTGCTGTTTAAATGTGTATTTATTTTCAGGGCAGTCANAAATCTTGTCGTGTCATNCCAAACGTANGTGAGGGATCTTNGATGATCTCAGCAGATTNTCAGAGATCTCACTTCNACGGAGCTGNCCGGAATCAATANTAATATTATTCTAGCAGAACTCGTGANTNAAAAGTTATTTTGAGGAAAATTCTAAAGAAATTATATATTTTTGATTCTCCGCGAATTTTGGATAGCCCTTCAGTACCATGAGGGATTTGT
>NYXK01000075.1 GCA_002685535.1 Deltaproteobacteria bacterium
TACCCCACCCTAGCGTTTTCGCGCCTTGAATCCATGTCTGGATCGCAAGGATGGCTAGAAACACCCATAGGCCAATAGGAAGCCCATTGCGAGAATCTGCTTCGTAACTAGAGGCGTTAGTGTTCAGCTGCTCTCATACAAAGCATCCGAGGGTCGCCAAAGCGGATCGTACGTCGTCATGCGGTGTAATGCTTTTCCACAGATCCGAAAGGACTTGCCTCATTGAGCAACCTGTGATACCGCAGGGGAAAACTGGGCATTAGACACCCCCTGAAGCCTCCCCTGGAGCATTTCGGCTGGCCAGAAAGCGTGTTGCTCCGAATCGGCTTACTCAATGCTGGCTCAACCAGCTTTCCCCTGGGCCATTCCAGCTGCCTACTTGCGTCACCCACGCCATTCCCAGACACCAATACGTAAGTTCAGTACTTCAAGATCCTTCGAATCTCCAATTCGGGAAGTATTTGCCGAACACGGACATCAAGGGGTGCTCCAGACCTCCCTAAAATCTGCTGATTGCCCCCTCCCTTGGCGTCGACACGTCATCCACTTGAGATTAGGTTTTCCGGTTCCAAAGCGTTGCTGTACGAAAAAGTGTCGCCTGCCTTGAGCCCTCTTCCTTCTCAAGGCACTTCTAAATCCTAACAAAGAGCGAGGCCTTCGTAGAAACCTGGTAGACACCAAAAACGCAGGTGAAAACTTAAGGGGAGGAGGCGGTGACAGAGAAGAATGCTGTGCTCACGAAGAGTGGCTTTCCATTGTCTACCGTGGATCCATCCTAGGTGGATGGGGACTATTGCCGCAGTGGTGTACGCGTCACACAGCGTCGGCAGCTCCGAAATGATCTGGATTAGGCCAGTCAGTATAAGGCAAATTCTTGACGGTGACGCCAGCGAGAGGGTTTTGAGGGCACTTGCACAGGACACCAGCAAATCAGAGCGCAGGCCTAGCCTAGGGAGGGAAATTTGAGGCGTGGTGCAGGTAACAGGGCCGGCTTGTGAGCCATGGGAGGATTGCGAAGGACTGACGGCGAGGGTGGCATGTGGCCAGCCCATTAGAAACTTGGTGAAGGACGAGAGAAGGTGAAGTTGGAAACAGCACTGGATTTATACACGAGGTGGGGTCTCAAGGGGAGCTAGTAGGGGTCGCGACCACTCGTTCCGGCCGTCCCAAAGCAGCACGAGCGCTAGAGCAGCCAGGCCTTTAGGCGAGAGATTCCCTGTTCAGGAAATCCTGGTTTCCTAATGCAGAATCACCGACACGCAGAATATTATAATATCTTTAGATATCTTAGCCTTCTTGCTTAATTTTTAATAAACAATATAATGTTTTATATATTTGTTATTAGGTTGATTATTAATATCGTATAGCAATCTAGAATTTGCTGTTTGCCATCACGACAATGTTGACGCTTATTCGCTTAGCGTTTGGGCAGCCTATTCTAACTATTTTTGGGGAACCTGGATTGCATCTTGCTTATAGATACCATTGCCGAATTCGTCTTCGGTCCGCACATTCTAGACCTCGAATGCTGCGTTGAATAAGGCTCGAGATATGCCATTAGTAGAGAGCTTGGGAAAGTGAATTATCGTAACCTCATGTGATACGTAGTTGGCAGTAATTGATAGCGGCGCTGGCTGTAATGTATTAAAGACTTCCTAGATGTAGGAGAAGCATAAAACATAGTGGATGTTATTTATTAAGATAGTTGTAATAACATAACCTATGGGCAGCGGCTATAAATAAAGTACCATTTGTTCGTGGCAGTCTCAAGAGACTTCGATCGAAATCCCGAAGCGCGAATGCTTTGCTAGCATTTAGATACTTATTGCTAAATAGTGAAGAGTTAGTAAATATCGTTCCGAATAATTTAAGAAGTAAAGCAATATTGCTAATAGTTGAAGTTTGGAAAAGGTGTGGGAGTATAAGATTAAAAATAATTGTATTAAAGCGATTGCGTGTGATATAGTAATTAGCGCTAATATGGCAGCAGGTGTTTTGATAGGCGTCTTTTTTGCTGTTGCTTTTAACGTGCAATTAGTTGGGTGCATTTGCCGTCTGCGGATTAGCGTTTGGACCCTATTAGGACCTTAGTTAAAGCTTAAGCAAAAGATAATATTAAGTTGTGTATATTATGAAATAAATTGGAACTTTGATAGCTTTTAATAATATATATATGGAGGATAGAAGTTGTAAGATGTAAAAATCTAATTTAAAAGCATTCAAAGCTGGAGGTTAATTTTGTGAATTGTTATTATATAATTTTTAAAATGCATTACGCTATTAAGCTGTAACCCCTTTGCATTGCAGATAAGGTGGGAATAGAAAATAAGCTGCTTTGCTAGCATATCGCGTAAGTGAATATTTTTAATATGGTCTTATATATGAGACATTTGGCGAGTATTACGCATTTGTTACTCATATGAAAGCGTCTCGTTTCTGATACAAGATATGCATTAAGTCTTTTTGCAAATAAGGGGGCAATTATTTTTTAACGGGAAGGGATCAAAAGCGAGATTAGAAATAAAGGCGGAAATTGATGATTTTTCCTTAAGAGAACCCTTGCTAATTAATGCGAATCGTTGCTAGCGGGTCATAAGTTTTTTTCGCGAGACAAGCGCAATTTGGAAGTTTATCGCAAAGACCTTTCAAGCAACGATAGCTTAAAAACTAATATCTTTGGAAAGATCGCAAAAAACTAGCTGCAATTGTATCCATTCTTTAAGCTAATATTTAATATGTACAACGCGTGCAAATGCGTAATCGCAATCTACAACTTAAATCTGCGAAAGCTTTATATATTATTAAGCGTAATTAAAAAAGAAAACCATTCTTAAACGTCTAAGAATTAATACTTTATTAATACAATAGATTGCTGGCCCAAGATAGCTCGCCCCTTATGCTCAAGTTTCGTTATAATGTTAAATATGCTTTTTCTCTCTTGCAAGCCTAATTACGCAATTATAAAGACCCTTTCCTAAGTCTTCATCCTCCTCTCATCTCACCTTTAATTCGCCATATGCCCCTTATTAATCATTTTATAATAATTCGCATATCTACCCGCCTTTGCGTTTAATTAGTTGATTAAGATCAAAAGGCGCTACTAATTAAAAACTATTTGCAAGATGTATAAAAAGAAACCATTTATTTGTTGCATCTTACTCAACGCATAATTATTTAACAAGTTAGCTTGAAAGTTTTCTTAAAATATTGATTAGCTCATTAAAATAATAAGTAACCCAATAAGCTTACTTGTTAATACCAATTTCTTTATCTTTGCTTTGCTCTTTGCTTTAAAAAACCGTTATAAAAGATCTGAAAAAATTACTCGCTGCGAAAGCATTAATGTAAATCACGAAAGTTCTTATATTCGAAAAACGTAATCTTGCAATTTTTGCATATTTATAAAGTGCAGCTTTTTCTTAAATTTAAATATTATCATAAAAAAGATAATAGCATATAATTAATAAATTCAGCAAATAAATGCAATCCCTAATAACTCCAAAAAAGAAGCATTTATAAAAAGAAGCATTTATAAAAAGAAGCAGCAATATCGCAAAACTTTTTGCAAATATTAAAAGCTAAAAAAGTATGATTCTCCTTATATAAGAATATACAAAGACTTTATATATGCTTAAATAAAAACGTTAAAATGCTTTAGGTACCTAATTTAAGTTAAATTAAAATAATACGATTATAAAAAGAAAACTTCTAAATTAGTTTTTGGAATTTGTTAAGAAGCTTAGGAAATAGGTGAAATTATTTATTTGAATTAAAGGGACTTATCTTAAAAAGTTGGTAAATCGCAAATAAGAAATCAAAAGTAAGAAACGATAAAGTTGATATAAAGACAATCGGATATATTCTACTTATTATAAAGTGCAAAGAAATCATTAACATAAAGCTGTGCCTATCTTGGTAATAATTCCTAAATTTCGCTTAAGTAATCAAGTCTTGAAGATGAGATTTTTAAAAAAAATGAAAATTAATTCGCGAACTAAATAAAACTAGCAGCGGAGCTAAAGTAGAAACTAAGATTTTATATGTAAATTTAATATTAGAATAAGCTTTGCTGAAGCGATGTGGTATAAGGAAATATAAAATAAGATTCCATCATAAAAGCATAGAAATGATTGGAAAATCAATATATAGCAATGCAATTAGCAAATGATTCTGGCTTTTAAAGCTCTTTTATCAGATTTTGGAAGCTAATATCCAAAATCCAACTTTATAAGTGCCTAAAAATTCTTCTTCTAAAGTTATAAAAAAAACTTTAAAAGTTTTAAAGAAATCAATTAATTAAGCATATTTAACACTTCTTATAAGTTATATTTAATAAAAAATACTTTAAAAAGCAATCAAAACACGCTTTACGTTAAAAATTAATCTTATAAATCATTATCACATGATTTTTAAAATCTATTGCGTTACTAAAAACGAACTTCTAAGCCTTACAAATAAAATAAAAACAAATAATAAGCTACTTTATTAGGAACTTACGTAAATAAACATTCTTAATATAATTTTATATATGCGATACACGCTTTAATTTGCGCGTTTATTATTAATATAAAAGATACTTATTACCAAAATAAAATATGCATTAGATTTTTTTGCATATAAAAGAAACTTATTATATAAAAACAAGAAATCAAAGGCGGCGATAAGATTAAGCAATTTCTTCTTAAGTAGATTTTGACATGCTTTAGCCAACTGTAGCTGGCAAGTCTGAATCTCTTACTGCAATGCAAGCGCAATCATATAATTAATTGCATGAATCTTTTGAGTGATGATGACTTTAAAATTTAAGTATTTAAAAGAATCGCAAAGAATTCGCTAAAGTTAAGCTTGTTCTTTAAGCTAATATTTAATCAAAAGCTTAACTTCATCTTTTATTATAAACTTGTTTTATTATCTTTTCAATTGCATCTTTATTATCTTATTATAAATGCAAAAAAAAATAATCCTGTTGATATTTAATTTTAAGTTTATTTTTTAAGCTTTTCATTGCGTTAATAAGTTCTTTGCGAAAATTCTTATATTTCATTTGAATCTTTTTGAGGGCTTAATTAACGAACTTGTGATTCTATTTAATCTTTTTATAAAGCATTAAAACACGCTAATTAAAGTTAGCAATATTTAAATCTACTATTATAAAAGGATTTATAACTTTTTTTAAAATATTTTTTGAAACGCTAAAGTTATATTAAATACTTATGTACATAAAAGCACGAATGAATTTATTATTAAAGATATCGCTTTTTAAAAAAGCATCTTGTATATTAAATTTAACTTGGTGATTAATATATAAATTACTAAAAACTCCAATCAAAAGATTATATCTTATCACTTGATCCTGTATAATATTAAAAGTAATACTTAAAAGATCTTTAATGTTAGCATCATAAAAATATAAAACTAATTATATTATTAATAGAATTCATTATACCTTAATAAAAGATATAACTTGTTATCTTATCTTTTAAGCTAACATCCTATCCCAAGCAATTGAAGCAAAAGTTTAAAAATAAGTAATTTATTGGCTTAATCTTTGACTTTACTTAACTAAAATTAATTCAAATAAATTCTCAAAAAATTAATCGCTTAAGCTATTTTGGTTTTTATTAAATCTTTATTGCTTTTATACCTTAAGCTTTTAGATTTATAAAGAAGAACAGTTTGGCGGATGTATAGCTGTTAACGAGAATCGAATCATTGCGGCGCATGCGTGTTAAGATATGGGAAATTAGGTATAAGATAAGATAAGGATTTTTCTTAAAAAGAAATGTGATCTTATAAAAACAAATTAATTAAAATATAAATTGCAATTAAAGGTAATATACAGCTTTAATTTGTTATCTACTTCTTTATAATTTCGCAAGTGGATTTTTATCGCAAGGAAGTCTTATTTACTTTTCTTTAGATTTTTTATTATTTATAAGTAAATGTTTTTATAATAACGTGCTTTATACATTCTTTTTCCTTTCCTGAATTTGTTAGTTATAATATTGTTACAAGCTTGTAATTCTTGTCTTATAAATTAGTTAAGCTTGATTATGTAATAATTATTAAGGTCCTTTGTTATTATAATATTTATTTATTTGGTTTTATACTTGCTATTATAGCTAAAGGCTTTAGCATTCTTATTTGCAACGTCTTTATCCGGATCGAAGAGGTAGTTGATGTTACCGTTGTCGTTAAATTAAGGCCCATCTTCAACGTCGCTATTATGATCGAATTCGAGGCTATCATTATCGTTATCTTTATCGTTATGATTCTTACGTAAAGTTTCCCGATTTTGCTGCGCTTTGTTTATAGCTTTAAAGACTTTTAGCAGGTTTTAATTGGCTTTACCCTTTGATAAGTGAACAAACTTTGCTAATTGATTGTTAATGTAAGCTTGAAAAAGTATTATAATAGCTACGTTATGCTAATTATTTTTAATATAATAAATAAACTTATCACGAGATTAATATTAAGTTAATAATAGTAATAGATTATCTACTTTTGCTACGGATTTAGATTTGGCAATATCAATTAAGCTGTACTTAAATTTTAGCTTAGTATTAATGAATTTCGATGTAAAGATTAATGCTTAATAAATAAATAAATTAATTAAAAATTATTATATTTTCATGATCTTATTTGAATTATTCACATTTATATAAAAGCTATTAATTCAATAATAAAGCATTTTAAAGTCCCGCCAATACTAATTGATAAATTTCTTTTCCTTTAGCTTCCGCTTCTTTGCTATGTATTTCTTATATATTTAATAAAGAAACGCTATCATTTTGCCTTTACTACAATTAACTTTTTTTATAGCAATATCTTAATCCTTTACTTTGTTATATTTATAATATTTAACTTTTATTAGCATAACTTGATCTTTTATTTTGGATTTCAATTTTGCAAAAGTATCTCATGAATTTGTATTTAATATAATAAATACTAACTTTCATGTTATCCGAATTTAGCGATTATAAGAACCTTTTATTATTGTAAGCGGCTTTTATCTATTAATGATCTTCTCCATAAAGTGTCTTCTTTTCTTTTTCCTTTAGCATTTAACTTGCGTTGATACATTTTTTAAGGATATGCCAAAGGATTTTGAGATTATCCTTTACTAAAATCTGGATTGTAAAGGCCATAATTTTGGGCAAGATATTGCAAAAGCGAATGTTGTGAAAAGTAATAAAAAGGGTTAAATTAAAGAATATCAAGAAAGAGGGAGGAACTTTCGAAATTAAATTTTACAATACGATAATTAAATTAGTTTATGTATTTATAGGAATCGAAGGAAAGCAATGGAATTACGAAGAAAAGAAGTGAGCAAAGAGTGGGTAAAAGAATCGATTTGCTAAGTAAAAGAAAGTTAAAAACTATCGAAAAGAGGTCGAAATAATGAAATCGCAAACAAATTATCGACAAAAGGCATTTAANAATANAGANNNTNATAATAATACAATAGAAATAATATAAGCGGCGAAAGCAAGGAGAAATGAGGGTAGTGATAATATGTAAAAAAGTAATAATAATCTTAAGCGAAAATAAAGTAAAAGACGTTAAGATTTTAAGTGACCCAGATAGCCTTTGATATAAAGAAAGTTATTATAAATGATGAAAGAAAGGGAGCTATTTTTGGCTCCTTATTTTGGCTGTTGGATGACTTTAGTGGGGCAGCGAAATCGCGAATAAAGTGAATGAAGCAAAAATCAAAATAATAATGATCGCGGTCAATTGAGGCGAGAAGCGTTACATATATTATTGCGAAGCATAGCGGCGATTAAGGTTACATAAAATAGCAACCAAACTTATCAAATTCGATAACCCAAATCGCAGAACTTAGACATAAGATATTATAAAATAAATTATTTAGATTTTTTAAATTTAGATAATAATTTAAATAATTCAAATAATTTAAAGGGATAAGGGTTTTATATAACTTAAAATATTTTCCTATTTAAATAAAAGCTTCGTGCTTAACTCAAATAAAATATCTTCATATCATACTTAATAACTTGCAACGGTTATTAGTTTTAATTAATAATAACATCCCTATCTGCCAACTAACCTACCTTCGCACTCTCGAGTAACACCAGCCCGACCGTACGTTACAGAAGAGCTTGATCGCTTTTTTATGCAATTGAAAGAAATAATAGATGGTAAGGTCTAACGGGCATCGAAATTAACGAGGAAGAAAAACAAAACAAAAATTTTAATAAAAGTGTCTTGCTATCACTCGCATCTTGGTCGTCGTCAGGCATTTTTATTATATTTTTAGCTTAGGCTTTCATATCCTTAATTTGATCTTAATCACGATTTATTTATAAGTATTTAATTATAAATCTCTTCTAATACATAACACTACCTTTAACTTTATTAAGCTTGCCTTTATAATCTGATCTCATTGATGAAAGCAACTTAAAAACGAAGTATGCACTTATCCCAAATTATGTTTCTTTTTTTATTATTGAAGATAAGGAGCTGCCTTTTAGCCGATTGGTTTTATTAACAACACTATCACTTTATTTAAAGCTAGATACACTTTTTCTTACTTTTGATTTTCTTTATATTCTTTCGGGATACTTATTTGTTATATAAATCAAGAATAATATTGTATTAAGTCAAGACAATCATATTATTAAAATGAAGAATATTCTCATTACAAAGGAACTTAAAATAAACTGCTTTTATGATTCAAGTAAGCTTACATTCCAATTGCGGTTAGCTCAAAGGGGACTCATTTCTATTTCGTTCGCATAAGAGAAAGCTACAGGTAATAATTAAGAGGAGAAGCATGTAACGTATCATCGTGAACCTTTTTGGAATAAATGTGTATGAGGTGCAGTCGCATGTTTAATTGCAATCTGCTAAGATGCCTCACATTCACATTGATAGGCGTGTGTTGAGCTTTTACTTAACAACGAACCAATACTCAAGGACTCAAACGTTAGCAATCCCTTCGCCAGATCGAGAAACCTCTGCCGGCAGGTAGTATATCCGTGAACTTACCCCAATCACAACTTTGTGACGTCCAGAGCACCCTTAGGACGCATAAGCGGTACCGCTGCTTGGCCTGCCAGAGATCTGGAGTGGTTTGTGATGTTGATTCACATTCGAACTAATAACCAAGAAATCGCGTCATGCTATGATTTAAAAGAAAGTGGAAGGGTGGATAAGAAGCGAGCGTGTACGTGAAACAAGATAAACATGAACGAGACTTGATAGGGTGATATTCCTTGTTCCTTCCCCGTGGTTTTCTTTACTTCGCAAGCAGATTCCGACATGATGCATCAGAAGTGAGGCCTCCTTATCCTCTCCTTTATTTGGTATTTGCAATGATCCTTTCTCCCAACAAACCTAAGTTATGAGGTCTCTTGCAAAACACCCGCCTTCCTCCATCAACCCTAAAAACTTATCATCCTTTACTATCGTCCCAAATACGCAGACAACAAAATGCACAACCATCCTGCGCAAATTATCCAAGTCCCCCCTAGCTTCGTTGTCCCGGGTATTCTTGTTGCAGTAACTGAATCGAGCAAGTTCTATGACCTTTTCCATCCGGTCTGTTATAAACTTGGGGCTAACCACAGAATACGCGCGACACTGGAACTCGTCCCAAAGTTTCTGCGTGGGTGTTTCAAGACTACATCGCCCACTATATTCTTCAACGGCAACGGCAACGTCATCAGCAAACTTGGAACCACCCTTCCTCTTCTTATCCTTCTTATGAGCCGGGAAGGCTCTTTCTCCACAATAACACTCGATTTGGCACTCCCCATTATCGAGTTTGGAGCTAGGAAGCACAATTTGCTGTTGTGCTGGTGTGTAGTCCCCCATGTAGGCATATTCGCAGAACCTGACAAAAGTTTGTTCGTCGACTTCCTCTACTTGTGAGGCTATTCGGGATAGACTGGTCATTTTAGGACATTCGTCCGGGAGAATTTCATTTCTACAGGTTGAACAAGGGCCAGAGCTTATTACATCCAACTAGTGTATATGTATTAATAGATGCTGATAAATGTCTTGATACTTCGCCGCAAGTTCTCTCTTTATAAACGATTCAAAAATCAGTGTTCGATGTTGGGTCTCTATTAAGCCGAGAAAGTTGGATCCCTGGATCGTTCCTCTCCTATCGGAACTTGTCATTGACTGCTACGGCTCCGACAACGAAGGATTCCAGAGCAACCACTAATCCACCAGCTGCCAACCCGATCTGCCAATCGCGACTAGCACCTGCGCTTACTCCAGTAACCACTAAAGAAAATAGAAAGGCCGCCAGAATCATCCAACAAAGCTGGGACTTATCCCATTCCGACTCTAACTGCAAACCCCTCTCGGACTGCATATCTATACAGGCGTCTGCCCATTTTAATGTTCGACAACTGCTGTATCATTCTTTAGCAAACCGCAATGCAACGCCATTACCTACAATACATACCGGTAATCTTGGATAAAATTTGCGGTTTCTAGCGTTCCAGATGAACCGCTTGCATATCTGCTGTCCAGGTAACAGCTCAACTGGACTTCCTCTACCTTCAAGCGTTCCACCTTCCTCTTCAAGAAATATAGTTCCTCAATCGGGCATAATCCACCACATCCGTCGTATTCTTCGCAGCCAACTCCGTGATGCAGGTCCCCGTTATGGATAGGACCGCACTCTCTCATTTCGATGGTGTCGCGAACTTCTTCGATACTTCGCTCCAAAGAAGCAAATTCGGCTTGGTAGTCGATTTTCTCCGTCTTAACCAGGATTCTATCGAATCGATCTACATCCACAATCCAAATCTACACTACTATTACTAATAGCGATCGTTCTGTCAGAATTTAAACTGACCTTCACAGGCACAACTTTGACTCTTTTTGGCAAGAGACGCCTCCAATAACCATGACGGCCATAAAACCAGGAACGTATCTGTCGTATATCGAGAGCTGATTCAGCTTCTTCCGAATGAACGTCAAAGGCAACTGTGCCACTAGTATCCTCAACACATACAAGGACAAATTTAGAATAGCCTCGTCGAATGGCTCGGTTGCAGTATTGAAAAAGCTTGGAATGCTTGCCATAGGGTTCGTGATATTGGGCAATGTCGTGACCTATTTTACGGAATCTCGTAATATCAACCGGCTGAAGTTTGGTTGTCATAGTGTGTGTGACGTTAGGATTGGAAAGAGACCCCAAACAATCCTACTGAATTATAGATAATATCTGCATTCTAGAGCCGATAAATCATCGCTTCCTCCTAGGCAGCAACATAGAGGCTACACGTGGCTCCGCCGCGAATAACCGACTCCCACATGCAAGGCGGAATACATAGGCGTAGAACCAACCATCTGGCGCAGGCATACCCAGAGCTCCGCCCCAGCCTCGTCCTTTTGTGGCGCTGTCGACTACCCGTGATTGACGATACGCAGCCCCAGGTTGATCACTTTCAAACGTTCCAGCATTCCCAAAACCCTTTCGATCCAGCTGAATGCAATATTGCTGCATCGCATCACATTATCAGGCACACTACTTGGAGGACTTTGCGAGCAAACCCCGTTATCGTCTGTCATGCGTTCATGAACCGTACACCAGTGGAAATGGTGTTTGTGAAAGCATTTGCAGTTCACTTAGCAGAGTGCTTGCTCTTACGGTTGTCATCGTGAAGTATCATGCAAGAAAGATCAAATTCAACATATATGTGATATATCTCATGCCAGACCTTGTGATCCCATCCAGCCCAGCCTGTAACGAATGGTGCCAGCGCTAGCTGTTCCAACATGAAATTTCGAAATAGAAAGAAACAGAATTTATCGCCATGTGGTACACGGAACGATTCTCTTAAAAACTTCTCAAGGTGCCGCCGAATCGCCCGCACCAGCATTTCCAGTTGCTAATCCAGGTGGCCACAAACCTTGACCAACCTTTTTGAAAGACTGAGCGGAATCTCGAGCCAACTTATCCAAGCTTTCCTTGAGTTCCTCCTCTCTCTGTATCGAGTCAGGATCCGCGGCTGCCAGACAATGTGTTCAGACAACGACTTGCCTTTGTAATCAGTGTTTCAGCCCCTAGGCAGATCTTGGTCCTCCACTCCTCGATATCCACGACTCGTTTCTCAATTTCATCCACGGATGAATCAAGGGGGTCGAAGCGACATTCTGCAAGCCAGTCGATACCTGGAATCACAAACATCTCAGAAACCTCCCTGTAGAGTTCCGATGCTTTTGAAGCGAGGAGAAATTGCGTTTTCAGAATGTAAGCCTTAGATAGGATATCCTGTCGAGCATTTGAATGAGTATAGAGCCAAAGATTTTACCATCAGAGATTAACCTTTTTCAATGTCACATCTTCCGGCTCGTTCTTCTGATCATCTCTGCCCTGGTAAGATTCGAACACAATTTTCCTGTTTCTGGTGCCCTTCGTGATCATTGTCTGAATTCTGACCAAGAATTCCATGAAATTGTCAATTTGCCGTTGTAAGTCACTCAATCGGCCAAGCGCCTGTCTCATAACGGTGCCCACTTCTTCCTTGAAAGTAGAAGCTTGTCAGTATGCATGCTATTCTTCTAATCAGAACCATCGGCAAGACCCACAATTGATTTCGCTCCTCCGGAAAGCTGGAGCAGCAAGCTCCTCAAACTTGATGACTCTCGTTCCAGCCGCTCAACCGCCGAAGCCCTCTTCTGCCGTCCAACTTCCAAAAAGAAATAATGAACACCGCCAGTCACTAATCCAAGGACCAATAGTTCTGGACTGATGCCAACGGCGGCAGCTGCTGCTAGAGCCGCCTTCGTGCTTGATAGACTGGCTATGTCTCCCGACTTTGTCAGTTAAGACTCAACAGCTGATAGTCTCAGCGCGTGGTGACAGACATGGTAGGTTGCCAACAAGACTCTCGTACATGCCCTTGGCCTTCTGATATTGCGCCTCAACATCCTCTGCTGCCTTTCGTGCTGTCTCCAGATCGCTTTCCTTGCGCGTTTTCTCCGTGTCACATTCGTTGAGCTTATCTTGAGCCTCCATTTTCTGTCGAGCATTGGTTGCTGCCAAAATTCAGTCGATGAGATACATGCAATTCACAGTACTTGAGTATGGATATTACCTTTCTTATCCTCCAAGGCCCTTAGCAGCTTATTTGTGAGTTTCTTCCACTTGTCGAAGTCGTCTCTAATTTCAACGATATTTTGCACCGATCGATTGATAGAGTCCTCTCCCATGGACAGGTAGTGTTTGAGATGCCTATCTCGAGCTGCTGACTGCTTCGGATCTGCATACTCCAGCATTGAATCAACCTAGACCGACAAATCAGAATACTTTAAACATTCAGCAGTGAAATAACGACGCGTGAACTGCATTGGTGGCTTACCACGCCCCCAGGCTTTCCTATCTCATTCGTTAGATCCGTAACTATGTTTATCCTCTCGGCAGTGAGTCTGAACACATCCATTCCCGTCTGAATGCACTCTCCAACATTTGCGTACAGTGTTGAATGACTTCAAATGGTCAAATTAGCGACAACAGCCATCTCTCTTCTTCGGATCAGCGAACTTACACGAGACCACTACTGGAAAGCTCAAGCGCCAAAGTTTCAGGCTTAGATACCAACAGCTGGCATTCTGCCAAGAGCAAGACGCTCTCAGGTCCAGCACGCAGGTTGAGATGCCATTGTCTTGAAGACAGCTGTTGGTGAAATTCACCACGAGTACGATAGACTTGTTCGTCCATGTCTTGAGTTCGAGGATGACAAGGTTTGCGTACGATTCAAGAATGGACGTGCTATCACATTTGATCTGCTGTTTGTGTTTTAATGGCTAAAGCGGCCTCAGTTTTTGTCGAGGTCCTCTCACTTCATGGGTTCATGTTAGTGAGGAAATTCTACCCAATTGTACAGCGACACTTCACTATGCGTTTTGTCGGGCCTCTCGCTTTCACATTGCCCGGCTCTGGTGGGCTCAAGGCTGGGCAAGAGCCATGGTCTATCCATACATCTGCTCACATGCTGTTCATATGAAACCCGAGGCGTTCAGCATGATGCAGTGTAACCCACCTTGATAGTTGAACCGATACTAGAGTCCGACTTCCGTCCGCCTCACTCATATTCAGCCAAGTCTAACACCTGCCTAAGCAGGCAACATCCCACCAACTTCATAGTGTGTATAATAGCAGGGATCAAGGATTCTAGAGACAGAAGGTTGATTTCCGGACGCTAGTAGACGGAAAAGGTGGCGAGCCGTTGAGCCAATAATTATTTAGATTCAGTTTTGTGCCTTTCGAATTCGTGTCATTAAAATTGAACGGGCGATGGAAGTATCCAGGAACTGAAGCCCTGTTTCCTTCAATTAATTGTATGAACTTTATATGCATTTTAATTGAAAAATGGTGGCAGGATTCGAGCGTGGAAAAGAGGCGTTTTTGACCTTCGCCCGCGTGGCGTACACCGGAGCCACGCCTGCAGCCACAAGTGAAAGCAAATGCGGGGGCTTGAGACTGACTCTCCTTGGCTTGGCCGGTCAGACTGTGCCCGCCCCCATACAGTACTGCTGCAAGACAAGCAGAGAAGAAAAAACATGCATTCCAATGGATGGCTGCCGCTGCCCCCTAGGGATGGCGAGCGGTGTAGTTGCGAAAGCGTTTTAACGAGTAACTACGAAGAAATATGTAAAATGCCAGCTTGAATTTTCGCATGCGGAGAATCTAATTTCACCCCAGAAAAGCACTCCTCGCGGTAACCGCGAGGAGTTGCCTTGTAGAACGATTGGATAAGAAGGGCCAGTCTCGATTTTCCCATGGTAGGTGCTCAAACTAGTAGGTTATTGTTACGGGAAGTGAGGCTTTAGGACGTGGGCTCTGAATTCTTAGCTTTTTAGTTTAAATCGATCAAATTTTTATTTGAAACTTACTCTACTTAGTACAGGTGGTAAATATTCCACAAACGACGTCTGAGCGTAATTCCAGAGAATTCTATGAACAGGGGCTTCAACCAGGGGGCACCACCAATAATAGTGCAATATTATACAAAATACCAGGGAAATAGCAGAAGCAACAGCACCAAAGGCCTAGAATACACGGCCTAGAATTGTGGAATATTTACCCCTGATACGAAGTAAAAACGGTTCGAGCACGTTTTTGAATATCTTATCTTACCCGCGGAAAACAAGATTCATGTTTTCTAATATAACTAGGTTATACGATTGGGTTATCTTGAGAAATCCTGGCTAGGACAAACTTAGCGCGTGATCCGACCCGATCTTCTGGCGAGGTAATGATGAACAGAACCGTCGTCTTATTAATTCATAATCCGATATCTCCCCTCGGTTGGTCAGTCGGATTCTGGAAGAATTCCCTCTGTCTGCGAAACGGAATAGAGCCGGACTCAAACCGGAAACTAAGCTCAGACGTGGAATTCTGGAAAGGTATAATAAAAACAATAGCCACTTTCGATCAATATGGGGTTGGACCCAAGACACATTTCTTCCTTTGATCCTTTCAACTACTAAACAAGCGCCATGAGTTGTACCAATGCCACTATCGGAGCTGGGCCTAGATTTTGTTTATCCTTAACGTTTTACCTTCTAGTCGTTTTTGGTGCTGAGATCACTTCTATTCACGTAAATCTGGTTAACAATTACAATTCGTTTATTGGATTGCTTTTTTTGGTGACTAACACGCCTTTTGCTAATTTTATTGACGTGAGATTTTGCAACATGACCGTTTCTTATACGCATTTAGGACAAAAAGACAATATCACTATTATAGCATAATTGCCAATTGATGCCTAAAACGACCGCATGCAAGAAGTTAGCGGTGAAGGATAAATTGCTGGCGAAAGTAATTATATTTAGACTTACAAGGAATTCGTTGTTGGTATTGGCTCTGGCTACGCTACTGTTACGATTGATGCAGGTCTAAATGTTAGCACGAACCAGCATTCCACCGCATGGGCGCTTCTCAATTCGGGTAACGTCAATCTTTATAATCTGAAGAATCTGGCTACCCGCTCATTACACGACCAGGCAATGATTAGCAAAAGCCTCGTTATAGACTTCTATAGCAGACCCCCAAAGAAATCATATTAAAACAGCTGCTCCCAAGGAGGTCGTCAAGGCATGATGCCCTCGGGATGGCTCCTATGGACCAACACATTTATATTCTTATGTTACACCTATTAGCTCTCACTTAACTTCTTTTATATAACACAAACGACTTATCCCTCTACACTATTAGCTATTATTACGAAGAGCTCGACAAAGTGCTTCAAAATACGTAAATCGCACGAAGTCGCTTTTAAATAGTCTTTCTCATACTTACAAAAAAGCAAAACAAGCATTAATATAGCGTTTAAGCTTTAGACTGGAGATTGCCTTATAAGGGAAACCTTATTCTTGTTATAAGTTTACTTGTGTCTTATACATACCGTTTGTATATGGCAAGATTTTTCGAAAAACATGATGATCATTAATGCTAGTGATGTTATGATCAAACTTATTTTCTCGCGTCGCCTTTACTTTTTTTATTGCTGTCTTTTTCTTGCCTATCTTAAGACAATGGTTTTTCACAACTGCGAATAAAAGATTCCAGAACTTTCAAGATTAAAAAGGAAGGGTTTGCCATAAATCGAAGGTGAGAAGTTTTTTATATCAATGGCTTGATAAGTCGGAATTCTAATAATAAAAAGTAAAGCATTAAAAGCAAAGAGAAATAGTCTGGACAAACAGCAAAAAGAGCGGGTAAGGAAAACTTAAAGGCAAAACTCGCGATAAAAAGTAAAATCAAAAGTATATTACAAAGCAAAATTCCAATTCCACCTTTGTAATAGTATTAATGCATAACATTAGGATAGTAAGTCCAAGAGCCTATTTTAATACCAGATGCTTATCACGGCCTCTTCGAAGTCCGTTTTAGCTTCCTTAAATTTGTCTTGCCAGGAGTTGACAATCTCAATAGCCGCGCGACCGTAAATCCCAGGCAAGACGAGTAAGCAAAAGTGGGGCGGTAAAGTGCGTATAAGAAAGCTAATAAAAATAAGTAAGGTTAAAGTAAAGCGAGGTAAGCAGAGCAGCGAGTAGTCACGTGCGTCATGGCTTGGCGCGCACGCAAAGTGAGGTGAGGATTGGCGCGAAACAACAGTACATATCAAGCTTCGACTTTTCTTTACAGACGTACTTTTTCTTTCCCCCTTCAATGCTTCTGACATAAACATAACATGTTCCCTCCCTTCCCTTCCCTTCCTTTCCAGGTTCAGTTTCAAATTAAATCAGGTGGACGACAGACGTACCTGACACTTACTTCCTTATAACATATCATTCACTTGATTGAACACTTTCCCGAGTAGGTGTGAAGAACGCAACAAGGATTATCAGACTTTTGAAAATCGAAATATTTGAGCTGAGCGGTAAAGCGATATAAAAGCTAAGCTAAGGAGCGCTAAAAAAAATGCATGATGCTACACTAGATTCCAATCCAATCCAATCGTTCCAACCCTAACCAGTTCGATCAATCCGTCCAATCCAGCTGTGAAGCGCGAAGGTATCCGATACTCAATACCCAAGTGCGTCGATGACTACACTTGGACCCAGAATCAAACTCAAGCTCATCCTCAAGCTCAAGTCGAAGGTTTCGCAATACCGGATACTCGATTCTTTATCCCAAATCAAGGGTTAAGGATCCAAACCGCGACCACGAACAGGCACATCACCAGCAACTAAACAGATATCGATCAAAAACCCAAGCAATGAGGATAACCACTGCGGTTGCTCCCCCCCTCCGCCCTTCCTCCCTTCTTCTAATCCTGTCTGCCACTTCAACATCAAAGAGGAATACTCCCCACACTCCCCCCCTTCCCGTCAAGTCCAAACGCAAGGATAGCCTTCGCCGCACTCCCCATACCACTTTGACTTTGGCTCCTCATTTTCTCCGCCTCGCTTTCAGCCTCCTTTGCAACACCATCTGGAAACCCCGAGACATCAGGTGTCGCAGGCGCAGAAGCCGTGTTGGCATTAGCTACCATACGTTCTGTTATCCGGTCGATTTGCTGTTGCTGTTGATCCGTTTGGCTAAGTGCTTGGGTAAGGGACTTCATTTGCGCGGATTCGTTATCCTGTCCACGCTTTGCGCTCAGCACTTCTTTCGGCTCAGTAGGCGGTAGTGGCAGGGACTTCGGAGCTGGCTCCTTGCTCTTCTCCCTCTCCTTCTCCTTCTCCTTCTCTTTTCCCTTTTTCGAATCCGCAGTCCCATTCGAGCCTTTCCACCAGCTTTTCGTTCCGATACCCGTAAACCCACTTCTCATATCGCTTTCTTCGAATCTCCCATGTCCGGCTGGCGCGTTAAGTAAGTATTCGGCTTCTGCTTCTTCATCCTCGAGCTCCTGGTCATTCAGCTGCTGTGCGAAGATTTTTGATCTGGCGTTCCCGCTTCGAGCTTCCTGCCCATCGACACCTTTGACCCATTTCACGCTGGCGATCATGAAGCTCAAGCCATCGTGAACGCCTTGGTAGCCATCTCGTTTGAAGCCCCATTCCCGACTCTTGATGCCGAAGCGAGTAAGGCTAGCATAGCTTTCCAGTGCTGGGAGGACAAGGATCGTGACGTGACAGTCGCGGTTCTCAGGGACTTCCATAGGACCAGTAGGTGGAGGGGCGAGGATCGCTTCGTCGATGTTGATGGGTTTCTGGACGATGCCGTTCTTAGTAGGGACGTCTATCTCCAGGTCGAGCAACGATATATCGACATCGTCTGACCAAGCGCCGCGGAACCAGCCTTGGTGTATACATGCTGCGATTATGTCGGAATCATCGGTGTAGATATCTGTGCCCCAGACGGCTCTCCTCCGGGTTACCTCTTCCCGGCTGATCTGGCCAAGGTGAACACGAGGAATCCTAATGGTATAGATACTATTCTCGCTTCCTTCAAAATTTGGAAGAGCTTCAGGGGTGCTGGCAAATCCTCTGCCAGGAGTCAAGTCACGTTTCACCGAGGTCCTTCCTGGTTTTATCGTTGATTTGTAATACCCATGACCGAGATTATTTCTGGGGAGATGGGCAACAGAGTCAAGTACAGCCTTGTTGCGAACGGTGGTCTTGGGAATAGGTATCACAGTGTTGGTCTGTGGCGACGGCTTGGCTGGTGTCACGTGGTGATGGTGATGTCGTGGGACATGATGGTGGTGCACGTTGGAATTTGCTTTCTCAAGGCCTGGAGGCGATGGAATCGTCGAGCCTTTGGCGCTCTTAAATGGCGTGAGGTTAGATTGGGATGGGGAGGATGCATTATCAGCTGGATCTGTGCGATGGTGATGGTGACTCAATCAAAGCTCTGTTAGCTGAAATACAAGAAAAGGGAGGATATAACTTACTGGTGATGGTGATGATGATGTGTCTTAGCTCGTTTCCCTCGCCCACTAGGTGTTCGTCTTCCGGTGCTGCTCTCGTCGTCACCTTTACTATCCTCCTCTTTCAGTTTCCGTCGTCGACCACCTCGAGATGCGGAACGAGCAATCTTGTGACCTCCTGTCTCCACTGGCGAGTCTTGCAGGCTATCGAGATCTTCACGACGTAGTTGCCCAGAATTCGAGAACGGCATACCACCTTGAGGACCGGCAGAGACTGGACTTGGGACACCCATCGCTGCACCAACTCCACTCCCGATACCTGAGAACATCTTTCCGAACTCATTCTTAATGCTCGGCTCGGAGCCAGGCCCATTTAGCTGACCTTGAACACCCTGAACTGCCTGTGGAAGGGGCGATGCACGGCCTCTACGGTTCAATTCCTGCACATTTAGGAAGTTTCTCTGCTGCTGCAATTGCTGAGGGTCTTCCACGGGCCGTCTTTGGGGAGACTCATGCGGTTGATATTGGGTTGGAGGAGGTCCACCATATTGTAAGCGATGTTGCTGCTCCTGTTGCTGCTGCTGTTGTTGCTGCTGGGCGATTCGAAGTCTTTCCTGAAGCGAGGCTGTAGCCTCGTAATGCGTCGTAGGTGGAGTTTGGTGAGGTGCTGATGTCGGTTGTGGAGCGGGTCCATACCTGGGCTCATTTGATGCATATGCGGGAGGCGGACCCGAGTATTGAGGGCCAGTGCTTCCTGGGTACTCATATCTTCTCTCGGCTGGCGGAGGTTGATCATACTCAGGCCGCGGGGGTTCATGATGTCCACGATTCCAAACATGCTGTTCTCTTGGTGGCTCTTGAGGCCGACTGTATGCTGCCTGCTGCGCATTCCTTCGTGCCATCTCATGTGCATACTCTTGTTCGGCTCTGTCCCGCTGCTCCCTCTCTCGTTGAATTAGAATCTCTCGCTCTCTTTCGCGTTCTCTTTCCCGTTCTCTATCCCTTTCCAACCTCTCCCGCTCCCGCTGCATCGCCGCCTCTNTTTCTTGTCGCTCTCTCTCCGCATAGCCATATGCTCCATGCCTTTCCTCAAATCCAGGGCGGCCATATCCTGCCTCTTGTCTTTGCGGTTCTGGCGCCCGCGATACGTTTTCTACCCTCCTCCCGAACAAGCCCTCTTGATGTATCGGTCGAGGATTTTCGGGCACTCTCTGCGGTCCATGACTGAAAGCGCTTGGTTGACTGTTTGGCCGTGGCGGAGGTACGTTGGGATTCTGAATACGAGTCGGTTCTCTTCTCTCATCCACCCGCTGACCATATCCTTGTTGCGGCGTGCCAAATTTTCTTCCCTCGGGCGTATACTGGTGGTTCATGTTCGGAGGCGAACCAGCTGAGGCCGAGTTGGCTCTGTTGTCTCTCGGATCGTATGGTCGCTGATGCTCAGGGGTTTGAGGTCTTCGAAATGGCGCATAATCTGGACCATTCGTACCCATTCGAGGTGATGCATGCGCAGGTCCATACATTGGATTTGGAGGCGCAGATGTAGCAACTGGAGATGTATATTGTGACGGCGGTGGCTCTCGTGAAGGTCCTCCAAGCATCGAAGAAATGGACATGCTACTTCCCCCAGTGCTCTGTGGTCGATTCAGGGGAGGTAAAGTCGGCAGATCTCGAGCTGAAGGGAACGACGATGGTGGTCCAACGGAGACAGGAGGTGCCCTTGGTGGGGGTGGACCATATCCATGATGTGCAGGAGCTTGAGGAGCCTGTTGCTGCGGTGAAGAGGGAGGTGGCATACTCCGATTTACGGGTGTTCCATGTCCTATCGATGAAGTACTCTGATGTCTTGTATGTCCTGGTCCTGGTATCGGTGGTCCATCTTGCCCATAATTCCGTGGCGGGTTATAATATGGAGGATCAGAAGGTCGTCGCTGATGTTCTGGGTAAGAGGGCGCAGCAGGTGGAGGATGTGATGATGATGATGATGGAGGGAAGGGCGCTTGATTCGAGGAGGGGGGAAATGGGGTTCGTCCGTATGGCGATGCGGTATTCCGCGAGAAAGGGTGTTGCGGTTGTCTTGGATCCATGATGTCTTTGGTTTTCCAGCGGTGTGCGTGGGTGTTGAGGTGTGTTTCGGGAGTGACAGCTTCTCCAACGGCGCCCGACCAGCAATCAAAAACTAGCCTCTATCCTACAATACCACTCCTCCTCATGTCGATGTTTATATATCTTCAGCTAGATGTTCGTGCGATCGGATGGAACGAGACTTGGATGACGGGAGCGGCGAAGCAAAGGGCTGATGTCTCGCGAGAGCCACGATGCCCTGTCGATCAGAATCGGAATCAAGAGAAACAGCAAACAGGGTCTGTGTTTAGCCGGGGATCGAGGTGCAGATGCAAAGGAGGATGGAGGTATGCAAGACGTTGATGGTGAAGGACAGTCAGGTATGCGATAGTAGTCGAGGGTGGGATAATGATAGTCGCGAAGTGAAGCTGAAGATGTAAAGCTGCGTGAGTTGTGTGGAGTGGAGGTGTGCAGGTTGAGTGTTGTGCTTTGCTTGGTGTGGTTTGCTCTGGTTTGCTTGCTTCTCCCATGCCTGTCTTGTCCGTCCTGCAGCGTCAAAGTTCTGCTGTACCCATGCCTGGCCATGCCCATGCCCATGACCATGCCCATCTCATGCCCTTGCCCTGCCGGCCCGGGGAGTGGCTGCAACTCTTTTTCCTTTGCGCGAGAGCATCCTTGTTCATCCCTGCACATTTCTGACTTATCCCTGCACAAACCCTCATAATCCCTGCGTCACAGCCAGATGCTGCAGCAGCTAAATCTAAAAAGAGCCACTATGTGATGCACCAACAAGGATCAGTAGCCACTAGATCTTTTCGAGATCCGCTCACCAGCTCAGATGCCTGCTCTTCACAAGCCACTCAACGGATGGAGCTTGAGGGCAGTCTGGGGTCACGTCCAGGGACAAGGCTGTGGGGTTGGTGCAGCCCGAGAACGTCACTTGCCGAGAAGAGAGCAGCAGCAGCAGCTGCAGCTGCAGGGAGAAACAATAATGCGGTGTGATAAGCCGGCTGCATGCGCACGACCACATCTGCATTTAGTGCTTGCGACAGTGAGGTACCGACGACGAGGCCAGTTGTTCTGAATAGCTTCAATTTCATCTCTAGTCTGCAGGGTCGGGAGTGGAGGAAACAGAACACATCTGCGGGCCTACGAATCCTTTCCGAAGACACAACTCGGCCTATCATGCTCGTGTGATAGAGTTCTGACCACACTTCTCTTATCGCAACCGCTTTCCAAGTCCAAGACTTCATGGCCTACGGAACAACAATGTCGAGGTCGCCTTCTTCCTCGGGTCTGCTACCTATGCCTGGATCTCCTGGCTCATCATGGGCAATGTATAAGGCTAGGCTGGGAGCATTGTTTCAAGGCGCGGATACCTCTGTGGTGGTTGCATTCTGGCTATTTGGTACTGCCCCATTGTTCTCTTGATATGGCAGAACTAACCATCCTAGGCCTTATAAACAATGTCTCCTACGTTATCATCCTCTCCGCTGCGCTCGACCTCGTTGGTCCTTCTGTTCCAAAAGGAGTCGTTCTCCTGGCAGATGTCCTCCCGTCTTTCCTCACCAAACTCATCGCTCCATATTTCATCCACGCAGTGCCTTATTCCCTCCGAATGATCGTAATGTGCGGTCTCTCCGCTGCCGGAATGTTCCTTATCGCCCTCACACCATCCGTCCTCACAGGCGGATCCATAGGCATAAAGCTGTTCGGAGTTGGAATGGCATCTCTATCCAGCGGAGTAGGAGAACTGAGCATGTTGGGCTTGACACATTACTACGGTCCATTTTCGCTCGCAGCATGGGGATCTGGCACGGGAGGAGCTGGATTGATAGGAGCAGGACTCTATGTACTCCTCACCAACACGATCGGCCTCAGTGTACGGAACAGCTTATTAGCATGTGCATTCCTCCCATTCATAATGCCTTTAGCATTCTTCCTCATCCTTCCCCAAGCGCCTCTCCGCCGCGCCCACTCAACCAACAAAGACTACACCGCCATCCCTCGAATCTCAATCGACGACTCTGACATAACCTCCCTTCCCACATCTTCCGCCGCTGACGCCCTTCTCGCACCCGGCCCTTCCACCGTTGCCGAAGCCTACACATCGCATTCCCGACCTGTCAGCCCACCCTCCGGAGCATCTCACAACTCTCCAAACAAGAAACCCACGTTCAAACAGAACCTCGCCCGAACACGCGCCCTCTTCTTCCCATACATGCTCCCCCTCCTACTCGTCTACATCGCCGAATACAGCATCAACCAAGGCGTCTCCCCGACTCTCCTCTTCCCTCTGAAGTCCACTCCATTCACAGCCTATCGCTCCTTCTACCCCCTCTACGCCTTCCTCTACCAACTCGGCGTGTTTATCTCTCGCTCCAGCACTCCCTTCTACCGCCTGCACAANCTNTANACCCCCTCTTTCCTGCAGATCGCGAACTTAGCCCTCCTCATCCTACACTCCGTCTACTTCTTCATTCCCTCGGTCTGGATCATTTTCCTAGTGGTGTTCTGGGAGGGTTTGTTGGGTGGAGCCGTGTATGTGAACACGTTCGCGGAGATCATGGAGAGCGTGCCGGTGGCCGATAGGGAATTCAGTTTGGGTGCTACAAGCGTGAGTGATAGTGCAGGGATCTGCATTGCCAGTCTGATAGGCATGGTCATCGAAGGGCGATTATGCGAAGCGAACGTAAAGAGGGGGAGACCGTGGTGCAGGGATTTGGATTTATGAACGTAATCTGGTTCGTGATATTGCATAAGTTCGTTGAAAATTAGGAGGCAGTATATTTACGAGCAAGAGAGTACAGATATCGGCAATTATGAGCAACGAGGAATGATCATGAGATATCCACAGCATGCCCTTTTCAGCATATTTTGCAAGGAGTTTACGTCAGTCGGTCGCCATTATGTTTAGTCGATCGAGCAAGCAATCAATCAATCAATCAACAGTCCCAGTTTCCAGCACCATCGCCATGAGCTCAAATTAGAAACGGTCTAAAATCACGTGTGTAGGTACAATCGTTCTTCCGTCCCGCAGTACTAGCGGAGCGGCTGCTGCACATACAAAATTTTTGTTGCACGTCGCAGGATCTCGAAGGTGAATTTATGAGAGCGCTTGTTGCGATATTTACTCGAGCGGGGTAGGTAAGTAAGCGAGCGAGCGAGTGATGACGGGAAGGGTACTCGCTCGCTACCTGCAATCAATGTAAATAATATCTGCTACCGCGAGTCGCTTCAAAACATGGGAAGGGAAGCCTTTGGAGAATTGACTGTCTTACAACTCCCTGTTTTCTGATCGGTCGTTGATTGGTTTGGTTTGATTTGGAAGATTGAGAGTGGAGATACGTACCAAGACCTTGAGTCTCTTGAGTAGAGGACTGACTCATGGACTTAAGACTTTGGATATTTGGTTTCATAAGAAGGCTGGGCACTGCATAGATTGAGAATGAGTTGATATATTCATTGTAATCAAAGTATTATGCCTTTTTCTACCCGCTCATTATAGTCCGATAACCCAGCTGAGCTAGCTAATTGAAAGCTGACTATACGTATCGTAGCGAAAAGATAACAACACTACCAACCTACCTCTCGTATTCCATCTCAATCTCACAACCTCTTTTTCAAATCCCGCCTCCTAATAACCTCAACTCTGGGCACAACCCACCTCTCACAACTCCCCTTCTCCTTCCCATTCGCCTCTTCCATTCCCTTCCAAAGCCTGTCCCACTTGTCCTTCTCCTCCCGTATCTTCGCCATACAAGCATCCCTCAGCATAGCCCTCGCCAACTCTTGCACCTCGGGCGTAACCGCCCCCATCACCTTCTCCTTCCCACCCCTCTGCCAAAACCACTCCCTCCTACTCCTCTCGTCATCGATCACTTTCCCACCATTATACCGCTCCGCATCATAATATCCAAACCCCAGCCACGGCCACCGACGTAGCGCCTCCTTCTCCCTCTCCCTCTGCCTCTCACTTTTACCCTCAACCCCATCCTCATCCTCATCTTCCTCCCCTTCACACCCATGCCCCGCATCAACAACCAAATACAAAACCTCCACCCCCCCAAACGAAACAACGCCCCTCATCACCCCCTTGAAATTAAACCCCTTCAAGTCACCCTCATACACAACCGAATACGGGTTACACGCATGCCCGACCGCGAGCCGGCGGATGCGTTTCGAGCGCAGGACTTTGCGGTAGCCCGTCATGCCCTGCTGGATCTCGACGAAGCGGGAGAGCGCGGGCACGGTGCTGAAGAAGAGGATGTCGTGGGAGGGGTTGATAAGGAGGGGCGGTTGTTGGTGGGCGGTGAGGAAGGGACCGAGGGCAAGGGTGTGCGTTTGATGGAGGAGGGGGGTGAGGTGGGTTTTGGAGGTGAGGAGGAGGTGGGGGCTGTAAACGGAGATGGAGTTGGAGTTGGTGGTAGTAGTTGTTATTGTCAGTGAGTTTGAGTTTGAAGCTGAATTAGAAGGTGAGTTTGAAGGTTCTGAGGTGTTGGGGGTTGATATTGATGATTGGGACCTGAATGTGGATATGGATGGGGATGGGATGGATGCGAAGCACTTCAAGTGTACGGGTATTGGCGCTTTATCATATTCTGCCTGGGACATGCGCAGTCGCCCAGATTTAACTTCGGCTTTGATTCTGGCGTGGTTGGAGAGTTCGGCGGGGGTGAATGCGAGGTCGAGGGGTATGATGCGAGGTGGCAGGAGGAGGGATAAGATGTGGAGTTGGATCTCTGTGGGGAGGCGGGGAAAGGGGTGGAATGTTTGTAGTGGGGAAGAAGTTGCTTCAGAGGAGGTTGGTGGTTCGGTAAGTTTTGAAGCTGAGACTAGGTCCTGGGATGAGGTTGCGGAGGTCGGAAGGTCTTCTGGGTCGGTATACTGGGATGACATGATGACAATGTTGATGACGGGGTCTGGATATGCGTCCGAGTGAAAAGTGGTTCTAACAGAGCAAGGTCGTGAAGAGCCTGATGCCGGCTTTAACAAGAGGTCGAGCGTTTTTATATTTGTTGGTGGCTTATAAATCACGTGTTTGTTGGCTTTTTGTAGGCGTATCAGGTCGAGGTATCAAGCCCTGCTTGCTTTGTTTTTGTCTTGGCTGGCTGCCTGACGGCACATAGGGTATATTATTATTCATTTTTTTTCCTGATATGCCGGATTGACATTCGGATATCGAAATTGTAGAAAAACAAGAAGCATTGCGAGTAGAAATCTCTAATCTACTAAATCTAAATTATATGGACTTGCCGCGTTGGACTGCAAGCACTCAGTTTTGCTCTGTACTTTGAGTTTCAGTAACCAACAACGTGATTTGATAGCCACAAGTAATGGCTTTGATTAATTGAACACCCACAAGTTTCATGTACTTGCAAGATAGTATTAGATCGACGTATAAGTACTGTCTGGCTCTCCAAAATACTTATGTATTCGGCAGCCTAGTCGTCGAAACATCCATTATGCACACGGAATGAAGCTCAAGATTTCTGGTTGGAATAGCCGGCAGTCTTAAATCGATTTTGGGACCATGAGTATAAACTTGTTACTGATTTCCATTGTCTCATTCCGAATTGCGGACTTCGGATATTGAATAGTACTGAATCCCCCAGGAGATATTATATTCAATGAATTGAGCAAGTAGATGTCAGATTGGGTGTAATATCATGGCAAATCTCTAGACTAGTTTGCCCGGGATCCGGTTGCTCGAAACAAATAGCAAATGCAGTTAAATTCAGTATGTATATATTTGTGGTGCAAGCATATCTGCCGTATCGATACTTGCCCAGGAATGGCATCCTGGCAATGATAAAATCAATCATATATATATGAAGGTCTGGTTGTTTCCAAGGCTGTACATTCTACCATATGTTGTCTCGCTTGGTATATGCGATCCTTCTCTGCTTTTCACCTCTCACCATGTCCGTCATCAACCACCCAGAGCAATGTATCCAAGTTTCCGAATAACACGACCGCGGAAATGATGTCCCGGAAGAAATACCCAGCTAAGGCATCTTTATATACAAGCGAGTAGGAGTTGGAATTATAGCCGATTGCTATCCGCTGGAACTTCTTTTCACGGAGTGTTCGACGACAGTTTTCTATTCCTTGGCTTATTTTCAGGAATACTTGTAGGGTACAGAGATTTTCGAAAGAGACGAGGTCGGTGAGAACATTGATGGGAAGGGGTGTTTTGGGGTGTTTGGGCGTGCTGAAGAATGAAGCGGGGAAGAAAGTGTGTTGTCTGGTTATGTGAGGGCTGAAGTGTGCTTTGTCGACTAGTATGAGACTTGGGTCTAGTAATTTTGAGCAGGGGAGGGAGAGTAGGAAAAGCGCTTGGGATAGGAGAGCGTCCGTTGTTCGAGTTGAAGGCTCCGGAGGTGAGGTGGGTAAGGTGGATGTTCATGAGACGAGGTACTAGCAGTGGGGAGATGATGCGATATTGTAGTTCGGTAGGGAGGCGCGGGAAGGGATGGAACGTTGGTGGTTGTGCTAGAGTCGATTCTGTGAGATGTTCGAGTATGCTCTGGAGTTCGAATCGCACGCCTGGATGGCTTGCTACGTCGATCGAGTTGGAAGGGAGGCTGAGGGTATTATTCATAGCCATTTCGAGATTCGATTCTTGGTCATCTTCTACGTGGTCATTGCTATTGGACCGTGGGGGCTCAAGGGGGATTTCCATACTGGTGCTTTATGATCGTGCGTCGTGTACTTCTAAAATACCTTGGAATCTTGGAAGCTTAGTGGCGTCCTCGTGTATACATCGGGGCCTCACAATTGACGAATTCGGACTTTGGGAGTTTAATCAAATGATTCAGGGGAGAGAATCTTGAAGAACAAATGTTATGGTGTCGTCTGGGTCGAATGCTTGAGTTTTCCTTCATTATTGTGGCCTAATGATTTAGTTTTTGATCTGGGGACTATCCGTATTTGAACGTCATACGGTAGACGCGAAGAGCTTTCCAGAATGTTATGTGTACAAAGTGAGTCATTTTATACTAGTCGACCAAAGTGAATGAAGAGCGCACTTTTAGGTCTAGGAGCAGTACTTGAATTTAAATATGGTGAAGTGTCCAGCGCCATCATCCTCGGTCGCGCATTGCTGTTCCGAATTCGCTTATTGTAGCTACAGACGATTAAAGTCGAGGCAACATATCTAGCTTCAAGAACCCTGAATACCTTGAGGCTTCATTTGCTTAGTAGAAGCATTCCCCACAATGGCTACATGTGAAGATCTGTTTTCGCTCAAGGTAGCGTAAGTCGTGATGTTGCTAGCACCGAATGATGTAGCATTTCCTGGTACGCTTATTTAGTAGGCCAAGAAAGTACGGACCTCGGTATAGCGTTACCGAAGTTTGTGAACGAAGGTAGAAGAACTCAGACCGTATAT
This sequence comes from Deltaproteobacteria bacterium, assembly GCA_002685535.1. Classification (GTDB taxonomy): domain Bacteria; phylum SAR324; class SAR324; order SAR324; family NAC60-12; genus Arctic96AD-7. Next base: position 28,768 of record NYXK01000075.1, read on the forward strand.
ATTTAAAGGAATGTATAAAGGTTATGCGAAGTCTTTCAAGGCAATATTATCTTCTTTCAAAACCACAAACAAAAATTGCGTTACCCTCTTGTCCGATCCAGTTCACGAAGAAGACTGACACTCCTGTTAGTCAAAATGTGTATCAGGCCCCGTGTCGCTGCAGATCATCTGGCAGATTATGCGCAGGTAACAAGTAACAAGTGCCCCGAGATATCTAGAGTCCGATAGGTCCAAGGCATCCAGATTGTTCGAGATGTTTAAGGCGTCCTTGAGGGGAGGGGACGACTTCAGGAACATGCACTGGGACTGGACAGACCCGATGTCAGAAGAAGTAGCCGCAGAATTCAGCTCCTTATGTAACGACTGGATGGACACCTGAGACCCCTTGATTTCCCACCGGAAGGTTCTACACCAACAGCAGAACCCGTACCACCCAGTCCCACATTTCATGGGTTTGTGGTTCTGCCAAACGAGTTGAAACTCCAGATCTTGGAAGCGGCTACGCAGCCACGAATAGTAACCATCAGATCAGAAAACGGTTCGAAAAGGACCTTGTCTTCGGATTCTGGTGGGCCAGCCTACTCATATACGGGTTTACTTGGCGCAAACCACTTCACACGGAACTTCGTGTTCATGTTAAACAGCAACCCAATGGTGATAAATATCAAGACCGAAACACTTCACTTTGACACAGTGGAGACCTTAATGGGATTTCTCAACGCGGGAGGTCCGGAAGCAAGACAAGAAGTCAAGAAGCAGTGCATCAAGAGGATTGCAGTCGGCTATCAGTTGCGTGGCCAGGAACCGTGGAACAGCGACAGGTTCCGGTCCATTACTAGGGCCGTCAATTGTTTCGGTATGTTGGAGAAGTTGTTCCTGGTCGAGAGTGGATGGACGTCGAAGAGTGTATATGCGAACTTACCATCGCTTCAGAAGGAGAGAAAGATTTTCAAAATCAAGTGTACAAGTGCGATTGACGAGGAACTCAGGAAGTGGAAGGGGCTGTGGAAGGCATTAGAGAAGGCTACCGGGAACCCTTGCAAGAGATGGATTGTTCCAGAGTTTGAAGTTACTATGCAGGATGATTTGGAATCTAAATTCTAGACCGAGGAAGGTCTCGGAATGATGTGCGGGATTAGGAGCAATCATATGGTGAATCTTCATCACTCAATTGAAATGGATGGCAAACTAGTGTCACTCAGAACTCTAGAGTGCTGAGTACCACCCAAAGTCGGTCTTTTTTCCCTTAGATAAATCATGGCTGTGTTTCAACGTCTATTCAGACAGCCTATTCTTGGCGTATCATCTGCTGGGAGCATTCCATCTAGCATCTGCTACAACCAAGTATGCCTGATGTTCATCTTTGCTCCTACAGTTTGGTCATGTGAAGCTTCTTTCATCATTGGCGATACAATAGTTGCATCTTACACAGACCCCGTTGCTCGAATCATATACTACCCTAGGCAGTTGCAGCTTCGACTTGTCGTCAGCTCGCTTCACAACTCGGTGGTTTTTTTTATTTGGTATTCAGACTCCGCTTAGAAATCCATGATTACTGCTCGAATAAGTTGGTCTGTCTTACCTCAGCTGATGGTGGAGTTACCTGGAGTAGGAATGAAATAACCGTCTCGGGATCCAACCACGATGGTCCGGATGGAATGGTCTGACTTACGGAGATTGTGAAAGGGAATGATACTAGCAGCCTTTGCAACTAATACTAATGCTGTGTGTGATTCTAGGCGCCATGCTGATGCCCCTCAAGTTGTGAATGCTGAAGGGGCATAGGTCGTCAGCTTCATGACTGATGAAGGTGTTTTAGAACCCGCACGAAATTGGCCAGCTGTTGTAGCTTCGAAGATACTAGTCAACACATATGGAGGAGCGACCTGAAAGAACAAGTTGTAAGTATTTGCACCAAAATCTCAGTGGCCGGGCTTACTGGCTTTGAACGGCGAAGATGCATTCTTGTATTCACCAGTGAAGGCAGTGTGAAATCCCAGAAGGTGGTCTTATGCTAGAAAAGATCTTCTGAATTGTTATTAACCTTCTCGAATAGAAGAGTTGTGAGATGCGGAAGAAGTGAAGAGATGATTGGAACTCAAACAAGAGGTCTTCACAACAATGTGCCTGAGGCTGGTCCAGTGGTTAAGAGAAAGGAATGAGACACTTTCGGTAGATCACTAGCTTCAACGCAGTTGCTATCCGGTATCATTGCCAATTCAGATTTTGGTGAGTGCCTATCAAGTGAGAAATTTCCCATGATAACTGGCATTAACGTTGCGGAAGCAAATTCCGCACCACAAAATGTTTATTAGTCTATAACGATGTTTTGATAGGTCGTTAACTCAAATCGTTCGTGTACTTTTCCTGGAAATCATATGTCGCGTATTGATTTCACGAATTGTGTGGAGGCTTGCATCGCCGCAGCTTCTGACGGTCCAATCTGAAAGACAGGGCTTTCGATATGCAGCTAAGAATGCTGCGCCACGAAGCCACAGGGCTGGGATATATTTTCCGCGGTCGATACTGAGCTTCATCATCTCTGTTCTTGTTCACAGCTCTTTCTATATGGCTTTCCATCAATAAGTATCTCTTCTTCGCGTTCAGGGGTGCGATGGACCCTCTCAGCGTCTCGATGGCCATTGTTGGCCTTCTCTCGGCGTCGTGGAAAATATCAGAGGTTCTCAGCCCCCTCATTTCTAAAGGAAAGAATGCCCCTGATGAACTTCGGGAGATCAAAACGACCGTTGACACAATACGATCCGTGCTTTCGCAACTCCAGTTGATGTTGCTGGGTCGAATGAAAGTCACAAGGGAGCGAACTTCCCTTATCCTCGTGGATCAGATAGTCGTTACTTTATCGGCTTGTGTGTCAACTTTCTCAGACCTTGATGTATTCGTCGAAACCCTTGGATCAGACGAGAAATTAGGCCTGATGAATCGCATGCGATGGGCAACAAAAGCACCAACAATACAAGAGCACTTGAAGAAGCTGGAAGCCCACAAGGCATCAATGACCCTCATGGTGACAATCTTGACTTGCGATTCGACCTACAAAGCCGAAGATGCTGTGGATGAACTCACAGCGACGATCAAAGCCCTTCTAGATAGCAACAAGCTCATCGCCGAACGTCTTGCCTCTATCGAGATGAGGATGGGGATCGATCCACCCGTCGTTCAACCGCCTGATCCACAGACCGAGCCGGAAAATTTTGTTCGAAATGCTGCAGGGTTTGCGTTTGAGGAAGAACTCGAGAACTCTTGGGTATACAAACGGTCTATCGCAAGAGATCCCGGCGGAGCTTTCTCTGTGATAAGCTCAGCTGGGAGAACAGCTTCTTGGTCTATGCTTTCTGGCTTGAGCCTATCTGATAACATTTCGATCATTGCGGTACAGGCCCTACCTTTATATGCTTTTGATATAAGCAACAGCCAGTTCTATCAATTCGGGGAGTTTGACGAGAGTCAAGAGAAACTGCTATCTCCGGAGCAATTGACTCATGTCACACCTTCGAGTGGTAATTCTGGAAGAAAATCGTTCAGAAAACGACTAGTCAGGATAGCGGCGACATTTTCGACGAAGGACCCGAAGACACCAGTACCAGAGGCCAGGGATACGGCAATTCTTCGCGTGTTTGGTGTTGCATTACAACAAAGCATAAGTTACGCCAACGTGGCAATAAGTTTGTTTGACGATCAAGGGCAGTCCTACATTTACGGCTATGTACCCATCGTCGTTGCAAAATGTGGTGTCTACTTGAAAGAAAAAGGCAAGAGCCCAGTGAGCCGCCAAGTAATTAAAGGATGCTAATACCGTTTTAGGGAGAGAAGTGGAGAATATTTTCTATCAAAGTGGTTCGGCAAAGAACGTATTCGAGCTTCAGGGTATATTTGACATGCCTGATCGCTATGGAAAAGGGCTCGACTGGTCGCAGTATCTCGTACATGATGCTGCTAGTTTGGTATTGAGATACCTGAAGACCTTGCCAGAACCAGTCATACCCTTCGATTGTTACAGCCTTTTCATCGCATGCCTCAGCAGAGATGCCGCCACGAAAGATACCATGACCAGCATCGCTGAATTTCAGGACTGCGTAATCAATCTATCGCCCTTGAACCGACAACTCCTCTTATACCTGCTCGATTTGCTTGCGGTTTTTGCATCCAAGTCGCAAATAAACCACATGACATCTTCGCGCCTGGTTGCAGTGTTTCTAGACCGGAATCTCGACACTTCACAACTCACTGCCCCACGTGACCCCGCGCCGCCTTTGCTTAGGCGGCTCAGGCCTGGCTCAACTTCGGCTCAGGTCTGCTCAGGTCTGCTTAGGTCTGCTTACCCATCTCACCAGAAATCGTCAACTTTTAACGAGCCTGAAAGGGCCCCCTTTCCCAGCCAGAGGTCTCAAATCTGTTTTCACTATAACTAATTCTCAAATAATTATCTTGATCTACTTATCTTTATGCATAAAACCTTTTTCTACCTTAAAGATGTTTTACGTTATCTTTTGCGTTTTGCTTAAAGCTACGTATTCTATAAATAATCAGTTCCTTTTTATTTTCACCTCTTTTTTTACCCATCTTTTTACCTATCTTTTCACCCATTTTCTTACTTATCTTCTTATGGTCTTACCTATCTTCTCACATATCTTTTACCTATCTTTTTACATACATTCTTACACATCTTCTTACTTATATTTCTTCCCCTTTCTTTCCTCTTTTTAATCCCTTTCCCATTTCTTCAAAAAAACCTTCTTTTCTTGTCTTCACTCCAGATATCCACATCTACATATGCACAATTCTGCAAGCCATAAGCATTAAACAAGCAAAAGGATATTAGAAAAGACTAAATCCAAACAAGCAAATAAAAGCAACTTTAAAAGATAAGCTTTTTAAAGATAAGTTTAAAATTAATAGCAATCTTGTTTATAAAAAATTAAATAAGAAAATTAGCTAATTACAATATAACGCAATGTGGGATTTTTAAAAAGCGTATGTTGCTAACATCATAAAGTTAAGTTCAAAATAGCAAGCATTAACATATCTTAAGTATAAAAAGAAATATCTAAAATCAAACTTATGCAATATAAAAAACATGAAGTATATTATTAAAATTATCAGACGCTTAATCTTAGATAAATTAGATAAAAAGATAAAAAAAGCGATTATCAAAATGATATAAAACAAGATATAAAAACTTATATTAATATAATAGCGTAACATAAACTTCGCAATTCTTCCAAAAGTCCATAACTTAGTAACTCCTATAAGTGCGCTTACAAGTAAGCTTACTTTAAAGTATTAACATGTAATGCATTTACTAATGAAAGAGAAAGTATATCAAAAATATATTAAAATATATAATCCCTTTGTTAATAAAGAAAAAGGCGCTTATGTTTTTAATAATAAAAAATTACATTAACATGGAAGAGCTCTTGTGGCAGCATGACTATTATAACTACGCTTACGAAGGGTGCTGTGTAAATTTAAGTGCCTTGTTAAAGATACATTACTATACTTTTGCAAGGTTATAAAAGATATGCAAGGCAACGTATAAAGTGAGATACCAAATCTGAGGTAAAAATGAAACCCCGATTTTCGTGCTAACCATTACCAATAAGACTTTGTTTATATGGTTGCATGGAAAGATGAAAAGCTGGATATTAAAATAAGTTTCAAAAAAGAATTTACTAAAGGAATGCAAGATACCCCGAAAAAGTAAATTCAAAGTAGTTTATTTCAAAGCTTAAATGGGTTATTAACAACTTATACATAAACTAAAATATTTATTATATAAGAAGTTAAAGCTCACGCCTTTTCTTTTTACCAACAGCTTCTTATTTTTACTTGCTATTATTATTTCGGCCAGCACGTTTAGGGATTACAACATTATTAAAGATGTCCTTGTTACTAGACCATTGCTGGGCAAAAAGTACCGGATTATAAATTAAGCAAACGGGATATTAGATAATCCGATTTTTCCAGAAATGTTTGCAAATAAACCGATCAAAAAAATCAAAAACAAGACCACGTGGGGCCACCAATATTCAGATTAAGCAAAAAGAGCCAGTTTTATAAGAAAGATGAAACTCCATGCTACCCATCATAAAGCGCTTATTAAAGTAAATAATAAAAGGTACTTACTTTAAACAAGTTCATAATACAGCAAGCTAATTAGTAACAAATAACAGCTATTTACTAAAGCAAATCATGAAATTCGTTGCGCACAAGAACTCAAAAATTCTTATTAGTTATTATTTAAATGACATAAGTAATGTAGATAATGCAACAATCTTCCTTAACCTAAAGCCGCAGCGGGATCTTATAAAAGACTTCCGCTTTACATTTATAAAAAGAAATTTGGATTTTCAGCACTTGCTTTCAAGAAAGTGCTTGAATAAGCTAAGACAACGCTAGGACTTTACCAATTTTAGCAAGCAAATTAACAATTTCTTCATTCAAATCATAATTACTATTACAAAAAAAAGACGCCAAAAGTTTAAAGCTTAATAGCGTTATATTTATAATTAGCATTAAAAGCTTATTAATAAAGAGTTAGCAAATTACTATACGACGCAATAGCAAATATATATTACTTAATATGAAGTAAACAACTAAAGCAAATAACACCGCAATTACTTTAACTATATTATCTGCTGCATAATTTTTAAGCGTAATCGCCTTGCTCATACTTTACCAATCGCCAGCCCATTATAAAATGCAAAAAATATCTCCACTTTTCAAAACCTTATTATACTCCACACAAATGATTCCTGTATTGCATACCAAAAAGTGTTACAACTTATAAAAGGTTGCTGTCCAATATCGACCTATAACTAAGAAATTAAAGAGTAAAGATAATCCCCCCTTATTAATATCACCTTTGCTAACAAAACACGTTAGCATTATTATAAAAAAGAAGTGAAAGCATATGTATTGGTGCTTTAAAAATTATTATAAAAAGCAATCTGACTTTATCAAATTTTGCTTTTAATATAGCAAATAAATAATTAATAAAACAAATTGGAAAACCCATTACTAAAATCATATTAATAATCTCGATATGCCTTTTCAATACGAACCAATCACTTTCCGCCACGCTATTGCTTGCGTTAAATATTGCAATAAATATTTAAAGAAAAAATAGCTACTAGCAATTATATAGATAAAACAATTTTACAATCAAATAAATTAGCAAAAACATATCTCTAACTATATCTCAAAATATATCAAAAATTTAAATAATAAGGACTTTATTTTATACCTACATTTGTTATGCATTATAATGTTTTATTCGAAATTAAACTTATAAAATCACCTCAAAAGTATACATAGCACTTACAAGCTAGATGCACGGAAGAAACGCCAATGTTAGCAAAAAGAAAGCGATGATAAATAAGCTAAAACATCGGGTGCCGCTAGAACGAAACGGCTTTAACTTTAAAAAAAGCTAAAAGATAAGGATTGCAAAATATTAGGTAATAAAAAATCTACTCCCAAAGATTGCTTTAAAAATCCTTTTAGCCACACATTTATAAATATCTCAGCAATAGATTTTGATTTATACTTAGCAAATAATATCAAGATAGCAGTAATATTTAGCAATTTCTCATCACATTACAACACCTCAATTAGTAATGTCTGGGATAATCACGATAACTGTTACAATACAGATACTTCGCTCTCGTCTTTATCAGACGACATTTTTGAAGTAGTTCCCCTTGGTGATTCCGAGCCTTAGAACTTTGAAGCGATTGCAGATGCTATCTCTTCTCCTGTTGAGTCTCAGGAGGACTGGATTCTGTCCGGCCCCAACACTTCTCCATCATATCTATCCAATATTCTAATGGAATTGATTGATCCGGAGCTTTAAAATGCTCTTCCTTTTTTCACATCAAATTTACTAGCAATTGCTAACTTAATTAAAAATACTTACAAAAATATGCCAACAATTATATTAAGGCATATAAAAAGTTTGATGATATAGTTATTTTGTAATAACTAATTAATTGCAATTGATGTTAAAAAAAGGATATAAGAAATTAAAGCGCTGCTTGCCAAATGGAAACAAAGCAAAATAACTTAATACCTTATGAAGTGAAAAGGATTTTCACATAAAGGTAATACATGAAAAAAATAAAAAAATATAAGCCCAAAGCTCATCAAAAAGTTTAAGGCGACTTATCAAGGGAATCATTTAGATGTGCAACTGCTTAAAAAGCAAAAGCTACACAAAAAAGTCAAATACTTTATTAAGTGAAAGGATTATCTAGAAAGCGAGAATTTTTGAGAAAAAGAAGTTACCGTAAGCTGTGAACGAATTATGGAGTTTGAGGCGAGCTGAAGAAGGAAACTATCACATTGTACAAGTATTATTTTTAACTGGCAACTTGGCTCGTAATCTTATCCCCGCATCCATTGTTGAAAGCGTGTTGTGGACATCCGTCACAGGGGGAGCACGTCAAAGGCACTAAATGTGTGATTGGCCCGGAATAATATAGAGCCGCTCCCGCAATCTAGAAAGTTCTGGAAGAGGTACTACTGTGGCAGGGCCACTTGATTTTGGTGGTTAGATGTCACGTTATCGGATGCGGCTCTGCCGAGCCTGCTTCGATATAAGAGCCAATTTTCCTTCCATTTCTTTTAATACTACTTATCTTACAATTGACGATAATTTTTATCTAATATATTTTTTTTTCCACCTTCAAAATGATAAATCCTGCTACTCAGATTTATCTTATCTCTTGATTTGATCAAACCATTTTTTTATATCAAGTTTACCCTTATGCTTTAAGTGCTTTCTTTTTTGTTATGTGATTGCTTGGGATTTGCTTTTCCATATATTTATAATAATTAATGTAAGAACAAGTTCTTTATAAAGGAAAAATTAGGTATGACTAAATGATACGAGTCTTATGTTAACAAAATATGTGTAAGATTCGAGAAACAATAACTGTATGAATTAAGAAAGCCATTTACTTAATTATCTTATAACCTTTAATACAAAAAATAGGTGCGGCGGGGTGTGATTATTTAAGAGGTAAAAGACAAGCTTGTTAATAAATTGAAGTAATTCTTATTTGTATTAGGGGAACTTCCGAAGTATTGGGAGGTTTGAGCCTTCGCTTTTAATGATTCCGACTCAGCGCTTTGTATTACTAAAACGCATCTTCTTCCTTTCGGTTTTAGGCTTTTTGGTAATATCCCCGGCTAGCTAACAAACCTTATAAGCATAAGGCGATTAAGCGCTAGCTATTGGGATGAGTAAGCCTTTGAAGATAAAGCTGAAAGGAAGCAAGTGCTTTTGGTATAAAGGTATTTGTTTCGCGCGTTTTGTGTATTTTCTTTTTTTTAACGAATTTGCTATATTTGCATTTTTTTAGTACTTGTTTTGGTGTTTTGTTTATGTTACATTATTTGATTTTCGTTGCTTAGTAGTTTGAATCAACTTCTTATGTTAATAGTTTTGTTTAATATTTGTTTTTAGCTTATTAATTTTGTATGCGAAGTATTTGAGAAAGGAAATTCGGGTATCAGAGGCTTAGGCGCTTTTAATAGCTATAGCGCTATCAGGAGCTTCCAGCGTTGAAGGTATTTGGGAATTTGGAGAATGTTTTTTTTTTGTTATTGTTTTTCTTTTGTTTGCGTATGCATAATATTTTCAATTAATTTTCTATATTTTGATTACCAACTTTTGCTAAATCTTTATATTTTAAGATTACTAAATCTTCTTACAAAATAGCAATGCAAGACATTAAAAGTGAATCTCTTGAAAAAGGGAGTTATTAGACTTTTATAGCTAGCATGTTCCCTGGTGAAATGCTTAACTTTCAAGTTGGAATTTCTAAAGTCTTTAAAGCTTTTTTCTTTTTAGGAAGGAATAGTAACTTTTCTAAGCAATTTAGCTTTAGAATCAGGTTTCGCTTTATTGATAGCGCTGAAGAAGGCTTTAGAAAAAGCAAGGAAAAGGTTACTCCTTTAGCTTCAGATGGTGGTTTTGGAGGAGCTGGATCTTTTGAAAGATTATATTATATTAATACTTCCGATATTCATAAGCTTCAAGTATACTTAAATTAACTTATGCTTGCTTTTGAAATCGCTAAAGCCTTTACGTTTAACAAAGCTAAAATTATAACATTCTTTAAAACGATCGATAAGATATTTGCAACGCATGATATCACTGGAGATCAAGAGAAAAAGCAATGAGTTTTAAATTACTTACTCCCTTTGATAGCGTGGAATTTGAAATGAGTTAATTACTACCGGCAGTTGTTTTACTTGGATTTTTGTTTAGCAGTTTGTAAGGAATATCAAGGCCAAGATTCTTATTATTGTTTTTATACGGTAACTTACTTTGATTCGATTATTCAAGACTTTAGGGAAGTTCAAGACCGAATTGGCATTTATACTTAAGCATAATTTCAACACTTTTTGAGGTTATTTCGAGAAGTGGCGTATAACTGCAAGCAAAAGGAAAATCTTATAAAAAAGATAATAACGTTGAAATTCATTATTGCACTTTTAAAACACTTGCAAAAGAAGGCTATTATAGCGGCTTAAAAGCCTAGGAAGAAGTTCGATCAAGATAACATTATGCTTTTTAGTAAGATTTTCGACAATATAGAGACTCACGTTAATAATAAGAGAGACTTTAACGAACTTTTAAAAGAATAAGGAATGGCTACATCGAGAAGATATTCCAAAAGTGGAGTTCATTAAAACATATTTAGTAGCCCTACAGCCACTAGAATTCTACTACCTGGAGAGTTTAGTTATTAAATTAACTTTGTTAATTACAAGGACAATTTCTTGGGAAAAGTTATTAATGAAACTTTTCGACAAGAGGGGCCGCAGCGGGAATTCCTTACAACTCAAGCCTTGAGCTAAAAGATAATGCTTACCTTATAGCGTCTTGTTGATAGGATTCAAAATGCCATTAAGGACGAATTGGAAATTATTACTCAAGGACTCGACTTTCTACGTATTTTACACGTTATAGCCGAAAAAGCTTAAAATGTGGACTTTATAATTAAGATTAATAATCTGAAGCTTTATAAAGCTATTCAAAACATGGCAATTATATAATATGAGCAAACGTTTTACGACAAGTATAAGCGCTTTAAGAAATTAGTTATAAGAGGATGTAAATGGTATAATAACAAGCAAGAACTTGGCATAAAATGGCAAGCGTGATATGATTATATAAATTAGTGCTACGATTATAAGAAGTTTATTAGCTTTGGTATTATTTATAAGTCTGATGAGAATAATTATATTTGCATTGGATTATTTAAAGAAAGCAAAAAGGTTTACCTTATGTCGTTTTCAAATGATAGCAAAAGTCGCTGAAATCATATTATTCAGCGAGTATTTAATATTGTTAATAGTATGGATCTTGAAAGATAAGCGAAAGTAGTATAAGAAATGCTAGAGCAATTGAAGGAAGTTGCTTTAGCTTGAGAAGGCTCGTACGCTTCAAACTTGGGAAGTAATATGGGGAGCATTGAAGCTTTTTGGGAGCTTGAGAACAATTTAGATATTTTTAAATAAAGGAATTGTAATGAGGAGAGCATTGTTAAAATTCAAAATCTTGTTATTGAGAACGATAGTGATTTAGAGGCTGTATTTGTGGAGCCTGTGGAGACAAAAGCACGGAAAATACCAGTATAGGCCGAATCTTATAAGGTATCTAACAACTTGCAAGAGCGAATTAAGGCTCAGGCTTTTTACGAAAGGCCGAAGATTTGAGAAGAAATCAAAAGCTTTGTTTGATTTGAAGGGGTATTTGAGGAAGATATTGAGCTAATGGAAATCAACGCTTCCGGACTTATTAAAAGGGCCTCTTCAGAAATCCTTGCTTAAGGCATGAAAAGGATTATTAAAAAGTTAATAGTTACTGCCTCGCTTTCTAAAGTAAAGAAATCCTTAGTGTCAAAGCCCTCAAATTCAATAAGCACGATAAGCTTACTTTCGAAGTTACCGACTTCTATTCAGAAGATTCCTTTACGAAATCCTAAAATGCAAGAAGCTTTGAATAAAGGAAATTACAGGCTAAACGCAGTAATCGACAAACTACTAACACAAATAAAACTTTCGGGAAACCTTACTTTAAAGGAATATTATGTATTACTAAATAAGCCAAAGTTAATTATTTCCTAAACTCAAAGTATTAATCAAAAGATGCAAAGATAATTGAAGAACGCTATAGTAGAGTCACTTTACGTGGGTTTTTCTGATGATGAAGACGTTTTTATCTCAGAACAGCTTTTACCAATTATTTCGATTCTTTTAAGTATTGATAATTATGAATCCGAAAATGCTGCATAAAGGGATTACCCTTTAGATAACAAACCTACTTCTACTTCAAACAAAAGGAAATCTGAATGGCGTTACAAGAAAGATACCCTTTCAAGGCAAAGCAAAAAGTACCGCACTTAGGTCAAACGAACGAGTACTCATTACGGCATCTTTAGGCCGAACCTCGCTTTGAAGCTCTATATTCGCCAGAAGCTATAGCGAATAAAAGTCTCAACAGCTTATAACAAATTTATAGAAAGTTCTTAGCTTTAGCTAGCACTTAAAATTATATCTATCATCAGATTCTTCTTAGCAATTTTTATTGCTATAATTAAGTGCTATTACTCAAGGCTTATTTAGTTATGAAAAAATGTGCTTATCAAAAGCAATTTGCTAATTCCTTTATTTAAAGGCGCTGAAGTATGCTTGCTAAATATGGAAGGAGATTAACTGGCAACTTTCTACTTACTAACATCAAAAATAATGGTTACAATTCCTGAAAACACTAAAATTAGCGACGTGAGAGCTACCTTTGATAGTGGAGTTGAAGTCAGCTATATTATTCTAGAAATGGCAATCCGGTTAGGCCTATCGATCACCAAGAGTCAAAGTATGGCCTTAAAAATTATTACTAAAACAAAATCTTGCTTTATTGGTTATGCGGATAATATTGCTGTTATAGTTGGAGACTTAGTTATTTGTATTTGATTTTATATCATAAACATTTTAGGTACCAAGATAATTTTAGGCTTTTTATTTTTTTGGAAGGCAAGATTTTCTTTTCGATATCCTTCGGATAAAGAAGGTAAATCGGTTTTAATTTAACTTTGGAATTATCAATTGGTTCAAGATCTTGTGGTTTAGATTAATTTTGTTACTTATGAAGCAAAAGACATTTTTGCAATAAAAAGCAAGAACGGAATTGGCCGAATTTAGCATAATAAAAGCTAAAGTGATGATTATACCTTGAAGGGGGAAGACAAGTTATTAGAAAACAAGTAATTGATAATATTCAGAGTTGTGCTGTTGGTATGGTTGAATGCTTTAACAGCTATATCTCCTTGCTTGAGGTCAAGCGTTTTGAAGAAGGGGGCGGAAACGATTTTGTTGAATCGAGAACGGAAATTTTGATAAAGAAATACTTGCATTAATCTTACATACAATGAGAGTTTTGCATTTGGATGGCCGATTTCGAGGATTTAGAGGCTTTATTCGAAGGTAGCTAAATAACGAATCCAGAATCAACTTTCGATTTCACTATAGATTACAAGAACTTAGAATTTGGTAACCTTTTCAGATTTAACGAGCAAACTTGTTAAGTGTGGACAATGTATAAATCGAAGGTTAAGAAAGTGCAATTAGTAGACGAAGCTGACGGGATTGGTAACTTTCCAAGGGGAAGGAACGATTGGTATAAATGTTTAAAAGTTCAAGATATTTTGCAATAGCAAGTCGAAAAATACCAACACTTACTTTTACTTTGATTTTCGGCAATTTCTTGTGGGACCCAACTTACTTTAGAAAGACTCGCTAGTCTTGATGTGGGAGATATGCTTTTTCCTAAAAAAAGAGTGTTATTTGATGAGATGATGCTTAATCAAGAAGATGTTATTTTTTTTGAGTAGCCTGAGTGTGGATGATTTTATGAAGATGTTTTTTTTTTAGTGGTTTTAAAGACGATTCCGCATAAGGTATAGCAAGTACCAAATTTCCTGTTACTTTGAGCATTAATTTTGGAAGTTATGAAAATGGTATAGGATTGCTTTGACAAAGAAGTTCTAAAACTTTCAAAAAGATTATATCGGAATGTTTGATTTTTAGTCAAAAAGAAAAAGCTGGGCAAATATCAACTTATTAATTTGGCAATAATGCTTAATGCGGTAACTTGAAGAGATGCTAATTTACTTTCTTTTGTAAATGAGTTTTTTGAGGAATTCGCTGGATGTCACATTGCAAGCTTAGTGGACCTTTATTCCGAATATGATTAACAAATCTTATATCAAGTTAGCCGGGATATGATTATCTTTTGGGTTCTTAATATTAGCTTAGTTAAGAACATTACATTCCCTTAAGGGTATATCAATTCGATGGCTTAATTTGTATGGACAATCATTAGGATCTTAAAAGACATTATTCTTAACGTTGTAATGCCTTTTTTTGATGATATTGATGTAAAAGAGCCATTTACAAATTACGGATAATAAGAAGTTTACCTTAAGATTCGGCGATTTGTTTTGAAGCATATTTTTAACCTTAACAAAACTTTTAAATGATTAGAGCGATCTGGAGCTATTATTGAGGCCAAGTTTTAGTTTTGCCGGAATGAAATGAACATTATCGGTTATGTTACAAACTTTATTGGATGGGAACTTTCAGCTACTTACTTACTTAAAGTGCAAAATTGGATTGAGCTGAGCAACGTTAAAGAAGTGAAGGGATTTCTCGGATTAGTAATTTACTTTTGTATTTGGATTAAAGACTTTCGGTTAATTGCAGAGCCCCTCTATTTGCTTACCCGGAAAGGAGTTAAGTTTTACTGGGATCCGAATATTTAAGGGAAAGCTAAGAAACAACTTCAAAATATTTTGTACTTTATTTTGGTTCTCTGTAAGATTGATTATAATGAAGATGCCGGAAAAATAGTGGTTTCAGTGGATTTTAATGGTGATAATTGGGAAAGCTTTTTAGCCCAAAGAGATAAAGATAATAGGAAGTTACATCCTGCTTGTTATGAAAGTAGCTTCTGAAGTAAGATGAAATGCAATTATGACGCTATTAAGCAAGAGTGCAAAGAAATGCTATATATCTTGAAGAAATTGAAGATTTGGCTTATTAGAATGCATTTTGTTATGAAAACAAATGCTAATACGCTAGTGGCCCAATTGAACGGAGCTGCTTACGACCACTCTAGCGCTATGCTTACATGCTGGCTTACTTGAATTAGGCTTTTTAACTTTGAAGTTCGGCACGTTAAAGGCGCTACGTATACCGCCGCTAATTTTCTTTTTAAAAAGCTTAAACATTTTAAAGATACAGAATCAAATACTGCTGAAGAGAATAATAATGAGAATTAGATTCTTGCCGAACTTGGAGCATATGAATTTTGCCTTGTTGAAGCTATTGAAGAGGAAGAAAATGAAGCCTTTATAGATCCTGAGCTAGAGAGACGAAGTGGTATCTTTAGGGAAATGAAAAAGTAAGTTCAGAGACTTTGAGAGGACGAAGAGATTTCAGTATCGAGCTCAGATATGGAAAGCAACGAAGGAAACCCTCGAACTTCGCTAGTATCCTTTAGGGATTATGGCGAAGACTTTTTAAAAATTGCCGAATATGTCACAACGATGAAAATTCCAAAGGGAATGGATAGGAAGAACTTTCGGAAATTTAAATGAAAGGCTTTGAATTACGATATTCATAGCGAGAAAGTTTGGAGATTATCCGCGAGAAGTTCGCTTACAAAGCTTATCATTGATACTGATAAAGACAAGAGTCGAATTCTTAAAGGTTGTCACGACAATTTGGGCCACAAAGGGCGAAAAAGCACGTATCACCGGATTTTAATAAGGTATTATTGGAAAGGGTGTTATAAGGATGCTGCCGAATACGTCAAGATTTGTACTAAATGCTAATATCAGAATGCTAAGAGATAAGAAGAGCCTCTTTTTCCCACTGCTTTGAATGGCTTAATAGAGAAGTAGGCTATTGATATCACTTACATGCCTACTCAAGACGGGAAAAAGTATTTGGTAATAGCTCGAGACGATATGAGTGAATGGGTTGAAGTTAGAATACTTTCTTTAAAAATAATGGATTAAGTTGCTAAATTCATTTGGCAAGATATTATATATTGTTACAGACTCTTTTGAAGGCTTGTTGTTAACGAAGGGGGTGAAAACATAAAGGAAGTTATTTGGCTACTTAATAAAATGGAAATTTAAAGGATATAAATCTTAGCTTATAACCCTAAGGCTAACAAAATGATTAAGAAAGGTTACGGACTGATTAAAAACGCATTTTCGAAAATGGAGGGAAAGTAGATAGTAAACTTTTTGGCGATATTGTTTGCTAATCGAATTACAACAAACGCTTTCACAAGTTATATGCCCTTTTACTTGGTTTATGGGAAAGAGCCTATTCTCCCTATGGAAATTTATTACCTTATTTGGAGAAGCTTGTTTACTGAAGAAATCGAAAATCGCAACAAATTCATTCAGCTTTAAGTCACCTAATTTCAATTTAGGCAAAACCACTTGAACGAAGCCTACCTTTAAAAGACACGCCGAAAATAAGAAGAGAAAGAAGCTTTTAATTTGAATCATAACATTTGACATTGGCCTTTGAAAGTCAAAGATTTAGTCTTGAGGTACGATGCTTTAAAAGAAGTTGACAAGAGCTTTGATAAAATACTGGACTTTCAATAGCTTGAATTGTATGAGATTGCTGAAGTTAATAGTAAAAGTTATTACATCTTGAAAAAATTAGGAAATGATGGCCTTCAACTTAAGGGGACATACGCTGGAAATCGATTTAAACTTTTCCATAAGCGACAACATTTTATTTATAATGTTGAAGATGAAGTTTCAAAACGGCATTTTAATAATACAAGCGCCGCTTCAAGCAGGGAAAATACCCCACTAACTGACCCTATAGATTTGGAGAACCTTGAACATATTATTAAATAATATATAAAGCCAGATGGAATAATGATCAGAGTACTTGTTTTAACGTTTGAATAAAAGAGCCAATATAGGGCATTTGTAAATGATTCGAATGAGTAGATGCGAAGACGCATTACTTATTTGGAAAGGGGGGCGGAAATTAATGCTGACAAAGCGTTAACAAAGCATTGCTAAATGATAATAGCGAAGTACTGAAACTCCTTATTTAGCAATAACAACTCCTTTAGCATATATCTTATCGCCGTTATAAAAACGCTTTGCTATGGACTTCTTAGCAGCTTCGAAAACCTCTTTAGCATTATATTGCAAACGCTGAACTTGGAATTGGAAGCAAAAAGCAAAGCCAGCACAAGATGCATCAAAAAGCAGCCTCTTGATCAATGAATTACCTACTAAAGCAATTATTTAAGACGCTATATTTTAATAAGTAAACGCTGGAATAAAGAGCCAAAACTTTCTTAATGATTCAGAAAAAAGAATTGGCTTCACGAGGCAACTGGCCAAGTATAAAGATAAAGCGAAGCTTAACGATTTCTGCATTTAACTGTTACTTATGCTAATACTAATAACTTTTTTGAGTGTATAGTGAGAATTGTAAGACTTTCCGTTATTATAATACCTTTTAAGAAAGAAATTACTAGTCATTTTGTTAAGAAAAGGTAATTAGGGTTTGATTTGCACGTTTTATGACGAACGCAATAGCTTTAAGCAATATATTTTGAAAGTGAGCAATGAAAGGTTCCTCCTTTACACGCTAAGTTCGTTGCAAAAGCAGGTCCCGTTTAAGCGCCGCTTTCTTGGAATGAGCAGTTAAATCTTTTAGCAATGAAACCCCCTCAGAAGCGACATCTAGCGTTTAAAATATTTGTTTCCCTAGAATTACTTTGCCGCTAATACTTATAGCATCTCTTATAGCAATGCTTGATCTAATAATAAAGATTTCTGATTTATGGTAAAAAGTAGAGTGATAAAGGAAATTTGTAGGCGGAAAATAATAAAGTAGGCGGCTTTACTAATTCCATGGAATTAACTTCCTCTTAAAAGCCAATGACAGAATCAGGGCGCTTTTATATTGCCTTAAACCTAAAACTACCTTTATATTCGTTTTCTTAATGATTGCCTATCAAATAAAACTTTCACTATAGCTTCTAAGAAAACTAACATTGGTTGGCTCAGGTCTCATTATAAGTAGAAATTCCCTAGTTTTGTTTCCTATTGAAGCAAGACGTGCTCATGCTTTTATCGGAGGTCTGAATATGTTATCGGCTGATAACTTCTAACTAAACTTCTTTAAGAAAGGAATTTTACATTTATTTTGAAAAGGCCGCGTTATTTTTCCCAACTATGTTTGCTAGGTTTGGGCCCAACTTACATCATCATTAACCTTTTAAGCGTGGAGGCAAGCGGGTGGAAAAAGCACAAATATGCCGCAATCTGAGTGCTAGTAGGAGATATAGCTAAAAAGCAAAGGTATGATATAACGGCGTTTAAGTCCGCGAGCCTGCGTATTAGCCCAAGGCTAAAGCCAGCATCAAACAATTGAAGTTGAACGATTTCAAGAGGTCCTCAAGATAATGAAGTTGGTGATAAGCTTATATGTCTTTCAGAGCTATCGAACATTCCTAAAACTATCATTAGATTAAGATCAAACCTCATATGATAGGCCTTAGCATGTTAAATGCTTTAAAAACAAGAAAGTTAAACTTGTTTCTATATCGAATTGAAGTTAGGCTAAGCAATTTGGAGGTTGCGTAACAAGTAGCTTAATTCAAGAAAAACCCTTATTTCTTTTAAGCGTATCGCTAATCCTGAACTTTAAGTATAATTTGCAAATTCCGTTAACTTCAATGGGTCTTACGGCTTAATAACAACGATAAGGTTAAAGAAAACTATATGCCAGCAAATAGGAGCTTCAGCAACCCCTATTGCCAAAGACTAATCTATTAACTTTCACCTTTTCCAAAACTATTACAAAGTTACTAGTTACCCAACACTTTTAAAACTTCACTCCACTGCTGCCAACCTTATACAAGTATATATTCGTGCATGCGCATGTGTTTATCAAGGCAAGAAACTATTGCAGGGTAAAAAAAAAAGAAAAAGTGTTAAGGAAGTTCACGAAATATTCGTGGTTAAGGTAAAAAAGAAGCCTGCCTATTATCAGCGCAAGAGAAAATCGATCTAGACTTTGCCGGGGCCATGGATATTAAGGCGTAGAACGTTGAACTCCCATCTACGCTTGCTCAAGGCCTAAACAACCTTATATTTCACAAGGCTTTATTNTTAAGNAANGATTANTANNATGCNNAATANNANGTTNCAAANNNAAAANGTNNANGTTGCATAAAGCATTATAAAAGGTTACGTGTTATTCAAAGCTTTTTTCTAAATACCAAAGCAAAATACCAACTTCCTTAAAAAGCAAGAAGTAAACGAATTTGATATGATGTTAATAGAACTTTGCAATAGAAGGAAAAAGAAGTGAAAAGAGAAAGGCAAAAGAAAGATGACCAGCTTAGAGAAGAAGATAATTCAACTTTAGAAGTTGTGAAGTAACAAAATAATAACGATGGGAATCTATAAAAAAGCGAAAGCGTAATTAAGGCACATTAAGATAATTAAGAAACTTCATCTTGAGGTGAGCCAAAATTACGATATTATAAATCGATTTGAAGATGGAGAGGCGGCTCAATCTTATCTTGCTATCGCGCAAAGTTTAGTTTTGAATAATGATGTTAAAGAGTTGCAATAGATGAAGAGGAAGGGAAACTTAGCAAGAGAGCAATAATTCAAGTTATGGCGAAAAGATCTTGATTTGCAAGAGGTAGTCGTTGCATTGAGTTAATCGTTGCGGAGATGCTTTATAGTTGTGAGAAGAGCGCAAAGAGAGGAGAAGAACTTAGCTAGATGGAAGTTTTGAAGCCTTAAGAGAGAAGTTGAGTAAATCGCAAATCTTGCAATCAAAGGAATTAACAACAATAGCGAAGTCGTTAGAGGAGAAGAAGATGAAGTAATAAAGCTTTGAAGAAGTTGTTAATAAAAAAAAAGGCCTCAATCTTGTTTTTACTAAACTTGGTCAGCTTAAATCAAGGCGAGGTAAATGATCAGCCTTACCTTGCCTCGCAAGAAGCTGAAATCGCAAGATCGATGATGCGAGACCTCAAACGACGCATCGTTATAAAAGGAAAGCCTCAAGATTGATAAAGGAAACGTCAAAAAGTGCAAAAGAATTGCGCTGTTAGAAGTTGAAGAGGAAAAAGAAAGGAGGTGTAATTGGAAAGTTGGAAGTTGCAAGTTGCAGGAGAAGAGGCTGCTTATATATATGATTGCTAATAGCGGGGACGCTAAGCAAGTGAATGTTTGCTTTCAAAAGTGAAGTTATTCTGACTTGTCGATTGTCACCTGACATGGTTGCATCCTCCACAACTGCGTTGTAATTTAGCTATTTGATTTTGTTGTTATAATTTGCGATTCTGTAACTTGAGGATGAGTTGATTATTTGGAGAGGGGGGCGTATGTGGCAGGGCCATTTGATTTTGGTGGTTGGATGTCACGTTATCGGATGCGGCTTTGCCAAGCTTGCTTCGATATAAGAGCCAACTTTCCTTCCATTTCTTTTAACACCACTTATCTTACAATTGACGATAATTTCTATCTAATATATTCTTTTTTCCACCCTTAAAATGACAAATCCCGCTATTTAGATTTATCTTATCTTTTGATTTGATCAAACCGTTTTTTTATATCAAGTCTATCCTTATGCCTTGAGTGCTCCCTCTCTTGTTGTGTGGTTGCTTGGGATTTGCCCCTCCACACTACTTTTAGGCGAGAATGTCCGCCTCCCGAGATTTGTAAATTATATCACAACTTTTTTTATGAAATTATGAATACAGAATTCAAACAAACACGCCTTGGACTCGAGCAATATCTGCCAATCTTCGTAGGATCAGGCTTTGGTGATTGGCATTTGCTCCGCGACATATCATCGCTCGTAGCAAACCACAACCAATGCGAAGCCTGAATAGCAGCGATCACTTTGCCCCTGATAAATTAGGCGAGGGAGCTGTATCGGGTCCCTATGGTTATTTAGAGGCTGTGCTATAATCTTCCGTTAAACAATGCTTCGCTCTTCTAAATTTGTGTATTGACACTCGCTATACAAAGGGAGCTAGAAAGGGATCCCCATAAAAATAGATAGTTTAAAAAAGGACCCATAAAGCGATGCTTCATCAATTCAAGCTATATAAATGATTAAGGCAAGTTTAATTATAAACATACCCAATTATTAAAAAAATGGCTTTACTTCGACCAAATAACTTAAATCGTGCCAAATGAAAGACGGAATGTTATGAAAAGCTTTCGGAGCATATTAATAAAATCTACGCCCTTACAAATTACAAAATTTGCTTGATACTAATAAGATATAACAAAAAGCAAGCTAAGAATATCAATCAACCTATTAAAAGCTTGTTTTATTACATGCATAAAAGACTCCTATTTTTAGCAATCTCTATCATTAAAAATGCATCTCTTTGAAAAGAACTTAAGCAAGCATTCAATTGGAGCTTACATGGAATTATGTTAAAAAGTTGGTATTTCGTTTGAAGCTATAGCAAAAGAAGTACGTAAGCTAATTGTCACCCGAAGTATGAAGCTAATGCCGGCGCTAGAATAATCTTTTCATTGGACCAGCAGCAAACTTTACTAACAGAATTTCGGAATTAACGTCTCTCCCTGCGTCCAGAGACGCACCTCGTCACGAAACGAATATGTACTTTCGGTGTTGTAACTATTTTTGCAGCAAGTATACAAATCTGTTATTTATACATCACTTTCTTCAACTATTTCTTCTTCAACATAGCACTCAGCAATAAGAAAAAAGGTGCAGGTGATGATGCTGTCGATCGTTCTGATCACTTCACTGATCGTTGCGTCGGCGTTTCCCCAACTTAATCATGGCTACTAAGGTCTTTTGGAAGTCCAAAACACTTAAAGTAAGGTTTCATGATAAAAGAATAAGGCCCCAATTTTTGAAGAGCCTCAGAAGCGAGAATGATGCAGTACAGGAGTCATGCCTTGAAAGGGGAGGGGCGCGAACGCCACTTGATTACTAATGTCAAATAGCCGAGGCACAATATACCGTATTTACTTGGGTGCTCGCCTCCAGCTCACAAAAAGCCTTCGAAATACCTTCGAGTATTGGCATTTAATTAAGAAACGTTTGGGTGAATTCGACAAGGTAGCGCACGGCGCCCCCGCTCAAGCGAACTCAAGGACAAAACGTAGGAGAACACGGCGCGGAAAAACGTTTGAAGAGAGTATTGAAACAGTTTTAAGGAAACGCCAGGACTGCATCAAATCAAGGATTCGAGCAAGGATCATAGAGATTACTAAAAAATTACTATTGGAACAAAGTTTTGCCGAAGCCCGCCCCTCTCTTCTTGTCGAAGAACCTTCTCTCAGCTTTCAGCTTATTTCGAAGGCATTTCGAAGTTAAGAGTATAAAAGCAGTCATTGAGTGGAACTGAAGCCGATTTCGAACTTAACTGTACTGCAGTACTATAGTAGTGACCGAGTCGCCGAGCAGTGGCCTGATGAGTTCCGTTGTCATGGTGTCACACCACCTTCTTCAACCCCCGCAGCCGTGCATCAAAACATCCCATCTTCGCAGTTGTAAACTTGGGTTTTACAAACAGCAGAAAAACCACGACAACTTAACCACAAGCTCATCGATACGCAATGGCATTACCCGGAGGTTGGATGAGCAATGGTCCAGCATATGCAACAGAGAATGCCTTACGATATTATCGCCTAATTAAGGATCAAGTTGAAGAGTTCCCAATTCAAAATGTTTTGTCTGAAGATGACCTCCGACATCACCCAAAACCGACAACCTCTCCACCTGTTCGGATTCTCGAATCTTGTGGTGGAGATGTTCTTGGATTCAATGCTCCCAAGAGTTTTATTATGTCGGCTTGCTCGCAGTGGCAGCTCCCACCTTCATTTATAGGCAATATTCTCAAACCCGGCTCTTTGACACGTTTTGAATACACCATTGAAGAAATGTCAAGCCTCTCTGTCACAAACCCGTCACCACCTAAAGCTATCAATATTGGCTTTCGGTGGGGACCCGGACATTCCAACTTCATTGTCGCATTCGGAAGATATGAACTAGCTACCTCGTCCTTGGGCATGATATTGTCATCGAAAGAAATTCTCAGCCACAAACTGTTAGGCTGCAATATGCTAGATTTTGGCTCTGCATCAAGCTTATTGAAAATCGCCCAAATCGACCTACAACAAAACCCTCTGGCAATCTTTGGTGTTCTTTTGGACTGCTGTCAACAATACATAGACCTCGAGACACAAAATCTCAATATTGAAGTCTTGGCAACAGGGGAGAACATGCAGGGCATATACTCAAGAAATATGGCTGAATGGATTCGCAGCTGGAAAATTAAATCCACCAAGGAGTCGAAAAGAAAAATCGATATTATCTACGAAAATTACAACAACGTAACCTGGACAATGAGAGATTGCCAAAGTCTCATTGATATTGCGCAGCAATACCTCCAAATGGCTGATGAGCTACGAAGAACATATCACTATGAAATTCCGAAGGAACTTGTACAGAGCATTATTCATCGCGCAGGATTTCATGCCCACACTCTCGACTACCTGGAGAAAGCAATAAGGACGCAATTCAGTTATCAGTACAATCACATCATGGACGAAGACACCAAACTCTCAACACAGATTGCACATGACACCAAGCGAGATAGTGAAGCGATGAAAACTATCGCCTACCTTACGCTCGTCTTTCTGCCGACAACTTTTGTGTCTGCAATCTTCTCATCAGGAGCTTTAGATCTACAGATTTGGCGTGGTGAAGTGACGGGTCGTTCTGTGGTGTCGCCTGGATGGTGGGTTTTTGTTTTGAGTTCTCTCATCACGACAATTTTGACACTAGGGGCGTGGCTTCTTTGGAAACGGAGGATTTTGGACAGAAAGGATGTGTTGCAAAATACCGAAGAAAATGTGTGACGGCTATTTGAAATCCGAGTCACGGCGATCTTGGAGGCAGAACCCTCCATTTGTGAAGTGGGGGTGGTTGAGGTGTGGGATTTGGAAGATTTCTCCGACTATGAAGAATATTAGTTTTTGTCCTGTTTCTTCGAAGTTTTGTTTCTGTAGTCTTCTCGTGCACACGAATCTCCGCCGTCTGCGGAGGAATCTTCGCGTATAACTCATTAAGTTAGAGAATTACTCTAGGGTGGGTGTACTTATATATTCATGATGCCAGAAGAGAAGACAGCTGCTGCCGCTAAATACAGTGAAGTGTACTCGCCACGTGATGGACAGTCACGTGTCACGTAACAGAACCCTACACTATTACAATCGAGGCTTGGGCTATCCCCTAGCCTAGAAGGCTGAGATGATGAAGTAAGCACAAATTTAG
This sequence comes from Deltaproteobacteria bacterium, assembly GCA_002685535.1. Lineage (GTDB taxonomy): Bacteria > SAR324 > SAR324 > SAR324 > NAC60-12 > Arctic96AD-7. Next base: position 53,203 of record NYXK01000075.1, read on the forward strand.
AGGAGATGACATAATAGAGCTAGAACTGTGCAGTACCTTCTCAAAGTATAAAGTGTAAGCCATGGATAGAAATAAAAAGCACAAACTCTAGGAATAAGTGCTTAGTAAGCTGTTACAAAGGTGAGGCAAAACACCTTCGAATATATAAAAAGAAAGCAGCATCGACTCCAGTGAGATGTCTGAAACAGTGAGGTAGGCCACCAGCTTAGCCACAAGAAGCCACAAGATTTTTAAGATATTACTAAACAAAACGGAAAAAATTTCGGAAAAAGGAAAGGCCAAAGGCCCCGCGCTCTCTCTCTCTTCGAAGAACCTTCTCTCTGAGCTTATCAGCTCATTTCGAAGGCATTTGACCCACTAAATTCGACCTGAATCACGTGAGCACCATCAGAGCGAGCTTCTCGAACATTCCATAAGAGCTTGGCAGCAGCCCACTACCCACCCCCAGATAGCACTATGCGATTTCTGAATCTGGATATACTGACTCCAAAATCAGCCTCGAGTGGCTCAAGCGTGTCTTTCATCCCTAAACCCAAGACCAAGCTAATAAGAAACCACGGGTACTTATTTGCGACGGCTTCGGAACACGAGACGCTTGAAATTCTAGAGTTTTGCCTCGAAAACAACATTATCTTGTGCCGTCTACCCTCACACACCTCTCGTAAGCTCCAGCCTTGTACTGTAGCACTAGTAGTAGTAACAGCAAGAGATGACTGAGCGAAACCTGCCAAAATTCTCCCCAAACTTGTCCATTAGCATCCCGCGATGCTGACACCCGTGGCTCGCCCTCCCTCCGATCTCGGCGATGCCGCGCTGGTTGCATATGTGCTTCGCGCCATGCGATTCCCCCCTACCCGATTCGGGCGCCCACGAACGGGCATTCTTCGTCGCCCCTCTGACGAGGGTGTTCGACGGCGACCGCATGTTCCGGCGGCCACCAGTTCATCACCATTCGACTCTTTCTCAACTGCCCAGATCATTTTTGAAAGTAGACCGTGAACGTAACTGAGCGTGTCAAAATATACCTTTTCACGAGCATTGCAACCACTTCCGCAATGAGGGTGCGACATGCCGAATTGAAGTCTGGTATCGTAGTCCTCTTGATGTCTGTTACAGGAGGTACAGGCAAATAGCAGAGGTGTTGTATTACTGCTGGGAAAAAGGAAGGTCACATAGCTCTCCCGGTGGTATTTGCTTCTCGGATAAACTTGGTGTTTCTCATAGTAACCTGGCCACAGCTGAACCCCCCCCTCGGTTTTGAAGATTCGACAGCCTACAAAAATGATATTTGGTGCCATTGAAGCTAACGACTCTGGTGTTTCGTCACGAAGGCGGACACAGAGCCACTGCACAAATGTTGTAGGATCAATGTCCCAGAACTGAGTACTTTCGAAGCACTGTTGAACCCCAGGTATTTGGAAAAAATCGTCCTCTGGAAAATCTCGCGGCATAGGAACCCGATTGCACGACGGATTCCATTCATAAGATTCGTAGGATCGCCGCGAGTGAGTTGTGGTGGTGTACATCGGTTCGGATAAAGGAGGTGTGGTGAAAGGCCGAAATATGGTAAACTTGTTTGCTCTGAAGTTGAACTCGGCAGATGATATCGGCCAACTAGAACTCCTTTCTAGGACACTGGTCTCGTTGGTATTCCCAGGTGGTGTGACGGGTTCGCTCATGGCCTGGTAGTGGTTGCTGTAATTTTCACTGCATGTATCTGCTTCCATACCGATGTTCTGTTTCTGGCAGCCCGAAATATGAGGAGCTTCCTTGCCAGTGGAAGCTTCTAAATGCCTCAAAACTTCTTCGCCATTCCTCACGTGCACTTCCTTCGGCCAGGATTCTAGTGACCGTTCACCAAATGCATGCATGTTCGAGCTCGTAAAATCAGCTGAAGTGCTAGGTCCTTCGTTTGCGGTAAACTCGTCGAAGCTTTTGCGTGCTTTACATCGCAATGCATCACCATCGTCTTGCACCAGTGCTCCACTCATTGTAGCATGTTGGCCGTGGTACCTGTTTTGGGACCTTATTTCTGCATTAGGCAGAGTATCATCATGGCCTTGCCCCTTTTTCGAATTTGCGGATATTGCACTTGTCATAATGGTCGATGTTCTTCCCAACCTGGCGAGACAATTGTTTCCCCAGAGATCATCATACTCAGTGTCCCATAATTCTATCCAGCAAGAGAAAAGCTCTCCAAATTCCCTATCGGAGTGCAGGAACAAGCAGTCTAAAATCCAGCGCGGTATCGTCAGCATGGCCCCTTGACTTCGTGTCATAGCCCAAGCGATGACGAGCTCATCTTCCACAACATATTTCGGATATTCCTTCGAGTGGCTGGCTTTTTCTGAAATACAGCAGGGCCGGAATACCTCCGTATAGCGAGCAGTGGTGTTGAGCGTAGGGATCTTAATGTATGGGCACGTGGTGTCCCTTCGACAGGAAGGAATACTGATTTGGAACCTCCACCGAACAAAACACCGAAAGCGAAATCGTAGGAGTGGTTGTGTATGGTCCAGTGTAAACTTTGGCAAGAACTGAGACGAGCCAAGTACCCAGACAGCTAAGCGAAGAAGAGCTAATCCCGCTTGAATTCCAAGCCAATTTCCTGACTGAGCAGCACTGGTCTTACGAATCTCTATGTACTGACATACGTAAGATATAGTGGCGAGTGCCGCAAACCCAATCGACATGAACCTTAAAACTGTACTCCAATGTCCACTTGATGTACCAATCAATCCTCGAGCTTGGAAGACAACGTAACCTGGTCCTGTATAGAAGAAAGCCAGATATCTAGACCGCGTGGTCTGCTCGTTCCATAGAGTTGACGCCGGGAGCTGCTCGACGTGATATACCGTGCACCACATGAGTGAACAAAAGACAGTAGACGACATGAATCCTACGCAACCTAAGATTCTTGTCCATGACCATTCCTTCGAGAAAGGGAGCAACGTCAGTGCAGTAGCAGCGCTTGAAGCAACGTGGAAAACTGGTATGACGATCATCCTAGGTCGCAATCTCCGGGCCACGTGCATGATATGGGTTTCCATTTGTAGAATGAGGGCAAAAAAGGGTCTATCGTTAAGGGCCATGGTCATCAACCATTCTTCGAAATTTTTGAGTTTCTTTTTCAGGAAGTATTGAGGAGAGCCGTATGGGAACCATGTCTCTTCGTACATTCGCATTCGGGATAACCGTTTGCATGGTGAGCCCCTCGGATCTTGATCGATATACTCGTTCTGCTGGCGTGATTCATGAAGGTTTTCGGGTTCGAGCCCGAAAATTGCCAAACTGTCCTTTGTATGTAGGATCTTCTTTTCCAACTTCCAGCACACGGATTCTTGATAATAGACTTGACTAACATAATTAAGCTCTGTGAGCTCGTTTGGCGAAAGTCTATCTTGCACAGCAACTCCTAATAGGTTACGCAGGTTTGCAGTTGGAAAGCCCACTCCTTCACACGCTTTCGCGCCGATGCCAAGTTTAACCATAGCTCGTACCCAACCGAGAAAGCCTAGGACTGAGCAATGAGACACTGCAACACAAAGAGCGCCTTGCCCATAGTCGGTGCAAAAGCGTTCTACCGAGTCTGTTGCAAAAAGCCCTAGAAGAGCGGCAAGATCCTGTGTCCCGTCCGCGAAAATTTGGAAGGTGCTACTTCGATCCTGGCTACCCATATCGCTTGTGTTCGACGGTTCTGGCAAAGGTGAAGCGAATGTCGAATTGCAATATAAAAAAAAGACTAAGAACCGACCATATAGGCAAGTAATAAAATGCATCATATTCCGGTTTATAGGTCGGAGAATGCTAGTAAAAGCAATCATCTTTAGCTGTGGGTTTGAATATTTCAGACTCATGCTAAAACGCGTCGTATTAAGAAATATTTCTGCTCTTTACAGAACGCAGACTTTTAAAAAGGGTTTTAAAGAATTTATTATAGTCAATCAGTTGTTAATTAGATGTCAATCAGATACCAGTCAAATGTTAATCAGATGCTAATCAGATGTTGATTAGATATTGATCGGATGTTATTACGTACAGGCGGTAGTAGTTGTTAAATGTCACCTTTTGGTGGCCCATTTCTAAGGTGATCTGAGCAATGACCTGGTCAAGATACCTGATCTTACTTCTCAATTGGTCAGGCCATTTGATATTTATTGCCCCCTGTACGTAGTATGTTGAGACGCTAGGTGATAGGAGTTGCTAATATAGTCCGCTAAAACAGGCTCATGTGGTATGTGCTCGGAATCTTCTTGAGCAAAAGGAGGCGTAGCCGATTTTGCAAGCGACTGTAGTGCCGGACATGGGCGAAAATGGCGTTTCGAGCGGTGCGGGGAGTGGCTTTTGGCGTTGTCGGAGTACGTCGGGGAAGCGGGAAATGTCGGCAAGGTTTGATAGCCACAGGCTAAATTACCTTTTACCGTGGCTTTATGAATACAATAAATTGACCAGGAACCCTTGTTCGCTTATTTGGGAGGTACCGATTCATGTGGCGACGTCATGTATTACATCACGCCCTAATCGGCATAAGGCTGATAACGAGTTCTTGTTTGCGTGGGATGATATAAATATCAGATCTAACTGATTTATATGTTTATACGGGCAAAATATGCTTGGTATTGATGTTGTAGGTTGATGGGCTTGATTACACTAGGAAAAGAGGCACTTCGCAAATCAGCAAAGCAGCGACGACGCGATTATAATTTTCAAAGTTACTAATTCAGGGATGTTCGGGAATCGTACATAACATGATTGTTCCAAAAAGTATTCAAAATTTTAAGGTGTTTATGAAATTAGAGCCTTCCGAATCCAAAGTACCTATGCTTTGTCTTGTCACGGGGTGCGTCTCTGGACGCAGGGAGAGACGTTAGAAGCAGAAAATTCAAGGTTAATGGGTGAGGCCACCAAGCTGAAGGATACTGCTGCGGCAAAGTCAACACTTAAGCAAGATGCTAAAGCAGCTGCGAACTAGCTTACAGCGATATTGCATGCAGCAGAATTAGAAAACCAGCATCTAAAGAGGGATATTCAAAAATGAGCTACTATCGCAAAAAAATTTAAAGTGAGCACTGCAAATTCCCACCAGATTGTGAATGAGGCGTTTTTGGTATTAGAAAAGTTGAAAGCTTCATTGCCTTTTATTTGTATGTAATTCTTCAAAATTAAAAAACAAGCAACTTCATTACGCTGGTGGGTTCGCTTAAATTGCCACTCATATTTACGGAAGTAAAGTGGCCGTCTGCTAAACATAAGCATATCTCATTAGGTACACACATGATCTCACTTAAGAGACGGGGTACAAAGACAGGGGGCAAAGACAGGGGGCAGAGACATGGGGCAAAGGCAGGGGGCAGAAAATGATTCCTTGCCGAATTCTAATTATATCCGGGATCGACAAGAGAGCCGCATCGGGCCCCTAATCGTCCAATAGAGATAGGATCCAAGTGTCTCTTTCCAATTATAGCCTTGGCGATCGAAAGGTTTGGCAAGGAGCCCGATTGAGCCTCGCAACCTGTTCGATAAGCGAGAGTCAGAGACGCTGCTATGATCCCTTACAACGCTTCCTCTAAAAACACTTTCTTAATGAGTTGATCTTAAAACCTTTGAATCTCACAATAACAAGCGATTGCTTTAATTAGATTTTGAAATTTATTATTTATAAGAACAAGTCCAACCTTATCTATTTGATGATAATCCGTTACTTGCAGTTTCACTTATCGATTCAATTATGGATTCTGTTACGTCTTAAAGTATATCTCCAACGCCTAAAGTGGATTCAGCTAGGCGATTCACCAAAATGTTGCCACTAGCAACAGGACATGGCGTCCATTTAATCACTACATGCTTGTTAAATGAGCTTACCTTAAGAATAATCATCGCTGAAATTTATGAATATAAAAAACGTTAAATTTGTCATGTTTTAAAATATGATTTTAAGAAAACAAGTCCTAGATTTGTTATTGCTAATAGAAATTATATCATGAAAATGCTAATTTAATAGATTGTTCGGCTTAGAATAGAGGCTTAACTTCACTGATTATTTAGTAGCTCTTTTGCTATCAAGCCTTAATTTCCCTAATCTTACAATTACCACTTTTAATCAATTTAATGCGTTTTTTGTAATCGATAATTTAATTGTTATCAAATTGTTGCGAGACTGGTAAATGGAGGTGTGTGCTTAAGGTGGTAGAACTTGAAAGGCGTTAAAGAGAATTGTTGTTGTTTGATTTGGGATTTGAGAAACGCGTAGAAGCGAAAGGTAATCAAGTGATATGTGGTGAATTTTATTGGAAAAGGAAAATTGTGAAGCTTTAGCTATTTGAATTAACTTTTATTAAGTACATTTTGCATCTTTATACTTTCGCGCTTTGTGTACGATCTTAAGATTTAGCTTTGACTTCTCATTATATTTATTAAAGTATTCCTAACAATTTAATAGGCGCATAAATGAAACCTAATAATTGAAGCCCCTTGACTTGAAAAGAAAGAAAAATAGCCCTCAATATGCGAGATAATCGCCAGAAAAATACAGCTACTGGAAGGTATTGTGGCAGGGCCACTTGATTTTGGTGGTTGGATGTCACGTTATCGGATGCGGCTTTGCCAAGCCTGCTTCGATATAAGAGCCAACTTTCCTTCCATTTCTTTCAACACCACTTATCTTATAATTGACGATAATTTCTATCTAATACATTTTTTTTTTTACTTTCAAAATGATAAATCCCGCTACTCAGATTTATCTTATCTTTTGATTTGATTAAATTGTTTTTTTATATCAAGTTTATTTTTATGCTTTAAGTGCTTTCTTTCTTATTGTGTGGTTGCTTGGGATTTGCCCTTCCATATATTTATAGTGATTGACGCAAGAATAAGTTCTTTATAAGGGAAAAATTAGGTATGATTAAATAATATAAGTTTTATGTTAATAAAATATGTATAAGGTTTAAGAAACAATAACTGTATAAATTGAGGGAGTTATTTATTTAGTTATTTCGCAACCTTTAATACAAAAAACAGGTGCAGCGGGGTGTGATTATTCGAGAGATAAAAAACAAGCTTGTTAGTGGATTGAGGTAACTCTTATTTGTATTAGGGGAACTTTCGAAGTATTGGGAAGTTTGAGCCTTTGCTTTTAATGATTCCGATTTAGCGCTTTATATTATTGAAACGCATTTTCTTCCTTTTGATTTTAAGCTTTTTAGTAATATCCCCAGCTAGCTAACGAACTTCATAAGCATAAGGCGATTAAGCGCTAGTTATCGGGATAAGTAGGCCTTTGAAAATAAAGCTGAAAGAAAGCGAGTACCTTTAGTATAAGAATATTTATCTCGCGCATTTTATGTATTTTCTTTTTTTTAACGAATTTGCTATATTTATATTTCTTTAGTACTTGTTTTGATATTTCGTTTATGTTACATTATTTGATTTTTGTTGCTTAGTAATTTGAACCAACTTTTTATGTTAATAATTTCGTTTAATGTTTATTTTTAGCTTATTAGTTTTATAAGCGGAATATTTGGGAAAGGGAATTCGGATATTAGAAGCTTGGGCGCTTTTAATAGTTATAACGTTATCGGGAACTTCCAGCGTTGAAGGTATTTGGGAATTTGGAGAATGTTTTTTTTTTTGTTATTGTTTTTCTTTTGTTTATGTATATATAATATTTTCAATTAATTTTTTGTATT